>NZ_JAGGQW010000061.1 GCF_018613065.1 Bacillus sp. ISL-7 | reverse complement strand
AAGGGACTTTTTCAGTGCCCTCTTGAAGAACGTCGGGGGGTCCGTATTTTGTGTACTCAATTGCTCGCATATATTCTCCTCCAATTCGTTATATTCATTTAAATCTACGAAGGTCTACGAACAAATAGAACGTGGGTTCACTCCTTAAACTATTGGCCAGTTATATACCTGATTTCCATTAAGGGTGTAAAAATGCAATCCTTTTAAAATAGTTTTATCAATATCAAATACTCCTAAATTAGTCAGGTATTGTGTTAGGCATAAACGGATGACCAGAACGGTATCCTCACTAGCGATGGAGACAAGAACTTCATCTATAATGAGGAAAAACAGTTGATAGAAGCACGTCTTTTTATTGGATATCTCTGTTTATTAATATTTAGAAATGAAATGCCATCACTGTACTTTTCATCACATTTTTTATGTTAAGCAGGACATTCTAAAGTTACGTTGGTGTAATGTTAAATTTTATTTCCAAAATAAAAAACTAATTAAGTTTTTAATGAATAATGATTAGTGCGATTGCCTTTTTTACAATTGACATAATCACACTATAAGAAACTTGGTAAGGAGTTTGAATTAGGTGACTAACTCAAAAGAAGTATTACTATGGAGTATTGCTCTTCCTGGCTTTGGTCAATTTTTAAATGGCAAACTAATAAAAGGTATTGTTTTTGTATTTTTAGAATTCCTTATAAATGTAAATGCAAATTTTAATGTTGTTATAATTTCTAGTTTTCATGGAGAAATCGAAAAAGCCATTGCTCAAACTGATTACTTATGGCTAATGTTTTACCCTTGTTTATACTTTTTTGCTATGTGGGATGCTTATAAAGATGCTGGTGGAGGAAATAGAAAATATTCTTATTTACCATTCGTTTTTTGTGCTTTCTTTGTAACAGTGGGGTGTATATATTCATCAACTTTCAAGATATTCGGATTTTTATTTGGCCCAATATGGTTACCAATTTTGTGCGTGATACCAGGAATTTGGATAGGCCATTTACTAATGAAAATCATTAAATAAGCTATTGAGAAACCTGAGAGCCAGTGAATTTAATTAGTATTCTTTTAACAGAAACTCTAATTAAATTATATAAATTACAATAATTAATAAAGTTTGAGATTGAGACTAAATGTATTAATTAGAAATATACCCTGAATAATTACCAATATTTTTGTCATTCTAATAAGAGAAAATAAATAATGAAGGAGCCTTTTGTATGAACGTAAATGAGTTCGGCTTTCTTTGGTATCTACAATCAAGTTCGAATATGGTTAATATTATTTTAAAGAATCTTATTGACACTGCTGAGGATAAAGATTTGAGAAGTGTTCTAGATGAAATCAATTCATTATCTACATTTCAAGAAAAAGAGGCTACAAAGATATTAAATGACAGCGGTTATAATGAAACGCCATTTTTCAGTGAAGTTGATTTATATAACTCCTCAGTAAAGCTTTTTACTGATCAATTAATCATTGAAATTCTTAAGCATATTACCGGAAATGGGATGCGGGTCCTCGCTTCTCAATATTCAGAACTAGCGGATATGAATGTAAAGAAATTCTTTAGTGAAGTCCTCACTAAGATTATTCAAATTGATGAATCTCTCTTAGTTTTATTAAAAGAAAAGAACTTGTTACAAAACAGTCCATTTTTATACATGAAAGCACATGAAAGAGAGAGTAAACTGTTTAAGGTTTTATCTACACAATTGAGACCACTTAATGCGGTAGAATTGGGACATATGTACAGTGCACTTCAATGCAATAATGTTGGTGTTGCTCTATGCGCTGCTTTTGCTGATGTTGTAAAAGATGAAGAGTCAAAGCAATTATTTAATGATGGCAAGAAATTGGCATTTCATCAAGCTGCTACTTTATCGGATATTTTCAGGGAAAACGGAGTTAGTACTACAACTGGACTAGAGAGCTTCGTTCATAGGGTCCATGAATCTCCATTTTCAGATAAGTTAATGACGAACCTAATAATGTTTTTAAATCCTATTGGAATAATAAATTTACAAAACGCTGCTGTATCTAGTTATAAGAAGAATCATGTCAAAATACTAAGTGAATTAATGGAACAGGTCCAAAGTTTTTCAGAAAAAGGGTTTAAACTATTGGTTAAAAAAGGTTGGTTTAATGAACCACCATTAACTAGTAGGTCAATTAAATAATTATAAACTGAACCAATAGTGTAAATAATAAAGAAGGAGGAATTTCATGGAAAAATTAACCGATTCTATAGAGCAAAATTATGAGTATCCCCATAGCTGAAGCTAGGGGTTTCGAAAGAATAGGCTTTAAAGCCGCATTGTCTTTACGAGGGCTACCACAAGTCCCGCTATTACATCAGACCGAGGTCTTCAGCTTTGCTTTTCTTTTTTTTATGATGATTATTTTTCTTGGGGATTGGAGGAATTGTTTTCGCTCCAGTTCTTCGAAGACATCCTTGGTATGTTTACGGACAATATTAAAAGCTCCATTCACATCGGCATGGATCAAAATCTTAGAACCCTTGATTTTGTAAAAAGCTCGACTGCTTCTATACCCGCTAAAATTAGTTTGGTGCTCTTCCCCGTAAGTTGGAATCGGGTCATGATTCAAGAAACTAGATTTAGTGGTATAGCTTTCTTCTCGGACAATGACTTGAATTCCATGTCGTTCTGCTTTGTATCGAATCATTCCTATGAAAGTGGCATATGGGATTTGTATGAAGGTTTGTTTTGTAGTCTTATGCATATCAACCTCCATCTTCCAACCTTCATTTTTACCTATGATGATTGTATCAATGGTTCTTTCTTGAGCAATCTCCACCACTTTTGCACTGGCCTTATGTAAAAAATCCATGACTCGATTGTTCCTTTTTCGGTCTAATGAAGTTAATCTTGTGCTGTGAAACTTCCCTTCCTTTGGTCCTTTTCCATTTCGAAGGATACTCATGTATTTGGCTCTTAATTTGTTATAGTATTGATTGATTGATTTTAACCATTTGCCCTTGATAAGCAGAGGCTTTAGCCCCGTGTTATCGATGATAGTTGCCAGGTTATCTACGCCTAAATCAATACCCATTACTCGTTTCGGCTCAAATACCCACTCATTTAATTGTTTTTCAGATCGTTTGATCTCCTTTTCCTGTTCACTTTTAAAAACAACTTCCATTACATACCGCCCATAGGACGGGACAATTCGTACTTGTTGTAGTTTCCCATCTGTATGTACGATTTTTCCCAGTTTTAATGTAAGAGGAGTTCCTGGTAATGAAAGCATATTTCCATTTTTAATTTTGGTAATTTGATTGGTTAAATAACAGGTCGTGCGTCCATTTTTCGGTTTGTATTTTGGAATCTTTGGCTTTCCGGAAAAGTTAGTAGGATTAATTTTATATTTCTTAGAGGCTTCGAAGAAACTTTTCCAATCATCATATACCTTTTTTATTGTTTGTTGATTGGACTGTGAGGGCATAGAAAGGTAATCGGTTTGTTTCATCACTTTAAACAGTGCTTCTACAAAGGTATAGGGAAGGAATGCTTTCTCTGGATGGGGCATTTCAAATAGCTTTGGTTTTGTCTCAAAAACATGACCATTATTATCGACTTTTTGAGACTTAGATTTGGCTCTCTCAAAACTTTTTAGACGAATTTTATTCATTTGAGGTAAATGGACTTGGATATCTGTTAGAAGTTGAAGCTGATTTTCATTTCTAGTTTCTTTTTTTAAAGCTGTGTAAACCTGTCTAATATAGTAGTTGGTGATATTGTACAAGTTTTTCGCTTTAAAACAGAGTGAGTCACAGTAGTCGAACAATTCATGTCCGGGCTGAATTTGTATTTTATAGGATCGATACATTTCGTTTACCCCTTTTTAGGAACAAGCGTTCTATTTGTAATTCCATTATACCAAAGAATATCATAGATTGTATAGTAAAATTAATGCATTATCCTAAAAAATCGAACAAAAAAAACAGCTTATATCCCCATATCTAAAGCTAGGGGTTTTACGCTGCTTTTTGATAAATTTTTCCACGATAAACTTACAAATTGTGAGGATATAGAATTTTAAACCCTCGAAATATTAAAGGGAAGCAAATTATTTTTATCTATTGTGAAAATATTCTTGACGAAACAAATATTATACGAATCCTTGCTTGAAAAGTTGTCAAAAATTATCCTCACGGAAACGATGATGTCGATATCACAGTATTAGAAAATGTGTTTCCCACAGCATCAGTTTTTTTTCAGATAAAATTGAGGATATATTGTCGTACTTATTATACGGTTTTTGTATCATCTTATTTCCTAACAAGAATAAAGCAGGAATATTCTGTTACTCTAAAAAGACTTTGCCATCTACTTGAAAATGTTCTTGCAAGCATCTGAGGATTATTATGAGAGGTTTTGGTTAGGAGTTACATTAAGAGCTGTACGATTCTTTACACTTTTAATAGCATTATTATTGCCTTGAATCGGCTACACTTAACTGAACAAAAAAATTAAGGTCAAGTAGACTAACCGCCAAACCAGGGCATACTGCTTACTAGCATAAGAGATCCGTACTAGCAACTTTACTAGGAGAGGTGGGTATGCTAGCCTGTTCGGTAAGCCAGATGTCATTACCATCTGGTTTCCTGGCTGGAAAAGCATGCCCGCAGAGGCTCCTTGTCAAGTTGCGGTGGTTACCCGCAAAATTTGTAAGTCTACTTTTAACATACGTAAGAGTTGAAAATCGTTGGCATTACATATGTTTATTTGTCGATCTTTATAATAGGGAAATTATTGGTCATAGTGCTGGGCCAAATAAAGATGCTGGACAAGTGTGACCGTCTAGATAAATGACACAGTTTTTGCTCATTTAAGTGACACACTTAACTGGAAGTTAGATAAAAACCAATGTCATTTGAAAGGGAGCATCTACGAACATGATTCTCTTATTTTGGGCAATTAAGAAAGCTGTTTATGGCAGTATGTTTTATGAATGTTATAAGAGCCGAAATATACAAGTAGTGTATAAAAACTTGCATATTTTAGGCTCTTATAATTTTATTCCGTATTACTCACAATCTTAAAGGATTAGGAAGCTTATTAGAATTCCTTCAAGATGTTGAAAAGGCTGCTTGTGGTCATCAACCTTCGGTTGTTTTAGAATCAACTGGTCATTATCATATTCCCGTTATTCAGTTTCTAGAGAAACAAAATTATGTTTATATTCTCGTCAATCCACTTATCTCTCATAGAGCCAAGGGCACAAGCCTTCGAAAGGTAAAAACTGATGCAATTGATGCTTATCACCTTTGTGAACTGTTTTATAAAGAGGAACTAGAGCCTTACAAGAAGCGTGGAGTTCAACTATTAAACCTTCGTAATCTGACAAGACAACAAGAGAGTATTGCGGAAATATCAGCTAAAACAAAGATATAGCTTCATTCTTTAATTGATCAGGTTTTTCCTGAGTATCGAGGTGTATTTGGAAGCCTATATTCGAAAGTATCATTACTTACTTTACTAGAATTCCCTACTTCTAAGGCTGTATTAAGTGTGAGTGAAAAAGAGTTAACGGATAAAATAGCTTCATTATGTATGAGTCGTTCGGAGTCATGGGCAAAGGAAAAGGCACAGAAGTTAAGAGAAGCAGCCCTTCGTGATCCTTTTCAAAACAATCTCTACGATAGTCATATTTTTAACCTTGAAATCTTGGTTAAGATTGTTCTTCAATACCAAGAGCATCTATCCAATATCGCGGATGAAATAGATGCCCTCGCTAGTGAAATTGAAGAATATGAAATCCTTCAATCTATCCCTGGAGTCGGAGAAAAAATCGCTGCAACGATTATTTCTGAAATCGGAGAGATAGATCGGTTTAATGATTCCCGTAAAAAGAAAACGACTGATGAGATTATTCCACGCAATAAAAGATTACGAGAGTATTATGACAAGAAACGAGATGAAGGAAAACCCTTTAGAGTAGCCATTATTGCTTGTGTAAACAAACTCTTACATTGGATTTATGCCTTACTAAAAAGCAGAACAACTTTCCAAGATATAGCTTAGGAACCAAGGAAATCATGAATCAAATTGAGACAGAAGGTTTCCCTTTTAAAATGGATCATTTCCCTTGGTTTTTTCCCAGTATTGCTGAATATTCATCTTTAATGGAACAAGTGGGCTTTAGAGTGACCTTTGCCCACCGCTTTGATCGGCCAACTCCATTGGACGGAGACCGGGCAATTAGAAACTGGATTGATATGATTGGCAGCAGTATGTTTGAAGGGATTCTTGATGACTCAAAAGTACGTATCATATCACAAGTTGAAAACAAGCTTAAAGACATTCTATATAAAGATGGCAGCTGGATTATAAATTATAAAAGGATTCGTGTGATCGGAATAAAAGAATAAGGAAAGAGGATGTCTCAAAAGGGTTGGACCTCATGTTTCACACTCCATTTTAGTCGCTTATTAGGAAGAAATTAGCGACCTGGTGAGGTCTAACCCTTTCTATTGAGACATCTACTTTTTTACACAAATACATAGTCCGAATTGGTGAGATCATTTAATATAACGTTACATATGGTCAAGAACGCACTAATTAAGAATACTTGATAAACCATTTCTTTGTAAAAAGCCGTCTAGACGGGCAGCCAATTTTCCAAAGATGAAATTAGTTCCAAACCTCTTCAAGCGTATCTCTGAATAATTTATCCAGCATCGGTGTAAAGTCTGGTATGGAAATATTTAAGGTGTTTGTGAATTCACGAAGACGAGTGATTTCCTCATTTAAAAACTGGCTGATGACCTTGATTCGAGGCTCCAGATCCAGTTCTTCCCCATGCATTTTTCTTTTTAAAAGGATGTGAATTTCTTGCTTTAATTCCCCATCTGGTACTAATTTTTCCAACAATGTGGAGAATTCTAATGGAGGAAATTTATTGAACTGTTCTATCCACTTTGCAGCCAATACCGGTCGTAGTACATAAAAATATTTTTTTATCTTCACGTCATCACCTTGTAAATATTCTCGGAAGTTATTACTGGCCATATTCAAATAGTGATGAAGACAGGAATGTGGGGCAAAAATAGTTTTACTAAGCTCCTTCATTTGATCAATGGTGGAAAACGCTTGATAGTAGACAATTCCTGAATGAAGCCATTCCATTAGAGGCGGATTGGATTTCCTAAAAAGCTTTAAAGCTTTGGTCAATTCCCACCCGGTAACATCAAGTAGGTTATTGATGGGAAGTTCAATGACATCCCGTTTTTTCCCTACCCCTATTTGGTCAATCGTTAGGTAATCATCTTGGTTATGTACATAAATAAACCGAACATCATAATCACTATCTTTAGATGGAAACTCCCAAGCTCTGCTGCCGGATTCACACGCATAAAGGATTTTAACGTTATAGTCTATTTCGATGTTTTTCAACGTTTTAATAATTGTTTCTATCAATTGTATTCCCCCCTAGTTTCTAATCGTGAAAATATGTTTTTAAAGTGCCTTCGCAAAGGTCTGTATATAATGAATGTAAGCATGATTAATAGTATCGCAATCATTAATTTTTTCTTCATATTGCTTTCCAAACCTAAACAAGCGTCTCTACGTATTGTATAAGCGTATCCGATTATTTCTTTCTAAAAATGGTAAATCCGCAAAAGCTGAACCGAGTGATATTGCTAAAGGCGTATATATAAGCCTATTAACATTTATTTCTGAGGGCTTTTTTAAATAGAAAAAAAGAAAAGAAAAACCACTAAGTAGGACAACACTAAGCAGGAAAGTATATACCCTTTTTCGTATATCAACTGAATTTATGTTCCTTACATTTCTAATAGATCCGATGACAAAATAAAAAAGGAGAATAATCAGAAAAATCACATATCCAATTACAAATATAAAAGTAAATGAATTATCGATTTTCATAAATATGATGAACAATGTAATGATGAAACCTACTAAACCTACTAAACCTACTAAACCTACTAAACCTACTATATACATAATCCATGCGAAAACATTTTTCCTCGTTATTTACCACCTTAAATTCCCATATTTATCACCATAAACCGCTGCTTCTAGTATTCCGTTTATTTTTCTAAATTTTAACATACCAGTTTTTTTACAGTTGTTTTTTTTTAAACTTATTGAACAAAAAAGCCATCGAAATAACAGCTTGATCCTATCATCAATTCGCCCCTTAAAATTTAGTGTTAAAAGATATTACCCATTGATTATTAAACCTAATTAGATATTCATTAAATTAGGTTTATTCCATTCCATTTAAGTATTGCAAAGGAATTTGATATCAACAATCAATAGTTAAAGGAATTTCATGCGCATTATGCCACATTACGATGTGAGCTATTTTTTGCCTCACTAATTAGATATCTATATCTAAAGATGGTTTGGCGTAATGAAGAAAAAAGAGATTGGGGTTGCCATGCCTCAATCTCTTTTCATATTTAACTCTCTGACAATCGTTGTGGGCATAATCAACTGTCAAGACGAGACTTTTTCACCCATCCATTTAAAGCATTCAACATAATAAATTAGAGTATGGAACCGCATTTGGTACCATCCTCTTTGTTACAACTTACTATCCGTGGATTTTACTATTTCTTCAATCAGTTCTTTATCATCTTCTATTAAACCTTTAGTTGAATTTTTAAATTCCCTCAATGATTGGCCGACAGCACGACCAAGTTCCGGAAGTTTTTTAGGTCCAAAAACGATTAGTACAAGTACTAAGATTAATATTAATCCTGGAATCTCAATATTTTACAAAAATCCCCGTTCCTTTTCAAAAATATTAAATTCCTCATACATTTCCTGCTCCCTTTATTCTAAATTCCACTAATCTGTCAAAAGCCAAGGATTAAATTTTGATTAAAATCCTAAATCAAATAGGATTTCATAGTAAAATCATCAAGTGCTTTACTTCCCAGTTAGGAGGCATTTATGAATTCATTTTTTCATTATGTAAAATCTTTATTCTGTCATCCTACCACAAGGTGGATGATGAGATTGTTATTTTATTTTTTAATTCTGTTAGGCTTACTAACAATTTATGGATTTAAAAATTCCGGTACTTTTATTTATAACGAATTTTAGAGGTGACACCATGAATTTTTATTCACAACTACAAAAATGGTCTGAATTATATCCTGAAAAGACCGTTTTTTCATGCGGAAATGAGAGCCTTACATATAGGCAGCTTTATAATATGTCCGAGTCTTTAGCTTATTTTTTAAACAATCTTTTGCTGGATGATTCTACTCCTATTGTGGTTTATGGTCACATGGAACCATTAATGCTTGTTTGTTTTTTAGCATGCGTTAAATCAGGTCATCCGTATATTCCGGTTGATACATCTATTCCAGATGAAAGAATTGCAAAAATTATAGAAGATTCTGGAGCTAAAATGATGTTATCACCTATTGATCTGCCTCAAGTAGGTTTGGAACATCTATCCCATCCTTTGAATGGAGATCGTTTACGAGATGCACTCGTAAAGAATCAAGGAAAAACCGTTTCTTCCGAGTCATATGTTCTCAATGATGAAAACTTTTATATCATCTATACGTCAGGGAGCACAGGAAATCCAAAAGGTGTCCAAATTTCTTACAACAATTTAATGAGTTTTACTCACTGGATGACGAATGACTTCGGTTTAGCAAACCATCAAGTCTTTTTAAACCAAGCACCTTTTTCGTTTGATTTGTCAGTGATGGATCTGTTCCCTAGTTTATTCTTAGGAGGAACCCTTTGGATGCTGCCCAAAGAGTATGTGGCAGCGCCTAAAGAATTATTTTTATCGCTTGAAAAGTCCTCCGCGAATATTTGGACGTCTACTCCATCCTTTGTGGACTATTGCTTATCGGATGAACAGTTTTCAGCATCTCTACTCCCTGAATTAACAACATTTTTATTTTGCGGAGAAGCATTACCAAGTGCAACGGCTTTAAAATTGAGAAAGAGGTTCCCAAATGCCACTGTATTCAATACGTATGGTCCTACTGAATGTACAGTAGCAGCAACAAGTATCAATGTGGATGATTCCTTGATTGAAAAGTACGAATCATTGCCAATTGGCATTTCAAAAAAAGATGGCGAAGTTTATATTCTGTCAGAATCACTTGATGAACAACCAGATGGGGAAAAAGGTCAAATTGTTATAACCGGACCTCATGTGAGCAAAGGGTATTTGAATCAACCAGGTTTGACTCGTAAATCATTTTTCGTCCTCAATGGGCAGCCTGCTTATAAAACAGGAGACCTTGGCTATAAAAAAGATGGATTGTTATTTTACGCAGGAAGAATGGATTTCCAAGTGAAAGTGAATGGATACAGAATGGAGCTTGAAGAGATTGAGGCACAGCTTTCTTCCCTGCCGTTAGTACAAAACGTTATGATTGTACCTAATTACAAAGACGGGAAATGCGAATTTTTAACAGCGGTGATCATCCCAGCTCCACATAAATTCGAAAAGGAATTTCAACTTACCAGTCAGTTAAAAAAAGAATTGCGTGCTCTATTACCGCAATACATGGTACCGAGAAAGTTTGTTTATCGCCCAGCTCTTCCCATGACGAATAACGGCAAGGTAGACCGAAAAAGAGTTTTACATGAGGTTACTGTATGACGCCCTATGCAACTTTACTTTATTTTATGATTGTTGGCATCTTGCTTATCCCTGTCGTAGCAGCGGGATACCGGAAAAAAAGGTTAGGTTGGTATAACGCTCTCGTTACGTTTGTCGTGCTCTTTATGGCATTCGCAGCTGACCTTCATCAAGCGTATTCCTTTATTGCCTATGTCATTTGGGAGATCATCCTTGTTTCCGTTTATATACGGTATCGATCAAAGCAAAATTCGTCACTTGTTTTTTATCTTGCTATTTTTCTTTCCATCATCCCTTTATTGTTAATAAAAATCTTGCCTGCCTTCGAATTGAATAACTGGTTTGGATTTTTAGGAATTTCTTATTTAAACTTTAAAAATGTCCAAATGGTAATTGATATTCGAGATGGTTCGTTAACATCTTTGACCATAAAAGAACAACTTTCGTTTTTATTGTTTTTTCCAACCATATCCTCCGGTCCAATCGACCGTTACAAACGTTTTAAAAAGGATATAGGCACCGTTCCTTCCAGAGAAGAGTATCATGAGCTTCTTTATAAGGGAATTAATAAGATTTTTTTAGGCTTTTTATATAAATTTATTATCGGGTTTCTCATCAATAGTAAATTAATTTCAACACTTTTTATCCAAAACCATACGCTGCTATCCGATATTAGTTATATGTATCTGTACAGTTTATATTTATTTTTTGACTTTGCTGGATACAGCAACTTTGCCATCGGTTTCAGCTATATTATGGGGGTTAAAACGCCTGAAAACTTTAATCTTCCTTTTTTGAGCAGAAATATTAAAGACTTTTGGAACCGTTGGCACATGTCACTTTCATTTTGGTTCCGGGATTATGTGTACATGCGATTT
Organism: Bacillus sp. ISL-7; assembly: GCF_018613065.1. The sequence goes on along the minus strand of NZ_JAGGQW010000061.1, from coordinate 4,899 downwards.
GCCTTCATAATGCAAAAGAAAAAGTGGATCAAAAACCGTTTCACCATTTCCTATCTTGGTTACCTGCTTCTCTTTTTATTAATGGGGGTATGGCACGGTCTGGAACTTCACTATATTGTGTATGGGTTATATCATGCTCTTTTAATCATCAGTTTTGATTGGTTTGCACGAAAAAACAAAAAATACTCATTCTGGAAAAAGAATAAATGGACACATGCAATCTCGATCGTCATCACCTTCCACTTCATTTGCTTTGGATTTTTAATCTTTTCCGGTCGATTATTTTAATATTAGGAGGAATTATCATGTCAGTAAAAGAGACAGTGTTGGATATTTTAGAAGAGATTTGTGATTCGGATATTGTAAGAGAAAATTTAAATATCGATTTATTTAAGGAAGGTCTATTGGATTCGTTCGGAACGGTTTCATTGCTTGTTGAAATTGAAGAACGTTTAGAGATCACAGTGGGGATTTCTGATTTCGTCAGAGAAGAATGGAATACTCCGAATGCAATTATTGGTCAATTGGAGAATCGGTAATGGTCCGCTCCTCCTTTAAACCCTTAATTGTGGCAGTCATCTTATTTTCCATTCTTTTGTTTTTTCCAGCCCAATGGTTACTGCCTTTGATTAATGAGAAGTTGGTGGAGCGAGATGCAGCAGGATTAGACCGCAATATGTTTCAAGGCTATTTAGTTCAACAAAAGATGTTAGAAAATCCTGCCTATTTGCCTATTTATGGTTCTTCTGAATTGGCTCGATTAGACCCTTTTCATCCGTCAAACTATTTTCATGTGAATCCACAGGGCTTCACGCCGTTTTTAGTCGGAACCGGGGGGACTGAGGCACTCATTCACTTTTTAAACTTTTCAGCTCATGCAGATAAGTTAAAAGGCAAAAGGATAGTTTTCGTCTTATCACCACAATGGTTTGTGCCTAAAGGCTCGGATGAATCCCACTTTGCACCCAACTTTTCTGTTTTACAAGGATACCAATTTGCGTTAAACCCAAAAGTGAATCATCCATTAGTGACAGAAGGTTCAAAGCGCCTTTTAGCCTTTAATGTAGTCAAAAGTGATTGGATGCTTTCTTCTCTTTTGGAGGCGAATGTATATCATGATAAATGGCACCAAACCAAAGCCATGGTCATCAAGCCCTTTGCTTATGGTTTTTTACATTTGTTGGAACGAAGAGATTTAATCCTTTCTTTACTAGATGTCCATTTGAAAAAACTTCATCCAAAACCAGCCCTCACACAGAATAAATCATGGGCTGAGCTTGAAGACGCTGCCACCCATATGGCTGCAAAAAAAACAACATCCAATCCGTTCTATGTGAATGATTTGTATTATAAAGCCATGTTACAACCTAAATTGGATAAACTTCAAGGGTATAAAAAGGGAGCAAGTTATGCAAAATCTAGACAATATCAAGATCTGCAACTGGTCCTCGATGTACTAAAAGAAGCCCATGCAAAACCTTTATTTGTTTCCGTTCCAGTCAATGGTTACTGGTCAGATTATACCAGTTTTCCAACCAAAGGACGCACGGATTATTATGTGAAGGTTAAAAAACAAATTGAAAAGAACGGATTTCCTATTTTAGATTTATCCGGTCATGAGTACGATAAATATTTCTTTAAAGATACGATCCATCTGGGGTATAAAGGATGGGTATCTGTTGACAAAGGTATTCTACAATTTGAAAAACAAAAATAATACGAAAAAGAAGTCTAATCCCTATTAAGAGGTAGACTTCTTTTTCGTTTTCTAGGCATTATTGATTACGTTCACAAGATTTTACCACCCTTGCCATCTTTTTTACCAATGTACGCCAAGAGATTTACCAATTAATAAAAAACCTACTGCATAATAAAGAAGCCAAAATATGCATTTGAGTGAATAAAATAATGCATACTTTGGCTTCATTGAGAATTTAGATTGTTTTACTAACGCACCCGTTACTTTAAGTACATTAGTTCACATAGTATTTTATTAGATGAAAAACATTATCACGTTAATGAATATGATAGTTATAATTAAACCTAATATAAACTTCTTAACAGTAAATTTCACACTTCCGTTTTGTGCGCCTTTAAAAACTAAAATTGATATTAGTAATAAGAGTAATATAATTGGCGTTGGCACTATTTCACCTCTATTCCTTCATCAATTAAAGCACCCGATAGTTGAACAAGAGATATGTTGTAATGAAGATTATTTATCACCTTATACCTAGATGTCGAGTTAAGTTAAGTCATGTTGATTATAACCATACTTTTCAAAATCCTTTTTAAATAGCTCCCTAACTAAAGCTTTTGTCTCCTCATCATAAAAAAACTGGTATTCTGGTACGTATCCACGTAATTCTTTCACAGACAATTTTACCTCTGAAAATGACTGATTAGTCTTGACAATTAATCTTGGTGCCACATGATGCGGAGATTTAATGATATTTTGAATAGGGGAATCTAATAAGTTATATTGTTTTTCTATATCCTTAATTTTAGTTACGAAATATTCTAATTGTAAATATTTTTGAATAAATATTTCTTCCCCTTCAATATATTGTTGAGCAATATGAATATTAATTGATTCTTTTTTTACACCTATTTTTTTTACCCGATATAAGAATTGTTTAAAGGATAAGCCGTTCGGAATACCTTCTGGAAAAACCTGTTTCAATATAGCTTCATTCCCTAATGTTGCAAAAAATGAACTAACAGCTCTATTATAAGGATTTCGAACAAGTTTATAGACACTTTTTTTATTATTCAAAAGTTCCTTCGCTAATTCAGCTTTATAGTCTACTTGCTTTTCAAATACTTCCATTCTGTAAAAGTGGATCCAAGGGTTATAATCAATCGCTTCATGAAGTAACCCTACTTGGAAGTAGAACCACTTAATAAGCGAAGTACATCCACCTTTTGGACTCCAAAAAAATATTAACGGAAATTCTTTTTTATAAAGTGGCAAGTTGTTAGTTATTAATTTTGTGATGATTTCATGTTTTTTTTCAAAACCTGACATTTTTTTCACCTCTATATTTTTTATCATTAAATGCATAGTTGGCTTTGTTTGTTTGGATTTCAACCTATAATATAGATTTTAACGTATGAATAACGATACCTGGGACTCCTTCTTTAACTAACCTGCCACGTTAGTTCAAGAAGGATTTCAACAAAAAAGGCCGTAATTCCTCCTGGAGCAAACACAGCCTTTATTTGAATATATAAATTAGCTTATTAATTTCCAATCGAATCCCAATACACTTCCCTATCAATTTCTTTAAAGTGTGAAAATTGTCGAACTTTACTTAAGTACATTTTTTCTTCCATATTGTACAATTAGGACAGCGGTTTAGGTTTCCAAAAATTGGAGGTTCGTAATGAGAAAAGTAAAAGTATTGATTCTGACGGTTGTGTTCCTTTTGACTATGGCCCTGCCAGCAATGGCGCAAAGCAATTCCCCTGTATACAAAGGCTCCTATCAAGGTGCTTCGTTCTATGGGTCAGAAGGTACTGTCGATACCAATGTAGACCTTAGTACTAACTTTGAAGGTAAGGATTCTTACATCCTATATTACCAAACCTACGATTATGAAAAAGACGAATACTATTTTGGTAGCGCTGTAGTTCCAGCAACTAAAGTGGTTTTTGACATTAACAAAGGTACTGCCAAAGTGAATCAGACAGTAGAAGTAAATAAAGTTGATTTTACTTGCGATGAAGAAGGAAATTGCACTGGCGTTGAAACTCCTGCTGGTACTAAGTCTATCAATCTTACCTGGGCTTTCAATCAAAAGAGTTATTCTACCTCAAAATTCACTGAGAAAAATGTCCAGATTGATTTCGACGAGTTCATCAAACTTTCTAAGGGTACTTTCAAAGATTACTATAATGTCTCGGTTTCCGGAACCGTCGATGGTAAGGGGACTGATAGTTTTGATTATTCCGGTGGTAATGTATCCACAGGTTCATCTTTCACAATAATTAAGTAAACATTCCGCTAACAAAATCCAAAAACCTAAACCCTAATTTAATATGTACATATAAGGCCGGTTAGTGTTAACCGACCTTTTATTTTGCCGCTAGACTTATGGTTGCCATAGGCTTCTTCGTCATTCCCTTAACCTTCTGGAAGCTTGACTTCATCTCGACGAATGATGGCTTCAAATTTAGCGGCGATATCTTAATTTCCCCAAAGGAATGAGGTCAAGACAGCATGGCCTTGGAATTTCATTTCCTTGCCACCCTTATCATGGATTTCGCCTGTTTCTCCATCAAGTTTTTGTTAATTAGTATCTATTTATTTGTTATATAATGTCATTATTCCTTCTTCGAGTAACCTGCCCCTTTAGTTGAATAGCGAAAGAAAAAAAGGACTGCGGAAACAGCCCCGATTTTGTGTGAAACAATCACCTATTAGTTAAAGAAGAATCCAATTAAGTAAAAATTACCTTTTAGTTTTTTCACTCTTATCAAAGGCAATTTCTATAAAGAATAATAATAGAACGGCAATGATTTCTGTTTTCAATGGAATGACAATGCTATTCATATATTCATCTACCATATGCAATGCAAACCAAGTAAATGTGCAATCCATAACGATCCGTATGATAAATAACTTATATTTACCTGATACATATCGGGATGACAGCGTGATTAAAGTTATAGAAAATAAATCCACTACACCGCCAAAAAGAAGCAACAACAACACAAATCCTATAAGGGAGTATGGGACTAAGTGGACCTCCTTGCGGAGTACCTTCTTTATTTACAGACACAACCCCATTTTTCATGATCCCCGCTTGTAGGTACCGACGAATTAGTTTTAATGTTGGTTTGTCAGTGATAGTCTTAGAAACGATTGACATTAATTTGTCATGTTGCACTTTGTCA
>NZ_JAGGQW010000060.1 GCF_018613065.1 Bacillus sp. ISL-7 | reverse complement strand
CGTATCAAGCTGAGGGAGTTCAGGAAAAAAGCACAAAAAATGCCAATATTGAGGACTGAATATGTTAAAATTTAGTAAAGGGGTGGTTGAATGAAAGATCAAAATAAACCTTTTAATGATGTAATAGACCATTTTAACAAGATTGAAGGAATTTTACTCACTAAATGTAAAAAATAGACCCCACGAAGTGAGGTCGTTTTCTAAATGCTGTCTTTATTTTCAGAAGCAAATTCCCATTTACTAGTTGGTTATAATGGAATCTTCCTCTTGTGTGCTTAATTCTTCGCCATTTGTCTCGATCACTTTTTTATACCAATAATAGCTATCTTTCAGCAGCCGTTTTTTTGTGCCTTTGCCATAATCGTCCTGATCTACATAGATAAAGCCGTAGCGTTTTGACATTTCTGATGAGGAGCAGCTGATAATGTCAATCGGGCCCCAAGCGTAATAGCCGCGCAGGTCAACGCCATCTTTGATGGCTTCTTTCATTTGTTCGATGTGGGCGCGAAGGTAGTCAATTCGGTAAGGGTCATGAATTTTGCCATCTTCTAATTGGTCATAGTATCCCACGCCATTTTCTGTGATGTAGATTGGACATTGATAGCGATCATAGAAAAGATTTAGGAAAATTCGTAATCCAACAGGGTCAATGGACCAGCCCCAAGGGTTTGCGTCCAATTCCGGGTTACGATGGTCTTCATTACCGTTTGCATAACTTTCCGCATCGCAAATACGGGTGTAATAGTAGGAAAAGGACATAAAGTCAGCCGTGTTTTTCAACGCCTCTTCATCACCTTCGCCGAATTCTACATTGATTCCAATATCATCAAAATATCGGAAGGCATAACCAGGGTAGTACCCGCGCAGCAATACGTCTGCAAAGAAGTATTCCATTTGATTATGGCGAAGGGTAGCGAGTACATCTTCTGGTTTAGCGGAGGCAGAGTATGTTGGACCACCGCATAGCATCATTCCGATTTGTAAATCCGGATAGTTATCGTGTGCGTATTTGGTCGCGTGACCGCAGGCTACCATTTCATTATGAACACCTTGATATTTTGCTTCCATCAGGTTTTCGACTTTATCTTCCGCAATTCCCAAATGGTTAAAGGATTCGTGTCCGATTAAGTTAATTTGGTTAATGATAATCCAAAGTTTTACCTTGTCATGGTAGCGATCAAACAATACTTGACAGAAACGATTAAAGAATTCAATGAGCTCGCGAGAATACCAGCCTTTGTAAGCCGTTGTTAAGTGTAAAGGCATTTCATAGTGAGATATGGTGAGCATGGGAACCATCCCATTTTTGATGATTTCATCAATCAGGTCATCGTAGAATTTCAAACCTGCTTCATTGGGTTCCAATTCGTCGCCATTAGGAAAAATGCGAGTCCAGGCAACAGAGGTCCTGAAGGTTTTAAGGCCCATTCCTGCTAATAATTTCAAATCTTCTTTGTACGTATGATAAAAGTCGATTCCCCAACGTTTAGGAAACACGCGATCGGTACTGTTTAATGCTGAAACAATGTAGTTCGTATCAAGTTCTCTATTCGTTTTTTGGTCAATCGGAATATCTGCGCGAAATTCGTTGATGTCCGCCACGCTTAATCCCTTGCCGTCTACGTCATACGCGCCCTCGGCTTGGTTGGCCGCAATCGCTCCACCCCATAAAAAATCTTTTGGAAATCCAGTTGGTATTCTACTCATGTTCCATCACCTTATCTAACCTTTCTAATTTTGTTAACCGCGCATCATATGTTTCAAAAATTTTGATCATGCGCTTTGCGATATTAATTTCGCTATAAATCGTCATTAATGTATCCTGTGCATGGGCAAAGAGGACAGAATATTCGCCGGCTTCACCTTGAGTTTCGACTGAAATGCAATTGGTTTGAATCCTATGTGCTTTCACGATTTCATCATTGGCACGTTTGATTTCTTCTTTTGCTTCCACAAAATTACTGTTTTCAATTGATTTTAAAGCGTTCATGCAATGAACGCGTGCATCCCCTGCATGGAGAATGATTTGCATTGCATTTTGCGCTGTTTTTTCTTCAATCATGGTTTATATCTCCTCGAAAAGATTATTTCGCTGCACGTAATGGGGCCTTTTCCTCTTTAAATTCGTTCTTCATTTCTTGTTTTTCATACACTTTAAAGAAGGGATACCAAATGAACGTTGCTGCAGCTAAACAGATGAGCATTAATAGAATTCCTGTAATCGTTCCCGTTGTAATCCAAGTTGAAATAGGAAATGGAACATACCATAAGTCGAATACAATCTTGGGGATAGGCGCAAAGTTGATCACTTTCGTTCCAATCCAAATGATGGTTGGCAATACAAGGGAGATGATCCACATTGGCAACATCATAATCGGGTTCCAAGCAATCGCTCCAAAGACAATGGGTTCATTAATGTTAAAGATGCTAGGGGTAATACTAGCCCGTCCAAGTGCTTTCAGTTTTCCATTTTTTGAGAAGGCCATCATGACCACTAAAGGCAATGTGGCACCGATACCACCAATCCACAGATAAGCTGAAAAGATGGTTTCAGATGTGACGAGGTTAGCAGCACCTGCAGTAGCATTGGCTGTAATCGCAGCCAGAAAAACGGGCTTCGTTACTGGGGTCAGCACCCAAGATGAAATCCCCATTGTGTAAAGGAAACAGGTTACAAAGCTTATAAGGACGAAGCCCCATGGTGTTTCAATCACATTTGACAGCGGCATAAAGATGCCTAAGATCGTGTTGTATAAATCAAATCCGACGATATCGACGACTAACCATGTTGCAACGATGACAACTCCAATTGGAAGCATGGCATCAAACCAGGCTCTTACAAAATCGGGAATGACCGATTCTTCTTTAAAGAAAGAGAAACTTCCGAATAGTCCCATGATCCAACCCGTAAATACACCTGCAACAATCGCTACGAACATACCGCCGGCACCTAATGATGCATGGCCAAAACCAACTGTTTTATCGGCAACGACTTGGGGCGTAATAATGATTAAGAAAGTAATAAGACCTGTACAACCTGCGATAAAGCGTTGTTTTCGCAATCGTTTCTTTTCCATTAAGTTAAATGGGATCAAGAATGAAATTAATAAGGATAATACCCCCATGGTCCAGCCGAATAGCGTCCAAAAATTAGGGTAGTTATTAATTTTGAAGACGTCACCTGGGATGGTCAGTAAACAAAATACTGAGCCTAATAGGATAAACGGCAGTAATTGCATGATCGAATCTTTTAGGGTTACGACCCAGACATTATGATTAATTTTATTCATTTTAGGGGAGAAATCATTTTCAAGCCATTTAATCATTTTATCCATTTTTTTGACCCCCGACTTTTAATTTTTTAGAATTCTTTTAATAAATCTTCTAACGCAGCGTCCCCATCAAGAGTAGAATAATAGGTAGGTTTCATCAGTAAAACTTTCACATCCGTATCACCAATATAATCCTCAATTTCATCTAAAATATAAGCTAAGTGAGGACCCACCATTAACGCATCAATTTCATCAATATAGTTTTCAATTTCCGCTTCACCGCGGGCTTTGATGGTAATGTCAAGATTCCGCTTTGCAGCTGCCTTGCGAATGTTTGCCGCCATAAAACCTGAACTTGCCCCAGATCCACACACCAATAATACGTTTAATTTTTCCATTAATTATTTCCCTCCGTTGTTTCATATTTTGATAGCGCCATCATTTCCTTATCCTTACTATAAAATGATTCTCGACAACTCTCAAATATCCATTTACACTATAGTGGTGCAAATAGTTATCTGGTATAGTGCAAATGCATATATATTGTGGTTCAAATCTATTAAACCCTAGATTAAGGCGGTTGTTGTGATGAATGTTAAATACAGGAATATCCTTCGACATTTAAGTATGCAAAATGACTGGACTTCTTCAACCCAACTTGCCAAAACGATTGGCATTTCAAAAAGGAGTGTGAAAACCTATATTTCCGATATAAATTCCATGGAAGAAGGTTTGATTACTTCATCGAAAAAGGGTTACAAAGTGGACTTGGAAAAATTAAATCCATTTTTAGCATCAACGAATGAAATCATCCCGCAATCTCCGAAAGAACGGGCCGATTACTTGCTAAAGTGCCTGGTAAATGCGGATGGGCCGCTCGATCATTATGATTTGAGCGATGAATTATATATCAGCGAAATCACATTAAAGAACGATTTACGTAAGGTAAGGAAGCGTTTAGTTGAACATGAGTTGGAATTAAAGATGTCTGTGGCTTCCATTCAGATTAGTGGAAATGAAAAAAATAAACGGAAATTAATGAGCTCCATTCTTTTTCGGGAGACGAATGATAGTTTCTTGGATATTGATAAGCTAAAAGCCTCTTTTGAAGGGTTTGATATTGACTATATCCGTGATGTCATAGCAGAAGTTTTTTCTTCCTATCATTACTTTACAAATGATTATGCGCTGACGAATATTGTTTTACATATTGCTATTGCGATTGACCGGATGAAAAATGGGTTTAGCTATACGGAGCAGGTAGATGAGGCAGTCAATCTTGAGAAGGAAAATGAGCTTGCTCATGTCATTGCCAGTCGTCTTGAAGGCAACTTTGGGGTCAAGTATTCGGAGAGTGAAATCCGCGACCTTGGACTGCTGATTTCAAGCAGTGGCACCAGTATCAATTTCATGCAACTGCAGCTTTCGGAACTGCAGGACGTGGCCGGAATACGGTGTATCAATTTAGTGGGGAAGATATTAGAGGATTTGGAGACTAATTATTACATTGTCATCGATGACGCCGATTTTTTAATTCGCTTTACCCTTCATATTAAAAACCTGCTGATACGATTGGAGAATCGTTTTTCTAGTAAAAATCCGTTGACTTCAGCTTTAAAATTAAATGCCCCTTCCATTTATGACTGTGCTGTTCATGTGTCGCACACGATCAAAGAGGAAACGGGCTTTACGATGAATGACGATGAAATTGCCTTTGTTGCTTTTCATTTAGGTTACGCTCTCGAAATGCAAAAGCAAGCCCATTCAAAAATTACCTGCTCCATTCTGTTCCCGTTCTATTATAATTTCAACGTCCAGTTGATGGAGAAATTGAAAAAACATTTTGGGGAGGATCTTCTGATCCAACATGTGGTGACGAATGAAAGCGAGTTAAGCGCTTTAAATAGCGACCTCATCATCTCAGCCGTGCAACTGAATTCTGTCCCAAAAGTGCCGTTTGTGTTAATTAATCCATTTTTCTCTAACATAGACATCAATAAGGTTGCGAATAAAATAAGTGAACTGAAAGAAATGAAACGGAAAGATTCGTTCAAGAAAAATATTAATAGAATGACGGACCAACAGCTTTTTGAAAATACTGAATCAATTTTGACGCAAGAGGACGCCTTGACGAGAATGTGCCACATCATGGAACAACATGACTATGTTGATGCTAGTTTTGTTTTGAATGTCATGGAACGGGAGGCGATGTCCTCAACGGCATTTGGCTGCGTCGCAATACCGCATGCGATCAAAATGAATGCAAAGAAGACCGGCATGTTTGCTTTGATAAGCGAAAGAGGAATTCAATGGGGCGATTTAACCGTAAACATAGTTTTACTATTATGTGTGAATAAAGAGGATCGAAAACTATTTCACGAAGTGTTCGATGCACTCGCCACCATATTGACAGAAGATGGGAACATTTCGCAAATACTCACCGCAGAAGACTATCCAAGTTTTGTAGACAATCTTGTTGCTTGTTACTGAAAAGAAAATGTTGGCAGGTTTCCTGTTTTATCTTAAATAGGCACCAAAGTCTACTTGGATAGTCCTATGATGGATCAACTCGACTTATGTCATTTGATTGGTTGCAGGAAAGAGACCTTCTCGGTGGAGAAGAGTCTCTTTTCTTCATGATTTACATTACGCCTTCATTCGGTAAGGAAGATTCTGAATCAATTGAATCACCATCTCCAGCTTCGATTCGATGCGATACAGCAGGTAGAGGGTGACGAAATTTATTTTATGGTTAGATTAAATTATTTTGTACCAACTAAATTTGCAACGGGTTATTAATTGAAGAGGATTGCATACATCCAATGTTGTAGGAGTGAAAAAATGAAAACCAGAGAGGAAGCAATTAATTATTGTTTGAAATTGGAAAACACTTATGAAGATTATCCGTTTAGCGATAAGAATTGGACGTTAATGCGACATAAAGAAAACAAAAAGGTATTTGCCTGGATTTTCAAAAGAGGTGACCATATTTGGATTAACCTGAAATGTGAAAACGGCTGGTTGGATTTCTATCGTCAGAATTACCCTTCAATAGTTCCTGCCTTCCATCTTAATAAAGAACATTGGAATTCCATTATTCTTGACGGTACTATTCCAGGGGAAGTTATATACGACCTAGTTAGACGAAGCTATAACTTAACAAAGCAAAAAAATAAATTGAGTTAGTTATCTACTTTTAAAGGAAAGATTGTGAAAGAATACACTTAAACTAAAGGGTGCTTGGGTTGAACAAAAGAGTCGCAGCTGCGGCTCTTTTTCTTGTTCCACTAACGAAGCAGTTTAGTTCAACAAGAATTATTGCGATAAGCAGGATTTTATTGGACTCAATCGAACTCTAAATAGATAAATTGAAATGGGAGTATGGAAAATGACAAATAATGAAATAATTATCGAAGCCAAAAGGCTTGTAGAAAGAATTAAGTTAAAATATCCCGATTTTGTTGGCAAAACGGCAACCGAAAGTGATTTAGCAAAATTAGAAATAGAACTTAAAATAAAATTGCCCGAATGGTATATCGAATTATATACAACCGTCCCTTTAATAGATGCAGAGTTCGGAATCCAAGAAGATGAACCTGATGAGGATTATGATGGGGTTTCATATATTATATGGGGAGGTGTGGATGACATAATTGATGAAAGCACTAAATATGAACCTGGAATATCGGTATTAGAGGATGGATATGTTTTTTTAGCAAGTTGTTCCCACGGAAGCGGTGACCCTATATATATCAAACTAAGTTCAAAGCAGCCAAGCGTATTTCGAATATACCACGATGATTATTCAAAAAATCAATTAGCAGAAGACCTTACTTCTTTGTTTAAGAATGTAATAATCTAACCAGTTCGGTACTACCCATCTTCTTCAACTAACGGGTGCGATAATTCAATAACGAAGGTCGCTTTTTTAACGGGTCAGGCGATTAAATAAGAGAGCATATATGATAAATAATATTGGGAATGGAGCTTATTTTGTATGACTAGTAAAATCAATTTTAAATTTATGCCTTATTATGATGAAATGACTCCTGAAGATTACCATCACTTCGACATATGGGGGAAACTGGACATATTAATTGACGGTGTTTCATTTTTTAGCAATTATAATTATCCTGAAAATGAGGATCCAATAGGGGTTACAAAAGAAGGATTTGTATGTCAACTTGCCACTTTTCTTGGAGAGTTACCTGACGTGCCCCAGAAATTATACGAGGAAGAGAAAGTTGTTGTTGAAGATGATTCAACAAGTAGAACTCTGGTGTTTTCCCTGCGGGAAAATTTAGTTTCGTTCGCACTTTGTAGATTCGAACCAACTTTTCCAGGCTGGAAGAATGGAGCATTCTACGATGGGGTAACAGTAACTCGGTCGAAAAAAATTCCTCAATCCAATAGAAATATTATAGAGATTGAGAGTTTTAAACAAGGATTAAAAAATGGGCTGCAAAATTTTGTTGAAGAACTCATAGTGAATCATCCCGATATTGTTAGCAGTAATGATTTTATGAAGATAAAAAATGCAATAGAGCGTATCTAAAGACTCACTAGTTATCAACCGGTAATTAACTAATAATCCAAATAACGCATTATTTGTAGTTGTCCCTATTCAACTAACGGGCAGTTATCTAGAGTATCCCTATGTTTGTTAACGTTGAAAACTATAAATACTTACTGTTGATAATGCTTCTACAAGGATAGAAAACTGGTATTTTTCCTATCTTTACTTACATTGAATACTGTAGAAAATCATACTGTAGATAAGAAGCAGGTTAGTGGAAGAAGAAATTGTATTCGAAAAAAGAGATTGGAAATTATTATTAAAAAAGATAATTAGAATGTGTGGAAGACTAAAAGTTATATTAATAAAATCATTTTATTTAGGAGCGAGCATCATGTAGTGGTATACAATCACATTCTTAAATTAAGAAAACAGCCTTTGAATTAAAAAATAAAAAGCACTCTCTTGACAGAGCATCTCTGATGAAATACAATATTTCTAGAAATACTGAAATAAGCATTGCTGAAAGGAGGTTTTTAGCGGTGAGTGATGATATTGCTGTAAAAGTCTATAAGGCACTAGGTGAATCGACTCGTTTACAAATCGTAAAATTACTTGCTCGACAATCAGAGTTAGCCTGCCTGGAAATGGCAAATCAATTAAAAGTCCCCGCCAATTCAACATTGACACATCATTTAAAACCATTACTCGATTGCGGATTATTAGCAGTTCGCAGAGAGGGAACCTTCAGATATTACAGTTTACAACGTGAGGTCCTTGAACAATACGCACCCGCTTTGCTTTAATGTTAAAGCGGAATAATTTTAATTTTAATTTTAATTTTAATTTTAGTATTTATAGAAATACCGAATAATTGAAATGAACGGGGGAAAATGTATGGGTCAAATTAGCAAAGAAACAAATTCTTGGGGAAATTTAAAAAATGGTTTAGAACGTAAATTGTTTGAACCGATAAAAATCGGAGCTTGGAATTTACGCTCTCGTATCGCAATGGCGCCGTTAACAAGATCCTTTGCAGATGATCAAACGGGCGTAGTAGGGGAGGATATTGTTGAATATTACCGAAAACGTGCTGCCGATGGAGTTGGTTTAATCATTTCAGAAGGAACCGTCATTAGTCCTCGTGGAAAAGGCTATCCTGGAATTCCAGGAATTTATTCAGACAAACAAATTAAGGGATGGAAAAAAGTAACTGATGCTGTGCATAAAGAGGGAGGAACAATGATCGCTCAAATATGGCATGTTGGTCGTTTATCTCATCACGAGCTTGCTGGAAATCTGCCTCCTCAAGCACCATCAGCTATTCCAGCTGAAGGCCTTGTCTCTCGTTTCCGTAAGCCATATGATGTTCCTGAAGAAATGACAATTAAAGATATTAATGAAGTAATCAATCAATATGCGCAAGCTGCGAAAAATTCAATAGCAGCAGGTTTTGATGGTGTAGAAATTCACGGTGCCCACGGATACTTAATTGACCAATTTAATTCAGATATAACAAATCATCGTACAGACGAATATGGTGGTGACCTTGCTCAAAGATTAACGTTTATGAAGGAAGTAATTAAAGCAGTTATCGACGCAATCGGTACAGAACGAACAATGATCCGATTCTCTGCTCATAAAGCAGATATACCAAATTACATGTGGGAAGATCCAGAAATGGCTATTCGTACATTTGTTGAGGCATTTAAGGAAGCGGGTGCAACAATGATTCACCCATCGATTATGCAATTTGATCGAGTGCTTGCAAATGGAAAAACGATGCATCAATTAGTCCGAAAATACTGGGATGGTGTCATTATTGGGGTAGGTACATTAAATCCAGAAATGGCGAATCAGGCGATTGAAGAAGGAATAATTGATGTCGCTGCTTTCGGACGCCCATTAATTTCTAATCCTGATTTTATTCATCGTTTAAAAAATGGTAAAGAGTTGGAAGAATACGATGTTAAGAAGCATCTTCATACATTAATTTAAAAGCACTAGAATAGTATGAAGCTTAAATAGCTTCTTTCATTTTGTATATTATTTCAGTGTTTATAGAAATATAGAAATTAATAGTGATATTGAGGAGAAAATTTCACATGTCAAATACAGCAAAGATTAATATTTTAGCATTGATAAGTTTTTTAGTTGGTACTTCACAGTACATCATCTCAGGTATTTTGGATAAAATGGCAGATGCCCTAGAAGTGTCAATTGGAGCGGCTGGTCAATTAATTACAGTCTTTTCATTAGCCTATGCAATCGGTACTCCTATATTAATGGTATTAACGGCTAAAATGGAAAGACGTAAATTACTGATCTATACGTTATTTGTTTTTATAATAGGAAATTTACTATCAGTAATTGTTCCAGGGTATGGATTATTTATGATTGCTCGCATTATTATGGCTTTAAGTACAGGTGTAGCGGTCGTTACAGTTTTAAGTATCGCAGCAAAGATTACACCTGCTAATAAAAAGGCAAGTTCAATTGCAACAGTTGTAATGGGATTTACCGCATCATTAATCATTGGTGTTCCTATTGGACGTTTTATTACATCTATGTATGGCTGGAAATTTGTATTTATCGGTATCGCATTATTAGTTTTATTTGTCATTTTTATTGTTTTAAATACAATACCAAAAATGAATGGTGATGCTTCAATCCCTTTAACGAGACAAATTGCCATGTTCAAAAATCCAAAAATTGCTTTAGCATTATCAATCACCTTCTTTTTAATGACAGGGTACGGGATTATTTTTACTTATTTATCTCCATACCTTGTAAATACTGTAGGCATGAGTGATCATCTTTTAAGCATTACTTTACTTGTTCTTGGAGTTGCAAGCTTATTTGGTTCTAAACTAGGTGGCTTAAGTGCAGATAAAAGAGGCGTAATTTTTACATTAAAAAGAGGGTTACTTGTAAACGGAACATCTTTAGTCGTGCTTTCATTCATATCACATTCAATTATTGCAGTATTTATTATATTGACAGTCTGGTCATTTGCAGGATGGTCATCAGGTGCAACTCAGCAATATAATTTAGCAACGATATCACCTGAATCCTCAGATGTGTTGCTAGGTCTGAACCAATCGATGATGCAATTAGGTTTTGCAGTTGGTGCAGGTTTAGGTGGAGTAATTGTGGGGCAAATATCAATATCATCAATTACATGGTTCAGTGCGTTATGTGTTGTGTTTGCAAGTATTACAACATTTGGATTATCACGTTTCTTAAATAATAAAAAGATAGTCAACCAAGGTTTTTTGGCACAAAAGCGAGCTTGATCAAATTGGGAGTCTTAAATCGTTATCTTTGCATTTTGTTTACACAATTTGGCTAGTCAATCGACTAAAGGTTCAGAGCTTTTGGCTCAAGAGTTTAAGGGTCCACAATGCTTCTATCCAAGAGGATCCGCGATAAAATATGACCCAAAAGCATCTGATGCAACGAATGCTGCCGTTGCATCAAAAGAATACATTCAAACAGTGAAAGACAATGTGAATCAATTAAAAAAGGAAAATGGAAATTTAGGTGACACGATTTCAACAGCTCTAGTGACAACTTCCCTTTCCGGTTTTGATCCGGATTTAACTCCGGAAGCAGCTAATGCATAGGTACCTAGAATTGCCAAAGCCATGAATGTTTGGAAGATCGAATAGAAAAACTTATAAAGGAACATACCAAAGGACGCCAGTTGGGGATTTTTGATGAGCCTCGTGTAAATGTTTTAGAACTAAACATGGCATTACAACAAATAAAATATAAAGGGGAGAACCTTTCTCTCCTTTTTCTGCATTGATCAAAAAAAAGGAGGGGCATAGACTAAGGGAGTTATGGTGGAAGAAGCTGCGAGGAATGGAGCAGAAAATTTAGAGGATGAGATATATCAAAACAAATTCAACCGTAGTCATAGGGATTCTGGAGCTATTTTAGTAGGAGCTGGAGCACCGCCTCCCGGTACATATGGTAGAAATTATGGCCCTGATCGTTCTAGACTTGAGTTTTCTAATTATGGAGCTATTGTTGATGTTCAAGGGTGGGAAAGGGAAGGAACTACCACTGGTGACGCTGATTTACAAGGTGGAGTTAATTAAGAAGATTGGTATAAAGATAATTTTAGCGGAACATCTAGTGCTTCACCAATTATTGTTGGAACTCTTGCTCGTCTTCAAGGAATTTTAAAATCTCGTGGACATTTACCACTAAAACCTATGCATGCAAGGGACGTTCTTAGAAATTCCGGCTCTCCTCAGCAAGATGCACCCTCAAGACCTGGCACACAGAGTTGATTTGGACTTTTACTTAATCTTTGATATTCAGCGTTCTCAGTATTTCTATGGGAGTGACAAACAAGGAAACATACCCAATTGCCTACGGAATCGTTAACAATGGAGGACAAATTGGGGAGGCCGTTGCTCCTTTAATGGTTGGTATTACTTAGATTCCTATAATTGGAGTATTGTATTTTAATTCCTAGTAATTTGTTCAATATTGAGTCCTTTAGTCATCTTAACAATACAAGAGCCAGTTAATGATCATGAATTGGAAAACACCTAATCGGACACAAGTGTTTGTGAATTAGTAATACAGTTTCTTTCTGTTGTTGCTGAAAAGGAAAGAGAGGATCTTAATAGAAGGCAGCGAGAAGGAATTGAATCGGCCAAAGCAAAAGGCAAAAATCTAGGAAAACTGAAAATAAGCCTAGAATCATTAAATAAGAAACAAAAGGCAATTTTAAAAACAGGATATGAGTCATGGAAATTTAATAAATAACGGCAGTTGGATTTATTAATAAAATGGCCAATCGTGAGTTCTCTGAACTTAATTCAAAATTGCGTTGAAGCAGGATGAAAAATGAAATCCGACTGTTCTTAGTTAGTTCCTTCAAGATATGCATATCTGTGTTATCTAACATTTATTTAACTCCTTTCATAAATAAAGTCAAACCGCCAAAAGACTTTACTTAATCTATGTACCCGTCATGTGTCCATAGTTTAGACTATACATTGTTCAGAGGAAATTTCAAAAGATAAAGGAGTTAATAAATATGAATATACATCAAATTCGTAATGCAACAATTGTCGTTGAATATGCGGGAAAGAAGTTTTTAATCGATCCAATGTTATCAGAAAAAGGGACTTACCCGCCTTTCCCTTCATTAAGACAAAACAACTCAAATAATCCTTTAGTTAGTTTACCAATATCCATTGACGATATCATTCATAATGTTGATGCTGTTATTGTCACTCATCTACATTATGACCACTGGGATGATGCTGCTAAAGAAGCCCTGCCCAAAGAGATTAAAATATTTTCCCAAAATGAAGAAGATGCGACTGAAATTCGAAATGCAGGCTTCCAAAATGTAGAGGTTTTACAAGAGCATACAGTCTTTGAAGGAATCCAATTAATTAAAACAAAAGGCGAGCATGGAAGAGGCGAAATCCTAAAGGTTACTGGTCTAGTGTGCGGCGTTGTCTTCAAACACTCAAATGAGAAAACTTTATATGTAGCTGGAGATACTGTTTGGTATGAAGCTGTTCAGGAAGTAATTGAAACACACAAACCAGAAATCATTGTTGTCAACGGTGGGGATGTTCAACTCTCTGAAGGTGGTTCTCTAATTATGGGGAAAGATGACATTTATGAAGTTTATAAAGCTGCTCCAGATGCAAAAATCATTTCTGTCCATATGGAAGCTGTTAATCATTGGACATTATCAAAAGAAGAATTAAAAAGCTTTATTAATGAAAAAGGAATCTCCTCGAATGTTTTAGTACCTGATGACGGAGAATCATATTCATTTTAAAGAATCAGAGCAGACAGAAATTGTAGTTTTAATTTTATATGAGTGGAAAGACAATCATGTCAGTTGAAACCAATTAAGAATTAGTTCGTCGTTTTTATGAAGCACTTTTCCAAACAACCAATGTGTCTTCCTCTCTTAAAAAATCAAAAGCATCGTCTAGTCCGGTTCTTTATGATTTGTCTCCACTAGCATTGTCAGTGAAGATTTGTTGGCATCCGATTTGTGGTAAAGCATCCTTTTGTTGGATAAAGTTCTGATCTTGAATAGAAACTCAGATTAATTGTGAATGTTAATTTTATTTTGTGCAGTTTCTAAGCATTTATTTGTTCTGTAGTGATACATGGAGCTCATGATTATGTAGTTGATAATCATGAGCTCCTTAATTATTTATTGAACGAAACCTTCTAAAAGAGGATGGGCAAGAAAGTGCAAAAAAATTATTTTGTTAGGAAGTGTAGTTTTATGGTAACTAAAACATGGGATACAAGTAGGTCAAAACAGCATCCTGTTTGGTTGCAAGGTTATATTGATTCAACAGACAAACAAAAACAGCTCTATAAAAAAACATTAAGAATTTTGATCCTATCACAAATCTTTGGAGGGGCAGGACTTGCAGCTGGTATAACGGTAGGCGCACTTCTCGCACAAGATATGCTAGGGACGGAAAGTGCAGCAGGGATTCCAGTTGCCTTACTCACTTTAGGATCTGCTGGGGCCGCACTGCTTGTAGGCCGACTTTCACAGCGTTTTGGCCGTGGACCAGGACTTGCAGCCGGTTTTCTTGCTGGTGGACTGGTGCGGTCGGCGTTATAATCGCTGCCTTAATCAACAGCGTCGTGCTTTTATTCACTTCCCTGCTTATTTATGGAGCTGGTACCGCCGCAAATATGCAAGCGCGATATGCCGGTACAGATCTGGCGACAGCTAAACAGCGGGCAACTGCTGTGAGCATGGCCATGGTTTCTACTACCTTTGGTGCTGTAGCGGGTCCTAACTTGGTCGATGTGATGGGAAAATTTGCGCAATCTATTGGTGTTCCAACTTTGGCTGGCCCCTTTATCTTAGCGGCTGCGGCTTTTATCCTTGCCGGATTGGTTCTCTTAATTTTTCTTCGTCCAGACCCTTTGATTGTATCTACAGCCATAGCGAATGCCCAGGAGGAAAACCGCACTGTGCAGGCAGAACCAAATTCCGAAAGCTCTACAATAAACAAGAGAGGAATTGTCGTGGGCGTTACAGTAATGGTTTTGACTCAATTTGTCATGGCGGCCATTATGACCATGACACCGGTCCATATGGGACATTATGGTCATCGTTTGGGAGAAGTGGGGTTGGTCATAGGTTTTCATATAGGCGCCATGTACTTGCCTTCGCCTCTTACAGGGATGCTTGTAGATAAAGTTGGTCGTACTTCAATGGCTGTTGCTTCTGGTGCCACGCTTCTGGCCTCTGGTATGCTGGCAGCTTTTGCCCCTGCAGATTCAATGGTACTACTTATCTGTGCGTTAGTACTACTTGGTGTTGGCTGGAACTTTGGCTTAATAAGCGGAACGGCTCTCATTGTAGATGCAACACATCCATCTATTCGTGCAAAAACACAGGGATCTGCTGATGTCTTGCTTGCATTATCAGGTGCCACCGGCGGTGCGTTATCAGGATTGGTAGTCGCTCATTATAGTTATGCGATACTATCGCTTTCTGGAGCAATTCTGTCACTGTTGCTTATTCCTGTAGTTGTTTGGTCTCGTAAGACTCCAAGCAAAGATTTGATATAAATTTTTTCTACTTGCAATAGCTTTTGATTAGTTAGACCTCTTGGACAGTATTGTGGAGAGGTATTTCACATCAATGATTATACAGAAAGAGGTGTTTATATATGAAGAAAACAATTAAAGAACAAAAGTTGGTATTAATTATTCTATTAAGCAATATATTCATTGCATTTCTAGGTATAGGTCTCATCGTCCCCGTTATGCCGTCTTTTATGAATATCATGCATTTATCGGGAAAAACGATGGGCTATCTTGTCGCTGTACTTGCTGTGGCACAACTACTTATATCACCGCTCGCAGGACGATGGGTTGACCATTATGGCAGAAAGAAAATCATCATAATCGGCTTGTTTCTTTTTGGTGTTTCAGAACTTATCTTTGGTCTAGGCACGAATGTTTCAGTGCTTTATATATCAAGGATTCTAGGGGGAATTAGTGCCGCCTTTATTATGCCAGGTGTTACTGCATATGTTGCAGATATTACATCTGTTCAGGAACGGTCAAAAGCGATAGGCTATATTTCTGCCGCCATTAGTACTGGCTTTATTATCGGACCTGGCATCGGTGGCTTTATTGCAGAATACGGTATACGTATGCCCTTCTTCTTTGCGGCAGGCATTGCCTTTTTAGCATGCATTTCATCAATATATATCTTAAAAGAGCCGCTAACAAAGGAACAGCTTGCAGAAATTTCTGCTAATACAAAGCAAACAAACTTTATAGGCGATTTCAAAAGATCACTTAATCCGCGTTACTTTACTGCCTTTATCATTGTATTTGTACTTGCTTTCGGTTTATCAGCATATGAAACAGTTTTCAGCTTATTTTCTGATCATAAATTTGGCTTCACGCCGAAGGAGATTGCAGCTATTATTACAATCAGCTCAATCTTCGGAGTTGTTATGCAAGTATTTATGTTTGGAAAAATGGTAGATATACTTGGTGAAAAGAAACTGATCCAATTATGTTTAATTATAGGTGCAATATTGGCGGTGGCGTCCACTGTAATCTCTAGCTTTTTGGCAGTGCTGGTGGTAACTTGCTTCATCTTCCTCGCATTTGACTTGCTTCGCCCGGCATTGACGACTTTTTTATCAAAAGCTGCCGGGAAAGAGCAAGGATTTGTTGCTGGAATGAACTCAACCTATACGAGCTTAGGTAATATCGGTGGGCCAGCGATGGGTGGAATATTATTTGACGTAAACATCCACTATCCTTATCTTTTCGCTGCTGTCATTATGGTCATTGGCTTAGGTATTACAGTTATGTGGAAAGAAAACCAATTGGGAGAAAGCTTAGCGAAAAAAATAGAAAAGCACGAGGCACCTTTGGAACAATAAAAGCCCTAGATTGTACCTGTGATGATCATTCAAAGTAGCTTTCCTTGTGGAGTTAGAAAACTATCTAACTTGAAAAGCTATACTCTTATCTTTGAACATTTGAACAAAAAACCCTTGTCCATATGGGACAGAATTGAACCCTTAGAGTGGGACAAATAAAAACACCTTTAAGTTGAAAAAGCGGGTATGTAATTACCTAAAAAGACAACTTGGAGGTGTTTTTCTTTATGGGGACGAGAGTGAGTTATGCAGCAGAAATAAAAAGATGTAGTTGTCGAATTTGTTGCAAATGCTTACTTAGGTGTAGTGGAATGGTGGCTAAAAAATGGCATGCCTTATCCACCGAAGGAAATGGCAAAAAAAGTGGGGGATTTATTAGAGAGGATTATATAGATTTATCGCATAAAAAAATCTCTCTGATTTATTAAAAGAATGAGGAGGATAATGTGTCCTCCCCTCTTCAATAAAAATATTGTATGTGAAGGGTTATACTTAAACTACCATGAAAATAAACTTCTGTAATTCAGGAATAAAGGCAATGCTAAAGAAGACGCAGCTCATTCATTTTTAAAAAAGGGGAGAGCGCCTAATTCATTGATCTTTGGAATCGAGTTGAATAGATTAAGATGCTTCTGGTTCTTGTAAAGTAACTGTGTATCCTAAACTTCAAGTCTTCGTAGTGAATGCCGAACAATGGATTGCTGCCTCTGTTTATCAAAGTAGTCTTCGCCTAAGTCTACATACATTTCTTTCCGTGTTAAGAGATAATAAGAGGTACGTAACATGGCATGTGCGACCACTATTCCGGCTCGCTTTTTGCCTTTTCGTGATGCATTTCCGAAAGGAACTTACTCTCTAATAATTTAATCTGAATCTCATTAAATATAATTTTACTCATTTTAAATTTCCTCCGGTTATATCCCCTAAATGATTATAAACGGGTTTTTGTCCAGCGAACACAAAAAACCCGAATAAGGGACTTTTTTTAAAGTCTCCATTATTCGGGTTATAGTCCATGTAACGGGGAAGTTTTTCGATAAGCGGTTGGTATGTAACGCTGCATTTACCTTTATGCATCACTGCTCTGATCTATTAATTTACTTCGGAAAGTTTTCGAAATTGCTCGTTGACTTGGTTATCCACAAGACCCCCGTGATAGCAGATCACTTTGGCAATATCAAATAGGGTGAATTTTTTCTGCGATTCAAGCGCCATCGGCATATCTGGAGTTGCCTGTGGATTTGGGCCGAGAATTTTGCCGTCCTCACTAACGGTTGCATCCCCAGTAATGAGCGTCTTTGTCGGATGATGATAGAGGCTGAAATGACCAGGTGAATGGCCTGGTGTGAATATGACCTCTACACCTCCGAAAAACGGAAGGACATCGCCATCGGAGACGACCTTTGTAATTTTGGCTGTTGGCGGATTAAGAAAAATGGTTTCCACCTGTTTGCGCATGTCCTCAGGAATACGTGAGAGCATTTGTGTGACCTTGTCCCTGGTCATCTTGATCGGCTCCTTATCACCTTCAATAAAAGGTTTATCTTCGGCATGCGCATAAACATCAATTGGTTTCCGCGCTGCTTTTAACACCTCTTGAATGCTGCCTATATGATCAATATCCTGATGGGTTAGAATGACCGCGTCAAGCTGTTCAAAAGGAACACCGGCTTTTTTCATCGCAGCTTTAATGTCTTCTAACTGCCCTGGCATCCCGGTATCAACTAAAACAGCATGATTCCCATCATGGAGTAGAGTGGGATGGATTGTCCTGCGATTGCCCATCATATTCATCTCAAGTTCCAACATTTCAATTCCATCTGCAATTTTCATAATTTCCTCCAAAGCCGACTGCCCAGCTTTGGAACACACCTCCCTGATTTTAGAAATCCTTACTGTTGAAGATATTCCCTTTAACCCCCCCTTCTTCTTGATGCACATAACGTTTTCCGTGGAAAAATGAAATGACAGCTGCTATAAATGATATCATAATCAATATGCCAAAGGTTAGATTTAAGCCATGGAGGAATACCATGTCAATTAAATGTGGAAAGAATTTATGACCGATAATCATTTTTGCCTGTTCAGACGAAAGACTACTTAACAAGTTTAGAAAACTGAACTTTCCCATTTTGAATGGTTAAAAATCCATTCATTTATGCGCAAACCAGCATTATAAGCAAAGTTTTTGTTCCGATACTCGTCCTTTAGGAACTTTTTTATTGACTTTCCACCTATTTACATACGTTTGCCCCCTGGTCTTAAAATTGCTCTACCTTTTCCAGTTCAAAGTTTTTAAACTAATTTGATTTCCTTGTTCAAGAATAAAATTTTGATGGTTTCCACTGCATCAATGATATGCAAAACATCCGGTCTTGCATAATGACCAACAGGATTAAAATCAAATTGGCTGATGCGATTTATTTCATATCAAGGTCAGCAATGATGTTATCTTCTTTTCCCCAAACAGATTCAGTAATGTATTCACCCAAAGGTCCAACAATTGCACTTCCTCCATTACACATCACTTCGGGAGTAGATTTTAAATCCTCATAACATTCAGTATTAAAAAAGAAGTGGAATTGTCTCCACTTCTTTTTGTTACTAGAACCAACTTTTTCTACTTTACCAGAACCTATAGAATCCCCGCCGTAAGTACTTTGCTGTAAAATTTTTTATTAATCGTTTTGTTCTCTCACTAAAATATTATTCTCAATTATTAGTGGTTTTTCTAGAAAATTAATTTTTTTCATTATTTTTGTATTACTCTCAGAAAATAGTAAGCCCCAATAAAAGCGCAAATAAAAGCCTGTGACCAAGTTTTTAACCATGTATGTAAAAATGTTTCATCAAAACCCCTATTTATTTTATATGGTTTTATTATATCAGTAGCCATTGATAAATTAACATCATAAAACATAGAACAAGAGTAACATCTGAAGGTAATAACGGTGGAACAATTTGAAAATTTGAAATAACTTATCTGGATGTTCTCTAGAGTATTTCCGACATTATTAAATGAAATAGCAAAAATAACAATTATTAATCAATACAGTAATATTTTCTCCTTATAGATCCCGTTATTGACTTACAACTATAAAAAATATTTTTAAAAAACCGCCTTTTTATAAATTATATTCTATTAGATATTTCAATAGCTTTTTATTATACTATAAACATTCAGAAAATTCCCATATATATAAAATATTTATTTTCTGAATGTTTAAGACAAAGGGGATTCTTTAAGTTAATGGAAGATTTAGGGCTATATAAAAAGTTTTTAATCACGGTCTTCAAATTAAACGCTTTCATCTCATTGATTATTTCCTCGTTTGTTGTGGCGCTGGCATTAGGGATGCCGCTAGGTGACATAGTCGCTTCAGTAGAAGATGGATTAGGCGGTACTTTAGGACATATAGCGCTAATCTTAGGTTTCGGAGCGATGATTGGTCGTTTGATGCTGATGCAGGTGGAGCCTATCGAATTCAATGACATTAATCGATAAGTTTGGAAGAAGGAATGTGCAATGGGCAATTGCTGCTTCTTCCTTTATCGTAGGAATTGCTTTATTCTGGGACGTTGCCTTTATTCTATTAGTTCCAATAATCTATATGATTTCTAAGGAACTAAAGATTTCCATTACACACTTTGGCCTTACGTTAGCAGGTGCTTTAGTTGTCGCACACAGCTTCTTGCCACCTCATCCAGGAATCACTGCAGTTACACAGGAGTACGGAGCAGACCTCGCCATGGTATTAATATACATATCATTATTGGGATACCAACAATTGTAGTTGCGGGAGTTTGGTACCCTAAAATCAACAAAAAGTGGATCCCAAGTGCTTTTGAAAAAACAGGCAATGCGGAAGCAATAGGAGATCAAAAACTATGGAAATTAGAAGAAACACCTGGATTTGGAATCAGTGTCTTAACAGCGGTATTCCCGATTCTATTGATGTTTGTAGCAGCTTTTTTAGATATTTTCAAAAACAATTGGAATTTGCCGATAATCTTTTAGTTGTAATTATTCGTTTTGTCGGAACCGCTCCAGTAGCTTTGTTAATCTCACTATTATTAGCTTTGTATACAATGGGAATTGCCAGGAAAACTCCAATGAAAGATTTAACGTCCTCTGCAGGGGCATCCATCAACGCGATTGGTTTGCTAATCTTAATTACTGGTGGTGGTGGTGCATTCAAACAAGTTATTATAGATGGCGGAGTTGGGGAATATATTGCTAGTCTGTTTACTGATGTTTCCATTTCTCCAGTTCTTCTTTCGTGGATTCTTGCCGTAATTTTCCGTATTTGTTTAGGTTCAGGAACTGTTGCAGCATTATCAACTGCCGGATTGGTGCTTCCAATGCTAGAATCATATCCTGAGGCAAACTTAGCACTTGTTGCTCTTGCTACTGGAGCGGGAACAGCTTTTGCTTCACACGTAAATGATCCTGGCTTCTGGATGGTAAAAGAATTTTTTGGCTTATCAATGAAAGAAACATTTGCGACATATACGATTCTTTCATCAGTAGCATCAATTGTTGGAATTATTCTTGTCCTCTTAATGGATACTTCTGTCATATTAGCTGGTGTAACCATTGCAGCTATCCTAGTTGCTGCAGTTGTTATTCACACGATTGAAGGGGCTGGAAACAAGAAGAAGCAAATTAAAAATATTTCTGTTTAATCTTTATATATTAACATAACACCAAGAGAAAGCTATCCGATAAATTCCTTTCACAATGAAGTTACTATTATAAAAATAAATAGCAAGATGCTTCCTATTTTTAATAGAATTTCTATTCTAATTATGAAAAATGGAGAAAATATAATACGAAATGGGGTTTTTAAATGAAGATCATCACAGTACTTGGAGCAGGTATTATGGGTCATGGCGTTGCTCAATTACTTGCACAAGCAGGATATATTGTACGTATTCAAGCTAGACGCGAGACATCATTGGAAACAGCAAAAAAAATGATTACGAACAGCTTGGAAATTATGGTTGATAAAGGAATGCTGTCACAAGAAAAAATGGAGCAGACTTTGGATAATATTAAATATACAACAGATTTACTTGAAGCGATCCAGGATACTGATTTTATTCTAGAATCTATTCCAGAAGTGCTTGAGACAAAATTAGATACTTACGAGATTATTGAAAGTATTGTCTCTGAAAAAACGATTATTGCATCTAATACATCTACTTTCCCATTAAAAGAATTAACACAAAGAGCAAAACATCCAGGAAGATTTATCATTACACACTACTTTAACCCTCCACAACTTGTACCAATTGTAGAAATTGCTAAATTTGAGAAGACAGATGAAAATGTCGTAAAAGTAACTTATGACCTAATGAAGGAAATCGGTAAAACTCCAGTAGTACTGAAAAAAGAGATTACCGGCTTTATCGTTAACCGCATACAAGTAGCTTTTCTACGGGAATGCTTCAACTTAATTGAATTGGGAGTATGTACGGCAGAAGATATTGATATCGCTGTAAGAGGAAGCATGGGCTTTAAATGGGCTTTTTGCGGACCAATGGAAAGTCAGGATTTAGCAGGTCTGCAAACAACACAAGCTATGGTATACAACATCGAGCAGGATTTATCGAATACAAGAGAAGTTCCTAAATTCTTAAAAGAAATGGTCGAAAAAAGTGAACATGGTATTCGTTCAAATAAAGGTTTCTATGAATACGATGATAATGGGGCAAAAGCAATTTATACACGTGATGATAATTTCCTAGATCTTCTAAAATTAATTCAAGACAAAGAAGCAAAGAAGGAAAAAACAGCAACAGCAGTTAAATAAGCAATGTGACAGTTTAAAAATAGTGAGAAAGAAGTTGGTTTAGCCGGCTTCTTTTTTTTTGCTCCGTACAGCGTCTCCGATTCTGGGATAGAAAAAGCTTTTGTTGATAATAAGGGGTTTCAACCAACAATAGGAATCGGGGATATTTTTGCTTTTAGGAGGGGCAATTCATTTTTAATAAAGACTGTATTAAATTTTAATGGTCATGAAAGGTTCTAAAGGAGTTAAACGAGATGATGGTTCGCGGAAATTGCCAACAGCAAAATGCGCTTTATAGTCATACCAGAATTCATTATTACCATCACTGTTTTTCTTGACACCCCAGGCATGTTCAATTGTATTTTTGATCAAAGATCTTCAAAAGAACTTCAAGTTGGTCTGCAATGGTCTTTTCTTGTCATAAAAACACAGTACATCCTCCAATAATCAAATAGCTCTGACCTGTCACACTTTTAGTTTTTTCTCTAATTGATAAAAGAGGACTGAAAATCAGAGTCATATTAGGAGGAGAAAACAAGATGGTACAAACAGCAACAAAATTTCTCTTGCGAATTTGCCCTTCTCTTTTTCCACAATAAATATATGCTTAAATTGATCAGTATAGGTGATTCCTTTTGAGCTTACAGATTTAACGTAATTATTAGCTGATTGCAACTTGATCTCTTTCTCTGTGAAGATCTTTTTACTCATAATTTCTCCGTCTCCATGTTTAGTTCTCTGAGTTGTATTTCTTAATTATACAAAAATGTACCCTATAGGTAGACCTTTTTTAAGTACTCTATTAGGGTACATTTTATAGGGAGAACAGCTTTTTTTTTTGGAAAAAAATAAATTTGGAAGGATTTAAATAGAAAGATGTCTTTTTGTTTATTCGTGGTTTTATTTTTGATTTCCAACTCCTCTTACCCTTTTTTAATTAAATGTTTTTTAGAACTCACTCAGGACAACGAAGTCTAGTCATTATTCCTATTAAAACATTTCCTTGCACTAGAATTAACAATGTATTCATTGTGTTTATATATTAATAAAATCTTGAATTTTTGCTCTAGAAGAAAGATTATTTCGATTAGAATTACATAGGGAAAAGATTTAAAATTAAATTAATCAAGATAATATTCCGATATATTTAAATATTAACATTTTTGACCATAGCACACTGTGTTAAGTTTTGGATGCGATTACATTTGGCTGAGGTATCCGGATCAATGCTAGTTTTTGTGCATTTGATAGTTGCACGAATCCCTGTGAGAAAGTAACTCTTTGAGAGTGCTAGCAAATTAACAGACAGGTTGTAACCTAAAGTGAATCCTGTCGCCTCGTCAGAAGAAATACGGGTTTTGCCTATCCTATTCCAAGTCAAATTACAGAATTTTCCTAGGAGGATAAAAACAACTGTTTCATCAGGTGGGGGGAGTACCAACCTATTTACTTATTTTGCTCGAGTAGAGTCTAATAAGAAGGGAGCATTCATTATGGTAATGGTTTGTAAAGAACATCTCACAAAAGGATTGGAATTACTTCCTGTTCCACATGTAAAAAAAATGCCTGTCCAAACAAAAAAAACATGTTCCTTTTGTGGCAAACAGGCGGAACTAAAATTATTTCTTCTTCTTAGCGTTAGAGAACAAATATCATTTAACCTGATTCATTCATAGTAATTTAAGATTTAAGCTTATAGCCTTGTATATAAACTTTCTCACCCAAATTTGGTTTGCGCTAAAAAAATGAAAAAAGAATCCACTTCTATTAGTTTTAAGTAAACACAAAAAAAACCACACAGAAAGGATTCTTTAACGCAAGTAACTCTTGATTTCAACCGGAAAATTAAATTGTCAAGTGATGGAGGATCTCTTTCCTCCTGATACAGGTGAATTTCTCTTTAGAGAATTCGATGAAAAATCGGATTTTCGAAGACTTTAGGAAAGCGAGGGGATGAATAATTGGATTATTATCTTTTACCAGGATACTATGTGTCGGTAAGACAATTTCTCCTCAGCAATGTGTGACCACGATATTTAAATAAATCCAAAAGATAATGCTAAGCAGTCGTGTAAGTAGAACGAGTATCTATTTCCCTAGCCCCCAACTAAACAAGTCCTTATTTGCCTCTTGATACTCCTGATAAGCCTGTATTCTTGATTTTTCACGGTCAGTCAGACATAAAAATTGGTGAGCTGAAAATGACCTGAAATTCTCAGAAAAAATATGATATAGTACGGAAAGTAACGAACTATCATTGTCGGTTACAAAACGCCGGTTTTGTGTTTTTAACAAATCTTTACTAAGCCCATAATGAGCGATAGTTATATAGGTTGAATTTGTATGCAAGCCTTCAATATAGTTATCTCTGGGGTTGAATTTATCGAGCTTATCTTTATATTGACTCATTATTTGAGTATCGTTTTCAGTTGGCTCTTGCGGATAATAACTAGCCTTAATCTTGCATGTTTTCGGGCAAAATGGTGTAGGTGGTCTTCTTTATATAAAACGGTTTCCAGCATTTTATCTTCAAGCCTTATGTCCACATCATCATATCTCGCTCCGCCCATTCCTTTTTTTACGAATGTTGTTCAAGCAGTAAATCATTTTATTGGTATTAATCCAGACCGTTCCAAAAGATTTGTTTTGTAATGGCTTCTCTTCGTGTCGTCCAAAAATTCTAAGTATCTGCGATAAACCCATTCCAATTTACTATAATAAGTTTTTACCCCAATACCTAGAACATCAATAGTTTTTGAATCTTGCATTTTATTTACCAATAGCTTGATGAATAACGGCAGGATGCCATTTCATTTTTGGTTAAAGGTAGATGTTTTCTTCTGGTCGGCATCATATTTCCCACACTCTTTACACAGCCCTCGCTGCGTGCCAGTTTTGCTTTTTTTTCTTTTGTAGAAATAGGAAGGATGTTCAACTGGATTTTTATCTGAATTTACACACGTTTCCTTATGAAATTGGTATTCAGACACAACATCCTTCACAGAATTAATACGAATTCAGTGTTCTACTTCCTGTGCGATGCTCTAATTAGAATAGGGTGTGGTGGTGCAATCGAATGTCATACCTTGATTAGGATATATAGCGTCACAAGTTAGATTGAATTGATTTGTGTCCCGCTTTCCCGATGAGCTTGTACCGATAAGGTTTATTCTTGACCGCAGTAAATTGTGTTTGTGGCTTTCCGAACCACTTGCAAAACGGATTGATACAAAAATTATATTGAATGGTATGTTTAATCCCATTTAATCGAAATGTAACTGGAAGAAACAAAGGTTTACTATATTATTAACAGCGTATTCATTGTGTTTATATATAAATAAAATCTTGAATTCGGGCGCGAGAAGAAAGATAATTTCGATTAGAATTACATGGTCAAAAGATTTAAAATTAAATTAATCAAGATAATATCAATATTTAAATATTAACATTTTTAAATATTGATATTATCTGAAAAATACATTAGACGCTGATTACCTTAGCACGTTGGGTTAACTTTTGGATGCGATTACATTTGGCTGAGGTGCCCGGGTTCGATGCTAGTTTTCGTGCATTTGATAGTCACGACAAGAAGGAATCATACCAGCTATTTAGAGTTTTTAGGGCCAGGCGGTTTTGCGACTCCGGATGATAATGAAGCACTTGAACTATGCCAGGAAGGCTTTTTAAATACTAAAGAAGTCGGATGGAATGATATTTCCAAAGGAATGAACAGGGAAATTCTCCAAGCGACGGATGAAGAACAAATGCGTTCCTTTTGGCGTGAATGGGATAAACGGAGGACAGCAGCTGAAAGCAAAAATGAAGAAGCTGGGAAGGTGAAAGTATGAACATAACACGTCAGGAAATTGAGGATCTTTTAGTCCATGAGGAGGAACCTCTTGATGAGTTTAAGCTAAAGGAGTGGGCTACATCATTCGCAAGCAATGGAACGTATCATCGGAAATCCTGATGCGGACTTTAAAAAATTTCTTCGTTCATGATGATCGAGCCCGTCTAGAACAGGGGCGTTACGATTATTGAAAAAGAAGCCCATGTAGAATATCCGCACTCAACCACTCTTCACAATATCACGAATGTAAGAATCGTTAGTAATGAAGGGGATGCCGTATGGTAAGCTGCATTTACTCAACCTATCTCACAAAACGTGAAGTGCTCGATAATTACGTCGGAGTCAACGAATACATCTTGGTAAAAGAAAAAGAAGAATAAAAGATTCAATCCAAGAAAGTCATCCTAAAACTAGACAGTCTCCGTCAGCACGGAAAAGTAAGCATTATCTTATAATTTAGGTTGGGTCAGACGCACACTTTATTAACTCTTTTAAATGAAGTGGAAAGTTCCATAAACAAATAAGCATTAACATAAAACATGTAAGCATTAACGCTATATTTAGAAAATATTAAAATCAAAACCAAGGAGGAATTATGAATGGTGCAAGTCGAAACTAAAACAGAAGTTGAACCTATCGTAAAACCATTTGATTGTTTACATTATATCGACGGTAAATTTGTTGAATCTGTAGATGGAAAAACGTTTAATAACGTGAACCCTGTAACTGAGGAAGTTTATGGTACAGTTGCAGAAGGAAGCGCGGCAGATATTGATTTAGCTGTTAAAGCTGCTAAACGTGCTTTTGAAGAAGGACCATGGGGAAAAATGACTGTAAATGAACGTTCAAGAATTATCCGCAAAGTTGGTGACATTCTTGAAGCAAGACAAGAAGAAATCGCACAATTAGAATCATTAGATACTGGTAAGCACCTTAAATTCTCACGTCACGTTGATGCTCCTCGTGCAGCAGCAAACTTCCATTTTTTTGCTGATTACATGATTTCTATAGGAACAGAGGCATACCAAGATGAAACTCACAATGCGCTTAACTACGGATATCGCCGCCCGATTGGAGTAGTTGGATTAATCCAGCCATGGAATCTTCCATTATTCTTATTAACATGGAAATTAGCTCCAGCTTTGGCTGCAGGGTGTACAGTAGTGATTAAGCCATCTGAATTAACCCCAATGACTGCAACAAGATTAATGGAAATTCTTAAAGAAGCTGGTGTTCCGGATGGAGTTGTAAACTTGGTTCACGGTTTTGGACCTGGTGCTGGAAGTGCAATCAACAAACACCCTGACATTTCAGGTATCGGTTTTATCGGGCAAGTATCTACAGGTGCTAAAATCATGGCAGAAGCTGCGCCTACACTAAAAAAGCTTTCTTTCGAATTAGGCGGTAAAAACCCTAACATTATCTTTGCAGATGTGGATATTGATGAAGTAGTGGCAACAACCATTAGATCAAGTTTTACAAATCAAGGTGAAGTTTGTGTCTGTGGTTCAAGAATCTATGTTGAACGCCAAATTTTTGATGAATTCGTAGAAAGATTTGCATCTAAAACAAGAGAATTAAAAGTTGGCGATCCATTTGATATGAGCAATGATCAAGGCGCATTAGTCGCCAAAGTACACTATGATAAAGTAATGAGCTATCTGAAAATTGCTGAAGAAGAAGGCGGTACTTTCGTTACAGGCGGTAAGCGCCCTGATGGTTTGGATAAAGGATATTTCATAGAACCAACCATCATTACTGGTCTAGATGACAGATCTCGTTGTGTTCGTGAAGAAATCTTTGGACCGGTTGTTACAGTTATTCCATTTGACACAGAAGAAGAAGTGATTGCGGCAGCAAACGATACTCGGATGGGCTTAAGTAACACAATCTGGACTAACGATATCCGTCGTGCACACCGTGTAGCCCAAAAAATTGTATCAGGTTTATCTTACATCAACTGCTGGTTTGTACGTGATCTTAGAACTCCATTCGGAGGTACGAAAGACAGTGGACTAGGTCGTGTTGGCGGTAGTCACAGTTGGGAATTCTACACTGAAATAACTAATATTTGTGTTAAACTTTAATTTTAGATTTTAACATGGATATTTTGCACGGTTTAAATAAGATATACCGTGCAACTTTTTTGAATGTTTCTCAGCTTTTACTAAACAGTGTCAAAATACATTTATAATAGAAAGGATATAATCAATTGACTAGTAAAATTGAAAAGTTTGCTGCTAAATTATTAGAAGCTGAAAAAAAACGCGTTGGAATTAATCCGCTAACTGTGGTAGATCCAGAAATTACTGTCGATGAGGCATATTATATTCAATTGGAAAATATTAAAAAGAAGCTAGCTGAAGGACAGAAAATTGTTGGCAAAAAAATTGGATTAACCTCTGTTGCTGTACAAAAAATGTTGGGTGTTGATGAGCCTGACTATGGACATCTATTAGACAGCATGGTCGTTGAAAATGGCGGTACTATTTTTTGTGAGACCATGCTTCAGCCGAAAGTAGAAGGTGAAATTGCATTTATTTTAAAGAAAGATTTAAAAGGTCCGAATGTGACTGTTCTTGATGTGCTGCAAGCAACAGATTATGTTGTTCCTGCTTTAGAAATTGTTGATAGTCGGATACAAGATTGGAAAATTAAGCTACCAGACACAGTCGCTGATAATGCTTCATCTGGATTATTTGTATTGGGTGGCAAGCCTACAAAAATTAAAGATATTAATCTAGAATTAATGGGCATGGTACTTTTGCAAAATGGTGAAGTTGCCAATACAGGTGTTGGAGCCGCTGCACTTGGAAATCCGGCAACTTGTGTTGCATGGTTGGCGAATCGTTTAGCAGATTATGATATTACTCTTAAAGCAGGTGAAGTAATCCTTTCGGGTGCACTTTCCGGCATGGTTGTCGTTAATCCGGGCGACAATTTTACAGCAAGATTTGCTTATCTTGGGCAAGTAAGCGTTAACTTTAAATAATTGGCTTAAATAGATACTGAATCTGGATCAAAGGAGGAAAAGGAATGACAAGTGATATTATTAAACAAATTGCTGATTACTTAGTTGCTGCGGAAGTAGAAAAACGTGAAGTTGTAAAGGTAACTAAGACGTTTAAACCTGATTTAACAGTTGAGGAAGCTTATCAGGCACAGGAACTGCTTGTTCAAAAAAAATTAGACGAGGGCCGAAGAATCATTGGCCCTAAGATGGGATTAACAAGCAAGGCGAAGTGGGAACAAATGGGCGTTACTGAGCCAATTTACGGATATGTGTTTGATTATATGTTGATCGATAACGGTGGTGTTCTTCCATTTTCTGATCTGATCCATCC
Source organism: Bacillus sp. ISL-7 (assembly GCF_018613065.1). Next base: position 12,910 of record NZ_JAGGQW010000060.1, on the reverse strand, counting down.
AAAAGTGGAAGCAGAAATTGCGTTTTTGATTGGCGAAGATATTGAAGGACCTGGAATTACCGGCTCACAAGTGTTAGCTAAAACAGAGTATGTTTTACCTGCACTTGAAATTATTGACAGCCGTTATGAAAATTTTAATTTTACTCACACAGATGTAATTGCTGATAATGCATCTACTTCAAGGGTCGTATTCGGTAATACACTTCGAAAACCAAATGACTTTGAACTTGAATTAGTAGGGGCAACTTTATCGATTAATGGCCAAATTAAAGAATTGGGCGCTGGCGCTGCCGTTTTAGGACATCCTGCCAATGCCATTGCAGTATTGGCAAACATGCTCGCTAGAAAAGGAGATAAAATTAAAAAAGGCGAAATCATTTTATCGGGAGCCTTAACAAGTGCAATATTGTTAAAAGTTGGCGACGTTGTTTCAGGTAAATTTGATGGGCTGGGCGAAGTAACTTTCTCTGTTGGTGAATAAATGAGCAATTTTAAAACATATTACAATAGAAAAATAAAATTTATGAAAGGGGAATTATCATGCCACTTATTCAAGTAAATATTATGGAAGGCAGACCACCTGAAAAAATAAAAGCATTAATTGAAAATATTACTGATACTGTTGTTGAAACATTAGTTGCACCAAAAACTAGCGTTCGAGTATTGGTAAATGAAATTCCAAAAACTCATTGGGGAGTTGCCGGTGTACCGGTTTCTGAAAGAAAATAAACGAATAAGCATGAGTCTAGTAACTGTATTCTAGAAAATTGACAAACTATTAGTTGTTTTTATAAAGGTAATTTTTCACAACCTTAGAAATAAAAAATTAAAACTCCCAATATTTTTTGAAAGGGAGTTCAGACTGTCGACAAATTCGAAAATATTCGGGTTTGTCGATATATCTGAGGTACTGACATCCCCTCAAGGGAGGTTCGCTACACCTTTTCTTGTTTTTCACTCATATCGTTATGGTTAGCCATAGTAGAAATAGATTTAAAGGTATACCCATTCATCTTGTTGAATTGGTATTTTTTATATCTGTCTGATTTAATCATTTCATTAACGAATTTTTTAATCATGATAATCCATTGTTTTCAGGTCTATCTTCCAGGTGCAAACTCATTATAAAAACATTGCAGACATCGGTGAAGTTTTCTTTAAAAGATTTTACAAATATGAAATGAACCAAGGGTAAATTGCTTAATTGGTTTCGCACTAAGAGAAAATTTACATTTAAATGAAAAGATTCCTTTGGAAATTTGCTGACAATTGAGGTTACTAGCATGATTGGAACTCAAGTTATTATCAACCCTGCCGGGATTTCCGGATTCATTCAGCTTGCGGGGATCCCGCTTCCATTTGTCAGCTACGGCTGTTCATCCCTCATTCAATTAGCGATTGTTACAGGTATACTGGTTAACGTTTCTATGTTTGTTAATTATGAAAGAAATACAAACAGGATCTGGTAACAATATTTATCATATTCTTTCCTTGTACAGGAAAAATTTTTTTTTGCGCTTTTTAAAATATGATTGGGGTGTTAAAGGTGATAGTTAAGATTAATAAGGTGCTAGTGGCCAATAGAGGGGAGATTGCGATTCGAGTTTTTCGGGCATGTACTGAATTAAATATTCGTACAGTAGCGATTTACTCGAAAGAGGACTCGAGTTCTTTTCACCGTTATAAGGCCGATGAATCCTATCTTGTCGGGGTGGGATATTGCCCACACCAAGATAATGCGTTGGGTCCATCAATATGGGCCTCGCATGTTTCCAGGCCACGTGTCATTACAGTAGATAAGAACCCAGCTTATCCAGCAGCCATTAAGGAGCTAATAGAAGAAAAACAAGTACCGAAAGACATCCAAATAAGGCAAATAAAATATCTAAACAACATCGTGAACAGGATCATCGGTTCATTAATAAGCGATTTCGCTATATGTTAGGTTTCAAATCTATTGAAACAGCTACATCTATTCTATCAGGAGTGTAAGCTATGCACATGATTAAAAAAGAACAAATTGATCTCTACGGGATCAGTCTGTTCAAAATCAGAAAGAATTCATTCATCAATTGTTTGAGCTAGCAACATAACACATGATTCCTTTAGGAATAAATACGCTTCTTTCATTTTTACTTTATTTTTGCACTAGAACCACCATAAGTGTGACTTTAATAAGTATTAAAAGTGTGGCGAACGTTCTTTGTTGATTTTGCTGGAATGTTCGTCTTTCCGTTTGATGTTTTTTTTGCAGAATTTTCTTAGGAGCGTAAAACAGCGGTGAATGTTATTTTATTTTTATTTTATATTTAGAAAGTTTGTTCGTATGTAATAGAAATAAAGGAGGAGATTTGTATGGCGATACATGACCGCGGTATGGCTAAATGGCAACCCGCATTTCAATTGCCTGAACTGATGAAGACGCAGCCAATTTGTGGCGGGGTACTGAACGGATTGCTAAACCCATCCTCATCATCCACGAATATGAGGCGGAGGAGTTTGATTTGCGCATAGCTTACGCAATGGAATCTAATATTGAGATAAATATTAGCGTAGGGACTGAGGCTTTATTATGGATATAACTGGTCGTGTTCAATACGTGGATCCTCTTACGCATCAGCTCCACAATTAAGTGAAACCAGGTGAAATCGAGCGAGTGGCATTTGTTGACGTAGTTGGAGTGCTTCGCGTTGATTAGAAAGATATTCAAATATACCAATTAGGAGTATTTCATAGAAGAAAAGAGTAAAATTTGCGTATAATTTACGATGGACTATTTTATCAGGTCTAAAATTATATATTTCCTAAAATTAAAAGGGAATAACATATTGACTGTAGGGGATATTTATACTAATTTGAAAGATATTTTTTCTTAAACTATCATAATTTGGATAAATATGTTTTGCATGTGTAGCTTTTCTAAATTGACGATGAACTTGATTACCTTGTTTTGCAATAAATTGTCCAAACATAAAAAAAGTGCAGACTCCTGTTTGATTTCTAAAGGTGATTTATACGATAAATAGAGTCTGTGGAATTCTTATTTTATAAAATAAATATGGAGGAAAATAAAAAATGACAGTATCTGAACTCATTGAAAAACTAGAGAAATTAGATATTCAAGATGCACAGATAGTGCTTAAAGATTCATCAGATGAATATTTAGACATAGGAGAAATTGAAAGTATTTTAGGATTCTATTATGTAATTCATCCAGTTTCAACGAATAGGAGCCAGGAGGAAAAGTAACGGGTTCTCTTTTCGGAGGGAAGGTAACTTTTTTAGCAGTAAATAACACTGTAATAAACAATATTTTAGCATTAGAAAAAGGTAACTTAATGAAGTTACCCCCTTAAGTTGGACTAATAATCCAACTTAAGGGGGGGGGGATATGGTAAAGTTTTCAAGTGATTTTAGAAAATAGATTGTATCATAGTTGGTTAGTCGATCTAGAAGGGCTGCGGTCATTTTTTTATCTCCAAATATAGACGCCCATTCCGTAAATTCTAGATTCGTAGTTATCATTACGTATTATTTTTAAGATATTTGCTAACAGTGTTACGTGAAATTCCAAATTTTTGGCGCAATTTGCCTTTGCAATAAACCTTCAACCTCTTTTAATAATTTTGATTTTATGAAATTGAGTCATTTCGATCATCCTGTTCTTCCTCTCATATGAAGAAAGTATAGTCACTTCCTATCATAAGAAAGGTTAATAGAATTGGAAATCATGTGGCTCATTTTTTATGTGATCAAATCGTATAAAAGTACCTCAAATCTAGATTATCAAAAACAAATATAAAGATTCTTTTAGTTTATTCCTTTTATAATTTCGAGCTCCCCTTACCTTTTTTTATTATGTCATGCCTATTTAAATGTCTTTAAAATGTACTTAGGACAAACGAAATCTATTAATTATTCCGCTTATTTCATCTCTTTGCACGCGAATTAACAGCGTATTCATAATGTTTATATATAAATAAAATCTTGAATTCAGTCACTAAAAGTAAGAATATTTCGATTAGATTTTCACAAAAAAAAGATTTAAAATTAAATTAATTAAGATAATATTCTGATATTTTTAAAAGCCAATATATTCAGATATTATCTACAAAAATGCATTAAACGCCGTTTACCTAAGCACACTGAGTTAAGTTTTGGATGCGATTACATTTAGCTGAGGTATCCGGATCGATGTTAGTTTTTGTGTATTTGATTGTCACGACAAAAAGGAAACAGACCATTTTCTTACAAACCAAAAAAAAGATTATAAGGAGAAGAGGTGATATTAGCATGTCGAGTCGTCGAGTCAATCACAAGCCTATCTTTAGGAAGGGAGAATAGCAATGTAACAGGTTCTTCACAACGAATTGCGAAAGCGGTTGCAATTGGTTTATCACAAGCAGGTGCGACTGTATTGGTTACAGGAACCAATCCGGAACGTACGAAGAAAGTCGCCGAGGAAGTGGCCCAATTAACAGGGCGGGAAACAGACTACTTTATTGGTGATCTATCAAAAGATGAAAACGTTATCCAGATGGTTGAAAAAGCCATACATAAATGGGACAAAATCGACATTCTTGTCAATAATGCCGGCGGAGTCGTGAGGTTTACTAAAAAAACTTATTTTGGGGGAGAGCCAATGAGCAATTATCTTAAGGAAGATCAACAGAAGTGTTTATTCAAAGTAAATCGTGAAGTTTTTATTGATCCGGAAATTTTAGAAGTCGAACGCAATGAGATTTTTGATAAATGCTGGTTATATATCGGGCATGAATCAGAAGTACCGAATAAAGGCGATTTTAATAGAAGAAAAGTTGGTGGACGAAACCTTTTATTTACCCGCGGCAATGATGGGGTGATAAGGGCATTATATAACTCCTGTCCACACCGGGGTGCGCTCGTATGCCGTGAAGGAAAAGGAAACTCAAAAGTATTCCGCTGCTTCTATCATGCGTGGAGCTTTAATACGCAAGGGGAATTAGTCGGATTACCTGATAAATTTGGTTTCTTGGAAGACCATAACTGCGATGGCTCCAAAAATATGCTGGCTGTCAAACGACTTGAGAGTTACCGCGGTTTCGTATTCGTTAACTTTGATGACAACGCCATATCATTAGAGGAATACCTGGCAGGGGCCAAAGAGTATCTCGACTTGGTGGCAGATCAAACAGAAGTTGGAATGGAAGTTTTGCAGGATCCCCAAGAATATAGCGTACGAGCGAACTGGAAATTACTTTGTGAAAATAGTTTTGATTTATACCACGGGGTACCAACCCATAAAACCTATTTTGATATTGTTGCGACCCGCGGCGGAATAATGGAAAAAGACAGTCTTGCAGGGGAAGCACGCGCTCTGGGGAATGGACATGCCGTAATGGAATATTATGCCCCGTGGCCAAGACCAATCGGAAAATGGATTGAAGGCTACGGTGAAGAAGCGAAAGAAATTATCGACAAAATCAATGCCCGCTTAGTAGAAAAATTTGGCGAAGAAAGAGCCCACCGCATTTCGAAAAAGAACCGTAATATTTTAATTTTCCCTAACCTAGTCATCAATGATATCATGGCGATTGCAATCAGAACCTTTTATCCGATTGAAACGGGTTATATGCAAGTATCCGCCTATGCTTTATCTCCTATAGATGAAACAGACGGTTTCAGGGAGGTCCGGAATGACAGCTACTTAGAGTTTTTAGGGCCAGGCGGTTTTGCGACTCCGGATGATAATGAAGCACTTGAACTATGCCAGGAAGGCTTTTTAAATACTAAAGAAGTCGGTTGGAATGATATTTCCAAAGGAATGAACAGGGAAATTCCCCAGGCAACGGATGAAGAACAAATGCGTGCCTTTTGGCGTGAATGGGATAAACGGATGACAGCAGCGGAAAGCAAAAAAGAAGAAGATGGGAAGGTGGAAGTATGAACATAACACGTCAGGAAATTGAAGATTTTTTATTCAATGAGGCGGAGCTCCTTGATGAGTTTAAGTTAAAGGAGTGGGCTGCATTATTCGCAAGCAATGGAACGTATGTGATTCCGCCCATCGGAAATCCTGATGCGGATTTTAAAAAATCGCTTTTCTTTGTTCATGATGATCGTCCCCGTTTAGAACAGCGGGCGTTACGATTACTGAAAAGAGAAGCCCATGTAGAATACCCGCACTCCACTACTCTTCACAATGTGATGAATGTAAGAATCGTTAATAATGAAGAGGATGCCGTAAAAGTCAGATGCAATTTCTCTACCTACCGTACGAAACGTGAAGTACTGGACAATTATGTCGGGGTCAACGAATACATCTTGGTAAAAGAAAATGGAGAATTAAAGATTCAATCCAAGAAAGTCATTCTCAAATTGGACAGTCTCCGCCCGCACGGAAAAGTAAGTATCATTTTATAATATGAAGTCAGATTTTGATTATGGTTCATACGAATTAACACATTAACGCGGTTAAGCTATGAGGGTCAGACACTCTACTATAATATAGGAGGTTTTTGAATGATTCGTTATAAAAAGTTGGGATATGTTGTGTTAAGCGTGACTGATCTTAATAAATCGGTAGATTTTTATGAAAATATTGTTGGTATGGAATTTGTTGAACGGGTTCTTGATGCGGCATACCTTCGATGCAGCGGGGACCATCACAATTTAATCCTTGAACAAGGAGAAGAACCTGGGTTAAAAAGAGTAGCATTTGAGCTTGAAAAGGCAGATCAATTTCAAGCAGTGTTTGACCATTTAACGAAACAAGGTGTAAATCCTGTCGAATTAAGCGCAGAGGAGTGCCAAAATTTGGCCCAAGGTAGAACATTGCGTTTTAAAGATCCATATTTAGGGGTAACGTATGAATTCTATGTGCAAATTATGCAAATGGGTACACCATTTGTTCCTAAGAAGGCCAGAATTACGAGACTTCTTCATGTCGTTTATGAAACTAATAAATTTGACGAATTATTTGATTTCTTTACGACTGTTTTGAACTTCAACATTTCAGATATCCAAGGAAGGGAAACGGGGTGGGCCTGGTTAAGGGCAGCTGGAACTCCATTTCACCATAATTTTGCCCTGACAAAAGGAAAAGAAAATAAATTGAATCACCTTGCTTATCAAGCTCAACGTGTAGATGATGTGGGGATTCAAGTTAATAGATTAAAGGATAACAATGTTCCGATTCTATTTGGGCCAGGAAAACATCACCCATCGGGCAGCATTTTCCTATATTTTGCGGATCCTGATGGCTTAACAATTGAGTATAGTCAAGGAATGGAAGAATTTCCTGAAGAAAATCCAAGAGAGCCTCGTCGTCTAGAACCAACCATGCATACCCTTGATGAATGGGGAGGAAGACCTAAACCAGGATGGGGGAAAGTTGGTAAATTGATAAAAGAAGACCTGGAAAAAGTTAATCAATAATCAATCAACAATTATCCTTTAAGGAGGCAACATCGTGTCAAAAGGTGAGAATTTCCGTGTTGACTTTCACACCCATATTATTCCTGAGAATTTTCCTGATTTTGCGGAAAAATATGCGGATGATCGTTTTCCGATTTTAAAGCATACGTGCAGCTGTGGAGCTGAAATTTACAAGGATGGAAAGTCATTCCGAAAAATCGACGAGAATGCCTGGAATCCTGAAAAGCGCATCGCTGAAATGGATGCAGAAGGTGTCAATGTCCAAGTTTTATCTCCGATTCCGGTTACGTTTACATATTGGGCAGATGTAGAAAAGTGTTTAGAGCTGTCGAAAGCACAAAATGATTTCATAGCTTCGGTAGTAGCCCAATATCCTGATCGTTTTGTCGGCCTTGGAACGGTACCATTGCAGAATTCGGATTTGGCGATTGCAGAAATGGAAAGAGCAGTTAAAGAGCTGGGCCTGATCGGGATTGAAATCGGCAGCAACGCAAATGGAAAAACCCTCGATGATCCAGAGATTCAAAGATTTCTGGAAGCAGCGGCAAAAATGGATGTACCCATTTTAGTTCATCCATGGGCCACGGTCGGAGTAGAGAGAATGCCAAACCATAACTTTATGTATTCAATCGGAATGCCGTCCGAAACAGCTCTTGCGGCAGGAAGCCTAATCTTCAGCGGTATTCTTGATAAATTTCCAAAATTAAAAATCTGCTTTGCCCATGGCGGAGGGTCCTTGCCGTATTTATTACCGCGAATCGACCAAGCCTGGGAAGTTTGGCCGCATATCCGCACAACGGAACAGCCGCCAAGCTATTATGCGAAGAAACTCTATTACGATACGCTCGTTTACGATCCGTGCAATCTCCAATTTATGCTTGGAAAATTTGGTGCTGATCATATTATCATGGGTACAGATTATCCATTCATGTTGCGGGAAGCACCGCCGGGGAAAATAGTTGAAATGTTGGAAAATGTTTCGGATGTGGAAAAGAAACAAATGCTTGGAGAAAATGCGATTAAGTTTCTGGGATTAAATAAAGAGAGTTTTATTAAAGAATCGGAATAGGCCAAATAAAAGAACATTCCATTTTGATAGGAATGTTCTTTTATCTTGACCTATAGTTCTATAGATCAGGAAAATTTTAATTTTTTTAAAGAGGTTTTAAACGACTGTAGAAATAGAAGAAGCTTTTCTAACTTTGATATGTAGGTATTCGTAAGATAAAAATGTAGTTTAATTAAATGATGAGGAGATGAGTAATAATAAATATTAATATTAAATATAAAAATATCATTTTTGCATTTTTAATGGCTTTTAGTATGTCCTTTTTTATTTCATTAATATTAATCTTAATAAATAGGGGTTATGATGGAACATTTTTACATGCATGGTTAAAAACTTGGTCACAGGCTTTTATTTGCGCTTTTTTTGGGGCTTACTTTTTTCCGAAAGTAATACAAAAAATAATGAAAAAGATTAATTTTGTAGAAAAACCATTAATAATTGAGAATAATATTATAGTGAGAGAACAAAACGATTAATAATAAAATTTAAAGCAAAGTACAGAGTCCAAAGTCATTATAGAAAAAGCAAAACAAAGAAGATTGAAAACGAACTAACTCAAAAAAATAATGAAAATGTTAAAACCGTCGAGATATATCTTGACGGTTTTTTGATTTTTTATAAGTTTGTGTAACATTTAATAACCTTATGAATATAACTAAAATCTTGAATTAAGGCGCAAAAACAAAGATTATTTCGATTAGAAATCCACTGAAACGGTACCACAGCAGGATGCCGATTTGGCAATTACAGAAATGGAAAGAGTTATAAAAGAGCTTGGGCTGATTGGTATTGAAATCAGTAGCAATGCAAACGGCAAAAATCTTGATGATCCGGAGATTCCAAAGATTTTTGAAGCATCGGCAAAAATGGATGTTCCGATTTTAGTCCATCCTTGGGCGACAGTTTGCGAAGAGAGAATGCCTGAATATAATATGTATTCAATCAGGATGCCTTCCGAGACAGCGCTTGCTGTAGGAAGTTTAATCTTCAGCGGCATTTTTGATAAGTATCCAAATATATAATTCTGTTTTGCCATATGGCGGAGGAACCCTGCCCTATTTATTACCAAGGATCGATCAAGCTTGAGGAAGTATGGCCGCATATCCGTACAACGGACCAGCCGCCAAGCAATTATGCGTAGAAAATTTATTACGATACACTAGTCTATGACCAGCACAACCTTCAATTTATGATTGAAAAATAGGGGGCTGATCACATCATCATGGGTACTGACTAGCCATTTTTGCTGCGAGAAGCACCACCAGGTAATGTAGCCGAAATGTTAGAAAACGTGTTGGATGAGGAAAAGAAAAAAATGCTTGGAGAAAATGCTATCGAGTTTCTGGGGTTAAATAAAGCCACAGTGTTATTAAAGAAACGGTATAGATTTATAACAAAGGACATTTCTGTTTAAATGGAATGTCCTTTGTTATTGCTGATCCATAGCTTATACCTATTTAAATAGATTTTAAATTTTTTAAAATAGTTTCAAAAGTATGAAGGAACAGAAGAAGCCTTTCTAATTTTGGAGAATCCTTTTTATATATTCCAGCAATATTATAAGTGAGATCTTTAAATTCAGCAAAAGGGACGGTACATAAATCTTTATTGTGTGTATTTGTGTGATTAGCTAGAATTAGTTCTGGTACGACACTAAAACCCCAGTTATTTTTAATCATCGATATTACCATTTCGAATCCGCCAACTTCAATTCGTTTTAGATTTCTTATTCCGATTAATCTTTCATCAATTTTTCGCCATAAGGCTGTTTCCCTACGATAGCAAATCATCGTATGGTCAATAAGATCGTCTTTGAAAATTTCAGCTTTTCCAACTAATGGATGGTCTTTTCCAACAATAAAAACAAGCTTTTCATGAAAAATATATTCAGATTCCAGATTTGTAAATGGGATTACATCTCTTACCAGCCCTATATCGATTGACCCATCTTCAATCATTTTAGAAACTTCTACAGAGTCCGCTGCTTCCACTAGTTCAAACGAAAACTCACTTGTTTTGCGCAGCAGTGATAAAACCTCTAAGACAATCGAAACAGAGATGGCAGGTGATAATCCAATGGTAATCGTTGGAGTTTTAATACCTTCAATCACCTGTCTTGTTTCTTTTACATAGTTTAATATTTTACGTGCATATGGAAGAAGGGCAGTTCCTTCCTTAGTCAATAGGATTTTTTTCCCCTCGCGGTAAAATAATTTACAGTCAAGTTCATTTTCTAATTTTTGAATTCTTGCCGTTACCGCGGGCTGTGTTAAATTCAAGTGCTCTGCTGTACGTGAATAATTATTTAACTCAAAAACAGTAATAAAGGTTAAAAGTTGTTCATCATCCATAACATCACTTCCTTATTTAAAAAAATGAGCTCCTTTTATATTATGATATCAATAAAAACATTCCGTGCGGCTGAATTAATGCGCTTTCATTTTTATATAAAAATTACAACTAACCAATAATTTAAACTAATTATAGATTTTAATAATGTTAAATTCTAATCAATAAAATCTTCTTTTTACGGCTAAAATTCAAAATATTTTTTATAATACCGGGGGATTCAATAAATTGTGTATGATCATTCTTTAATAAAAATAATGTTTTTGAGATTAGATCATATACATAGTTTCTAAAATGCGGACAACTTCTTCAGATGGAATTTTTATATCATAAATTGATCCATTTTTGTACGATATCAATCGTTCCTCCTGTTGGAAAAATATTCCAATCTGGTCTCATTTGCATATGGAAACCGTTTTTTTTGTTCTTCGATTGTTCTTACATACGCAGATTTCAAAATGGAATTTAGCACGTCCTACACCGTTACAAACTACTATTCTAGTATCTGTCCACAATAATATGCGTAGGATTTACACAGAAATAAAAAGATATTATTGAAATGGCTTTGGATTATTCGAGGCCATTTTTTTATTTTTGAATTGGTATTTCGAAAGGTTACTTAAAATTTATTTACAGCACCCTTCTCTGATTGAACTTGCTAAAAACGCACTTTAGAAAAAGTAGAAAAGGGTGATCTTACTTAGAAATATAATATTTCCTTATTTGCTATTAGTATTATATGTTAAAAATAACATTAAACAATATGTAAACATATATGATAAAACATATTATATATTATATTATTTTATGAAAGGATCTGGCTTTCTGTATTCTACTTATTATAGTCCATGGTCCTAAGATGCATGTGGTATTCGCCCGATTCCGGAAAAGGTATGATGGTGGCAAATATACATGGGTGATTTTTTTAGGTTCTGGTGCAAAAACCATTTGATAGAAACATAGAACCTATTTGACTGTTTAAAGATAGATTATGATACAATTCCAAATAAATTATGTATGAATCCAACTTCAATTTGGACAGACTTCACCTGTGAGTGAAGTTGTCTTTTTTTCATCATATGCATGGCTTCAACGCCACTCAATATAGAAGTGGCTGTTTCATACGACTTGAATCCTAACATAGAACGCACACGTTTCTTAATGAAACGGTGATCCTGTTCCACTATATTATTGAGATATTTCACTTGCCGTATTTGTATGCTTTCAGGTATACGTTTCTCTTCTTTTAACTCTTGAATCTCTACGGGATAGGCTGGGTTCTTATCTATTGTTATAACACGAGGTTTACAAATATGAGAAGCAGCCAAGGCTTTCTTGAAAAAGCGCTTGACTGCTTGTTTATCTCTTGATTCACTTAGATAAAAATCAATGGTATTCCCCTCTGAATCGACTGCGCGATATAAATACATCCATTGACCTTTTACTTTCACATACGTTTCATCGACTCTCCAGGAATCATTTGTTGTTTTAAGATGACGTCGTACTCTTTCATCTAATTCAGGTCCATATTGATGCACCCAACGCATAATGGTGGTGTGAGCTATGGACAAACCTCGTTCTTCCATCATTTCCACCAAATCACGAAAACTTAGGTTGTACCGTAGGTACCATCTTACCGTTAATAAGATAATATCAGGCTGATATTGCTTCCATTTGAACAACATTTCCTTTTCCATAGCGATCACACACCTTTTTTAGAGTAATAGTATTAGTATGTCCAAGATTTAGAGATTTCTTGCAATTGCCCTGAAGTTTTTGCACCTGAACCACAAACGGGCCATATTCTTGAATAAGGTGTTAGCCATCGAATAGTTTATATATAAGTAAATCACGATGTAGATTTTTCTCATGATACGATAGGGCGTGTTTCTATAGGAACACGCCATTTTTTTGAATTAAAAGGGATCCGCAGTTCCAGGATTGAATGGAAATGAGGTTCTTGTTCCTTGAAATTCACAATAAGTAAGTTTGGACCAAATTTTAACTTGACAGAATGTTTGATAAATAGTAATATTAATACCATAAATTAATTGTTTAATTGATTTCTCTAAATAA
>NZ_JAGGQW010000059.1 GCF_018613065.1 Bacillus sp. ISL-7 | reverse complement strand
CCTTGATCGAACAAGCGGAGCAGGGTGTTGATTACTTCACCATTCATGCTGGTGTTCTTTTACGATATGTCCCATTAACGGCAAAACGGTTAACAGGTATTGTATCCCGCGGTGGATCAATCATGGCACAATGGTGTTTACACCACCATAAAGAAAGCTTTTTATATACTCACTTTGAAGAAATCTGCGAAATAATGAAGTCTTATGATGTTGCATTCTCTTTAGGGGATGGTTTACGTCCTGGATCTATTGCAGATGCCAATGATGAAGCGCAGTTTGCAGAATTAGAGACTCTTGGAGAGCTAACAAAAATTGCTTGGGAACATGATGTACAGGTAATGGTTGAAGGACCTGGACACGTACCTATGCACCTAATTAAAGAAAATATGGATAAACAACTAGAAGTGTGTCAGGAAGCACCATTCTACACACTTGGACCTCTTACGACTGATATAGCACCTGGTTATGATCACATTACATCTGCTATTGGGGCTGCAATGATTGGTTGGTATGGCACAGCTATGCTTTGTTATGTAACGCCTAAGGAACATTTAGGTTTACCGAATAGAGAGGATGTTCGTGTAGGGGTTATTACTTATAAAATTGCCGCCCATGCTGCTGATTTGGCAAAAGGACATCCAGGAGCCCAAAAAAGAGATGATGCCTTATCAAAAGCTCGTTTTGAATTCCGTTGGAGAGATCAGTTTAATTTATCTTTAGATCCTGAACGAGCGATAGAATATCATGATGAAACTTTACCTGCGGAAGGTGCAAAAACAGCGCATTTCTGTTCAATGTGTGGACCAAAATTTTGTAGCATGAGAATCTCTCAAGATATTCGTAATTATGCGAAAGAAAACAAACTTGATACGAAGGAAGCTATTGAAACAGGTATGAAGGAAAAAGCTAAGGAGTTTAAGCAATCTGGGGGCAGCATATATCAGTAACTTTCTTGGGAGGTTATACGGATGAATGTTCAAAAGATTAACGAGGAAATTACGCAAATGAAAACTAGCCTTGCTTTTTTAGAGGAGCGTTTAAAGGAAATTCAGCAAAATTGTGATCATCATTTTGATGGCGATCAATATTATGAAAAATGTTTGAAGTGTAATAAGGTAAATGTATTATATTATTAAACAAAAACCGACAAGAAGATAATCTAACAAGAGGGTATTAAAAAGATAGCCATTTAACCTTACCTTGATTAATATTCGGGGTAAGGTTTTTTAGTTTTTTCTATAAATTCCCATAGTAAAAACTATAATCACTTTTTATTATTACAAATGCGAAACGGAACTTGAAAACACCACTTTGAAGTGATGTTTTCTTAGTAACTATGCTTTCACTTGAAGAAGATTTAACTAATTAATGTTCTATCAGGCTTGATACGGAAACACTTTGTTTACTATTTGGTTCATCGAGAGAGTGGATTGTAGTTGTTCCGTTTTGTTTGTCTACATGCTCAATATAGATACGTGTTCCGTTATACGTTACATTAGCCATAGTCGATGAATTAGAAATTTCCTGTGCTCGTTGTACGTCCATGTCACGACCTCCTTTCCTTATTGAAACATTTTAAGTATTTCCTCTGAACTACTTGTTATACCTATATGGGCCTGTTTATAAATTTTCATGAGTGCCAAAATACGAGCATTAAAGCGATCGATTCGCGAGAAAAGGGGTTCGGAATGAAACCATTCCGAACCCCTTTTGTCGACAAACTGAGAGCCTCTCCATAAGGAAGGGCTCTTTTTTTACTAAAAGAATTGAAAAGGTTTTTGAACAGTTCTCCACCAGAAATAAACATTGTTAATGAGTATAAACAATTACCAGTAGAAAGTTAATTAATCAAGCAAAAATTGCTTTTGTTATCAAAAATAATACTGAAGGGCCAAGCAGGCAGCCTAAGCCAGTATAAAAAGTGGCGGTTACTGCTCCGTAGGGAACCAGCTTTGGGTCTGTTGCGGCTAATCCTCCGGCGACGCCGCTTGTTGTTCCCATTAATCCTCCATATACCATTGCCGTGCGCGGGTTGTTTAATCCGATATATTTTGCTACAAATGGGGTGCCGATCATCGTAAGGATTGATTTTACAAGCCCGGCTGCAATACTTATGGTAATGACTTCAGAGCTTGCCCCTATTGCTGCACCTGTAACGGGACCCACTATGTAGGTCGCTGTCCCAGCACCTATCGTGGCTAAGCTAACTGCGTCTTTATATCCGAACGCCAATGCAATACATACTCCGACAATAAAGGAGAGTATCACACCAATAAACAGAGATAAGACTCCATTTACTCCAGCCTTTTTAATTTCACTAAAGTTGGCCCCAAAGGCAGTGGCAACAATCGCAAAGTCCCGGAGCATACCTCCTCCCATCAGGCCGATTCCTGTAAAGAGGCTTATGTCTGCAATTCCTTTCTCTCCCCCTGTAATTACTCCTCCGATATAAGCAAGCAAAAGACCGAGGGTGATGGCAATAGCTGATCCGTGAATCCGCCCTTTTGTTACCTTGTCAGAAATGAAATAAGAAAGATACATAGTAAAGCCAACAATGGCAAAAGAAACAATTAAACCATTATTTTGAAATATACTACCTAATGTTTCTAACACGCTGTTCGCCTCCTGTAATTTCACTTTCATGAGTCTCATTAATCGTACCGCCCCTGCTAAGAAGGGGGACAACTGCCCAACTAATAAGTACTACCGCCACACCTGCAGTAATCGCAAGTACTCCTCCGTCAAGAGCTGCTACAACATTTTGCTGTGCCGACATGGCAACAACAATCGGGATGTACATTCCACTCCAAAAAGCCAGTCCTTCTTGCGTCTGTTTGTTTAACTTTTCTTTCTTTTTCAGGTATTCCACAATCAGAATCAGCATCAGCATGGCAAATCCGACACCGCCGACATTTGCGTCAATCCCCAATATGTCTCCGAGGAGATCTCCAAAAAATACCCCTCCTAAAAAGCAAATAGATAATAAAGCGACACCAAAAATGATCATAGAATTTCTCCTTTTCAATTTTTTTGCTTTAGACTAAAGAGACAAAAGCTATAACGCGGAGAAAACAAAACAATGCTGGCCTAGACAAAGAGGGGAGATTGAAAGATCAAGAGATTAGTAAGCGTTTCCAAGATAAGAATCAACAGTCGACTGTATTCTAAAATCCATAATAAAACGAAAGAAAAGAAAGTGTCAATTCATTTTTAAAATTTTCTAAAAATATTGAATTTTCTAAAGGTGGTGGTTATAATAATAATCGACAGTCGACCAAATTTTCTTTGAGGAGGAGACAGAGTCATGGAATCTCGTAAAATTAATGAAAATGCTCTATCAAACCATATAGCTGAACATATTACCGAGCAAATAATTAAGGGGGAGTTAGTACCAGGGGAAAAACTGATCGAACATATTTATGCAGAGGAGTATGGAACAAGCCGTGCGCCAGTACGGGAGGCCATTTATTTACTTTCAATTGAAGGTCTTGTGGAGAGAATACCGCGGAAGGGAGCGGTTGTAAAGGACTATACAGAGAATGAAATCTATGACCTCCTTGAAATACGTAATATGCTTGAAACGATGGCTATCGAACGGATTCAGAGAAACGGAACGGATCATGGATGTCTGCAAAAAATGGCTGATATTTTGAGAGAAATGAAGGATATTACTGATGTTCATCTGTATACCCAGTTAAATCACTCCTTTCATATGAAACTTGTGGAGATGAGTAAAAGTGAAACAATTAAAACGATGTATTCCCGTTTGGGCTGGCCGCTGCTTAGGATCCAGAGTCTTTCATTCGCAAATAACGGAAACATTGAAAAATCAGTACACGAACACGAAATGTTAATTGACCTTTTAACAAAGGATAATATAGCAGAGGCTGCCAAACTCTTAACTCGCCATAATCAGGATGTTATTTCTAGTATTAATAAAAAGTTTGCTCAATAGAGTTATATTGACTGGTGCCTAAAAAGGGGTATGAAAGATGAAACTAGCATTCTTATTTCCTGGCCAAGGATCCCAAAAGCCGAATATGCTTCATCATCTACACGATCACCCTGTAATTTCAGAGGTTATGCATCAAGCTGGTGATATTCTTGGAGAAAGCGTATACAAGTTGGATTCGATGGCTGCATTAGAGTCGACGACTTCGGTTCAGGTTTCATTGTTTGTTTCGTCAGTTGCTGTTATAAAAGCATTTGCATCCGAAGGTGTACTCCCAGACATTGCGGCAGGCCATTCTGTCGGCGCTTTCAGTGCAGCGGTCGCATGCAAGGCGATTGATTTTACTGATGCTGTCAGAATGGTGAAGCTTAGAGGACAATTGATGGAGCAGGCCTTTCCATCAGGTTATGGGATGGGGGTTATTACAGGAATCGACGGACGTACGATGAAAGGAATAGTAGAAACATATTTTATCGAAAAGGATCCTGTTTACGTAGCAAATATCAATGCACCAGATCAAGTTACGA
Organism: Bacillus sp. ISL-7; assembly: GCF_018613065.1. The sequence continues at coordinate 63,963 of NZ_JAGGQW010000059.1, read as the reverse complement.
TTTCCGGTTCCATTGCGGGAATCGACAGGGTTATCAATCATGCAAGGGATAGAGGGGCTAGAAAAGCGGATGTCCTAAACATTAGTGTACCTTCACATTGCCCCTTACTCCGGCCGGTTTCAGTTTCTTTGTACGAAGAACTTTCAAAAATTCATTTTCGTTCACCAATTATTCCCTATGCTTGTAACAGGACAGCAAGGCTTTTAAAATCACCGGAAAAAATCAGAGAGGATCTTGCTTTTAATCTTTCACATCCAGTCAAATGGCATGATATCTCTTCGGTTCTTTGTGAACATGGAACAAGGCTTTTTATTGAAATGCCTCCTGGGAACGTCCTGGCCAGTTTAGCAAAAAAAGCTTTGCCTGGTGCCCGTGCTGTATCTGTTGAAGAAAATGGGTATAGAAATTGTCTGTTATTGGCAAAACGTTTTTCTTCGGATCATTCATAAGTTTTAAAAATTATAAAATGAAAGGGGATACATAAAATGCAGATATTAAAACAACGTTCTTGGAAAACTCGATTAGAAGCCAAAGAAAAAAGAATCGCGAACATGAAAGGAATCGCCCATAATCGGATTATTCCCACAAACAAAATCGTTGAGGCACTTGAAACATTGATCATGCCTGGAGACCGTGTCGTTTTGGAGGGGAACAACCAGAAACAGGCATCATTCCTTTCGGAAGCTCTTGCCCAGGCTGATCCAAGAAAATTGTACGATTTGCATATGATTATGTCGAGTATATCCCGTCCTGAACATTTGGATTTGTTCGAATCAGGAATCGCCAAAAAAGTGGATTTCTCCTATTCAGGGCCTCAAGGCCTTCGAATCGCGCAAATGCTTGAAGATGGCAAGCTAACCATAGGTGAAATTCACACATATGTTGAGCTTTATGGAAGGCTGTTCATCGATTTGATTCCATCTGTTGCTTTAGTGGCGGCCGACAAAGCCGACGCCGAAGGTAATTTATACACGGGACCAAACACGGAAGAAACTCCGACCCTTGTGGAAGCAGCAGCTTTTCGAGACGGAATTGTGATTGCCCAGGTAAATGAATTGGTAGATAAATTGCCGAGGGTTGATATACCAGGTTCCTGGATCGACTATGTTGTTGTTGCTGATAAACCGTATCAGCTGGAGCCTCTTTTCACCCGGGATCCCCGGCATATTACTGATATTCAGGTACTTCAGGCTATGATGATCATAAGAGGTATCTATGAAAAACATCAAGTGAAATCGCTGAATCATGGGGTTGGTTATAATACGGCTGCAGTTGAACTGCTGCTCCCCACATACGGTGAGTCGCTAGGACTGAAGGGGAAAATATGTAAACACTGGGCTTTGAACCCGCACCCGACGCTTATCCCTGCGATTGAAAGCGGCTGGGTAGAAAGTATCCATTGCTTTGGCGGTGAAGTTGGCATGGAAAAATATGTGGCAGCAAGGCGTGATGTATTTTTTACAGGGCGGGATGGAAGTATGCGATCAAACCGTACACTATGTCAGCTTGCTGGACAATATGCAGTTGATTTGTTTGTCGGTTCCAGTTTACAAATAGACGCTGCAGGTAATTCCTCAACGGTAACCCGTGGCAGGCTAGCAGGGTTTGGAGGTGCACCAAATATGGGGCATGATCCAGGGGGACGGCGCCATTCTTCCCATGCCTGGCTCGACTTGATGACAAATGACGACCCACTTGTACGCGGCCGCAAACTGGTTGTCCAGGTTGTCGAAACATTTCAGAAGGGGAACAAACCAATTTTTGTTGAAAATTTGGACGCTGTGGATGTTAAACACGATGCCGGGCTTGCTGTTGCACCCGTTATGATTTACGGCCAGGATGTTACTCATATTGTGACAGAAGAAGGGATTGCCTACTTGTATAAAGCAAGCAGCTTGGAAGAGCGGAGACAGGCGATAGCAGCGATCGCGGGTGTTACCCCGATTGGACTTGAACATGATGTGAAAAAGACAGATAAATTGCGGAGAGAAGGGTTGATTGCACTTCCTGAAGACCTCGGAATTAAAAGGACAGAAGCAAAGCGTTCTTTACTGGCTGCCAAAAATATTGAAGAGCTGGTGGAATGGTCAGATGGGTTATATGAGCCGCCTGCTAAGTTTAGAAGCTGGTAACAGGGGGACTCTGAAGATGAATTACATCCAAACAGATATTCAGTATCTTGGGAGGCTTGCAGTGCAATCGCTCATAGAGGAAGCAGAACTAACGCCAAAACCAGGGCTCGTTGATAAAGAAAATTCCGGAGCGCATACAGACATGTCGATAGATTTAATGATCAGATCGGCAAAAGCATTGGAACCTGCATTCAGAGAGATGGCTAAGGCAAGTTATAAAAGCGAGTCGTCACAGGAACTGCGAGAAGAGATTGCCGCTATCGGGCGCCAAGGAGAAAAGGAAATGTTCGAAGCTACATGTGGCGTTAACACACATAAGGGAGCCATATGGGCATTAGGGCTGCTTGTCTCGAGCGCAGCCATGAACCCTGGAGAAACATCTATGGACAATATTGCTTTGTCCGCAGGAAAGCTTGCCCTTTTTCCAGACCGGAATCAACCAGAAGAAAAGACCAATGGTGCATATGTAAAAGAAAGGTACGGGGTCAATGGTGCCAAAGGTGAAGCTCAGCAAGGGTTCCCCCATTTAAGAAAGATAGCTTTACCTGTTCTTTATACGTCAAGAAGAAAAGGTGTAACAGAAAATCTTTGCAGGTTAAACGTCTTAATTGCGCTTATGGCTAGTCTGAATGATACCTGTATTTTGCACCGTGGAGGTTCGAAAGCACTGGTCAGTACGAAGGAATTTGCCAATGAAATCCTGAAATCAGGCGGAGTTTGGACTGCAAATGGCTGGAAGGTTTTAAAACAGCTGGATCAATCCTTGCGCTGGACTAATGCTTCCCCAGGTGGAAGCGCAGATCTGCTGGCGGCTACTTTATTTCTGGATTCTCTTCATCTGTATACCAAGAACCAGACAAATCCACAAATTACATTAGCTAATTAATAAAAAAAGGAGGACTGCCAAATGGAAAGATTAACCTATCGTTTTCCTGCAACTAAAATCCTTAAGTCGCATGCACACGTTGGAGTGGTTGGATCAGGTGATCTTGAAATCTTAATTGAACCGACAGATGGGGAATATGCAGAGGTTACCATACGGACTGGAACCACAGGGTATAAAGAAATATGGAAGACTGTCCTTGAGAGGTTTTTTATACAAAATGCTGTATCCGCTAGGATTATGATTAATGATTTTGGAGCAACTCCCGGTGTTGTCACATTAAGACTCGCACAAGCATTGGAGGTGGCAAATGTTGCTGAATACATTAAAAAGTAGTTTTGTAGAATGTAGTGGCCGTGAAAGGGCACATATGTTACTTGATGATTCCAGCTTTAGGGAACTGCTTGATCCATTTTCTGGGGTTGAATCACCTCACTTGGAACCTCAGGGGATTGTTCCGCAAAGCGATGATGGAGTCATCATTGCCAGAGGAGAATTGAGTGGAAACTCTTTGTTAGTAATATCAATAGAAGGAAATTTTCAGGGGGGAGGAATTGGTGAAGTTTCAGGTGCTAAAATTGCAGGGGCTTTAGAACTTGCCTTGAAGGAAAATCAATCCGGCAAATACATTTATCCTGTTTTAATATTTGATTCTGGAGGAGTCAGGCTGCAGGAAGCAAATTATGGACTGTTGTCGATTGCAGAAATCGGGGCAGCGATTGTTGCTCTTAGGGAATATGTACCTGTCATTGGTATAATCCCAGGAAAAATCGGTGCCTTTGGAGGTATGTCCATTACCGCAGGCTTATGCAGTACGTTAATCATGACACGCGAAGGACGCCTCGGCTTAAATGGTCCAGAAGTAATTGAGCAAGAAGCAGGCATCGAGGAATTCGATTCGATGGACCGCCGTCTGATTTGGAACACCATCGGAGGAAATCAAAGAAAAGCATCTGGTTTCACCGAAATCTTGGTGGAAGATGATTGCGACAGATTGAAGCAATCCATACTTTCTTCCATCGCGCAGGGTAAAGAGGATACACCAAGAAGTGCTGAGGTTGATAGATATATAACCTTTTTAGAATCCGTTAATCCGTCTGAGAAACTGACCCCGGAAAAGATTAGATCCTTATGGATTCAGTCCGACCTAACCATTAAGGGGGATTGCGCTCAACGCGGTAAAATGGACTTAGGCGAAGGTGTTAAAAGCAGGGGACAAAAATGGTTTAATCTATTGACATCGGGGTCACCGGATATCGGAGAAATCCCTTCGGTGCTTTGTGCAGACTCCTTTATCGGCAATAAAGCTGCCCGTTTCCTTACAGTTGTCCCTGATAAAGCCAGCCGCTTTCCAAGAGCCAGGGCAGGTGAATTCGGACTAGAACAGGGATGGATGATCGCCAAGTATATCCGGGAAGCAATGGAGGAGGACCGAAATAATGAGAAGCGAGCAATTGTTGCAATTGTGGATGTACCGAGTCAGGCGTACGGATACCGTGAAGAACTTTTGGGAATCCATCAGGCATGCGCAGCAGCTGTGGATGCCTATGCATCAGCAAGATTGGCAGGCCATCCAGTGATTGCATTTATTCCAGGTAAGGCGATTTCAGGAGCTTTCCTTTCCCATGGGATGCAGGCCAATCGGCTAATCGCTTTGGATGATGAGGGGGTAAATGTGCATGTGATGTCCAAACAATCAGCTGCAAGAATTACACTTCGAACAATTGATGAACTCGAAGAAGCAACGAAAAAAGTCCCGGCGATGGCGTATGATATCAAATCCTTTGAAAAACTAGGCGCACTTCATGAACTTATTGTCGGAGTCAATGCAGATGAGCCTAATGAAACTGATCTACTGATCGTATGCAGTAAATTAATGTATGCAATCGCAGACATAAAAAACAGCCCAAGGGATTTAAGCAGCCGGCTAACTTCTACTTTTGCCAGAAATGGCGGACGGTCAGCTTCCATTTTGGTCAGAGAAAAGTTGAAAGAACAATGGTGTTAGAACCACATGATCTACTGGAGATTAACCGTAGGGATTTAATTAGCCACTCTCCAATCCCTGATTGGGCTTTACTTTCCCTTGAAATTGCTCCATTTGTAGTTGTCCGCAGGGCAATTGCTCCTAATGGGCAGGTAGCTGTCGGGATTAGGGGCAGAAATAGAAATGAAAGATTTGCCGCATTTTTACCGAAAAATCGAGTGTTTCGGCAAATTAAACCAGAACATCTTACTAAAAGTTATCTGTGGGAAATTAAACAGTCACCTGTGTTTTCAGCTCTAACAAATTCTGCAGACCTATTAAACAAATACAGTCTTTCCTGGGGCCCAGGAGGCAGTGTTGGCTTTGAACTTGCCAGCAAAGTTGAAACCGTAACTTTAGAAAGTGATCTAGATATTATCATTCGTGCCCCTGAACCGCTCCCAATGGAAGTGGGTGTCCAGATCATTCATGAATTGAAGAAAAGCCCGGTAAGAATAGATGTACAAGTAGAAACACCAGCTGTTTCGTTTTCTTTAAGCGAGTATGTAAGGGGCAGTGATCTTGTATTATTAAAAACAATATACGGTCCAAGGATGAGTAAAAATCCTTGGAATGATCCAAAATAATAAACAAAAAGCGGTACAATTCTTTTAAAATAGAATTGTACCGCTTTTTTTATTTAAGGAAAAACCAAGTTCATTTGAATAACCAAATAAAGTGCCAGGCACAACATTATCTGAACTACTTATCCATATAAAGATTTATGGTGAAATCATTTAATCTCTAAAATTGTTTGTTTTATAACTGAAATTTCCTCCGCGCTTACTGATTGACTTGAATCCTTTTTGGTAAAGATTGAATAACCCATTGCCACGTAAGTTAAGCCCCAGAATAAGGTAAACCAATCAGCCTTCTTGCGATGTGGCCTGGCTTTTTTCGTATGAACGGTTGTAATTTTTTCTCAAGGTTCACAGCTCTTCTGCTTGCTGAATAGACTAGTTTAACGGAAGTTTTTTTAAAAAGGCATGGTGGAGGGAAAGAGCTTGAAGATATACCAAGTGAAAGGGTCGCCAGATATTGTAATGGAATTGTTGGAAATCACAGCGAATGGGAAAGTGAAGGTTAGGGATATCATCAATGATGAGGTCATTGAAACAACAATGGGAGCCTTTGAAATGGCATTTGAACCATCATCCGATTATTCCTTTATTGCGAAACAACAGGCAAAGAAACTAATGATAAATCATAGTGTACCAGCGGATATCAATGAAATGATCGAAAAATCCCAGGTTAAAGTTATTAAGGCTTTTGGAAGATGCACTATGGTTGCGGTCCAGCTGCCCAATGGGTTTATCATCACCGAATCGATAACCAGTGTAGATGCGGCATCCTATAACAAAGAAACAAACACCCAGATTTGTTTGGAACGGATTAAACATAAAATTAGTGAGCTTGAAGCTTACAAAACTCAAAGTATAGCGATACAGTCTTAGAATGTGGAGCTGCGAAAAGTCCGAACCCTGAATGCAAGAATCATTGTGTTCAGGTTTTTTTATGTTGACCCTGTTTTTCTAAATAGAAAGAGCTAAACTGTGGCCACCTAAGGGACGGGAAAAGTGAAACAAAGCAAATGTGAATTATATGAAACGGAGGATCGTATTAGGAAAAGAAAAGGAACGCACCTATTTTTCATTATTAAATTAGGACTATTTTATGAATTGTATTAATTTCAATAGCAAAGTACGCTACAATAGAGAAAACAAAAAGCATAGTGAGATATGCAACCTTAAAAGTAAGATTACAAATATTATTGAAATTAATAGGTGTGTATTAATATGAACAATAAACTGAATGAGCCCACTAAAAATAAACAACCCTTATTCGTTACAGTCTATGACCGACTGTACAAACAGATTATGGATGGAACGTTTCCGCCTGATAGCCGACTGCCCACAGAACCAGAATTAGCAAAAGTATTTGGGGTTAGTAGAATGACATTAAGGCAAGCTTTGTCCCTTTTGCAAGAAGATGGACTGGTGAAGAACATCCATGGAAAAGGTAATTTTATTACGAAAGTTCATCAAAATGAAAACAAAATTGGATTGGAGAAATTGGGGAATCCCTTATATAAATGCTTTCCGGAAAAAGTTGATGATGTCGAGCTTAGTTTAAGGATGGAATTAGTCACAGACTATGCAGTGCAGGTATTGAACCGTCCGCTGACTGCGGTTGTTGCAGTGGACCGCTGGTATATGAGCGGCAATAAGGTAGCAGCCTATGCTTTTACCATAATGTCAATTGAAGCAGTTTCGGAGTTAGAGTTGGACTTACAGAATGAGAAACAATTATTAGAAATGTTAGAAACAGAAGTATATGAACTAGCCAATTCCTCTACAATCGAAATAAAACGTTCTCATTCCATAAATACTCCATCGTTAAAATATCAAATTTTTGATGGAGGGGATTGTGATTTGATTTTAGAAAGCGTCTATATCAGCGATAAATATCCAGTTGTCTATAATAAATATTATATTCCAACAGAGTTTAGTCAAATAAGGATAAATACTAAGAAATAGTGTCAGCAGTAAATATCGGGTTTACAGATCCTACCTAGCTATTTCCTTGGTAAACAAAAAAAAGCGGTGTCATTTTTATAATGACACCGCTTTTTTTGTTACAGATTGTACATATTTTTATTAAAACAAGGTTGTGGGCAAATGTTTGGTGTGATATCCTTATTATTGTTGGAGGTCATACAAGTTTTTATACAACTATACAACGTTGTAAGATTAGTGGTGGATCTAAATGAAAACGCAAACAAACATACTACTTTCTTGTTTTCAGATACGAGAAGGAAAACTCAAATGGAGGAGAGATATGATGAGTACTATAGAACACAAGGAAACCCCACATATAAAACCTAATGGGGTAGAAATTGCTGAAACAATCCTTTTACCAGGAGATCCCTTAAGAGCAAAGTTTATTGCAGAAACCTATTTGGATGACGTTGTTCAGTTTAATTCAGTGCGCAATATGCTTGGTTTTACCGGAACCTATAAAGGAAAGAAAGTCTCTACTATGGGAACTGGTATGGGCATGCCAAGTATGAGTCTCTACTCATGGGAATTAATAAATGTATTTGGTGTGAAAAATTTAATTCGTATTGGTACATGCGGTGCTATTCAGGACAATATGAATTTGTATGATATTGTAATGGCGATGGGTGCTTCTACAGATTCTCGTTATGTTCATCAATACAATCTGCCAGGAGAATTTTCTAATATTGCCTCGTTTACGTTATTAGAGAAGGCCAAAAAAGCAGCCGATGAAAAAAGACTACCTGTCCATGTTGGAAATGTCCTTAGTAGCGATATCTTTTATAATGCCGATGAAAGCGCAATAGAAAAGTGGCGGAAGATGGGAATTTTATGTGCTGAAATGGAGACAGCTGGTCTTTATATGAATGCAGCCTATGCTGGGGTAAACGCACTGACAATTTTAACAGTAAGTGATCATATTATTCGTAATGAACAAACGACACCAGAAGAAAGACAAAAAGCTTTTACCAATATGATGGAAATCGCCTTGGAACTAGCTTAATAAACGAAATCTTGATATATAATATGACAAATCTACTGGATATTTTCCTTCATTCATGTGACGATTTCCTGTAGCACAAAAGGAGAGAGAAAGATGGCGACAATAAGTGCAGATATAAGTGTGACTGATGCATCAGAGTATAATGTTAAAAAAGCGGTTCCTGTTATCTTACTATTATTTTTACTATGTTTGATTATAGATAATTCTTTTAAAATTATTTCTGTGGATATGGCGAAGGATTTCAATATCTCTGCAACAACAGTTAGCTGGCAAGCAACATTAGCGGGACTTGTAATTGGAATTGGAGCTGTTGTTTACGCAGCCTTGGCAGATTCAATTAGTATCAGAAAACTATTTAGCGTCGGAATTATTTTAATTTGTGTTGGTTCTGTAATGGGATATATTTTTCAACAATCGTTCATAATGGTCGTACTATCACGAATTGTTCAAACTGCTGGCTTGGCATCTGCTGAAACATTATATGTTATATTTGTAACCAAACATCTTCCTGCAAGTGAACAAAAGAAGTTTTTAGGATTAAGTACTAGCAGCTTTGCCCTTTCACAAGTAATTGGTGCACTAACAGGCGGCTATATATCTACTTATTTCCATTGGACAACGCTATTTTTAGTTCCATTAGTCACCCTTTTCATTCTTCCTTTTATTCTAAAATATCTTCCTAAGGAAGAGGGGAAAGGCAATCATGTAGATGTGCTAGGATTATTTTTAGTTGGATCAATTGCTGCATTTCTTCTATTATATATTACAGATTTCAATTGGATTTATCTTCTCTTATTTATTGGAGCCATTGCGCTCTTCCTAGTTTATATAAGCAAAAATACAAAAGCATTCATTGGTATTTCTTTCTTTCAAAATAAGCAGTTTCTTTCCCTGCTTGCAGTTGCTTTTGTTGTCTATTCTGTCCAATTAGCATATATTTTCTTGTTTCCATTTTTATTAGAATCGATTTATCATTTGAAACTAGATACCATTTCGCTATTATTAATTCCAGCATATGTCCTAGCAGCTATTGTTGGGGCCCTATCTGGAAAAGTAGCTAAAATTATGGGCACCAAGCAGTGTATTACGATAGCAATTATCGGAATCACAGCTAGTCTATTGTTAGGCGGATTCTTTGTAAAAAGTTCGGTAATAATATTTGTTTTATCAATGGTTGTATTCTCTAGCTCGTTTGCATTTATGTATGCACCGATGCTTGATAATTGTATTAGGACTATTTCAAAAGAAAATTCTGGAACAGCAATCGGTTTTTATAATTTGATCCTTAATGTCGCTGCTTCCATTGGAATTGCTTATACAGCAGCAATGATGGACAATTCTGCTATGAAAGTCAAACTACTGGGATACATCAACAATTCGAATGCATCCTTATATAGTAATGTCTTATTTGTACTGGCATTTTTGGCTGTTTTCAGTTTGTTTCTATACTGGGTTTTAGTGGGCAGAAAGATGAAAATGGCAGTAAGTAACTAGAAGACACAGTGCTGATCATGCTTTTATGGAGTTTTGTTCTAGTGGATTTGTATTGGAAGGGAAATGGAAAAAGTGTGGTAATGAAGTGGCAAGAGTTATTGATTAAAGGAGAAATAATCAATAATGCAAATCACATTTGAAAATATGATTAATACTTGCTTTGAAATAGGATTGTTGGAGTCAGTAAGCGAGGTCTGAATCTCTCAGGTTTTCTTTGAAAAAGTGATTAAATTATTCATCATCAATTTATTTAATTTAGGAAATCGCTCAGTTGAATTGACTGAGCGATTTTTTATAAAGCAAACTAGACTTATGGCTTCAACCACAACAATGCGGAAAACTATTGAAAACGAAACTTACCTAGCACATAGATGGTTTCTTGGCTTTCGATTTCATGATAAGGTGCCAGTATTGAAAAATGAATGTGGCCGTGTGTAAAAAAATCTCTCTGGTTTTTAGGGAGGCTATTATTTTTCTTCAATGGTTATTAGTCTTTGTTCGCTGGTGTGATATAATAATACAAACATACGCTCTTGTTTATTGGTTTAAAGTTTTTTAAAATGAGGGATGACGACGATGGTTAAAAAAGGAAAACAAGTGAGATATGAACTTAATCCAAACGGAATTAGGTCGATGCCAGACAATGAAATTAAAACTATTTTACGTGGGGCAGATGATTTGATCCTGAGTGGCGGCCGGGCAATGCTTGCCAAAATTCTTGCGGGATCAAAAGATAAAAAGTTATTAGAACTAGAATTGCACCACAGCCCTGTATACGGGGCATTCAAAGGTGTTCCGCAAAAAGAGATTCTCGCAAAAATAGACTGGCTGATTCTTCATCATTATTTAGCCATCGAGTATAGTGGCAGACTCCCATTGCTTGTCTATACGGATAATGGCTGGGACATTGAACGCGAGACCTATGCTGATGAATTATTGGAAAAGCTTATTGATGCTGCTGAAAATAGAACTTATGAATTTGTTGAAACATTAAAAGACCGGAACCGCAGCTTGATTCTTCTTTTATTAGATAAGATTGCAAATTCAGGCAATAAAGAGTTAATCACAATCCTGGATGCGTGGAAATCGATTGAATATAAAAAAGTCAGGACCAAGATCCAAGAAGTTATCGAACTGTTGGAGAAAGTAGAAGAAGATCCTGAAAAAATACATAATCAAGAAGTGATCTCTTTTTCCGCAAATAAACAATGGCTTTCTATTCCTGCAGAAATCCGTAGAAAATTAGAACAAAATGTTTGGTGCGGTTCTTGTTGTGATGTGGTTAAAATTGAAAGATATACAGTCAAAGAATTTCCTACTGGAATTGTATTGGAAGGGGAATGTCACAAGTGTGGTGGTAACGTGGCAAGAGTTATTGACTGAAGGAGAAATGCTCAATAATGCAAATAACATTTGAAAATATTTATACACTAATTACCAATTATGGGTATATTAACCTTGCTCAATTATCAGAAGTTACGGAATCAGACATTTTGAAATTACATGGTGTTGGACCGAAAGCGGTGAGAATTCTAAATGAGTCCCTTTGAGAAAAAGGACTTTCTTATGCAAAAAAATCATAAAAATGATGACCGCTAAGTGGGAAAAACTAGTCTGACAGTAACCAAAGGAAGCTTACACAACGATTTAAGACTCACATACGCAAAAAAAAAAGCACAACTAGCTGAAAATCCACTAGTTGTGCTTTTTGTGCGAAAAACTTCCGATTGTCCCCTATAAGAAACGTCCCCATGTTCTATGCCATTTATATAATGCAATAGCATTGATGCTATTAATAATCTTTCTCCACCGTTTCGAAACTACTATCTAATATTGATAGAGCCAATTATTATTACTAGTTGATGGAATACAGGTAACATGATAAGTTTAAATATATAATTTATTTGTTTATTAAACTTACAAAAATACATAAATAGTTTCAAATAGAAAGAATTTCAAATTCCACCTAAAAAAATCACAAATTATCCTAAAAAAAGAACATTCAAAAACATTCAAAAGATTCATAAAATGAGAGACAGGAAAACGTTTTCAAATGGGGGGAATCAAATGAATGTAATCAAAAAAGTAGGTCTAGTCATCGATACCATTTTTGAAAAATTCACTCTACTATCGTTAATTGCTTTAATTTTTGTCGTCACCCTACAAGTTTTTACCAGGAAATTATTTAATTTTGTTTTCTTTTGGTCAGAGGAAGTTACTCTTTTGTTACTCGCTTGGTTTGCCTTTATGGCTATAGCGGTGGGATTTCGAGAGTATATCCATTTAGGAATTGATTCTTTCACGAATCTATTTCCTAAAAGTTTTAATAAGGTTTTAGATAAAATCATCAGTGCTTCTATTTTTGCTTTCGGATTATATTTGGTGATCCAGGGCTGGGACTTCACGGTATTGATGATGGATTCAACTTTGCCGGCGACAAAATGGCCAAGTAGTATCACCTATGCGGTGATGCCAGTCACTGGTGTGATGATTTGTGTTTATTCTCTTTTACAATTCTTTAACATTAACACCACTCGCCACAAAGAGATAGAGGAGGGCATGTAACTTGGACAGCAACACAATTGGGATCATTATCTTACTTTCAAGCTTTGTTATTTTAATCTTACTTCGTTTTCCCATTGCCCTTACGTTGATTGCCTCGTCATTACTGACGGTTATCTATCTAGGTATACCTCTTCCGGTAGTGGGCCAGCAAATGATTCAAGGGATGAATTCCTTTTCTTTACTTGCGATTCCGTTCTTTATTTTGACCGGACAAATTATGAGTGAAGGCGGCCTAGCGACTCGAATTGTGAATCTGGCAAGTTTAATGGTTGGTAGAATTCGCGGTGGGCTCGCCATGGTTAACAGTGTAGCTGCATTATTCTTTGGAAATATCTCAGGTTCTGCCGTCGCCGACGTTTCTTCCGTTGGGTCTGTTATGATTCCGATGATGAAAAAGAAGGGATACGAAGCAGACTATGCAGTGGGAGTAACGATTGCATCGGCCATTCAAGGTGTAGTTGTTCCGCCGAGTCATAATCTTGTTTTGTACTCCTTAGCAGCAGGTGGTGTTTCCATCGCCAGTTTATTTATGGCTGGGATTGTTCCTGGATTTATTATGTTAATTTCCTTAATGATCACGGGTTACATTATTGCTAGAAAACGAGGCTACCAAAAAGCGGACCCTGTTCCAAAGTCAGAAATTGGCGGGATCCTTCTACATGGACTTTTATCCTTGAGCCCAGCAGTCATTATTTTGGGGGGGATTATGAGTGGCTGGTTTACTGCAACGGAATCTGGGGCATTAGCTTGTTTGTATTCTTTTATTCTAGCGTTTGTTGTCTATAGGGAAGCAAAATTTTCTAATGTATGGAAAATATTAACCCGGACGATGAGAACTGTTTCGATGGTATTTTTCTTAATAGCAGCATCAGCTTCGTTTGGATGGATATTAGCTTACCTGAAAATTCCTTCAATGGTAACGAACTTATTTTTAAGTATTTCTGATAACCCTATTATTATTCTATTGATTATTAATATTTTGTTGCTTCTCCTTGGAGCACCAATGGACATGGCGCCAATGATTTTAATTATGACACCTATTCTCCTTCCAGTTGTAACCAGCTTTGGAATGGATCCGGTGCACTTCGGAATTGTCCTGATTTTAAATGCTGGGATTGGCCTATTAACGCCGCCGGTAGGAACCGTTTTGTTCGTCGGATGTGCGATAGGAAAGGTCTCGATACAACAAGGGACAAAAGCAATGATGCCATTTTTCTACGCTTTACTAGTTGTTCTGTTGGTTATTACCTATATTCCTGAGGTAGTCCTGTGGCTTCCTAATATGTTAGTCAAGTAACCGAAGGAAAGGTGAAAATAAAATAATATAATTTTTTAAGGGAGGGTTACAAGAATGAAGAAAAAAAAGATTACAGGAATTCTTGCAGCAACGCTTTTAATGGGTAGCATCCTAGCTGCTTGTGGGAAAGAAGCAACGACGGGTACAAAAGATGGGGGTTCGAAAGCTGAGGAACCTAAATATACGTTCCGGTTGGCAGATAATCAGCCGCCAGATTATCCAACTGTTGTTGGAGACAAAAAGTTTGCCGAATTGGTTGATGAAAGAACAAATGGCCGAATTAAAATTGAGGTATTTCCATCTGCCCAATTAGGGGATGAAAAATCCGTATTGGAACAGGTTCAGCTTGGAGCCATTGAGTTCACAAGGATCAATTCTAGTCCGCTTGCCGAGTTCAATGATCAGTTCACTGCACTGGGACTTCCATATGTATTCGAAAGCGAAGAACACTTATGGAATTTTCTTAACGGTGAAATGGGTACAAAATTGTTAGATGGTTTAGAGCAGTCAAAAATGAAAGGGCTTGCTTATTATGATTCTGGGTCACGTAGTTTTTATTCTACTAAACCACTAAAAGGTGTAAAGGACTTAAAAGGGCAAAAAATACGTGTGCAGCAGAGTAAAATCAATATTGATTTCATGGCAGCTCTTGGGGCAAGTGCGACACCAATGCCATATGGCGAAGTATTCAGTGCACTGCAAACAGGAATCATTGACGGCGCAGAAAATAACATTCCAAGCTTAGACTCTTCAAACCATTATCAAGAAGCGAAAAACTTTATTTTAGACCATCATCAACGGATCCCAGAAGTCCTGCTTATTAGTAAAGCAGCATGGGATAAGCTTTCAGAAAAAGACCAAAAAATTGTGAAACAAGCAGCACTTGATTCCGTTCAAGCTCAAAGAGATGAATGGGATAAGTGGGAAGAGCGTTCTACTAAGAAACTGAAAGAGGCAGGAGTTACCTTCACTGAGGTTGATGATATTACACCTTGGAAAGACGCTGTTAAATCCATGGTTGATAAATATTCAATAGATTATAAAGAGGTAATGGATGCCATTGAAAAAGCACGTCCATAATCGATAGCAGGCAGTAAACCTAGCCGGTAAATATATCCATTTACCAGCTAGGTCTTTTCTGTTTAAAAAATCACTAATAAATAGGAATGAATAACAACAATGATGAAGTGGTGGAGAAAAATCGCAGAATTCCTTGAACGATACATCCTCTTAAAAAATCAATCACTGATGATAAAGCTCTGTGTTTTCTCCAGTTTTCTGGTTATTTTTCCAGTCATTTCAGTTGGAGTTATTTCATACAATCGTTCATCGGTTGAACTTGAAAATGTACTTAGACAATCGAGCAGCCAAGTAATTGATCAAGTAGAGTCACATATTGAATATTATTTACAAGATTTTGAGATTACCAGTCTAAAAATTATCAACTCTCCTGAATTATCGAGCCTTTTGAAATTGAAAACGTCAGAAAATAGAGATCAATTTATTGAACCAACTCGTAACACCCTTAAAGAAGCAGAATACTCAAGAGCAGATATAACTAATATCACTATACTACTTAATAACAATCAGGTAATTGATACTCTTGGAAATAGAAATTTCTATCCTGCTACGAAAATGAAAGAGGAATATTGGTATTCGTCTGTCCCACTTAATGGGATGAGTATGTTAGTTATGAGAAAGTTAAAATTAGAAAATAAGGAACAGCCTGTCATTTCACTCGTAAGGAGACTATATAATCCCCAGACTCTCTTACCTGTAGGCATGCTTATTATTGATATCAATTTCAGAAGAATTGAAGAAATCTCTAACAAGGTAACCATCAGTAAAAATGGCTATTTTTCCATTTTAGATGCGAACGGGCATTATATTTACCATCCTGACTACTCAAAGCTCGGGAAAAGGGTTGAATTCAAACAACTTTCAAACCTGAAAACAGAAGGAAACAGCACGGAAATTTTAGAAAATGAACGGAGAGATTTTGTTACCTATACTTTCTCTCGAAACCTCGGCTGGAGGTTTCTATCGGCAGTCCCATACCGAGATTTGGCGGGGGGGATCGTTCAAATTGAAAAAGCCATATCCTTAACCATTCTTGTCTCTTTGATCATTGCCTATTTGATCGGGTTCGGATTCGCCACAAGCATCATTCGGCCCATCCGTCGTCTGCAACATTTTATGAAGGAAGTTGAAATTGGAAAATTAGATGGCAGAGTTCGAGTGGATTCTAATGATGAAATCGGACAATTGACTGCTGGTTTTAATAATACAGTTGAGAAACTATCCAACCTACTTGAAGAAGTATACGTCTCTAAGTTAAGGGAAGCAGAAATGTCACTTAAACAAAAAGAAGTGGAATTAAAAATGCTGCAATCACAAATGAATCCCCACTTTTTATACAATTCTCTTGAAACTATAAGGGGTATGGCATTGGAAGAAAATCAGGAAAATATTGCAACCATGTCTTTCTCACTTGGAAAACTACTTCGGTATAATCTTAATAATCATTCATCTACCGTGAGTTTTAGAGAAGAAGTGAATTTTTGTGAAATGTATCTGCAGATTCAAAAGTTTCGCTTTGAGGACCGTTTTGAGTACATGTTTGATATTCCTCAATGGGTAATGGAACTAGAAATGGTAAAATTTTCACTCCAGCCATTGGTTGAGAATTGTTTTGTTCATGGTTATGGTCCTAATACTAGAAAATTAAAAATTGTGATATCAGCTTTCCGTCATTCTGAGTCTTCCATTGTTATTCGCATTTCCGATACTGGTGAAGGAATAAAGGATCATATTTTAGAAGAAATCAAGAAAAGAATGGACTTAAAAACGTCTACTAGTGATGGGAAAAATATAGGAATCGTAAATGTTCATCAAAGAATTCATTATTTGTTTGGACCTGAGTATGGAATAACCATTCAAAGTGAACAGGGTTCAGGGACTGAGGTATTAATCCATTTACCCATACTAGTTCATCATGTGGAGGAGGAGAGAGTATGAAGAAAAATATCTTGTTGGTTGATGATGAGAGATGGGTTCGAACAGCTCTAAAGTGGACGATAAACAAGTTGAAGCTTCCTTTGCAAGTGGTCCACGAATGTGAAAACGGGTTAGAAGCACTCGACTGGATTAAGCATAATGATGCAGATCTAGTGTTAACGGATATTCGAATGCCGATAATGGACGGGCTATCGTTAGTAAAAGAATTGAGTCATTTGAAGAAGAAACAGGATGTCATTGTAATCAGTGTTCATGACGAGTTTCAATTTGTTCAACAAGCGATTCGAACCGGTGTAACCGATTACCTTCTAAAACCAGTAGAGGAAGCCGAGTTAAAAGGGTGTCTTGAAAAGTGGCTAGAAATGAAATCAAAAGAAGAGACAAAAAGGAATACTCCAATAAATGGGGATGAAAATCTTCCTTCCTCAACGATTGAAAAGGTTTTGCAGTATTTAGAGAAAACACCATTAGACCAAATTACACTGAAGGATGCGGCAGAGTCAGTCCATATGAATCCTAGTTATCTTAGCCAATTATTTAAACAACAGCTGAACAAAAAGTTCGTCGATTTTATTACCGAGCTGCGAATTGAGGAAAGCAAACGTTTGTTACTGAATACAACCTTACGATTAGCCGAGATTGCTGAGAGAGTGGGATACTCGGATTTAGCCTATTTTAGTAACAACTTTAAGAGAATTACAGGCTTTTCACCATCAGAGTTTCGAAAATCAGCGCTTGTAAAGGTACCGGAAAAAACTCCATAAAGGTCGACGAGCCAAGAATCTAGTTTTTGGCTAGGGGTATATATACCTGAATATTTTAAATCTTAAAAAACACAAATTCACCTAAAAATATTCTCTATTATTGTTTACCTTCTAAATTATACAATTATTTTGATTGAAAGCGTTTTCCTTTGAAGAAGTGATAGGAATGTCATGATACGGTTCAGATTTAACTAGTTTTACTCTTTAATAGTAGTCTGTTGCAATGCCCTCTATATTTCTAAAAAATTATAATAATAATTAAATTCAGAAAATTCATTTGACATCATGCTTTCGATAGATTAGGATTAAATTATATTCATAATTGCGGATGAGTATTGTGGGAGAGACTAAACGCATTGTTTAGCACCGAAGGAGCAAGTCCCAAAAATTGGGCTCAATCTCTCAGGTAAAAGGACCACAATAGGACGCGTCTCTGGAGAGCGCCATGTGCCACCAAAGGAGTTATACTCTCAGGTAAAAGGACAGAGGAAAATGGGGAACGCCTATTTTTCTCTGTCCTTTTTTTTTGTGGAGAAAAATAGTAATAAACATAAAAAGGAGGAGGTAAAGACAAAACTAATAATTGGTGAGGCGCATCATGATTGACCTGTTGAATATTTATTTTTTTGAAAAATGTAAGCGCTTATTTATGCCGAATTGACTAAATAAATATTAAATTTTCATTGGGATCAATTTGCAATTATTGATTTTACATATTACTTGATTATTTAAAATCATCAAAAATTTGCAAACATTCTCAAAAAGTAGAAAGAGGGAATTCATATGCAGGAACAAACATTGTCGAGAGGTTTAAAAAACAGGCACGTTCAACTTATCGCTATTGGCGGGGCTATCGGAACAGGATTATTTCTTGGAGCAGGTAGATCTATTCATTTAGCAGGTCCATCGATTTTATTTGCTTACTTGATTACAGGTGTCATTTGCTTTTTAATCATGCGTGCACTTGGAGAACTACTTTTATCCAATTTGAAATATCATTCTTTTGTTGACTTTGTTAGAGACTATTTAGGTAATATGGCAGCATTTATTACTGGCTGGACCTACTGGTTTTGCTGGATTTCAATTGCAATGGCCGATTTAACAGCAGTTGGTCTCTATACTCAGTTTTGGTTTCCAAGTGTACCACAATGGATGCCAGGATTAATTGCACTAGTCGTTTTGCTAATTATGAACCTTGCAACCGTAAAGCTTTTTGGCGAAATGGAATTCTGGTTCGCATTAATTAAAGTTATTGCGATTCTTGCATTAATTGTTGTCGGAATTTTCATGATTATTAAAGGATTTTCCACAAATTCAGGCGCATCCAGTTTCACAAATCTATGGAGCCACGGCGGCATGTTCCCAAATGGCATAAATGGCTTTATCCTCTCATTCCAGATGGTGGTGTTTGCGTTTGTTGGCATTGAACTTGTAGGACTTACTGCTGGTGAAACAGAAGACCCGGAAAAAGTTATCCCAAAAGCAATCAATAATATTCCTATTCGGGTATTAATTTTCTATATTGGCGCCCTTATTGTCATTATGAGTATATATCCGTGGAACGCCATCAATCCAGCGAAAAGCCCATTCGTTCAAGTATTTGTGGCGGTTGGTATCGCTGCAGCTGCTGGTATCGTCAATTTTGTCGTTCTAACATCTGCAGCATCGGCATGTAACAGCGCCATTTTCAGTACAAGCCGGATGGTATACTCACTTGCCAGAGATAAAAATGCACCTGTACCATTTGCAAAACTTACGTCACGTCAGGTACCTTCCAATGCATTGTTCTTTTCCACTGTTGTTATTTTAATTGCCGTTGTTTTGAACTATGTAATGCCAGAAGGAGTATTTACGTTGATTACAAGTATTTCAACAGTATGTTTCATCTTTATTTGGGGTATTACTGTCGTCAGTCATTTGAAATACCGCAAAACCAGACCAGATCTAGCGAAAGCGAACAAATTTAAATTGCCGCTTTATCCATTTTCCAATTACTTAATCCTTGCCTTCCTTGCGTTCGTGCTTGTCGTCCTTGCACTTGCGGAAGACACTCGTGTTGCCTTGTTCGTAACACCTGTCTGGTTTATCATGCTGATTGCAATTTATAAGATGTTGATAAAAAAGGCGGATTATGCGGATCAGGAGAATCAACAACAAGTAGCAGAAAATTAAGTGGCAACCCAAGAAAATAACTTTTATTAATAAATAATGTTTCCGCTTTCAAAAAAGCTTGACTTAGATTCCATTTACTATTATTCTGAAAATAATAAAAATAAATAAGCGGAAGATGGTTGTGGGAGAGTGCAAGTTTACACGCCACCGAAGGAGCAAGTTCCAAAAAGACCCTTGGAACAAATCTCTCAGGTAGATGGAACCACAATTGGACGCAACTCTGGAGAGCGCAGATAAAGTATTTGCCACCAAAGGGGAAGGTTCTTAATCGAACTTAAACTCTCAGGTAAAAGGACAGAGAAGGGTAGAAGTAAGCCATGTGCTACCCTTTTCTGTCCTTTTTTGCGTGCAAAAAAGTATGGTTTCGCTTCAGATTCTATCTTGGGAAAAACAGATAAAATCCGAGGTTAAACACTGATAGAGGTAGCTAATACAACGAATCAAGGGGGAAACGGTTTGAGTTTACAACAAAATGATTCAACTATTTTTGAAGCAATTAGGAAAGAGCAGCATCGTCAGCATCAAACATTGGAGTTGATCGCATCTGAAAACTTCGTAAGCCAAGATGTTTTAGAAGCAATGGGAAGTGTGATGACGAACAAATATGCAGAAGGCTATCCAGGGAAGCGTTACTATGGCGGATGTGAATTTGTCGATGTGGCAGAACAAATAGCGATTGACCGCCTAACACAGCTGTTTGGTGCTAAATATGCCAATGTTCAGCCTCACTCAGGTGCACAAGCAAATTTTGCTGTATTTTTCGCACTGCTTCAACCTGGTGATAAAGTGATGGGGATGAACCTCTCTCATGGCGGGCACTTAACGCACGGAAGTCCTGTTAGTGTTTCAGGAAAATGGTTTGAGGTAGTGTCCTATGGTGTGAGAGAAGATACTCAATTGATTGATTATGATGAACTGGAAGCGATCGCGAATAAAGAAAAACCGAAATTGATCATTGCAGGTACAAGTGCTTACACTAGAACGATTGATTTTGCACGGTTTAGACAAATTGCTGATCAAGTTGGCGCAAAATTCATGGTAGATATGGCGCATATTGCGGGACTTGTTGCAGCTGGTCTTCATCCATCGCCGGTTCCATACGCAGATGTTGTAACGAGCACTACGCATAAAACGTTGAGAGGACCGCGTGGAGGCATTATTTTAACAAATGATGAAGATATGATAAAAGCCATTAATAAATCGGTGTTCCCAGGGATTCAAGGCGGCCCGCTAATGCATATTATTGCAGCTAAGGCGGTTGCATTCAATGAAGCATTGCAGCCAAGCTTTAAGGAATATGCAAAACAAATCATTCTAAATGCCGACACACTAGGCAAAACATTAAAAAATGAAGGTGCAGCCCTTGTTTCTGGTGGAACGGATAATCATATCGTCCTTTTAGATTTACGTCCGTGGAATTTAACTGGAAAAGAAGCAGAAAAATTATTAGAAGAAGCGGGCATTACTGTAAATAAAAATACGATTCCATTTGATCCAGAAAAGCCGTTTGTTACGAGCGGTATTCGCATGGGAACAGCGGCTTTAACGACACGGGGTATGAAACAGGATGATATGGTGAAAATCGGGCAAGTTATCGCAGCTGTTTTGAAGAGCAAAGGGGACAAAGTCGTACTTGAGAAAGCAAAAGAAACAACCAAAGCAATTTGTGGAGTCTATCCGTTATTTCAACAGGCAGTCACAGTATAAGAAAGGGGTATGAGGATGGAATTTCAAAGTTGTTTTGACATTATTGGCCCGATTATGGTGGGACCGTCGAGTTCTCATACAGCAGGTGTCGTATCTATCGGGAAATTTATTTATGAACTGTTAGGAGATTGTCCACAAGAGGTCAAGATTGTATTTTATGATTCCTTTGCTGAAACTTATCAAGGACATGGAACAGATAAAGCACTTCTTGGCGGATTGCTTGGGATGGATACCGATGATACACGCATTAAACATTCATTGGAGTGGGCAAAAGAGGTTGGCATGCAGTACCATTTCGAATTTGAAGATATCTGTGACTACTATGACCACCCAAATACAACAATCGTGACAGTGAAACTCGAAGATCGTGTTGTAAAGGTTGGCGGTGCATCACTTGGTGGAGGCTTATCAAAAATCTTTATGATTAACGAGAAGATGGTAGATATTCGTTTAAGTGCAGGCGATGACTTTACAGTCCTTGCTAGTTCTTATCAACCAAGAGGGAAAGTACTTATGGAGGCAATTTAATGAAGATACAGTCCATGAAAGAGCTGATTGAAGCTTGTGAAAGAGAACAAAAAACCATTGGTGAAATCATGTTGATGATGGAAACAGAAAAATCAGGAAGAGACCAAGAAACCATAATAAGCATGATGGAAGAGCGATTGATCAAAATGAAAGAAGCCGTTGATAGCGGTATAAAAGATGCCTCAACCGCACCGAGTGGAATTTCTGGCGGGGATGCCGTGAAAATGTATGATTACGTACATCAAGGTAAATCTCTGTCAGGTAGTTATGTAAGCAATGCAATGAGCTTTTCATTGGCAACTTCTGAAAGCAATGCACGGATGGGGGTTATTGTAGCCACGCCAACTGCTGGGGCAGCCGGTATTTTGCCTGGTGTATTGTTTTCGCTTCATAAAAATGATGGCACACCCTATAAAGATTTAGTCATGGGGTTGTTCACAGCAAGTATGCTCGGGTATGTCATTGCAAATCGTTCATTCATTTCTGGGGCAGCTGGAGGCTGCCAAGCAGAGGTAGGGTCTGCAACAGCCATGGCCGCAGGAACAATCGTTGAGTTAAAAGGGGGCACGCCACAGCAAGCAGTGAATGCGACGGCCATTGCCATGAAGTCACTCTTGGGTTTAGTTTGTGATCCAGTCGCAGGTCTTGTTGAGGTGCCTTGCATAAAGCGAAATGTGATTGGAACTTCTATCGCATTTTCAGCGGCTGATATGTCTCTTGCTGGGATTGAAAGTCGCATTCCGTGTGATGAAGTAATTGAAGCGATGTATAGGGTTGGAAAAGATATGCCTCGGACACTTCGGGAAACAGCGCTTGGAGGTCTAGCAACGACAGAAACAGGTAAACAGGTGAAGGAACGACTATTTTGTAGGAAATCATAAGAGGGGGTCTATCAATGGGGACAGAAATAGCATTAAAGCAAACACCACTTTTTGAAATTTATGGAAAATCAGGTGCGAAGGTCATTGATTTTGGAGGATGGGCATTGCCAGTACAATTTTCCAGTATTTTAGATGAGCATGAGGTTGTTCGAACAAAAGCAGGTCTTTTTGATGTCTCACATATGGGTGAAGTGCTTGTTGAAGGCAAAGATGCAGAGAGTTACATTAACTACCTTGTCACTAACGATGTTACAAAGCTTAGTATCGATCAAGCACAATATACAGCAATGTGCTATCCAGACGGCGGAACAGTCGATGATTTATTAGTGTACAAATTAGCAGATGAAAAATATTTACTCGTCATTAATGCCTCAAACATTGAGAAAGATTATGAATGGATGAAGCAGCATGTAAAAGGAGATGTGACGCTCCAAAATATTTCGAATGACATTGCACAGCTTGCCATCCAAGGTCCAAAGGCTGAAGGCATTTTACAAAAGTTAACGGAAGCAGATCTATCAGAAATTGGCCCATTTAAATTTGCTCAACATGTCAACCTGGACGGTATTACAGATGTGCTCGTATCTCGGACAGGTTATACAGGAGAAGATGGTTTTGAGCTTTATTTAGATGCTGCACAAGTCGCAGCACTTTGGGTAAAGCTTTTAGAAGTAGGAAGTGATGATGGCTTAAAACCATGTGGCCTCGGTGCACGTGACACGCTTCGTTTAGAAGCACGTCTTGCACTCTATGGTCAAGAGCTATTAAGTGATATTAGTCCCCTTGAAGCTGGAATCGGCTTTGCCGTAAAAACGAAAAAAGAAAGTGATTTTATCGGTAAATCCGCACTTTCAGCACAAAAAGAAGCCGGATTAAAACGAAAATTAGTAGGAATTGAGGTAACAGGCCGGGGGATTCCACGCCACGGTTATCAAGTAGTTTCAGAAGGTGGAGAGGAAATTGGTGTTGTTACATCAGGAACCCAATCACCATCTTTAAAGAAAAGCATAGGCCTTGCACTAATATCCGCAGAACATGCAGAAGTGGGAACACCATTAAAAGTGGTCATCCGTAATAAGCAGATTGAGGCGGTTGTTGTTAAAACACCGTTCTATAAAAAGGGTTAATAGAGTGATAGAGTTCTCTGGTTAACTTGCATAAAGATGATAGGCAGGCCGACTGTACGTAAACTTACATGAAATCAAGACCTGAATGATCAAACTTGAATTTACAATCGGAAGGAAGAGAAACAATGACTAAAGCGACAGCAACTTTACTATATAGCAAAGAACATGAGTGGGTATTACAATTAGACGGAAATCGAGTACGTATTGGAATCTCTGATTTTGCACAAAAGCAATTAGGAGATATTGTCTTTGTTGAAACCTTAGAAGTGGATGATGAAGTAAAAGCGAATGAATCAATGGGGACCATCGAATCAGTAAAAGCAGTTTCTGACCTATACTCTCCTGTATCAGGTACGGTTGTTACTGTAAACGAAGAGTTAGGAGATGCTCCGGAGACGATTAACGAACATCCATTTGAAGCAGGTTGGTTAGTAGAAGTGGAAATGTCCAATCCTGAAGAATTGGAATCACTTTTAAATGAAGATGCGTACCAAGCATTTATTAATGAAGGAGAGGAATAAAATGACTTCCACTTATCGATACCTCCCTGATACGAAACAAGATCAAGAGGAAATGCTCGCTTTTTTAAATATTTCTTCGATAGATGAGTTATTTGAAGATATTCCAGCTGAAATTCAACTAAACGGTGAGCTGCCTATTCCAGCGGCAGTGCCTGAGCCGCTTCTTTTGAAAAAAATGAATCAACTGGCTTCCAAAAATAAAAATGCTAATCATTACCCAACCTTTCTTGGTGCAGGAACTTATGATCACTATATTCCAAGTGTGGTCAATCATATGATTTCACGGTCCGAATTTTACACAGCCTATACACCATACCAACCGGAAATCAGCCAAGGTGAATTACAGGCGATTTTTGAATTCCAAACCATGGTTTGTGAACTGACGGGAATGGATGTGGCCAATTCTTCGATGTACGATGGTTTTACATCTCTTGCGGAAGCTGCATCACTTGCTGTTGCATCAACACGACGTTCCAAAGTACTTGTGTCAAAGGCAGTTCATCCTGAATCACGTGCCATTTTAAATACGGTATCAGATGGCCAAGGTTATATAGTTGAAGACGTCAATCTTACTGATGATGAGACAAGCTTAGTGAAGTTACAAGGACAAATTGATAAAAACACTGCTGCTGTTATTGTTCAATACCCAAACTTTTTCGGTTCCATTGAGGATCTAGCAGAAATTAAGAATATCGCGGATACAAAAGGAGCGCTTTTAATTGTAAGCGCCAATCCATTGGCACTGGCACTATTGCAGGCTCCTGGTAAACTTGGAGCAGACATTGTGATTGGGGATATGCAGCCATTAGGAATCCCGATGTCCTTCGGCGGCCCACATTGCGGTTATTTTACGGTAAGTAAGAAATTCATGCGAAAAATCCCAGGACGAATTGTCGGGCAAACGAAAGATGAAAAAGGACAACGCGGATTTGTATTAACCCTGCAAGCACGGGAACAACATATTCGCCGTGATAAAGCATCATCCAATATTTGTTCAAACCAAGCATTAAATGCACTTGCTTCTGCGGTTTGCATGAGTGCACTTGGAAAGCAAGGAATTCGTCATATGGCCCAATTAAACTTTGAAAAAGCAGATTACATGGCAAAATCTCTAAATAAAAAAGGCTTTACCATTATGAATAAAGCGCCATTCTTTAATGAATTTGTTGTTAAGCTTCCTCGTCCGGTAAAGGAAGTCAATGCCAAACTTCTTGAGGCAGGTATCATCGGTGGGTTTGATTTAGGAACGGATTACGGTTTAGAAAATCAAATGCTACTAGCAGTAACAGAGCAGAGGACAAAAGAAGAGATTGACCAATTTATCGAGGTATTGGAGGCAGTTGTAAATGGTTGAATATAATGACCTAATTTTTGAAATCAGTCGTCAAGGACGTGTTGGATCAAGCCTTCCGGAAAGTGACGTTGATACTGTTGATCTAAATGATAAACTTCCCAAGCATTTGATTCGTGACCTGCCAGCAGAACTCCCGGAAGTATCAGAGTTGCAGCTTGTTCGCCATTACACAGCGCTTTCGAATAAAAACCATGGGATCGATAATGGCTTCTATCCACTTGGTTCTTGTACGATGAAGTACAATCCGAAAATTAATGAAGATGTAGCACGTTTGGAAGGGTTTAGCCGCATTCATCCATACCAGCCAATTGAAACAGTACAAGGCGCACTAGAGGTCTTATATGAATTACAGGAAGAGTTAGCTGTCATCACAGGAATGGATGCAGTAACTTTACAGCCTTCAGCAGGAGCTCAAGGTGAATGGACAGGGTTAATGATGGTCAAAGCCTACCATAAGCAAAAAGGAGAGGTAAGAACGAAAGTCCTTGTACCAGACTCTGCACACGGAACAAACCCTGCAAGTGCATCGGTTGCCGGTTTTGAAACGATAACGATTCCATCCAATGAGCATGGGTTAGTCGATTTAGAAGAATTAAAGAAGCATGTAAATGATAATACAGCAGCACTGATGCTAACAAATCCAAATACTCTCGGCCTGTTTGAAAAAGAAATTGTAGAAATCGCCAAGGTTGTTCACGAAGCAGGCGGCTTATTATACTATGATGGAGCTAATGCGAATGCCATCTTAGGGAAATCTACTCCGGGTCAAATGGGCTTTGACATCGTGCACTTAAATCTTCATAAAACATTTACTACACCTCATGGGGGCGGCGGCCCAGGTGCAGGTCCAGTCGGTGTGAAAGAGAAACTGATTCCGTTTTTACCAGTACCGCGTGTTGAGAAAGTGAATGAGGTATATGTGCTAGATTCTAACCAACCGTTATCTATCGGTCGAGTTAAAGGATACTATGGAAACTTCGGTATTCTATTACGTGCGTACACCTATATTCGCACAATGGGACCTGAAGGGTTACGTCAAGTGTCGGAAAGTGCAGTACTACATGCGAATTATCTGCGCAAAAAACTCGAGCCGTATTTTGAAGCACCGTATTCACAAATTTGTAAGCATGAATTTGTGTTATCTGGATCAAGACAGAAAAAACTTGGTGTAAGAACACTTGATATGGCCAAACGTCTGCTTGATTTTGGCTACCATCCACCTACCATCTACTTCCCGCTAAATGTGGAGGAATGTTTGATGATTGAACCGACAGAAACAGAGTCAAAAGAAACACTAGATGCTTTTGCGGATGTCATGATTCAAATTGCAAAAGAAGTGGAAGAAAATCCAGGTGTCGTATTAGACGCACCACATACTACGGTTATTGGCCGCTTGGATGAAGTACAGGCAGCTAGAACACCAATCTTACGTTATACAAAAGAAGAAGCAGTAAAAAGAGAAACCGTAATGTCTTAAACGAATGGGTAAACATGAACCACTGAGAATGAAGATAAAGAGAAAATAAATTTTCTAACTATGTCATTCTTGGTGGTTTAAAATAAACCGAAAACTTCATGACTGTTCATAGGAGTGGAAGAGATGTCAATTGATCATGTTCGCAAACCAGAATGGCTAAAAATAAAATTAAATACGAATGAAGAGTATACTGGCTTAAAAAAAATGATGCGTGAAAAAAAGCTACATACGGTCTGCGAAGAAGCGAAATGTCCAAACATTCATGAATGCTGGGCGGAACGCAAAACCGCAACCTTTATGATTTTAGGAAGTATATGCACCCGTGCATGCCGTTTCTGTGCGGTTCAAACAGGGCTTCCGACAGAGTTGGATTGGGATGAGCCAGAGCGTGTTGCAGAGTCAGTGGAAAAAATGAGACTAAAGCATGTAGTGATTACCGCTGTTGCTCGTGATGATTTAAAAGATGGGGGAGCTGGGGTTTTTGCAGAAACAGTACGGGCAGTAAGACGGCGCAATCCATTTTGCAGCATTGAAGTTCTCCCGTCCGATATGAAGGGTGAATATGACAACTTAAAAACATTAATGGATGCCAGGCCAGACATTTTAAATCACAATAT
This sequence comes from Bacillus sp. ISL-7, assembly GCF_018613065.1. The sequence goes on along the minus strand of NZ_JAGGQW010000059.1, from coordinate 35,839 downwards.
TGAGACAGTGAAACGTTTATCACCTAGAATTCGTTCACGGGCAACTTACGAACGTTCCCTTGAGTTTTTGAGCCGAGCAAAAGAAATGAATGCTACTATTCCAACAAAATCAAGCATTATGATTGGTCTAGGAGAAACAAAAGAAGAAATTATAGAAACAATGGACGATCTTCGTGCAAACAATGTAGATATTATGACAATCGGTCAATATTTGCAGCCAACCAAACATCATCTTAAAGTCCAAAAATACTGGAGTCCACAAGAATTTGAAGATCTAAAGAACATTGCCATGTCAAAAGGCTTTAGTCACTGCGAAGCAGGTCCGCTAGTACGCTCCTCTTATCATGCAGACGAACAGGTTAATGCAGCAAAAGCGAATGCGTAATCAATTAAAATAGGCGAATAAGGGGCGGGAAGTCCTATGATGATAAAAATGACAGAAGCAGCAATGAACAAGCTTAAGGAAATGTCGGTCAATAGAGAGCAAACTCCTCGGATTGACGCCGAGGTCGCTGGCGGATGCGGGATGACTGTTAAGTTTTCAATTGTTTTTGATGAGCCACGGCGAAATGATTTATGCATTGAGACGGATGGGATTCAGATTCGGTTGGATCGTTTTACAAAACGCTATTTAGATGAAGAAACACAAATTGATTATAGAGACGAACAAGGTTTTCTAGTTGGCGAAAGCTTTGCCTCTAGTGCATGTGCAATTGAATTCGATTAATTGGAAAATGGTTGATGTCTATTACTGAATGGAGCTAATAGCTATTTATAAAAATATTAAACCAAGTTTTCCTATAGATATAATTACATATTTTTATTAAAGGAGTCACGAAGATGACAAAAGAATATGATGTTGTTATTATCGGCGGTGGAACAGGCGGGTACGTTGCAGCCATTCGCGCCTCTCAATTAGGTTTAAAAGTGGCGGTCATTGAAAAAGGAAAATTAGGTGGAACATGCCTTCATGCTGGTTGTATCCCGAGTAAGGCCTTATTAAGAAGCGCAGAAGTGTACGCTCAAACAAAAAACGTAGATAAGTATGGTGTTATTGCCTCAGAAGTTGGACTTGATTTCTCAAAAGTACAGGCTCGGAAAGAAGAAATTACGGCCCAGCTATTTAAAGGTGTCCAGCATTTAATGAAAAAAGGAAAGATCGATGTTTATGATGGGAAAGGTAGTATTTTGCAGTCAAAAGATGTTCAAGTGGAATTGAATAACCAAGAAGAGGAAATCATTTTAAGCCCCCGGAATATTTTGATTGCAACAGGCTCTCGTCCAAGAACACTCCATGGTCTTGAAGTAGATGAAAGGTATGTGATGACATCGGATGAAGCCTTAAAAATGGAGACGCTTCCAAAATCAATTATCATTGTTGGCGGCGGAGTGATTGGAATCGAATGGGCATCGATGCTCGTGGACTTCGGATTACAAGTAACCGTACTTGAATATGCCGACCGTATATTACCAACAGAAGATCAAGATGTATCAAAGGAAATCCAGCGTTTAATGAAGAAAAAAGGTGTGAAAATCGTCACTAGTGCAAAGGTACTGCCTGAGACACTTGAAAAAGGTGAAGGTGTTTCGATTAAAGCAGAGCATAAAGGAAAAGAAACGCCATTTTCTGCTGATAAGCTTTTAGTTTCCGTAGGGCGATTACCAAATACGGAAGGCATTGGGCTTGAAAAAACTACCATTGATCTGGATCGTGATTTTATTAAAACAAATGAGTTTTATCAAACGAATGAACCAAACATATACGCTATAGGTGATGTGATTGGCGGCCTTCAGCTTGCCCATGTTGCCTCACATGAAGGAATCATCGCGATTGAACATATGGCAGGAGAAAACCCTGCACCACTTGATTCGACTCTTGTTTCAAAATGTGTATACAGCAGCCCAGAAGTAGCAAGTGTTGGGCTCACAGAAGGAGAAGCAAAGGGAAAAGGGTATCAAGTAAAAACTGGTAAATTTTCATTCCGTGCAATCGGAAAGGCATTGGTTTTTGGTGAATCAGATGGTTTTGTCAAACTGGTTGTTGAAGAAGGAACGAATAAGCTGTTAGGAGCTCATATGGTAGGTCCTCATGTAACGGATATGATTACAGAAATTAGCCTCGCTCGTGTATTAAACGCAACAGCCATGGATATTGCTCATACAATCCATCCCCACCCGACATTAGCTGAAGCAATTGGTGAAGCTGCCCTTGCCATAGATGGAAAGGCAATTCATGCATAGAATAACATCAATCATAATCCTAAGGATGGTGGAAGAGAAATGAACACAAAGGTAAAGCTGAACCGTGCAAAATTATTAATTTCTTGTCCGGAAAAGCCGGGGATCATCTCGACGGTAACGAATTTTTTATTAGAACACAAAGCGAATATTGTACATTTTGACCAACATACAACGGATCCCCAAGCAGGAATTTTCTTTATGCGGATCGAGTTTGATCTGGAAGAATTTGATTCTACATTTGAAAAACTTGAAAAAGATCTACATGAGATGGCGCAAGATTATGCTTTGGATTGGCAATTGAGCAGTAATGAAAGAAGAAAGCGAATGGCCATCTTTGTTTCCAAAGCGGACCACTGTCTAAGTGAGCTTTTATGGCGGTGGAAATCTAATGAAATTCCTGTGGATATCCCTATGGTGATCAGTAATCATACTGATTTAAAAGAATTGGTTGAGGGTTATGGCATCCCTTTTTATCATATCCCGCTGTCTCAAGAAACGAAAGGAGATGCCGAACAGAAAGCACTTGAACTATTGAAAGGGAAAGTAGATTTTATTGTTCTGGCCAGGTATATGCAAATTCTTTCTCCTAATTTCATTTCGCATTATCCTAAACAAATCATTAACATCCATCACTCATTCTTACCGGCTTTTGTTGGGGCAAATCCTTATGTAAGAGCGTTTAACCGAGGGGTGAAGTTAATAGGAGCAACTGCCCATTATGTAACAAATGATCTTGATGAAGGACCAATTATTGAACAAGATGTACAGCGTATTAATCATCGCTATACAGTAGCGGATTTAAAGACTGCGGGACGTCATGTGGAAAAAAGAGTTCTCGCCGAAGCCGTTTCCTGGCATGTTGAAGATAAAGTACTTGTTCATGGAAATAAAACGATTGTATTTGCATGAGTGGGTTTCATAAGGTGGTTGCCCCTGTTTAAATGGTCATTTGGAATCGGAAGATAGGAGCCTAAAAATGGCTCAAAAGATAAGGATGAGAGGATATCGGGGGATTTTCGGAAACACATGTAAACGAAGATCCTAGGAGATGGTGCTAATGGCAGGAGATGAACATGTACTGGACTTTATTCATATCGTTTTAGCTATTCTTTGGATATTGATTTTTCTTCAAAATAAACGAAAGCGTACCTTAACCTACACACATATCATGCTGCTGCTTTTTGCCGTGGGTATATTACTTAATTCACTAGTGAAGTGGTCATAAAGGCTAACCTTCAAATTTGCAAATGAAAAAAACGCTCAAATTGAGCGTTTTTTTAAATCATTCTATTAACGGAAGTCCGCTTTAAATTCGCCAGTCATTTTTTGGTGGCCGTTGTTTTCTTCAAAGAATTGCTCTTGTTCTAAGTCGAAACGGTTCATAATTGGTAAATCGTTTACTGAAAAGAGGTAAGAGTCTTCTGATGCAGAGTGTTCATACCAAGCCCAGTTTGGAACAACGAAGTAATCGCCTTTTTTCCAATCGAATCGAATGCCATTAATGACTGTGTGACCTGAGCCTTTGTGTACTTGGTAAACAGTTGAGTGTGTATGGCGTAATGCCTTTGTTTGGAACCCATGTGGTAAATGCTGCATTCGAGTGCCAAGCGTCGGGTTCGCCGATTTACCTGTAGATGGGTTAATGTAATCTACTGCATATCCATGATGTGGATTTGGATCGAATTCCATCAAGCCTTTAATTCCTTCTAGCGTTCGATCCCATTTATAATTAGCAAGTGGAGCAACTGTGAATTTTTCATCACCAACAGGACGAACCATGCCGCCACGATAACGAATCTCTGAAAAGTTATCCGGAATATCTGGTTGTTGTAAACCATCTTCATAAGGTTCAAAGAAGGTACCACCGATTGCGTAAAGAGTAGGGATATCTAAAGCATCCATCCAATACATCGGCTCTGTACCTAAATGGGCATGCCCATGCCATAAGCCCTTTGGAGTAATTAAAAAGTCGCCTTCTTCCATGAAAATACGCTGACCTTGTACGATCGTGTATGCACCTGATCCTTCAGAAATGAAGCGCAAGGCACTTTGTGAGTGACGGTGCGAGGGAGCTTGCTCACCAGGCAATAACATTTGAATAGCTGCATAAATCGTTTGAGTAGTAGATCCCCATCCCCAAGGTTCACGATAAGTTAAGCCAGGATTTTGGAAATAAATCGCACGGCGTTCCCCACCGCGTTCTGGTGTGAAGATTTGAGCGGCTTCAGCCATTTTCTTTTTGAGCAATTCATCGCTCCAAAGATAAGCTTGTGCCTGAGGCTTTGGCGTTTTGTGCATAATTGCTGGAATTGCTTCCCAAAGAGGTCCTAAGTTGTATTGTTGAATATCTCTTGTGTAATCGGTTACAATCGAGCTTTTCATAAACTCCTGAACTTCTGGATTTACTTCAGCCATTTCACATTCTCCTTTATTATTCAAATCTTATAGCGAAAAGGGGGGCAGCGTATGCTGCTAGACCCCTTGCAAATCCTAATTATACAGTGGCTAAGACTTCAGTTGCCTTTACTTTATTTTCAAGGGCACCAATTTGGTCGATTTCAATACGAACGACGTCTCCATCTTTTAAGAATTGCTGAGGATCCATTGCAAATCCAACGCCTCCAGGGGTTCCTGTTAATACAACATCTCCTGGCTCTAATGTCATTAAATTTGATAAGAAAGAGACTAATTTTTGAACGGAGAATACTAGATTGGCAGTATTCGTTTTTTGACGTACTTCCCCATTTACTTTTAGGACAACATCTAAGCCCGATGGATTTTGTAATTCATCTGAAGTTACTAAATATGGTCCCATTGGTGCACTGCCATCAACTGTTTTTCCTTGTAACCATTGAATAGTGCGGCGTTGAATATCACGATAGGTTACGTCATTTGTAATTGTATAACCTGCTACATAGTCTAATGCATCTTCTTCGGAAACATTGCGGGCTTGTTTGCCAACAACAAATGTAAACTCTGCCTCATAGTCAAGTTTGTCAGAAATTGGATAGTGTGGAATATCGTCCTCAGGCCCTAAGATTGTATTAGCAAATTTTGCAAAAATAACTGGGTGGGATGGGAGTTCACGCCCCATTTCTAAAATGTGCTCGCGATAGTTGTGACCCACACAAATAATTTTGCCTGGTCGCCCGACAGGTGCTTCTACCTTAACTTCCTCGCGATTGTAAATCACTTTTTTATCAAAGCTTTCAGGATTAGCTAAAATGAAATCGATTGCATTTTGCGCTAGTTGCAGCGACTCTTTACCACCTTGGTATAACTCGTCTGTATTTTCTGGCACATATGCTTTTGCGATGGCTTCGAAACGGTACTTTCCTTCTGTTTTTAACTGTGCTTGGTACGCATAGTTTAAGTCGATTACTTGGTTGTCCACGATTGCCCCTGCACGAGTATGCCCAGCGACAGTAAAATTAATAAGTTTCATTGTTGTCCTCCTTGTTTTCATTAATTGTGAAACTAGTTCACTATTTATAAAAAATATTAATAGGTTTTGATAAGATTGTCAATATTATTTGTTTTCAGAAAAAATAAAATTTCTATTATCATTTCATATCTCCTCAAATATCCAGGATTACAAAGTAAAAAGCATAAACTTCTATAGAAGAACTCCATGCTAAAACGTAGATGGAAGAGTAGGAGATTATTTTATAAAACCATAATATTCTGAAATTTCCTTTGCGGTTTTGAGAACGTATTGTCCAATCGGATGGTCCGCTGATTTTGGTACTGTCTCAGTAATACCAACGATGGTAATGGCACCGAGCAGTTCATTGTTGAAATTTAATAAAGGGACACTAAAAGAAGAGACATGATTGATTAGCGGTTCAGTTTTTGATACAAAAAACAACTCTCTTGTTTTTTCCTTTTCAACTAGATATTGCTGTAATTCACTTTCATTGAGCTTGGCTAATTCTTCTTCTTCCCACTCTTTCATGAGGACATCTTTTTCAAAAGTAGAAAAAACGACACCGGTTGAGGAGGAAAGAGGCAAGTGTGTCCCCATTTGTGCTCCGATATTTATTCCATAATCTGCACTTAAAATATATGAAATGAGTGGGCCTTTTATCGAAGGAATAGCCAGTAGTACTGTTAAGCTCGTGTGCTCGGTGATCTTTTTGAAATAGGGTATAACCACTTCAATTAAAGAAGTTTGACCTAAAGCAATATTTCCTAACTGTACTAATTTATGTCCAAGCGTATACGTGTTCGTATGAGGATTACGATTGATTAATCCAAATTGGCATAGTGTTGCTAAATATTTATATAAATTACCTTTTGTCATAGAAGTTCGGTTTTGAATATCAGTAAACTTTAGAGGCTCTTTATCCATTGCTAAGGTTTCTAATATGTTTAACGCAATTTGTAATGACTGAATACCGGTAGCTTTCGTTTCAATTGTCATAATGATCCCCCTGTTTTCAATTGATATTGGATAGTGTTGTAGAAAAATTGAATAAAAGAAATTTCAGAATTAAAAATTTTTGTATTGACGAAATAGTGAAAGATGATTTAAAGTTTACTTATCAAGAACAATGTTCACTATTTGTAGAAGATAATAACCTATTTGGGAGGAATTTTCAATGACTAATGTAAGCGATATTATTGTAGTAGGTGGAGGAATCGGTGGTTTAGCCGTAGCCCTATCAATCCAGGAATCTGGTAAATCAGTAGCAATTTTTGAGCAAGCACCTGAATTTGGAGAAGTAGGTGCAGGTATTCAGTTAGCACCAAACGCGTTAGAAGTGTTAGACCGTCTAGGAGTAAAGGAAGAAATTTTAAAGCATGCGGTAGTACCAAAACGTCTTGTTCTAAAAGATGTTTATACTGCAGAAGAGTTAGCAACTCTTGATTTAGGGGAAGATTTCCAAAAAGAATTCGGTCAGCCATATATCGTATTGCATCGCTCTGACTTACACAGAGTTCTTTATGAAGCATGTCAAAAAAGCAGCAATATCAAATTTTTTACAAACCAAACCATTCAAACCGCAGAACAAAATGGTGATACTGTAACAGTTGTCAACCAAAATGGTGAAACGTTTAGTGCAGCAGCAGTGATTGGTGCGGATGGGGTAAAATCAAACATGCGTAAGCTATTGATTGAAGATGAACCAGTAAACTCTGCGTATGTAGCTTACCGTGGAACGATTCCAATTGAAGAAGTGGCTAATAACTCAAACTTAGACTTAGATGATGTCATCATGTGGATTGGGCCAAACCTGCACTTAGTACAATATCCAGTTCGTCGTGGAGAGCTTTACAACCAAGTAGTGGTATTTAAATCATATGATGCTACTGTAGAAGACTGGGGAAATCCAGAAGAACTAACACGTCGGTTTGAAAATAGTCATCCAAAAGTTCAAAACGCTTTAACTTATATTAACCGTCAATTCCGTTGGCAAATGTATGACCGTCAACCAATCGACAATTGGACAAAAGGCAACATTACACTATTAGGGGATTCTGGTCATGCTATGCTTCAATATTTAGCTCAAGGCGGCGTTCAAGCATTTGAAGATGCATTTGTCCTAGGTGCGAAATTAAAAGAACATAATACTTACGAAGAAGCATTTAAAGCATACCAAGAAATGCGAATTCCACGTTCTGCAATGGTACAAACAACAGCACGTAAATGGGGCGAAATCATTCACGCGGAGGACCCAACGACCATTTCACTTCGCAACTTTATTTTCGAACAACACAAACCAACTGATTACAAGATTGTTGATTTCTTATATGGCTATTTCAATAAAAATTACCAACGTGTCGATTGCTAATTTACAACTTTACGCAAATCAAAAATGCGTTAGAGCCAACTCTAGCGCATTTTTAATCTATTCTTATAATACTATTTAGCACGAAAGTGTTGAAAGTTCACAATAAGTGAATTGAAGGGGGCGTATTCTATGACAACAGCAGTACTGAATGAAAAATTGGAAACTTTTAAAAAGAGTATAGATGATATTGTAGCAGTAGTGAAAAATACGGAAGAGGCGACACTTTATGTTAAACCTTCTGAAAAAGAATGGTCCGCCATGCAAATTGTTTCTCATATTTTAGAAGCGGTAGATTTTTGGGTAGCCGATTTGGAAGCATTGTTAGTTGTTCCAGGTGCAAAATGGGGACGGAATCATGAACATGTACGTCGTTTAGCTGCAGTAGATGAAAACGTTGTATCTCGTATTAAGAAAGAGTATGCCATAAGTAAACTACTAAACTTAGTACCGAAGGTTGAGGCAGCACTTGCTAGAGTTAAAGAAGAGGATCTAGTAAAAACAGCTTCAAGTTATAACCCAAACTTTGACGGAAAACCGTTATCATTCTTAGTCGACCATTTAATCGTTCAGCACGTAACAGGTCATTACGGGCAAATGGTACGTCATTTAGAAAAAGTTCGATAAACAAAACTATATAATAACTTCTTTTAAAGCTCCTAATTTTGCAGGAGCTTTATTTTTGTATGATTACCAACCAATGATTGGACTTAAATAACAGGAAGTGGGAAAAAATGCCTTTGAACAGTTCGAAAATATTACAATTTTATGAAAACTATTATTAAGACATAGTTTATATGAATAGGAATGATATAATTTTCATGTCCACTACCATTCCTTTTTTGAATTCCTCGTTTTCATCACAATTGATTCTACAGTTTTATGATTCTATAATGATTTTTCCAATTTATCCTTTCTACATTTTGTTATCTTAAAAAGACTTCAATCAGATGTTAATGCAGATATTGAATTGCTTTTTAGTGAAGTTACAAGCGTGAAGCGAAAAGTGAATTAACTTGAACATTCCAATAGGTATTAGGATCAGTTTCCGAATAAAAATGAAGGTTAATTCTTTGGAATTTATGAACATAACTTTGGACCCGAGTTAATGAAAGGATTGATGATATGATGGGTAAACCAGAAACCGTTGAAAAGATAGTAGAGTTTGAACAGTCTGTTACCAAAACAAAAAAATTTCGGCTTGATTATCCTGTGTCTGAAGACTTAAGGCGGGTTATGGTAAGTGACGTTTTTAGGGATTTTATGATTTATGCTTTTGATCTATATTATGATAATGAAAATCTGTCATTGCTTAAGGAATTTGTGGCGGAACATAAACCTAAGACGGATAAACAGCAAGGATTACTTGACAATTTGTTTTGGTGGCGATTAATGTATGATTCCGGATCGCATCAAGTGAATAGCTGTTTTGATGATTATATTTCCGATAAACACTATACACTCAGAGACAAGCCTTTCATTAAATCTTGGCTAAGGGAGTGTAATAAGGCAGTACCAAAATTCTATTTTATTGGCCATAAATATAATGATCGTTCCTTTGTGGCTATTGATATTCTAACTCATGAATCTCTGGAAATCATTGTGTATGATCCAACTGCTATCCCTCCTAAAGAAGGGGGATTCGCCATGGCGACATTAATCCCGTTAGGCGGCGGATTATATTTCCCAATTGTTGATTTTTATCATTTCGATTATGAGGCAAGAGAAGCAATGGCCAGCTGCCTGCATCACCATTATGAAAAACATTTAAAAACTTCATCAATGAAAGAGGCATTTTTCCACGTAGTATCCGTTATGCTGCAAATAGAAAGAATGATCTTCATGAAAACTCAGGAAACATTCTCTTCAAAATAAATTCTTCAATTCGAAAAATCCCTTACTCATCTCTTCTCAGATTATGAATCCTTAATTTTAATAAAGAAAAATAAAAGAAAGGGAATACAAAATTTAACAACTTGTTCATAAATTGGTAATATCTTATGGAAATCCTATCATCTGTAATACCCAAACCATTTTAGGAGGATATCACATGATGAGAAAGATGAAGAGGACCTGTATTTGTGTAATGGTTTTATTGTTTGGATTTCTAGGTTCAGTGCAGGTTTTTGCAACTACAGAGGATAACGCACAAGTAAAGGCAACAGAAGCCCATGGTCGAGGTCATTTTAAATACGACCCTGAGTTTATTAAAAAGCAGGCCGAATCGCTAGGGATTGACACCAAAGGGAAGGACATAGATTCATTGGAGAAAGAAGTCCGAGATACAGTAATCAAAAAAGAAGCGAAAGAGTTGGGTATTTCGATTGAAGGCAAAGAACTATATGATTTAGCCAATGAAGTTCGTGAAACCCACATAAAAAAAGTGGCCAAGGATTTAGGAATCTCGACTAATGGCAAAGAATTAAAGGATTTAGTCCATGAAATTCGTGAGATTCAGATTAAAAAAGACGCTAAAGAACTAGGCATTTCTATTGAAAATAAAAATCTTCGTAAAGTAGCCCATGAAGTTCGAGAAAAACGAATTTTCCAAGCTGCAAAAAAATTGGGGATAGAAACAAAAAATAAATCCGCGAATGAAGTTTTTAAGGAAATCATGACGAATCACGCAGATAAGGTTAAGGAGTTAAATCTTTTTCCAACTAAAGAAGGTAAGATTTTTTTCTTTGACCTGTCAAAAGAAAATTAGTTCAGGTTGGAGAGACTTAATCATAGGAATTCCCTTTTAATAAAAAATCCGGCATCATCCATTTCTCTGGATGGTGCCGGATTTTTTAAATACACTGCATATGAAAAAGCTTATTTTAAAAATAGTTTAATGATAAAGTACTGAATCAAACCTAAAAAGGCTAAAAAGGAAAAATTATATAGACTAAATTTAATTAAATATTTTTTACTCTCGGTTGGATTTGCCTGAATGTATAGTTTGTAAGAAATTACACTGGCTAATGAAGCAACAATGGTCCCAAGTCCGCCAATATTAACTCCCAATAATAAAGGTTTCCAATCTGTTGTGAATTCTGCCAGGAGGATAGAAGCAGGGACATTACTTATAAATTGACTTAAAAATATCGAACTAAAATAGACGGAAGTAGTGCCTTTCAAATTTGCACTGGCAAATGCTTGTAATGTGTTTGAATTGGAAATATTTCCGATAAAGATAAAAAAACAGATAAAGGTAAACAGCAATAGATAATCAATTTTTATCAATAATTTTACATTCAAAATGATCACGGATATGAATGTAACCACGAAGGCAACCTGGTAACTGACCATTCCAAAAATTGAAGCGATGATTATTGCTAGGATTAATCCCCAGACAGCTGGTTTTTTCCAATCGTCTAATAGAATGGGAGTAAAAACTACTTTCAAGTCTCTATTTTGCATTCTTTTTATAAGGATATATATAGAACATATCCCAAGGACAGCCATGAATAGGACGGTCGAAAAAAAGGGCAATGGCTTGATTCCATAATGAGAATAAATGAACAAATTTTGAGGATTTCCCATTGGTGTTAAACTGCTTCCAATATTGGCTGCAATAGTTTGCAGGATAATCGTCTCCATCATGGGAATTTTGGTTTTTCTGCTACTAACAAGAGTCAAAGGTACAAAAGTAAGCAGTGCCACATCGTTCGTCACAAACATTGAAGTAAAAAAACATAACAAAATTAATATGGCTGAAACGGACCGGCTATTATTACATTTATTAATGATAGCTATAGCGAGTTTATCAAGAAATCTAAGTTCTTCCAACGCCTTTATGGTTAGCATCAGGCTAAATAAAATAAATAACACTTGAAAATTGATATACTCCAATTTTGGAGGATAAATTAAAGAGCTTGTCGCTGCTAAAATAAGTGAAATGGTAAAGACCATGTCTTTTTTTAGAAAACTAAATTTCAGTTTGATACTTTTATTTTTTTGTATTAGTACAGATTCTTTCACAGTACACCACCGATAGTAGAAAGGATATAATAACTATATGATTCTAACATGTACAGTTATGGTTGGAAACCTATCGATGATAATACCTAAAATTAGTAATGATTTATAACAAAAATTGTTGGTATTGTCTAAAATGTAAAGGGTTCTAAATTCTATTTGATTATACATATTGTTTAAATACTTGGAGGTGGTCATCTGGAAACGATTCGAAATATGTTTAAGCATTTACATTGGTCTAATCATCGAATTCTTGAAGCCTTGAAAAATATGGAAGGAGAGAACAAACAAGTTAAGAATCTATTCTCACATCTGCTTTTGGCAGAACATGTGTGGTTTACTAGGTTAAAAGGATCGGACAGTTCCAAATTACCTATTTGGGCAGAGGTCAGTTTAGAAGCCTGTGCAGAACTTGTTAATCAAAATCTGAAAAACTTTAAAGAACTTCTTTCTGGTTTATCCAATTCTGATCTCGAACAGATCGTTTTATACAGAAATAGTAAAGGCAGAGAGTTTCAAAATTCGATAAGGGATATATTGACCCATGTTGCATTACATGGTCAATATCACCGAGGACAGATCAATCTACTTCTGAGAGTTAATGAAAGCGAACCTGTTAATGTAGACTTTGTTACTTTTAGGAGATAGAAGAGGGGAATAAATGGTGAACGCCAGAAAGCAAAAGAAGTTCCTGGTACCAGGAACTTCTTTTTGACCAGGCTACAGTTGGGTTTGGATCCGTTATCATAGGGTTGCCAGGCGACACCCTTAAGGTGAGTGGTTCGTAATACGCAGTAAAAGCAATCATTCCGGTTCCTTCACAACGAACATTAAATAACCCGCCTGCCATCATTCCGACAATTTTCTTCATTTTTCTCCACAGGAATTTCAAATTGAGGGGTAGACAATTACGAAAATGAATAAGACATTGAAGTGAACTTAATAATAATGATATTCAGGCAGAAAAAGTCCTATTATTACAGGCAGGGATCCAAATCTTTCTCCTGATGAAGAAAAATCTTTATTTAGGTTTTTAATAATTCCAAAGACAAATTATCGTAAAGGAGTAATGAAAATGGTTAAAGAAAATCAGTATGTTGCAGCTGCGCTTTCACCTAATTTGATTAATGAAATTCAATCACTAGAAGAAAAAATAAGCGAGCAAGCTCATAAAAAAGTAGTAGTTATTGCGTACGAAAATGATGAAAATTAATTAATTAGTGATTTTCAGGGGAAATAGGACGTATATTTCTTTTTTTGCAAGGCTAGAATCAAATATTCATAATAAGCTAAAACCTTCATAAATTTGAAGGTTTTTCTTTATCGTAAGATTTGCCTCTCTCAAAACTTTTTAGACGAATTTTATTCATTTGAGTTAAATGGACTTGAATATCTGTTAGAACTTGAAGTTGATTTTCATTTCTTGTTTCTTTGTTTAAAGCTGTGTAAACCTATCTAATATAGTAGTTGGTGATATTGTACAAGTTTTTCGCGAACAATTAATGTTCCGGCTGAATTTACCCCTCCCTCACAAAGAACATACGTTCTATTTATATCCTCATTATACCAAAGAATTTCAAAGAATGTATAATAAAATTACTTGCATTATCCTAAAAAACGAACAAAAAACAGCTTATTTCCCCATATCTAAAGCTAGGGGTTTTACGCTGCTTTTTGATAATTTAATTTCAAAAGTTTGGGTTTATTCGGGAATAAATATAATAATTAACTAGGACTTCCATTTTAGGAGGTCCTAGTTTAATTAAGATGATCACTTCAAATACAATTTAGTTGGATATGCTCCGCTAAAACAGGCGATACAGCGACTGCTTGTTTCTGCAAGATCTACATCTACCGCCTCTAATAACCCTTCCGTACTTAAGAAGGCTAATGAATCTGCTCCAATCACCTTTCCCATTGCTCGTTCATGTTCATGTTTGTTAGCAAAAAGTTCTTCTTTTGTCGGCATATCCACTCCATAAAAACAAGGATTTCTTACCATAGGGGAACTTATTCGTACATGGACCTCCTTGGCACCTGCCTGACGGATCAATTCAACAATTCGCTTGCTTGTCGTTCCACGAACAATCGAATCATCAACAAGCACGACCCGCTTATCCTCGAGAATTTCACGGACAGCACTTAATTTTAGACGCACGGCCAAGTCCCGCAATTCTTGGGTTGGTTCAATAAATGAACGACCGGCATAGGGGTTTTTGATGATTCCCATTTCATATGGAATTCTTGATTGTTGAGCATAACCCATTGCTGCAGGGACACTCGATTCTGGAACGGCAACGACAACATCAGCCGGTGTCGGATGTTCTTTTGCTAAAATTTGGCCTAACTCTTTCCGTATGGCTAATACACTTCTTCCATGAATCACACTATCTGGACGAGCAAAATAAACAAATTCAAAGGAGCAAAGGGAAACGTCACCTTTTGCAGCAAATCTTCCTGTTTTTATTCCCTTTTCGTTAACAAGAAGCCATTCGCCCGGTTCAACATCCCTCCAGAACTTAGCATCAACCGCATTAAGCCCACATGTTTCTGAAGACGCGATAATGGATTCACCAATTTTTCCAAGGCTAAGGGGACGTAAACCATGACGATCCAGGGCAATCAGCATTTCTTTATCGGTCATGATGCACAAAGCAAAGGAACCGTCAATTCGCTTCAGGACATCCGGGCCAGCTTCATCAAAATATTTTTTACTGGAACGGGCAATTAGGTGAGCAATAATTTCCGTATCAGTTGTTGTCTGAAAGATGGCACCCTGTTGCTGGAGAACCTTCCGTTCGATATTGGCGTTTACTAGGTTCCCGTTATGGGCAACGGCCAAATCGCCCTCACTATACTTAAAAACAAGAGGTTGTGCGTTTTGTAGTAAACTTGCACCAGAAGTAGAATATCGTACATGACCGATGGCCATATTTCCGCTTAGTCCATCAAGGATCTCACGTGAAAATACTTGGGAAACTAATCCCATTCCCCTGTGATGCCTGAATGATTTTCCATCGCTAGTTACAATTCCTGCACTCTCTTGGCCACGGTGTTGAAGGGCATGTAGTCCATAATATGTTAAATCGGCCGCTTGGGGGTGATTAAAAACTCCAAATACACCGCATTTATCCTTCATTTCTGAATCCATTTTAATATTCCTCCCCTGATTTCATTTCATTATTTTTGGCGAAAGCAGAATTTTTATCCTTTTCTTTCAAAGTCTAATTGTTTGTATTGGTTTTGGTTAACTATAAAAATTTTTTTGATTAAAAAAGTAAAGGAGTGTGTTTCAGGAAAACCTAAAATTATGAAGAGTTTAAAAAAGGATGAGGGAGGAAAAATACTTTGACAGTCATAAAACCCGGCTCAACGATTGGTATCTTAGGGGGAGGCCAGCTAGGAAGAATGATTTCAATGGCTGGTAGAAATATGGGATATCGCTTTATTACTTTGGATCCGACACCTAACTCACCCTGTGGACAAGTTGCAGATCTTCAAATCACTGCTCCCTATTCTGAGCTTAAAGCAGTTAAAGAACTAGCAGATTCCTCAGATGTTATTACTTATGAATTTGAAAATGTAGATTCTACTATAACCTCCATTTTAGAAACTACATCCTTTGTACCACAAGGAAGCAAACTGCTCAAAATAACCCAAAATCGGATTCTGGAAAAATCCATGTTAAAGTCCTTCAATGTGCCAGTAGCTCCTTTCTTGGTCATACAATCGGAAAATGACTTTGAAACGGCTATTGATCGTTTTGGATTGCCTTTCATAATGAAAACAGCTACAGGGGGATACGACGGGAAAGGGCAATGGGTAATAAAAAAAAGGGATGAAATTCCAATTGCAATGGAGGCTTGGAATAAGGCAGGGAGGGACATGATCATCGAACAATTTATCCCATTTCGTAAGGAATTATCAGTGATTGTTGCCCGAAATATTTATGGTCAAACAAAAACTTTCCCAGTAGCTGAAAATGTCCATATTAATAATATCCTGCATCAGTCTTTCGTTCCTGCTAGAATCACCGATGAGCAAAGGATTCAAGCGGAAACTGCAGCATTGAAAATAGCAGACTCCTTACAAGTAGTTGGATTAATTGCGATAGAGATGTTCCTTACGAATGATGGTGAAATTATCGTGAACGAGTTAGCACCAAGACCTCATAATTCCGGGCATTATTCAATGGACGCATGTATTACTTCTCAATTTGAGCAACATATTAGAGCAATATGTGGACTGCCCTTAGGAGATACTACTCTTTTAACTCCGATTATAATGGTTAATATTTTAGGTCAGCATCTAAGGCAAGTGCTAGATAAAATAGAACAGCTTCCTCCAACAGCCAAACTACATTTATACGGCAAAAAGGAAAGCGTAGAAAATCGGAAAATGGGTCACATTAATTTTTTAGGTTCAACTCTCGAGCGAATAGACGAGCAAATTAAGAATCTCGGAATTTGGTCATAAGGATACGCGGCTATTTTAGTTGTCCGGCTAAAAACATAACCAAACAGCGAAAGTGGTGGAAAATAATGGAGAAATTGGAACAGCTTTATGAAGGTAAAGCGAAAAAAGTGTTTAAAACATCAGAACCAGGAAAGTATTGGATTGAATATAAAGATGATGCCACTGCCTTCAATGGCGAGAAAAAAGGTCAAATAGCAGGAAAAGGAACTCTAAATAATGAGATTAGTTCCATTTTCCTAAGTTTATTAAAAGAAAAAGGCGTGGAAAATCATTTTATTAAAAAGATTTCATCTACAGAGCAGATTGTTCAGCAAGTAGAGATTATCCCGATTGAGGTTGTCGTTCGAAATATAGCGGCGGGCTCACTTGCTAAAAGGCTGGGATGGGAGGAAGGGAAGGAACTCCCAGAAACGATTGTGGAATTCTACTATAAGAATGATGAGCTGGGGGACCCTTTGATTAACAATGACCATATTGCCATTCTTGGGCTGGCTAAAGAGTATGAAGTAGCAGCCATTCGAAAGGAAGCATTAAAAATCAATGATATTATGAACGAATATCTCTTAAACAAAGATATTATCTTAGTGGATTTTAAATTAGAGTTTGGAAAAACACTTGCAGGCACTATTATCTTAGCTGACGAAATCTCTCCGGATACGTGTCGATTTTGGGATGCCCATACAAAGGAAAAGTTAGATAAAGATCGGTTTAGGCGGGATTTAGGGAACGTTGAGGAAGCCTATCAAGAAATATTAAGGAGAATTGGGGGTAGTGTCAATGTTTAAAGCAACGGTATATGTAACCTTAAGAGAAAGTGTATTAGATCCTCAAGGGAATGCGGTTCATGAGTCACTGCATTCACTAGGATATGATGAGGTTGGAGATGTACGAATAGGAAAATACATGGAGCTTGAAATTAATAGCGATGATCAAAAGGCTGCAGCAGAACGAGTAAAGGATATGTGTGAGAAGCTGTTAGCCAATACGGTGATTGAAGACTTTCGGTTTGATCTTACTAAGCAGGAAGGATAGGAGGGGAATAAGTTGAACTTTGCGGTACTGGTTTTTCCTGGCTCAAACTGCGATGTGGATATGTATAAGGCTGTTTTAGATACGATTGGACAGTCGGTCGAATATGTATGGCATCTAGAAACGGACCTATCAAAATATGATGCGATTCTTGTCCCAGGGGGTTTTTCCTATGGAGATTATTTGCGGCCAGGGGCTGTTGCGAGCTTGTCTCCTGTCATGGAGCAGGTGAAAATTGCGGCTGAAGAAGGGAAATTAATTCTTGGTGTCTGTAATGGATTTCAAATACTAACTGAAGCTAATCTTTTGCCAGGTGCTTTAAGAAGAAATCAACGGTTAAAATTTCATTGTGACACCATTGATTTAAAAGTAGAAAATAACCAAACTCCGTTCACATTAGACTATCAGGAAGGTGAAACGATACGTATTCCCATTGCCCATGGCGACGGAAATTATTATTGTGATCAAGAGACGTTGGATCAATTAGAAAAGAACAATCAAATCGTATTCAGGTATAGAGGGACGAATCCTAATGGGTCGATTTCTGAGATTGCAGGAGTGATCAATGAGAGAGGGAATGTTTTAGGATTAATGCCCCACCCGGAACGTGCGGTTCATAAATGGCTGGGGACAGATGACGGAAAACGTATGTTTTCATCTATTTTAAGTTACTGGAGGAAACAACATGGTACAGCATAAAGAACCAACTCCTGAGCAAATTGCCCAGCAGAAGGTTTATCAGGAAATGGGATTAACCGATGAAGAATTTGATAAAGTAATCGAAATTCTTGGACGTAAACCAAATTATACCGAAACGGGCATATTTAGTGTCATGTGGTCCGAACATTGCAGCTATAAAAATTCGAAGGTAGTGCTCAAACGTTTTCCGACTTCCGGCCCGCATGTCTTGCAAGGCCCTGGAGAAGGAGCAGGAATTGTTGATATCGGTGATAATCAAGCAGTCGTGTTTAAAATTGAAAGCCACAATCATCCTTCGGCCATTGAGCCTTATCAAGGTGCAGCAACAGGGGTTGGCGGTATTATTCGGGATGTTTTTTCCATGGGTGCCCGCCCGATCGCTTTATTGAACTCTCTTCGTTTTGGCGAACTTGATAATCCGAAAACCAAATATATCTTTGAAAATGTGGTTGCGGGTATTGCCGGATATGGTAACTGTATGGGCATTCCGACGGTTGGTGGAGAGATCTACTTTGATTCCTCCTATGAAGGGAATCCCCTTGTTAATGCCATGTGTGTAGGTTTAATCAGCCATGATGAAATTCAAAAAGGCGTGGCTAAAGGGATTGGTAACCCTGTCATTTATGTTGGAGCCGCTACCGGAAGAGACGGAATTCATGGAGCGACATTCGCTTCAGAAGAATTGAGTGAAAATTCCGAAGCGAAACGTCCAGCCGTCCAAGTGGGCGATCCTTTTATGGAAAAATTACTGCTGGAAGCCACTCTTGAATTGATCGCCTCTGGTCATGTGGTCGGGATACAAGATATGGGGGCAGCAGGTTTAACCAGCTCAAGCTCTGAAATGGCCAGTAAAGCGGGAAATGGCGTTGAATTGGATCTTGATCTCGTTCCACAGCGAGAAAGAGGAATGAATGCCTACGAAATGATGCTTTCCGAATCACAAGAAAGAATGCTGGTTGTTGCGAAAAAAGGAAAGGAAGGGGAAGTAAAAAAGATATTTGATAAATGGGGGCTCCACTCCGCTGTGATCGGCAGGGTGACTGATGATAACCAACTCCGTTTACTTCACAAGGGAGAAATAGTTGCGGAAATCCCCGCAGACAAGCTGGCAGAAGATGCCCCCGTGTATTGTAAGCCATCTAAAGAGGCGCCCTATTACGAACAATATTCTTCCTTAGACACAGCTGCAGCTATTGAAGAGCCAAAGGATTATCAATCAGTTCTGCAACAGCTGCTAGCATCACCTACGATTGCAAGCAAAGAGTGGGTATATCAACAATATGACTATATGGTTAGAACTAATACGGCTGTCATACCTGGATCGGATGCGGCTGTAGTTGCTATCCGTGGAACACGAAAAGCACTGGCGATGACAACGGATTGCAACGGAAGGTATGTTTATCTTGATCCGTTTGTTGGAGGAGCTATCGCGGTAGCAGAAGCGGCGCGTAATGTAGTTTGTTCTGGTGCGGCGCCTTTAGCTATTACCGATAACTTGAACTTTGGAAGTCCAGAAAAGCCGGAAATCTTCTGGCAGTTTGAAAAGGCAGCAGATGGGATTAGTGAAGCGTGCCGTCAACTCAATACTCCGGTAATTGGCGGAAACGTCAGCCTATATAACGAAACAAAGGGAGAAGCTATTTTTCCAACACCAACCATTGGCATGGTTGGGTTAATTAAAGATATTGACCATATTACTACTCAAGAATTTAAAAAAGACGGAGATTTAATTTTTTTAATTGGGGAAACCAAAGCCGAAATAGGCGGTTCGGAATACCAAAAAATTATGACAGGAAAGATCGAAGGACGCCCGCCGCAGTTAAACCTTGATTTGGAAAAGAAGATACAAGCTTTTACCCTTAAGATCATTCAAGAAGGATTAGTCCAATCGAGTCATGATGCGGCAGAAGGCGGTTTAGCAGTAGCAATAGCTGAAAGCTGTATTGGTGGGAAGTTGGGAGCAGAAATTAAGTTAACCGATGAATTGCGAACGGACTTAAGCCTCTTTAGTGAAACTCAATCTCGAATCATTCTTTCCGTTTCTCCGAAACATACGGAGAGGATTAAGGAAATGGCGCAACAGCAGGAGGTGCCTATAAAAGAAATCGGTAGGGTGAAAGGTCAGGAACTATCAATTACACATAATGGAAAGACCGTTATTTCTCAACCGATTACTACATTGGAAGAAGCCTGGAAGAATGCAATTCCTAACATAATGCGTTCGGGATTATTAAAAAAGCTCAATATGCAGGAAATCTCTGCAAGTTTACCGTAAAGGAGAGAAACGAATGAGTGATGCGTACCGCCAAGCTGGAGTCAATATCGATGCGGGAAATGAAGCCGTTGAACGAATGAAAAAACATGTAAAAAAAACCTTCCGTCCAGAGGTTTTAACGGGATTAGGAGGGTTTGGGGCTCTATTTAAACCAGATTTAACGAAGATGGAAGAACCTGTTTTTGTTTCTGGTACGGATGGAGTAGGGACCAAATTGAAAATTGCTTTTGCCATGAACAAGCATGATACGATTGGAATCGATGCGGTTGCCATGTGTGTGAATGACGTCATCGTCCAAGGGGCCGAGCCGCTTTTTTTTCTAGATTATTTAGCCTGTGGTAAGATCATCCCGGAAAAAATTGAAGCCATAGTTAAAGGGATTGCAGATGGTTGTGTGCAGGCGGGGTGTTCACTAATTGGCGGGGAAACTGCCGAGATGCCGGGAATGTATCAGGACGAGGAATATGATATTGCAGGCTTTACCGTTGGTATGGTAGATCAAAAACATGTCATTGATGGTTCGCAAGTAAAAGAAGGTCAAGTTCTAATTGGTTTAGCTTCAAGTGGAGTACATAGCAATGGTTTTTCACTTGTCCGAAAAGTTCTATTGGAGGATGCTAAGTTCTCATTAGGTGACTATGTGGATGAATTGGGGGCTGAACTGGGAAGCGTATTGCTTGAACCAACCAAAATTTATGTAAAATCTATCCTTTCAACTGTAAGAAAATATACTGTCTATGGTCTCGTTCATGTAACGGGAGGAGGTTTTTATGATAATATTCCACGAATTCTTCCAAAAGGCTTTCAAGCTGAAATTAAGGAGGGATCTTGGAAGGTCCCAGGAATTTTTTCCTTTATCCAAAAATCAGGCGAAATTTCAGATTATGATATGTTCCGAACCTTTAATATGGGAATCGGAATGATATTAGTCGTAGATTCTGTAGATACCACGGCTATTATCGAGCACCTGCAAACGTTGGGTGAGGATGCCTACGTAATTGGTACAGTGCAAAAAGGTACTGAAGACGTCGTATTCAAGAAGGAGTAAGTATGAAGATTGCAGTTTTTGCTTCTGGTACGGGTTCTAATTTTTCAGCGATTCTAGAATCCATTTATTCGAAAAAAATCAATAACGTTGAAGTGGTTTTACTGGTCAGTGACCGTCCTGAAGCCCTTGCAGTTCAGAAAGCAAGGGATGAACGGATCCCGGTGTTTACTTTTTTGGCTAAAGATTATCCAAACAAACAAGCTTATGAATTAGGGATCCTTGACGAGTTAACACAAAGGAAGGTTGATTTTATCGTATTGGCTGGCTATATGAGACTGCTTGGGAATGTATTACTCCAGGCTTATGATCGGAAAATCATTAACGTCCACCCGTCTTTATTACCAGCATTCGCAGGAAAGGATGCCATTGGTCAAGCGCTCGATTATGGGGTAAAGGTGACAGGGGTTACGGTCCATTATGTCGACGAAGGAATGGATACAGGTCCCATAATTGCTCAACAAGCAGTGACTATCGATTCAGACGAGACAAAAGAAACCTTAATTATAAAAATTCAGGAACAAGAGCACAGATTATTACCAGAAGTGATTCAAAGACTGGCGAACAGGGAGGCAGCAAGATGAGACGGGCTAGATGCATTGGATTTATTGAAGGAAAAGAAAAACCTGGAGGTCCTACGAAATGAAGGTGTTAGTAATAGGGGGAGGAGGCCGAGAGCATGCGATTGTTTGGAAACTGTCTCAAAGTCCTAAAGTTACTCAAATTTATTGTGCTCCGGGCAATCCTGGGATTGCAGAGTTAGCAACATGTGTTTCAATCGCGGTTTCAGATATAGAGAAATTAGCAGCTTTTGCTAAAAAGGAACAAATCAATCTTACTTTTGTAGGACCAGAAGAGCCTCTCTCATTGGGGATAGTTAATTATTTTAAAGAACAGGGATTAGCGGTATATGGCCCTTCGAAGGAAGCGGCATTGATCGAGGGAAGTAAGGCGTTCGCTAAAGAATTAATGATGAAGTATGAGATTCCGACAGCTAATTACGCTTCTTTTACTAACTATGAGGAAGCACTTGCGTATGTCCGTAGCGAAGGGGCACCAATCGTAATAAAAGCAGATGGCTTAGCAGCAGGAAAAGGTGTGGTTGTGGCAAAAACACTGATAGAAGCTGAGGAAGCACTTCAAAGTATGATGAAAGAAGTTTCCTTTGGCTCTGCGGGGGCGAGGGTGGTTATTGAGGAATTTTTGGAAGGAGAAGAATTGACCCTGCTCGCTTTTGTGAATGGAACTACTGTAAAGCCCATGGTTCCCGCTCAAGATCATAAGCCAGTATTTGACGGCGACAAAGGACCTAACACTGGTGGAATGGGAACTTATGCGCCGTTACCACATATTGATCCATCTATAGTTGTGCGGATTATTGATGAAATAGTCGGGCCCACTGCAAAAGCTATGGCAGATGAAGGCTGCCCATATGAGGGAATTCTCTATACCGGTTTGATGCTGACAAAATCAGGTCCAAAGGTCATTGAATATAATGCACGCTTTGGCGATCCGGAAACACAGGTTGTTCTTCCACTGCTAGAAACAGATTTACTTGATATTTTGCTGGCAAGCCTTACCGGAGAATTAGAAAAAGTAGAGGTAAAATGGAAAGACAAGTCCGCAGTTTGTGTCATTATGTCTTCAGCTGGCTATCCTGGCCCATACGAAAAGGGCCAGGTAATAAAAGGATTGGATCATGTAACTGAACCGGCTATTGTATTCCATGCCGGTACCACTTTAAAGGATGGCGAAATGCTAACAAATGGAGGCCGTGTACTGGGAATCACTGCCATTGGCGACCATTTGAAGGAAGCCAGAGAGTTGGCTTACCAATCCGTAGAAAAAGTATCTTTTAATGGTGCACATTACCGAACCGATATAGGATCTAAAGGAGTTCGTTGACTATTAATAACGTGTCATAAGCGTCCCTTATGAAGGACAAATCTCTTGTTCCTCTGGAGCTACATTTGTCTTTCATACCGTTTATGGACGATAAATCTCTAGTTCCTGTGACCACTGAAAAAAGGAAATGGCTATAATGTCCACCCCATATGGACAAATGAGCTAAAGTGTCTTTTAATGGTGCCTGACACCGCACCGAAAATCCCATCTATTGGAACTGCTCTAATACGCGGAAAAAATCAATCGCGAATTGGTAAAAGAGATTTTCGGAGGGTGCTAGGTCCCTAAATTTTGGTGTGATTAGGCCAACTGTTCTTTTGACTTGAGGAGAATCAATCGGTATTTTTACTGTAAACCGTGGAATGGAGTCATGAACGGTGCTTTCTGGTAAGAGGCATACCCCGATGCCTGCTGAAACTAGTCCCTTTAATGCATCTAAATCCTCTCCCTCTGAGGTGATATTTGGTACAAATCCTGCTTCTTTGCATGCCTCGACTGCAATTTTTTGGAGAATATACCCTTTTGGGAATGAAACAAAGGAATCGTTTCGTAACTCACCTAGATCTAATCTCTTTCGGTCGGCAAGTGAATGGTTTGCAGGAAGCAAAGCAGAAATGTTTTCGGTAAATAAAATTTTTGCTTCAATATCAGGATCTTTGGTTGGGACGGGGCCAATAAACGCTAGATCAATTTCTCCATTTTTAACGGCATCAATTAAGTATTGATAGGAGCCCTGACGTAAATGGAAAACAACGTTTGGTTGTTTTGTTCTAAAAGCAGAGATAACCGTTGGAAGCCAATAGCTGGCTAAACTTGTTGGATATCCAATTTTAATGGTGCCGGATTGAGGATCTAAATACTCATCAATCTTTTCTTTTGCCTCATCAATAAATTTTACCGCCTTTTTTATATGAATTAAAAAGGTCATTCCAATCTGGGTTAACTTAATATTCCTTCCGGTTCGTTCAAATAGACGAACACCGAGTTCATCTTCAAGCTTGGCAATCTGAAAACTTACTGCCGATTGTGCTACATTCAGATTTTCAGCCGCTTCTGTTACATGTTCGCGTTCAGCAACCTCCATAAAATACCGTAATTGACGCAATTCCACGCTAATTCCCTCCGTTCATATTAAAATCAGATTGATTTAATCTTAATTATATATTGTTTATATGTATGTTTAAACATAAAATTACTTCATACTGATTTATCGGAAAATTAAGAACGGGGGAGATAATAATGACATTTCATCAACTACCAAAGGCACAAGGTCTCTACCGCCCTGAATATGAACATGATGCATGTGGAATTGGATTATATGCCCACATTAAAGGGCATGCATCTCATGAGATTGTAAAAAAAGGACTAAGCATGCTTTGTAAACTAGACCATCGCGGGGGACAGGGAAGTGATCCATTTACAGGAGATGGCGCCGGGCTCATGGTCCAGATTCCAGATAGCTTTTTTCGCAAAGCCCTCCAGAACGTCCAATTACCTGAAAAAGGTCGCTACGGGGTAGGGATGCTTTTTTTCTCAAATAATGATTCTGAAAGAGAAAAAATAGAATCGTATATCAATAAATTGGTTGCACAAGAAGGTCAGACGGTTCTTGGATGGAGGACTGTGCCTGTCAATACAGAAACAATCGGAGAAACAGCCAAGAAAAGCCGCCCGTTCATCCGCCAAGTTTTTATCGGAGCAAACGAGGGACTATTGGATGATTTATCTTTTGAGCGTAAATTATACATCATTAGAAAACAATCAGAACTATGGGCTAAGGCATCGGATTTACGTTTTTATTTTGCCAGCCTCTCAAGCAGAACAATTGTATACAAAGGGTTATTGACACCTGAACAGGTAGACAGGTTTTACCTAGATTTACAGGATGAGAGTTTTGTATCGGCTTTTGCTTTAGTGCATTCCCGCTTTAGTACAAATACGTTCCCTAGCTGGGAAAGAGCTCATCCAAACCGGTACCTGATCCATAATGGGGAAATTAATACACTTCGCGGTAATGTCCATTGGATGAAGGCGCGTGAAAAGCAATTTGTGTCGGAAGCATTTGGTGAGGACCTGCAAAAGGTGCTCCCACTTTTAGATACAGATGGAAGTGACTCTTCGATTTTGGATAACGCACTTGAATTCTTGGTGTTAGCTGGCCGGAAACCTGCTCACGCTGCGATGATGCTGATACCTGAACCATGGTCAGAAAACCCGCATATGTCAAAGGAAAAGAGAGCTTTTTACGAATATCATAGCTGCCTGATGGAACCTTGGGATGGTCCAACAGCTATTTCCTTTACGGATGGAAAACAAATTGGGGCAATATTAGATCGGAACGGTCTTCGTCCGGCTCGTTATTACGTTACTGATGATGATTATATTATTTTTTCATCAGAGGTTGGCGTCATCGATGTCGAACCCGAGAAAGTAATATATAAAGAACGTTTAAGCCCAGGCAAAATGCTTTTGATTGATTTAGAAGAAGGCCGAATTATTTCGGATGAAGAAGTAAAATCCGAAATGGCTGAAGCTCTTCCTTATCAACAATGGTTAGATAACCAACTAGTTCGATTAAATGACGATGGACAAAACGAAGAAGAGGTTCTATCGGATTTACTTGTTCGCCAGAAATCATTTGGCTACACGTACGAAGATATTTCAAAATATCTAGTTCCTGTTGTGAGCGAAGGGAAAGATCCAATTGGAGCAATGGGAAATGATATGCCATTAGCGGTTTTATCTGACCGTGCTCAATCCTTGTTTAACTACTTCAAGCAACTATTTGCCCAAGTAACCAATCCGCCAATTGATTCACTTCGTGAAGAGATTGTCACATCGACGATGACATTATTAGGGGCGGAAGGAAATATATTGAATCCTTCAGAATTAAACTGCCGCCGAATTCAGCTGGATACACCGGTAATTACCAATAGTCAACTGGAACAGCTAAAATCATTGGATTCAGTTGGTTTTAAGAGTAAGGTAATTGACATCCTGTTCACTGAAGATATCGAAGGTAGTCTTGATAAGATTTGCCGAGAGGCGGATGCTGCCATCTCTGAAGGTGTAAGTCTATTAATCTTATCTGATCGTAACATGAATCAAAAGGAAGCAGCGATTCCTTCATTATTGGCTGCAAGCGCCCTTCATCAGCATCTGATTCGTGAAGGCAGCAGAACGAAAGCAAGCATCATAATTGAATCTGGGGAAGTACGTGAAGTTCATCATTTGGCCGCTTTAATTGGCTATGGTGTTGATGCCATCAATCCGTATCTTGCGTTCGCAACCTATAAGCAGGCTATCTTAGATGGAAGCTTACCGTTCACATATGAGGAAGCAGTAAGCAAGTATGTAAAAGGAATGACTGAGGGCGTTGTAAAAGTCATGTCCAAAATGGGAATTTCAACCGTTCAAAGCTATCGCGGTGCGCAAATTTTTGAAGCAGTTGGAATTAGCGGAGATGTCATTGAACGTTACTTTACTGGTACAGTTTCTCAGCTCGGCGGTATCGGTTTAGATACGATTGCCGAAGAAGCAAAAATGCTTCATACAGTGGCTTACGCAGATTCGAATGATCAAACTTTAGATTCAGGAAGTAATTTCCAGTGGAGAAAAACAGGGGAACATCACGCGTTTAACCCTGGAACGATTCATACCCTGCAATGGGCTTGCCGTAAAGGCGATTACGAATTATTTAAAAAGTATTCCAAGCTAGCTAATGAAGAGAGAATTGGATTCTTACGGAATTTGTTCTTATTTGATGAAACTAGAAAGTCTTTACCAATAGAGGAAGTAGAAACAGTCGATTCCATTGTTCGTCGTTTTAAAACAGGAGCAATGTCATTTGGATCCATTAGTAAGGAAGCCCATGAAACCTTGGCGATTGCGATGAATCGCTTAGGCGGAAAAAGCAACTCGGGTGAAGGCGGGGAAGATTCAAGCCGCTTTATCTTGGATGAAAATGGCGATAATCGCCGAAGTGCTGTGAAGCAAATTGCTTCAGGCCGTTTCGGAGTGAAAAGTCACTATCTTGTCAATGCTGATGAGCTTCAAATTAAAATGGCACAAGGGGCAAAGCCAGGTGAAGGCGGACAGCTGCCTGGGAATAAAGTTTACCCATGGGTGGCAGATGTTCGTGGTTCTACACCAGGAGTCGGGCTGATTTCACCGCCGCCGCACCATGATATCTACTCGATTGAAGACTTGGCACAGCTGATTCACGATTTGAAAAATGCTAATCGGGATGCCCGAATCAGCGTTAAGCTCGTATCCAAGGGCGGAGTAGGAACGATTGCGGCAGGAGTTGCGAAAGGTGCAGCTGATGTTATTGTGATCAGTGGTTATGACGGCGGAACAGGAGCATCACCAAAAACCAGTATCCAACATACGGGATTACCATGGGAGCTTGGACTTGCCGAAGCACACCAAACATTAATGCTTAATGGCTTGCGTGAACGTGTCGTCCTTGAGACAGATGGTAAATTAATGACTGGGAAAGATGTCGTAATGGCTGCCTTATTTGGGGCAGAAGAGTTTGGTTTTGCGACTGCACCGCTTGTTGTGCTTGGATGTGTCATGATGCGTGTATGTCACTTAGATACTTGCCCGGTTGGAATTGCTACACAAAATCCGGAGCTTCGTAAAAAGTTCACAGGAGAAGCTGATTACATCGTTAACTATATGCGTTTTGTTGCCCAAGAAGTACGTGAACTAATGGCTGAGCTTGGCTTTAGAACCGTTGACGAAATGGTGGGCCGTACAGATGTTCTGAAAATGAGTGACCGTGCAAAAGCACACTGGAAAGCAAAGGATCTAGATTTAACTCCATTGCTGCATCAACCTGAAGGAGTTCGTACGTTCAAGACTCCACAAAATCATAAAATTGATGATTCACTTGATATTCAAAAAATCTTGCCGGCGGTTCAACAAGCATTACAAGATCGAATTCCAGTGGATGCGAGCTTCCCGATTTCGAATGTGAATCGTGTCGTTGGAACAATCGTCGGTAGTGAAGTATCGAAGCGATACGGTGAAGAGGGGCTTCCTGAAAATACGATTACTCTAAGATTTACTGGATCTGCAGGTCAAAGCTTCGGTGCCTTTGTTCCGAAAGGCGTGACATTAGAGATTTCGGGTGACGTAAACGATTTCCTTGGAAAAGGCTTATCGGGCGGAAAGTTGATTGTGAAAGCAGACGAATCTTCTAAACTATCGGCAGGCGAAAATGTAATCGCTGGGAATGTTGCTTTATATGGTGCGACAAGCGGCGAAGCGTATATTAATGGACGTGCCGGTGAACGTTTTGCGGTTCGTAATAGTGGTGTGAACGTTGTGGTCGAAGGAATTGGTGACCATGGCTGCGAATATATGACGGGCGGTCGCGTTGTTATTTTAGGTGATGTTGGCAAAAACTTTGCGGCCGGGATGTCTGGCGGAATTGCGTACGTATTAGCAGACGATCAAGATGCCTTTAAGAAGTTATGTAACCAAGAGATGATAGAGATTGAATCTTTAACGAAAAACGATGCGAATGAACTTAAGCAAATGATTCAAACTCATTTCAATTATACGAACAGTGTAAAAGCAGGCTGTGTTCTAGAAAACTGGGAAAATCATGTGAGAAAATTTAACAAGGTCATTCCAAAGGACTATAAACGCATGTTGGAGCAAATTCAGAAGCAAAAGGAAGCAGGTTTAACAGAAGAAGACGCAATAATGAGTGCGTTTTTGGACAATTCCTCCAAACAGAAAAATACACCTAAACAGCCAGAAGCTGTACTACGCTAAGAAAGGGGAGAGGAAGATGGGAAAAGCAACAGGATTCATGGAATACAATCGAGAAAAAGGAAAAGAACGAAATCCCCATACGCGTTTAAGCGACTGGAAAGAGTATTCAGTTCCTTTCTCAGATGAAACATTAAGCAGACAAGGAGCACGGTGCATGGATTGTGCCACTCCTTTCTGCCATATAGGAATGGAAATTCAAGGAGCAACATCAGGCTGTCCGATTCATAATCTTATTCCAGAGTGGAATGATTTGGTTTATCGCGGCCGTTGGAAGGAAGCACTCGATCGTTTGCTAAAAACGAATAATTTCCCTGAGTTCACAGGGCGAGTTTGTCCAGCTCCGTGTGAAGGTTCATGTACGTTGGCTATTACTGATCCAGCGGTAACGATTAAAAACATTGAGCAGGCAATTATCGATAAAGGTTTTGAAAATGGCTGGATCACGCCTCGTATTCCAGTTTCACGGACCGGGAAGAAAGTAGCGATTATCGGTTCCGGCCCTGCAGGATTGGCCAGTGCAGATCAACTTAACCAAGCAGGTCACTCGGTAACGGTTTTTGAACGTTCAGACCGTCCAGGTGGATTACTTATGTACGGCATTCCAAATATGAAGCTTGATAAAGAAGTGGTAGAGCGCAGAATTAGCTTGTTACGTCAAGAAGGTATTGATTTTGTCACTAATACTGAGGTTGGAAAGGATATTACTGCCGAAGATTTGCAAGCACAATTCGATACTGTAATTCTTTGCACTGGCGCTCAGAAACAGCGTGACCTTGTAATTGAAGGCCGATCTGCGAAGGGAATCCATTTTGCGATGGAGTACCTGAGCAAATCGACAAAGAGTCTTTTGGATTCTAACTTTGAAGATGGCCAGTTTATTACTACTGAAGGCAAGGACGTCATTGTCATTGGAGGAGGCGACACCGGAGCTGACTGCGTGGCAACAGCCCTGCGCCAAAACTGCCGAAGTGTGGTTCAGTTTGGTAAACACCCTCAGTTACCTGAGAATCGTAATTCTGGAAATATGTGGCCAGCCTACCCTAATGTTTTTACTATGGACTATGCCTATAAAGAGGCAGAGGCAAAGTTTGGTGAAGATCCACGTCAGTATTCTATCCAAACCAAGAAAATTGTTGCGGATGAAAACGGCAACCTTAAAGAACTTCATACCATCCAAATGGAAAAATTGAGAGACGATGAAGGTCGGTTCTATTTTAAAGAAATACCAGGTACTGAAAAAGTATGGCCCGCTCAATTTGTGTTTATTGCGATTGGATTTGAGGGAACGGAGCAGCCGCTTTTAAGCCAATTTGGTGTAAAAGCTGCCAATCAAAAGATTGATGCAGCATACGGTGAGTACAGAACAAACGTAGAAAGTGTATTTGCTGCGGGAGATGCAAGAAGAGGGCAAAGCCTAATTGTCTGGGCTATCAACGAAGGCCGTCAGGTTGCACATGAAGTGGACCGTTATTTGATGGGAAAATCCTTATTACCTAAATAAATGTCGAGTTCGATTAAAGAGCTGATTCATATCATTATTGAATCAGGTCTCTTTTTTATGAATTAAAGTATAAGTTCCTGCGGAATAGATGTTTATTAATTGACAATGTTTATTATATAAAAATAAAGGAGAAGTAGGAGATTTTTAAATTAATTAACCAAAAAATAAAGAATGCACTTTAGAAAGAAAAAAACTAGCCTTTTTTAAGGTTAGTTTTGCTGTTCTAAAAAAATAATTATTTGGTTAATTGATTTCGATCCTCAATCTGTGGTGGTTCTTCCATCCAGCCATTTTTGATCAAAATCTTTCCTCCATCTTGAGCAAAAGTGAAAATATTTTTTGCATTTAAAGACATTTTAGCCGGCAAGTCACTCCGTAAACAAAATCCAGTGCCTAATGCATTACTTCCGAGCCCAAATGAAGCTAACAAATTGGTATTGTACATCATCAATTTGTCAGAAAATGGCGCAGTTTTTGACGTTGTTGCTTTTCCAGCATGAGTAGCTGGGGGCTCAATATAACTTTGGCGTAAGAATTCACCTAAATCTATTTCGATTTTTTTGGACAATTCCATTCCTTTGGTAAGATATTTTCGAACCTCTTTATCAGAAGCAACTTGAGCGAATCCAATCATTAATTGCATCCCTACAAGGTTAGTTTCAATTGCATGATGGATAAGAGAAACTTCAACAGTATTCAGGGATCTATTTTCACTAAACCAATTAAACCCATCCATATAATTTTTATCTTGTACAAAATTTACCTGTTTTGGCATTGATACAAAAGGTGGACGTACCAGTACCCCTTTTTCTAAAAGGAATTGAGTTGCTTGGCTGTTCATTGATTGTGATTCAGCTGTCATTCCGATAAATAAATCTTCAATATCCTTTCGATAGGACATGCCTGTGAATAGTGCATAAAGGCTCATTTCCACTTTAGTCATCAAATGTAAATACATAATATCGTACATAAAATCAAATAACTTTGGAACGCTTTTATATACATCGTTTTCTGTAAAACCAATTGGAATTACTGAGCCTTCTTGTTGAAAAATACTTTTAATCATCTCAATGTTTTTGGCGGCACCAGTATAATACGACTGTAACAGTTGTTTTCCTTCATGATCGGAGTGCTTGATAAAATGTTCCAATACTCTAAGCATCATGGTTTTTTCTTGATAAGCCATCCACAAATTTGCTAATTCTGATGATGTAATAGGTGCTTGGCTCGAAGTCGTCATGCTAAACCCCCCTAGTTTTATTATTATAATGTAACCATTAGGAAATTATTTTATGAAATGCTACAGTGTGCTTCTTCTAAATATTGAATAAAAATTATCCTGCATAAACTAAATTTTTTGATTTCAAAAAACTATTTTCGCGAATTTAATAGGCTATAGTGGAAATTATTAATATGGAGTTATTTTTTGTTGACTTTATAAACTGTAAATATTAAAATTACATTAATCTTCTTGAGGAGGAAGCATTAAAGTGAATAGTGATTTTACGATAGCCGTCCATAGTTTAGTCTATTTAGCTTATTTACCAGATCATATGGCTAGCAGTGAGTCAATCGCTACCAATGTTTGTACAAACGCCGCACGGATTCGGAAGATCATGAGCTGTTTGCGAAATCATGGATTTGTTAAGACAAAAGAAGGTATCGGCGGCGGCTATATTCTCGACTGTAACTCTCAAGAGGTATCATTGGCAGATATTTATCGTATAGTTTCACGCGGAAGCCTAAAACCAAACTGGTGCACAGGTGATCCGGAGCAAAAATGTGTGATATCGTCTAATACCCAGGTGGTTATGGATCAAATTTTCAATGATGCTGAATTGTATTTTGAAAAATATTTAGAGAATATAACCCTTAGTACTGTTTTAGAAAAAATTAAACATTGCACATGATTTAGTTTTTTCTTTTCTTTATACTGTATATTATTTTATTACAGTATGATGCGATAAAGATGATATACTTTTTTAAAAAACCAAACTGTAACTTTTTTTATAACATTTAAGGGGTGTAGATGACGATGGCCGATAACAATCGATTTGAAAATGGGGATTGGGTACATGGAAGGTCAAAAGATGGAGAACTGATTCAAGGGTATGTTGAAACCGTAGACTCTCACAAAGAAATGCTACAAGTAAATGTGGTTGACAGTGACAATGAAAAAGCGATTGGAAAATCGATTTGGATCCAAAATAAACGGGCTGAAAAGCTGCCAGAGATAACAGGTAGAAATGAAAGTGAGCTTTTAGCTTTAATAGATTTAGCTTTACTTTTTAAAGATGAGCAGTGGTTTAAGGAATTATCGGCGAAATTAGTATCTATTAAAAAAATTCAAGAAGTGCCTATCAAGAAAACTGAATATCTAATCAGTGGAAACAGAATTAGGAATTTTGATGCAAAAAGGTAATTTTCATCTATTTGTCTGAGAGAACACAATAAGTTTTTAAAAATATAAAAATTAAATTGGAGGAAAAAATAATGGCTATTTCACACGTAACAGATCAAACTTTTGCTTCAGAAATGAAAGAGGGATTGGTGTTAGTAGATTTTTGGGCTCCGTGGTGCGGCCCTTGTAAAATGATTGCACCTGTGTTGGAGGAAATCGATGCTGAAATTGGTGATAAAGTTGGGATTATCAAACTTAATGTAGATGAGAACCCAGAAACAACACGAGCATTTGGCGTCATGAGCATTCCAACGTTGATTCTTTTCAAAGACGGTGTTGAAGTAGATAAGGTTATCGGCTTCCAACCAAAAGAAGCTTTGACAGAATTAATTGTGAAGCACACTTAATATGGTAGGAATTTGCTTTGAACGAAACGGTAAACTATAGGATAAAGTTGTAGATTGGGCAAAGTAATTTCCAATTTAACATTAATGAACAAGGTGGAGGAGTAAAGCATGATGAATTTAAAATATGCACCATTATTTGAGTCATTTACGATAGGAAAGGGGATTCAATTAAAAAATCGCATGGTCATGGCACCCATGACCAATTTCTCATCAAATCCTGACGGGACCGTCTCAGATGCGGAGGTCAAGTATTATGAAAGACGATCCAATGGCGTCGGAATGGTCATTACAGCATGTACCTATGTGACAATGAATGGTAAAGGATTTCATGGTGAATTTGGTGGAGACCGAGATGAGATGATCCCAAGTTTGCGTCGTGTGGCATCAGCGATTAAAGAGAAGGGGGCAAAAGCGATTTTGCAAATCTTCCATGGCGGACGCCAGGTTCCACCTGAATTAGTAGATGGTGATGTGGTAAGTGCTAGTGCAGTTCCTTCAGAAGGTGCAGGAAAACCTGTACCCCGGGCATTGACTGAAACAGAGATCGAATCCATTATACGCGATTTTGGAGAAACCACTCGACGAGCCATTGAAGCAGGTTATGATGGTGTTGAATTACATGGGGCTAATGGATACTTGATTCAGCAATTCTTTTCTCCTCATTCTAATCGTCGTGTAGACCGATGGGGTGGGACTCTTGAAAAACGTCTTACTTTTCCGTTAGCGGTAATTGATGAAGTAAAAAGAGTTGTTGCTGAATATGGGAAAGAGCCTTTCTTGGTTGGCTATCGTTTTTCCCCTGAGGAACCTGAAACACCTGGGATCACTATGGCTGACACACTCGCACTAATAGATACACTTGCAGAAAAAGACCTTGATTACCTTCATGTTTCATTGCAGGATTTCAGATCAACACCTAAACGGGGAGTTGAGGATACACGTTCACGTCTTGAAATCATTCAGGAGCGTGTAGGTGACCGAGTTCCAGTAATCGGTGTCGGTTCGATTTATACAGCTGATGATGCCTTAAAAGCATACGAAACAGGAGTCCCTTTAATTGCACTGGCACGCGAACTGATTATTGATCCTGAGTGGGTGCAGAAAGTGGAACAAGGTAGAGAATCTGAAATTGTCACCAAAATAAATAAGAATCATCAGCACGAACTGGAAGTACCAGATCCCCTTTGGCAGGCCATTATTCATTCGCCTGGATGGTTTCCGGGAGTAGAATAGAGCAGTTGATTACTTGCTAAACGAATAAAAGTAGCTTATCTAATTTGGATAAAATAAGTATCCTGTCATCTTTCTGGTTTGTCGAAAAGAAATAAGTGAATTATAATGACAACAGTGAATGTACTAGAATTTGGAGGAAAAAGAATGAAATTTCCTAATGATGCTGATGGAGATGCTTTACGAAGTCTATATAAAGAGGGATTAGATTTTAAAAAACAACAATCAGTGGAATTTTTTGTTGCTGTGCCTGATCAAACAACAGGAGAAAAATTAACACAAGTACTAAAAGAAGAAGGATTCAATTGTTTCTTAGATCAAGACGACGAAACTGACGAGTGGGCATGTTGTTGCTCTAAAAGAATGTTGTTAAATTATAATGAAATAATTAAAATCCAGAATAATTTAAATAACTTAAGCAAACCACATGGTGGTTATTCTGACGGTTGGGGTGTTTTTGTAGATTAAAGGATTGAGTGAAGTCATCTTGGGTTTAGCGACTGGTGCGACCCCATTTTGATGGAAATATTATTTAAACTGACCGGACATGTTGCTGCATGTTGAACTGCACCCGAATTGTTGGACACTATCTAACAATTAGGGGTGCATTTTTTATGGCTAAATTTAGTGCGAAGGATAAATTAGCGGCTGTCCAGCGCTACTTACAAGGTAATGATAGTTATCGTACGATTGGGGCTTCCATTGGAGCAGCATCTTCTTTAGTAATAACTTGGGTGAAGCAGTACGAAGAAAATGGTGTAGAAGCGTTTGTAAAATCCTATACAAGTTACTCAACACAGTTTAAACTAGACGTACTAAAATATATGAATGATTACGGGACGTCGCCGAATGAAACAGCTGCTATTTTTAAGATAGCTGATCCTTCTTTAATTCGAAAATGGAGAAGGCAATTCGAAAAACATGGAATTGATGCCCTCGAATCAAAGAAAAAGGGGCGTCCAACCATGGAGAAGGAAGTAAAGAAATCAAAAAAGGCAAAACCTGTTGAGGGATCAGTTGAAGCACTACAAGCGGAAGTAGAGCGTTTACGCATGGAGAATGCATACTTAAAAAAGTTGAAAGCC
>NZ_JAGGQW010000005.1:1336-10983 GCF_018613065.1 Bacillus sp. ISL-7 | reverse complement strand
ATATATGGTTATCTGCTATTTCCTATCCTTTTTTATATGGGCTGTTATTCGGTAATTTAAAATTTATCCGCTGGTTAGAGTATAAAAAAAGGGTAAAAATCTGTTGTAAAAATAATTAATTCAGTGCTGTATTTTTCAACAAGGGACTTATGCTTAAGGTCGAGCTGCCATACTTGGTGGCTTTTTCTTATTAAAGTAACGGGGCAGGTTTGTGAAATAAAGTTTTATAAAAGTATCTGGATAAGTGGGTAAAAAAGCACACACCATAAATAAGGAGGTGATATAATGAAAAACTCAAAATTATTTTATTTCGCTTTGCTAATTTTACCTGGGCTAACAGTTCCATTCTTTGGTCGAAATTCATTAAAAAAATTTCTTCCAGCATCAATATTTATAGCAACATTCAACAAAGCAATAAATTTATACGGTGAAAAGAAAAAATGGTGGCGATTTTATAAGGTAGTGCCACCATTGGATGGTATGACCTTTTTTAATTTCGGTCCATATATTGTTACAAGTCTTTGGATGTTAAAACTGACTTTTGGTAAATTCCCATTGTATATAATTTCTAACCTAATTCTTCACATTAGTTTTACATTTTTAGGTGGATTAAAATTGTTAGACCGTTATAAAATTGGTTCCTTAGTAAAATTAACAAAATTTCAATTCTTTGTATTTAACTCTTTAAGAGCATTATTGCTTTATGGTTTTCAATTTATAAATAATTTTAGTCATAATACAAAAAGCTTTTCTAACAAGTAATCAAATTATAACAAATTTCCTAAAAATAAAAGCATTGAATCTTGTTCTTATATATTGCACATTGTGAAAGTTTTCACTTAAAGTAACGGGTGCTAGAGTTCAACAACAAAGGTAGTGTGATTTATTTGGTGGCGTTAAGGATTTTAATTTATTCATTAGTTTTAGCAATAGTGCTTTATGCGACTACTGTTTTCTTACCTGATACATTGCACTTTAGTGTAATCGCATCAAAGTGGTTGTTTTTTACAATTGCGGCTGTGATTTTAATATTCTCTAAAGAAAAATGGTGGAGTAAGCTTATTTCTTTAATTCTTGCCGTGGTAATTGATATTTTATTTATTGTTTTATTTAACCCATAATAAAGCTTGTTTTCGCCATTTTCTTATTTAACTATCGGGTGCAAGAGTTGATGAACGAGCTGCCATAATGGTGGCTTTTTCTTGTTCAGCTAACAGACGCTTATATATAGTATCAACTTAAAAAATGCTGAAGGAATGCACCTTTTATCGTTGTTTACATGTATTCATAGGTACGGGATTTAAGAACTTGAATTAAGCCCTCTTTGGGTAGCTATAGATCCTGTGATTTAGCAGTCTCTTCATCAGTCAACTAGTCTGTCTTTCATCCCTACCGCGCTTTCGCTTACTAGCCTTGAAGTTTAGTCTGGAAGGAGTACACTTCCACACTAAACTTCAAGGTCGTATCTTTCCCCTGTTAGACATATCTATTTCCATATCTTTGAATACGTTGAATACTATAAAAAATACCTCTATATAATGTGTTAGCAAAGATAGAAATTCGGTCATTTTTGTATCATTACTTACGTTGAATACGGTAGAAACTCATACTATATATAATGGCAGGTTAGTATATTAAGAAAAGATAAAAATAAACACTTTCAGAATCTAACAGAGGACAATGATTCAATGATGTTTGAAACCTATAAAAGTATACGATTAATAAATACTACTTTGGTTTTTAATTTACATTAACTTTACAATTAACCTCTTGAATTACATTATTATTTGATTTACCATATAAGCGAATAGTTATATATCAATGTGGATTAGTATTAATTAACTTGATTTCAGATTTATGAACAAAATGCATAAGTTTTTTTGCTTCAACAAAAAATTAGAAAACTAAGCATTGTATGAAATTTATATAAGTAAATTACTATTTACTTATATTTCTTTAAGAGGAGGTGTTGCTTTATGTTGAAATCAATAGTGGATCTAGAGAGATCGGCTAATGCATTGAAATTATTAGGTGATAAGACAAGACTAACCATCGTTGCTATTTTGAAACAACGAGAGTGCTGTGTGTGTGAATTTCTTGAAGTATTCGATATGAGTCAACCATCTATCAGCCAGCATCTTCGTAAATTAAAGGATGCAGGGATGGTTAAGGAAGAACGAAGAGGTCAGTGGATTTATTATTCCTTGAATTCACAAAGTGATTTTTATGGACTTATAGAAGATATTTTGGAACATGTACCAGACCAGATAGAGAAAATCAAACAGATTGACAAAAGCAATCCTACGCTTCGTTGTGGTTGTTAAGCAATTGAATCATCAAGGGGATTAAAAATATGAAAAAAAAGTTAATCAGTGAATTTTTAGGAACCTATTTTCTGGTTTTTGCAGGAACAGGTGCTATCGTAATAAATGAATTGACTAAGAGTTTAACGCATGTAGGAATAGCTCTTACGTTCGGACTTGTAGTAATGGCATTAATTTTTACTTTCGGTCACCTTTCTGGTGCACATTTTAACCCGGCTGTTACTATTGGCTTTTTAATACATGGGGATATAAATAAGAAGGATGCACTTTATTATATTGTCACTCAATTAATTGCCGGGATTGCAGCAAGTGTGACGTTGTTTTCTTTATTTGGAAACATTGCTTCATTAGGAACAACTTTACCGAGAGGTTCGTGGGGTCAATCTTTTATTTTGGAATTTATACTTACATTTTTCTTAATGATGGTGATTTTCGGTTCGGCGGTCCACGGTAAAGCAGTAAAATCCTTTGCGGGAATCGCCATTGGTGCAACAGTCGGTTTAGAAGCTATGTTTGCGGGTCCAATTTGTGGTGCTTCAATGAATCCAGCAAGATCGATCGGTCCAGCCGTCGTTTCTGGTACAACTCAACATTTATGGGTGTATATTGTCGCAACTATTTTAGGAGCAGCTTGTGCGGCAATAATTTATAAAATACTACACGAAAAATAAAGGAGAAGACATCATGTCTAAAAAAACAATCTATTTTCTTTGTACTGGTAATTCATGCCGTAGCCAAATGGCAGAAGGTTGGGCTAAAAAACATCTAAGTAATGGGTGGGAAGTGAAGAGTGCTGGGCTTGAAGCTCATGGATTAAACCCTAATGCTGTTAAAGCGATGAAAGAAGCTGGTATTGATATATCCAAGCAAACATCTGATGTAATAGATCCGGACATATTAAACAATGCTGATTTAGTTGTAACGCTATGTGGACATGCAGCAGACCACTGCCCTGTAACTCCTACACATGTAAAACGAGTTCACTGGGGCTTTGATGACCCTGCTAAGGCAGAAGGAACTGAAGAAGAAAGATGGGCGTTTTTCCAACGTGTCCGTGATGAAATCGGCGAACGCATTAAGCGATTTGCTGAAACTGGTGTGTAAGAGGATTGAGTAGCCAGGAGACTTTATACTCTCCTGGCTTTAATTATTAAGCATTTTTTTTACTTTATTATAAAGAAGTGGATTAAAATAAATAGGTAAAACAAGCAGGAGGGAATGGACATGAAAATCACTGATGAAGCACGTGATGAATTTAATAAAATGTTCAAAGAAGAGAATGCTAAAAACATTCGTATCTTTTTTGATGGCTTTGGCTGAGGGCAGCCGAGGATTGGACTGGCTCTGGATGAGCCAGAAGCAGACGATATTATCGTCACTATAAATGAAATTATAGTGGCAATCGACCCTAATATTGAACCAAACACCGAAGACCTTATCCTTGATCGCAGTGGAAATGGTCAAGGAATTTCAATGATAGGTAATACGGGAAGATGCTGTTAGAAAAGATCTTTACTGGTCTTTTTTTAATTTATCTGTTAGTTCTTGAAATGCGGCTAAAAACTGCTGATACGTTTGTAAGCCGTATTCCTCGGTGTTGTAATGAAAAAATAGCTCCATCGCAATTTCTTTTGCTTGCTCAATCGTACAATTTCGTGAAAGTCTAATTAGGTTTAAATAAGATAAAAAGTACTCCTTCTTTAATGCACCTGCATGATTCACTATCATACATATACCCCCTATAAAAAGGGTCTCTACCTAAAATGAGACCCTTCGTAGATCATTAAAGTATTTCAAGAACAGCATGTAGTTGTATTATTGCTTTGAGTAGTAGATGAACAACACTCCACTTTTTCAACTTTCGGTTCAGGAGTGCAACAAGAAGAAGCATTTTCACTGTTAACTTCAACATCTGCTTTTGTATAGAAAAACTCCCACTCGTTTCCGTCAGGGTCAAAAACCCAAAATTTATCTTGGAAGGCATAGCAGCATGTGGTGTTTATTTCCTCGTATTGTGTAAGTATACCGTTTGATTCAAGTCTATTTTTGTGAGCACTAACCTCATCTGTGCTTTCAACCTGAATACCAAAATGTCCTACCTGATTTCCATTTACTTCATCTCGAAGATTAAGTGTAAAGTTTAATCCTGGTTTTTCAAGAAGAAACTTTGCATAATCAGGCTTTACTTTAACTGGCTCAACTCCAAAAACTTTACTGTAGAACTGGATGGATTTTTCTAGGTTAGTAACATTAAGACCAACATGTGCATATTTCATTTCGATTTCCTCCTAATAATTTAATTTGATTAATCATCAATAATATGATTGGGATTTATTCATTAAGCAACGGTTTAACAAGCGCAACAGCAACAATTAGGTTGTACTCTTAATGACTTTCGACCTTCATTCCATTTCTTTACGACTTTTTCAAGGAATGTTTCCTTTTGGAAGTCTACAAATTTCCAAGCATTTCGGGCTTTCATTTCCGTTTCCTCCTGACGTAATTTCATGGTTTGATATACTCCATACTCGTTAAACACGATGAATCCCTCCTATTAATCAAAAAACTAAAAAATTAAAACAGGTAAGCTTGAAAAGCTGGTAAAGTGGGACAATAAATGGTTCAACGTGAAAATTTATTGACTACAAAATAATCCCTCCTTTCAGTCACTTGCAATTTGCAAGTATTTGTTTTTATTAAAAGAGCAAGTATTCTTGCTCAAATTAATGGTTTACAACAAACAGTAGATTTTGACATTGCTTCGTTAAGTAATTTGACTGATTTAATA
This sequence comes from Bacillus sp. ISL-7, assembly GCF_018613065.1. The sequence goes on along the minus strand of NZ_JAGGQW010000005.1, from coordinate 5,871 downwards.
ACCATTTCTCGTTCAAATTCGCTCATATGTGAAAACACTTCATTTAAGTATTGATTCATTTCCGCATCAATTTTAGCAGCAACATAATTTCCTTGTGTAGTTAAAGTAAGTAATGTAACACGTCTATCATGAGAAAGAGGCGATTTTTTTACCAGTTCCATCTTTACAAGTGTTTGTATTTGGCGACTAAAAGTGGTTATATCCATCCCCAGAGTATCAGCGACTTGTTGCATTGAAGGTTTATCGTTGCGGAGAATCTCATAAAGAATATGACTCTGCACTAGGGATATTTCAGTTTCACCTATTTGACAACAGTTTTTATTTAAAAGACCAAATCGCCTGGTCATAACTTGAAACATTTCTCTAACGTTTTCCATTATTTTCACCTCTGATTTATTTATATAAAAATTATTTGCAATTTGCAACCTTTTTTCTTTCAGATTGGAAAATTTTTTTATATAATTATTTTAAACAGTTGAAGTACAGGGGGATTAATATGAAAACAGGGTTTAAAACAAGGTTAGCTTCTATAGATGATCTGGAAGCGATATTAAACATTTATAACCAAGGGATTGAAGATAGGATTGCAACGTTGGAGCAAGACCAGAAAGATATAGAATACATGACAGAATGGTTTAACAAACATAAAGGGCGATTTGCAGTTATAGTAATCGAAAATAACGATGAAATAGTCGGATGGGCATCGTTAAATCCATATTCCAACCGGTGCGCCTATGCCGGGGTAGCTGATTTATCAATTTATATAAGGAGGGATTACCGAGGAAAAGGAGTCGGTTCATTATTATTAAAAGAAATCGAATATACGGCGACTAAGAATCAATTTAATAAAATTGTTCTTTTTACATTCCCTTGTAATAAACTTGGGCAAGGTCTTTACAGAAAAAATGGTTATAGAGAAGTGGGGATATTCAAAAACCAAGGGAAATTAGATGGTCGTTTTGTTGATGTAATGATCATGGAAAAGATTTTTAATTAATAGCTAATAACAGAGGAGCCAATAGTGAGCTCATCTATCTATATTTCATCTCTTTTTTGTTTTTAATACGATGCACCCGTAGTAAAGGCACGACATTCTTGAGCACAATTTAAGCAAATTTAACCACATTTCTGCGAAGATTGTGAAGCATTGTACTTAAAGTAACGGGTGCATTAGTGGAAGATCAACTAAAGGAACATTTGAAAGATGGTTTTAAAAAATGTGCTAATAAATAACCCAATAATTAAAAATAACATTGGCAACCAAACCGGTCCGAAGAGTATTCCCATTATCCTCAATGTTGGGGAATAGATTAGACCAACTGTTATAAAATAGGCAGAAAACACAAACGGCAAAAACGAAGATTCTTTTCCACCACCAGCGTCTTTATAAGCATCCCACATGGCAAACATATATAGACAAGGATAAAACATCAGCCATTGATAATTCGTTCTATCAACGGCTGATTGGATATGACCATGAAAGCTTAACATGATTACTTCGTTAAAATTTGATTGAATGTTAATTAAAAATTCTAAAGAAATGAAAAGTAATCCTTTAAGAAACTTTCCGTTTAAGATTTGAGAAAATCCTGGTAATGCAATATTCCAAAGGACGCTTTCAAGTTGATTTGTTTTCTTCATGTTTATTTCCCTCTAAGTATTAGCTAATTTATCATGGTCCACTACTTTTGGTGGTTGTTCCATCCAACCATAATCGATCATTATGTTTGCAGCGTCTTCTGTATATTTTAGAACTTCCCCTAAAATTCGGAGATAGTTTGTAGATAAATCACGTCTAGAACTTGTTGACAAGCTTGTACCGTAATATCCAATGGCGCCTGCGGCTAGTGCATTTACATGAAACATCATTAGTTTATCGGAAAAAGGGGAAACGGTTGAGTTTGAAACTTGGATATCCCAGGACACGGAAGCAGGAAGATCATTTTCATTTAAAACGGAACTATAAATATCAATATGCTTTGAAGCGATTTCTTTTCCTCTTGCCATAAAACGACCCACTTCTTTTGACTTTGCCACTTGACTGAAACCAGTGAACGTTGTCATAGCTAACACATTTCTTTGAAGATTAGCATAAAGATTCGTTATTTCTAATGTAGTAAGTGATCTACGTTCTCCAAACCAACCAGTTAAGAAATTCTGTTTTCGAATAAAATCAACCTTTTCAGGAGTCGTAACATATGGTGCTCGTATATAGAGACCTTTAGATAGTAAAACATTTCCTGTTTTTTTGAGAAGATTCTTCGAATCATCAATACATTCTGAAAAATATTGAAATACATCAGAACGTGTTGCTAAAGACAACGAGATGCCATAAGCTTCTAACCCTATTGAACTCCATTGTTGAAGATAATAAAGAAAGTAAGGATCCGAAAATAATCGTGGAGCTGTAATATCGACATCTTCTTCTTTAAATCCGTATGGAATGGGAAATTTCTCACTGTTAAAGATTAATATAAGTTTTTTTACGTGAGCGTGTGCTAACTCTAGTGCAAATTCTACTACAGGACGAATCTCAGGATCCTCTGCTTTTTCCAAAAAGTATGTAAGTACACAAATTGACAGGCTATCATTCATGTAGGCAGACCATAGCTGTGAAATTTCAGCAGACGTTAGTTTAATGTTATTTTCACTTTGCAAAAGAGGCTTCCTCCATTAATTTGAAATGCAATCCTCATATTATGTTTCCTAATACTGTAATAAATATTTATCCGTATTATGAATCCAAATATGATGAGAGAAAAAAGTCTTGAACACTTTTATTACAAGGTTAAGATTTCAGGAAAAATAAAAATCAAATTCCTAACCTTAAATCAAAGAAAAAGTCATATTCCGAATAAACATTTTTTATATACAAGATAATGAACAGTACGCTCTTATTAGGGAATAAAAGCGTATCTGCTTGTTCAAGTAACGGGTGCAAGAGTTAAAGATCCAACTGCCATCGTTGCAGCTTTTTTTATTATGCTAACGTGGCAGGTTTGTTGAAGAAGGAAAAAGTATATTTTGAATTGAATAAGTAAATGTAATAAAGAAAAAATAATACAAAAAAAAACAGCTGTGGTACGGGGGGACTTTCTTATTGGGTTTGCAGATTAAGTGGAGTAAATTAAAAAAAATTATTGAATCAAGGTTTTGTGACAAATTAATTGGTAGGGTAAATATTAACTATACTAATTATAGAGCAGTTCACGAACCAGAGAGTAGATTTTGGATTACATTAGATGGAGCAGAGATATACAGCAACTCAAAAGTAAAATGGCTTTTCAATCACTATAAACTAAGGCTAGACGAGGAATGTATGAGTTATCACGAAGCTGAAAAGATATTGGAAGAACAGGGTCAATATTATATAGATTATATTGAGGATTCTCTATGTGAGTATATAAATTTATCAATAAGTGATGCCATAAACTCAAAGAGCTTTTTGATAAGGGCTTTAGGTATGATTGATAAAAGACTTGGAAAAAGAAGGTTACAAAGTATTGAGATAAAAGAAAATGAACATATACTGGTTCGTAAATTGTATGCAATAAGAAGTGAGGTAGAAAAAATTAATAGTAATTCATAGCCTAAGTATACTTCTTAATTCATTCTGACTTATAACGAATACTACAATAGATTGTGAAGAAATGCACTTAAAGTAACGGGTGCTTTACTTGAATAAGAACAACATAAGAATTCAAAACCAGGTGAAAGAATTCATGAGTGGCAAAAATGGTTGTGTTTATGTCTTCTTGCAAATACTTTTAAAAAATGTTAAACTTTAGAAGAATTATTTTTGTTCGGTGTAAAGGATAGTATAAGATTAACTTTTCGTCTTGATGATCACTGAGTGCAAGGATAGTAACACTTTGTGTGCAAAGCACACAGCAGGAGGAAACAAAATGGAACAAGGTAAAGTAAAATGGTTTAACGCAGAAAAAGGTTTCGGATTTATCGAACGTGAAGGTGGAGAAGACGTATTCGTTCATTTCTCAGCTATCCAAGGCGAAGGTTTTAAATCTTTAGACGAAGGTCAAGCAGTTACTTTTGACGTTGAGCAAGGTCAACGTGGAGCTCAAGCAGCTAACGTGCGTAAAGCTGCATAATAAGAACAAACTAAAGCAGGCTCTTTATAGAGTCTGTTTTTTTATTTCTTCTTTTAAAAACAAGCAACCCCACTCACGAATGAGTAGGGCACATGTAAACAAGTAAATCAAATGGTAAAAACAGTGTATCACATAATGACGAATTCTCCTAATTACAATTTTAAAGTGCTTTTGTAGAGAGTGGCTAAAACTGTGAAGTTTTGTACTTAAACTACCATGAAAATAAACTTCTGTAACACAGAGAAAAAGGCAATACTAAAGAGGACGCAGCTCAATCATTTTTTAAAAAAGGGGAGAGCGCCAGATTCATTGATCTATGGTTTAGAAAGTAACTGGATTAAGAGGCTTTAGGTTCTTCTAACGTAACGGTGTATCCTAAACTTTCGAGGCGTCTCAGTGAATGCCGAACGATAGATTGTTGTCTCT
>NZ_JAGGQW010000005.1:0-1134 GCF_018613065.1 Bacillus sp. ISL-7 | reverse complement strand
AGGAATCGAATCCAATCGTGATACATCTTCCTGATGGGAACTGACTCTGTCCGCAACTTCCTTATCAAGCATCTCGATTTGCTCAGTAAGAAAATCAATATGACCTAAAATGGTTTTTAACATGAGGCGTTGATGTGAATTAATATAGCCTTTTAGGGCGAGTTCCAGTTCTTCTTTCTTTTTTTTCATGCTGCGTCGGGCGAAGTTTGCTAGTTTTTCAGGGTCCTCTTCACCATCGGCAATGGCATCAAGCATTTCTCGTGCTGAAACACCTAACACATCTGAGAGCACAGATCCCAACTTAATGTTCGCGCCTTCTAACACTTTTTGGATTCGATTATGTTGTCTGGCACGCTCCTCGATAATACTTCGACGATATCGAACGAGTTCACGCAATTCACGTTGATTTCGGTCAGGGATATAACTGGCTTTAAGTAATCCATGGCGAAGAAGTTTGGCAATCCATTCTGCATCCTTCACATCTGTCTTTCGTCCTGGAATAGCCTTCATATGTTGGGCATTCACCACTAAAAACTCGATATCCTCAGCTTCCAGTAAATTCACAATAGGCTTCCAATAAACACTCGTGCTTTCCATGGCGACATGGGTACAATTATGTTGTTTAATCCAGTCAACCAACTGTAAAAGAAATACAGTTTTAGTAGAGAACGTTTGAATCTCCTTTCCTTCAGGTGTCAAAATACAGGCAGTAATATTGTCCTTATGGACATCCATACCGCATGCTCGTTCAATGACTACATCCATTGAAAACATCCTTTCTACGGCGATCATGATAATTAGAGGCTGGTGCAACAACCAGAATAGGATTAATTTACCATGTGTGCTTCCCGTAAGGGAGCGACAGTCAGTGGTGCACCGTGGTCGGTGGAGTCAGACTAACGGATGGGCTCTAACGCACCATAGTTCAGCGACCTTCCTCTCCCAGCCGTAGAATCAGTATTGACGGTTCTAACCCATTTTCATTCTCTGTGGTGAAGCGCTGATTTTTGCGCTTCATGGATGGCTAACGGGGCAGTTTAGCATTCCTGTAGATCGTTAAATATCAGGTTTGAAAAAAATAAAGCCCCTCAGTAAGATATGAGTATAGATACCACTCTAACTCAGAATCTTAAG
>NZ_JAGGQW010000058.1 GCF_018613065.1 Bacillus sp. ISL-7 | reverse complement strand
AGGACATAGAAAAACCCGAATAAGGGGCACTTTTTAATTAGTGTCCAATATTCGGGTTATAGTTCATTATACTCACCAGGGCATTTTTCTATTTAAAATCCTCGACTTAAACTAACACTGCTGATGCTGTGTTTTTGTGTTAAAAACATAATGGTCCGAGGAATAAACTGATAAATAAAAGACTACATAAATAGTAAGAAAGAAAGATACATAAAAATAATAAAAATTAAGAAAGAAAAGAGGATAGATACAAATGTAATAGAGTGACTAGAAGGAATAAAAATACCTTCTTGAATTTCTTTTCTTTTCCTTGAATATTGAATGGTTGACATCACACCAGTTATAATCCCAACAATACATGCAAATATACCCAGAAAAATAGCCAAAATATTAATTAAATGATTCGCGCTTATTTTAATGGTAAAATGCAACGAAGTAGTCAAAAAGCCAACCCCAGTAATAGAGACGGCTGTTCTAATCCATGCTAGGTAAGTTCTTTCATTTGCTAAATGTTGCTGTGCATATTTCACACTGTCTTCGGATTGCTCTTTTATTTTTCGTAAAACTTCCATAAATAGCTGATCCCCTTTTTATAAGTCAAAATAAATAAATTTTACTGCCGAAAGGAATAGTTTAATATAATACAGCAACTAGCATAGTTCTACATAAACTGTAAATCCATACTAGTAGCCGTATCTAGTTACCTAGCAATTACCAACTAATGAGTTGTTTTTGGTATTAAACGTTTCCAAGATTTCATTTAGCATATCCTCATTACATTTAGCAGGATAGCTGGATGATTAAATGCAATTAATGCACGTAACGGCATAAACTTCATCATTGCTACCATCATTTCATAGCTCTCTTCCCCCTCAGATACATTCAATAGAGGGTTATCTTGATTGATTTTTTAAGAAATTGCTGGACAAGCGGAGCAAGATTTGGATCAGCTAAAGAGGATTAAATTTTGAAATACTCTGCAGCTCTTTTATAAATATTCTCTTCTTTCGGTTCTTCAAATGCTTCCGGGTGCCTCTCCTTTAGTTCAGGAATAGCCCAACCACGTCCTGTTTCTTCTAAATGTTTTACATACTTCTTTAAATCCTTGGATTGAGCATGATATGGTCCACCCTCTTTGATGACGGTCCATAAAGGATCAACATCAAACGGCATCGATTTCATCATCTTATCATGCCATTGATTGAGATAATAGACAGCATCCTTGCAAACACCTGGCTCTACTTTTGCCAAGTTATATTGTTCATATGGATCATTTTGAAGATCAAATAACATTTCCTCATCAAATAAATGAAATCCATCATGGTATGTTCGAATGTATAGCCAATTATCAAAACGAACGCTTCGTTGGCACACATGGGCACATTGAGAAATGACTAAATTGTCTCTTCCGCTCTCTTGACCTCTTGTTAATACCGAGGCATAGCTTGTACCATCCCAACTTGGTTTTGGATCTTTTCCAAATAATTCAGCCAAAGTTGGCAATAAATCAAGGTGGTAATGTAATCCGTGATCTACATGTCCCTGTTTCATACCAGGCCAGCGGATTATCATGGGAATTCGGCATGTTGCATTATCGGCAGTTCCATGCTCACCATATATACCAAGTTCTCCTAAGTTTTCTCCATGGTCCGCTGTAATAAGAATGATCAGATCATCCATGACTCCTTGTTCCTCAAGAGCCTTGAAAATTTGACCGATATTATTATCCATGTGGCGTACACCGCAATCATATCCATCAATTACCTCACGTAAACCGTTCATGTCCGAAATCTCGCCTGGATAACGTGGATATTTTGAAGATGATAAATTATCATACATATTCAAATCATGAGCGCTATGAGGACCGACTTTTTGCTTGTGCTTTTCAAAGACTTCCTGTGTAATCCAATCTGGCAATGGTTCGTTTTCAAACGGATTACCAAAGCTCTCAGGTGCTCGGTAAGGTGTATGCGGATCCCAATAATTCACATATAACATCCAGTTATCTTCTTCGGCGTTATCCTTCACCCAGTTTAAGACTTTCGGTGTCACTTCTTCCGCCGATTCCATACCGAATTTTCCTGTGTTATGCACTTCATTGAATCCGGCATAAAAAGTCCAAGCGGAGTGTCTTTCTGGGAAAGGGCTTACGAGTGTTGTTTTTAATCCTGCTGAACGGAAGAAAGAGGGTAAACTTTCGAACGTATGAAGATCAGAGAACGATCGACTAGCTCCTTCTTGCCGCACATAAGCTGCGGTTCCCCCATGTCCGACAGCTCCCGTATGAATACCGAAGCGCCCGGTCATTAATGCCGTACGGGATGGAAAGCATGGAGCATCTGAAGTATAGTAATTCGTAAATCGAACACCCTCATCCGCGATTTTGTCAATGTTAGGAGAGGTATTCCGGTTATATCCGTAACACCCTAAATGATCTGGTCGTAATGAATCTAAATCTAAAATGAGCATTCTCATACTTAAAACATCCTCTCTTTATATATCATGTTTGTATTTATGCGTCAGCCGCACAGCGAAATCCAATATTTCCTGTTGAACTATCTGGAGTATTGGAGCTACGGGCAGCAACTCGGTAACGATTGCAGTACGATTGATGGCAAAGATAAGAGCCACCACGAGTAACTCTTGCTTTACCGCTGGATGGTCCCCTCGGATTCTCACTTGTTCCATCAAGATAAGACGTCGGACTAAACCAATCTGAGCACCATTCCCATACATTCCCAGATACATTGTATAACCCATACCCATTGGCAGGAAAAGATTTTGCGGGAGCAGTACCCAGGTATCCATCCTTCCCTGTGTTCTTTTCTGGAAAAGTCCCTTGCCAAATATTGCACATGTGTTTACCACCAGGATTCAAGCGATCTCCCCAAGGATATCTCTTTTGTATGAGCCCCCCGCGAGCTGCATACTCCCATTCCGCTTCCGTGGGTAATCGTTTCCCCGACCACTGGCAGTAGGCAAGCGCATCATTCCAGGACACATGGAGAACTGGATGATCCATTCGACTGAGAATCGTTGAATTAGGTCCTTCCGGTTCCTTCCAATAAGCGCCTTTAACAGCCCACCACCATGGGGCATTTTGTACAACATCTGTCACCGTCTCCGCCACTTGTTCTGAAACAAAACCGGAAAATACGAACGACCATCCGTATAGTTCAGCTTCCGTCCTGTATCCTGTATCGGTTACGAATTCCAGAAAATCGGAATTCGTAACCGTACATGGATCGATATAAAATGGATGGACCGTTACGTTTCGAGCAGGACCTTCTCCGTCTTTAGGAAATCCTTCATTACTATTCGTTCCCATTAAGAAATCCCCACCAGAAAGGTATGTCATCCCTTCTGTCACAGACCGATTACGCTTTACCACCCCATCTTGTTGTTGTGTAACCACTTTGTCGAACGTTTTTGGTCTGCTTGCACAACAACATGAGGGCTTCTTTTCATATGACATTTGTTTCACCTTTTTCCTGCTATTTAATGCAAATGATTTTTAAAAACCATTTCATGTTTTTGTGAATTGAATTAATTAAACAGCCACTTTACTATGTTTTTCTTCTAAATCTTGAATCATTTTTGCTTCTTCTTTCTCTAATCGGTAGAACAGGACTGCAACAATTCCGATAATGTAACAAATTAGTGGAATCCACACAAAGTTGAATTCAATGGCAAATAATGCAGACGAGCTTTGTTGTTGGTTTGCTACATACCCACCTAGTGACATGATCCATGCTGCAATTGCTCCTCCGAGTCCCATTCCAAATTTTACACCAAAGGTGGAGGCAGCCATCAATAGTCCTTGTGCTCTTACACCCGATTTCCATTCCCCATAATCTACCGTATCGGCAATCATAGCAAATTTTAATCCAGCCACTAATCCTAGTCCTAAGATACTTAACACTCTTCCTATAACAATCAAAGGGATTGTTAATGCTTCTGAGCCAAAATAAACCACTATTTGACCAATGATGGCAATACTAAATCCTAAAAGCAACGTATTTCGTTTCCCTAATTGTTTTGCAAAAAATGGGACTGCGATGATCCCGGCAATTGTTAAAACTGATAATCCATTTAGCAATGGAATCAAATCTACTCGTTTAAGATTATAGGTAAAAAAGTAAATGGTAGATTGGGCTGCAGTAATAATAGAAATAAAAAGGATAACGTTTACAAACAATAGGATCCACCAAGGAAGATTTCCTTTTAATGCCTTAACTCCTTGTTTAAAAGGAATCGGTTTATTTCCATTTACCTGGACACGTTCTCTTGTATTCGCGAACGTAATAAAGAACAAAACAACTGCAACAGAAGAAAACAGAATCATTGTAAAGAGAAAACCATGTTGCTTGTTTCCATGTCCTAAAAACCCAACCAAAGGTAATACAGCAGCATTTACAATTAATGCACCAGCTTGGCCCCCGACCATTCTAAACGCATTTACTACAGTTCTTTCTTGTGAATTACTTGTTAGACTTGGCAATAATGACGATAAAGGTACATTAATAGCCGCGTAGGTAATTCCCAATAAGATATACGTTACATAGGCATAAATCACCTTACCTGAGGGACTTAAATCTGGAGTCATGAACGTCAACACTGCAATAACCCCAAACGGGATGGCTAACCAAAGGAAATAAGGTCTTGATTTCCCCCATTTAGTACTTGTTTGATCAACTAAAACGCCAATAATTGGACCATCGAAAGCGTCGACTATCCTTGCGATTAGAAATAAGGTGCCGACCGCTGCTACGTCTAAACCAAATACATCTGTATAGAAAAACATGAGATATGTTGTAACCATTGTGAAAACAAGGTTAGACGCCGTATCACCGAAACCATAACTGATTCTTTCTTTCAATGGAACTTGTTTATTGTTCATAATATCCTCCCCTGGTATTTGATTTTGCCTCCCGAGTACATCCATATAATTGATCGACTAATTCTATTATTTTCCTTTAGTGGGGGTTTTCGTGGAAATCTCAAATCTAGTAAAATTTAAATGAATCAAGTTTTGTAGTTATAGAGTTTAATATTATTGCTGGTTATCTTACTAAGTTGTGCTTTAATTAGTAAGCACTTAACCGTATTTCCTAAGTAAATCTTGGTTGTATAAAATTAATCAATGACCATATCGCATATTCAGCCAAGATCTTTTAAGCTAGTATTTTCCCACCCCTTCGTTACTCTTTTTATCAACCTCTCTAAAATGAAAACGCTTAATTGTTACCGCTTACTTGCCTCCCCTTGGTCATTATTATAAGGACCCTTAATTAGTAACTCCATGTACATTTCTCCGATTTCATGTACAATTTTTCAAAATTATTAATTTAATCATTATTTATAACAAGTAAATAGTGTATATTATTCCTATCTTAGTTCTGATAGGAGGGAACCATTATACTTTCCATTCTTAGCGCTTTTTTTGACAATTTCATTCCCGATTGGCATACACAAACAGAAAACATTCCTTATAATGTGTTAATTTTAGTTGTACAAGGCCGTGTACAATATACGATATCCGGAAAACAAATAACTGCTGAAAAAGGTGATATTTTATACATCCCTTCAACTACTGTTCGTGCCGGTAAAAATCATGAATCTGGTCCACATCAAAAATATACGGCTATCTTTACTTTAAATGAAAATGAGATTCCCACTAACCCTTTTCCGATTGATCAAAACTTTTTCCACCTAAAGACGAGAAGTTTTGAATATGTAAAGAATCGATTTGAACGATTATATTTTGATATAAGAGGAAAGAAAAAACACCGTGATTTTATATGCCTTGGCATATTACAGGAATTAATCGGACTGTTCGCACAGGAATTGGAAGTTCCTTCCATCGCGCCGATAAAAGTAAAATACGCACAAATTATCGAGCGGTTCTTGTTGGAAAACTATCGAAAATCGATCGAAATTGAGCAGCTTGCAAAATTAATTCACCGGTCGCCTGGATACACCATTTCCGTTTTCAAAGAAGTAGTTGGTCATTCTCCAATTAAATACATACATCAATTACGAATATTGGAAGCTTGTAATCTCTTAGTCAATACGGATATGACAGTTGTGGCGATTTCCGAGTACCTAGGATATTACGATACATCTTATTTTTCTCGTATGTTTAAGAAATTAACATCATTTTCCCCAAAGGAGTATATAAGGGTTGGCCATCAGCTGGAGCATCAACCTTAAAAAAAAGATTGGAAGCAAATAGCCTTATAAATATGAAAAATCGAAAAGGGGTTTTCCACTGTAAAGATGATTCCGAATCGGATTTATTTTTAAAACCTCTCTAAAAATGGATTGAGCATAAGGTATATATCCATTTTGAGGTTAATCCAGGCGCTATTTTCGAAACAGCGCGAGAGAAATTTACAGGTATGTCTCCTCGATTCCTTGGTCACAGGCACGATTAGCTTCTATTCGTTACCGCTATCTCCTCTTTTCTGTAGTCACGGGCACGAATAATTTCTCCCCTCATGCTCCCTATCTACAAAAGTTAGTTTTATTTGCGAAACCATATAAATTAGCTTTTAAACACGCCCTGTTGTCAGCCTTCGAACATATTTACAGACGATTAATAGAATTAATCGTTTATTTACAATTCTTAACACTCACTTAATTAACTTAGTGATGGTAGTAACCTATAATTATAGATGGAGATGAAAATCCACTACATACTTTTTTCTTAGGTATACAGCCATATAAGAGGAGGAAATTTTAATGCTACAAAATATTGGGATTCCTGGTTTGATTCTTATTCTTGTAATCGCCTTAATCATTTTCGGCCCTTCAAAATTACCGGAATTAGGCCGCGCGGTTGGCTCCACATTAAAGGAGTTCAAAAAATCAACAAGAGATTTAGTTTCCGATGAAGAGCCGGCAAATGCACAGCCCAAAAAGGAGGAAAAAGCCATTTAATACAAATCATTTTTTAGGAAGATGTAAGGAGGCTTGCATCTTCTTTTTCATAAGGAGGTCCCGATGAAAAACCATGATATGGCCCTAATTGGTCATTTTGAAGAATTACGTAAACGTCTCATTTTCGTATTAGGAACATTTATCCTGTTCTTCATTGTATCCTTTATCTATGTACAGGACATTTATCACTGGCTAGTGAAGGACTTAGAAGTGAAGCTGGCCATATTAGGACCGAGCGACATTTTATGGGTCTATATGATCCTATCAAGTGTCGTGGCCATTGCAGGAACCATCCCAATGGCCGCCTATCAAACTTGGCTGTTTGTCCGTCCCGCATTGAAAGAAACGGAACGTAAAGCAACGCTGGCTTATATTCCAGCACTATTCCTTCTATTTATAATCGGAATTTGCTTTGGTTATTTTGTCATTTTTCCAACGGTATTTCAATTCCTCCTCTCGATGTCAGAGGAAATGTTTATGACCTTTTTTACAACAGAAAAGTACTTTATGTTTTTAATTCATATGACGCTTCCATTTGGATTTTTATTTGAACTTCCAGTGATTATCATGTTCCTAACAAGTGTCGGAGTGCTGAACCCATATAGATTGCAAAAGATTCGAAAATACGCCTATTTTATACTTATTTTAATCGCAATCTTCATCACCCCGCCGGATTTTCTATCAGACATATTGGTAATTATCCCCCTGATTTTCCTATATGAATGCAGCGTTCTAATATCAAAGGTCGTGTATAGGAGAAAACTACAAATGAATCTAGCTGCGTAAATGATAAAGAAGTCTTAGTCCATGTGCTAAGACTTTTTTTTATGAAATGGTCCATCAACAAGCCATCCAACTACATAAGTCAAAAAGAAAAGATGTAAACCAGACACAGGGCCGGTTTACATCTTTTTATAGATTCATATAATGGTTAAATCTTCAGTCCGTGGCGCTCAAATGCTGCGGCTTCTAGAATCGACATTCCTTGACTCTCGGCAAACTGGGCAACCTTGCTAGAAACCTGTGGTGCAAAATTTTTCGAAGGAGCAGCGTAAGACATTTCCCTTGCACGGGCAGAGTTACTGCGGGCAAATGGACCCCAGATCGCAAAGGTTTTGCCTGGGCTTTGAATATTAACAAACAGCGTGTTTCCGTCAGGCGAGAAGGTAGGCCCTGTCATTTCAGATCCATTGAGACGATTGTGAGCAAAAGGATAGATTTTGCCTTCAGGTGTAATTCCCATAAGTCGATCGTCACCTGCTCCATCTTCCACGAACCAAAGGTCGCCCCATGGAGTCATAGCAATGTTATCCGGAGATTCCATGTCTTTTGCATCTGTTGCCTCATAGAAAAGCTCCAAGGTATTGGTGCCTGGAATGTAGCGGTAAATGCGTCCAAGATTTTTTTCGCCGGCAGAGCTGTCATCGAACCAAAACACACCCGCTTGGAAGAACGCTCCCTCCAATTTTTTGAATTCAATACAGCCTTGTGCCTTGGCATCCTCGCGGCAAAAATGGGGATCTAGTTCCTTCCAGACAATCTTAAAGGTTTGTCCTGTTTTAAATGTGCTTGCTGATGGGCCAGCTACCTCTTCAATCGCCGCCGCATAAAGCTTGCCGCCTTTTTGCAGGGCACCCGGCTGTTGGGTGGTATCATTTGGGATAAAACGATAGAAATAACTTGGAGATGCATCCTCAGTCAAGTAAACATATCCTGTCGCCGGATCAATCGCACAGGCTTCGTGAGAAAAGCGTCCCATTTCCTTAATTGGGGTTCTGGACATTTCATTCTCAGGCTGCTGCGGGTCCACTTCGAAGACATATCCGTGTGTCGACGTACGTGTTTCTTCACAAGTCAGCCACGTCCCCCAAGGTGTCGCTCCTCCTGCACAATTTCGAATGGTACCTGAAGAGGTTACATATTCTTTGATGACGTTTCGATTTGGGCTAATAACTAGTGCAGTTGTCCCCCCTGCAGCTGCGGCATCATAAGGCTTGGTTCCAATCACCGGATTTGCTGCACCTGGACTCAATTCATGATTACGAACAAGAATGGTTGTATTGTTAGGTCCTTCAAAAGCTGCCATTCCATCAAAGGCTCCAGGGATTTTTCCGCCGTTTGTCAGCTGACCGCCCTCTTCGGAAATAATCTTATAATGAAATCCCTTTGGAAGATCTAGAATTCCATTCGGATCCTGAACCAAAGGACCGTACCCGCCAAAACCGCTGGTTGGATTATTGGCAGTATCCGCAAATGCTTTTGAACCAAGTGTTAACACTCCGGTTGATCCAAGCGTAATTGCAAGTGTGCTCATTCCTCCCGCTTTTAAGAAATCTCGTCGATTCATGCCATCTTTAGATACTTGATTTTCCATAATGTATATATTCCTCCTCATAAATGCTTTTTCTATCTATTTATAGTTTAACTAGCATTCATTAAGCATTAATGGAAATTTTGTAAGGATTAGGTAAATAAGATCAAAGAAATGTAAAAATACTCCGAAGAGGCTAAATGAATTGACTTAAATATCTAGATTTAATGGCCAAACAAGGAAGGCCATTAAAATTTCCCGATATTCAAGATCTAACACAGATTACAAAAAGTAAACTTTATAAATACTTAAATACCTTTACATTATTGTGCTTTAATGGCAGGTATTTTTTCATATTCATAGAAATATATAAAAGACAAGTCATTATACGAGGGGGATTTGAATGGAGTTTTCAGTTCTCGTTTCAGGGTTGCAATATTTCTTGTTGATTATGGGTGGATGCTTGATTTTTTTCATCCTAGTGTTATTTTTCTCCAATAGATACACAAGGAGTAAATTAAATCAAATGGAACAAAACGAAAAAATGAATGAAATACAACGAATGACACGATGAACAGTTTTCAATGTTTCCTCTAGTTAAAATATTTGGCCCTTCCAGCATAAATGTGGAGTACATACGCTTAAGCTGAGAAGGGCTGTTATATGGACGAGTGCAATCATAACAAATATGATCCACAATTAGAGGTAAATCATTTCAAGCGTTTCTCATTTCATATCTTAAAATTTTAGAGAATGAACGGTGTCGTAAAAGTCGTTTCTAAATATACGAAGTATTGATCGTATTTCAAATAAAAAACTGGATCGCGATTTAATCGATCCAGTACATTTATATGGGTTTTTCTTATAATTCTCCTTCATCCTTGATTTTCCATATAATATAACGAATGATGTTAAGTATTTTACTACAAGGACAATCTACATCTGTCCCTAGTATCGGCCCCACCTACGCCAGATACGCTGACGGCCACGCATGCCATCCAACCCATTATTAATTATAATAGAAAACGCTTACAATTTCAAATTTAAATTGAATTTTCAGAAAAATTTTCTTATAGTTATAAATTTACTGTTAATTTTAATGGGCAAAATCCTCCCATTATCTTCTCTGGTGAATTATTGTCCAAAAAAAGAATCAGTTCATTTAAAATCGGGTATATATGACGTTTGCTTTCACATCATGCACAACCAAAACCTTGTAATTTTTATGTGCCACAACGGTTCTATTTCCTTCAAACTCCCCTTCCGTCATATTTTCGATTATATTCACAATGACGGAATTTTCATTGACTTTCTCAACGATCCCTTTAATTCCATTCTTAAAAAGAATATGATCTCCCATTTCTGCTATTTCTTTTGCCTTGAATATCATTTTTCCCCTCCTCAGAAAAGAACAGTTAGCCTATTACTTTTTCTTTCTTATATGATTTCCTTATGAACTCAGTGCCAATTATTTACTTGGGTCTTTTCTCGCACGTCGCATTGTACAATTACAAATCTAGGAATTTATCATTTTGCTAAACAACGAAGAAAATAGGCACCACATAATGGCGCCATTCCTATTTCTCTTGTAAACTGCCAAGTTTAATATCACTGTATGCAACCTATCTGACACCTTACCCAACATACTTTATCATTGCGACTTCATCACAGCAATCCAACTTAGGACAATTCATACAATCCACCCACACTTTTTCAGGCAAAGTCTCCTTTGCTACGATCTTAAAACCACATTTTTTGAAAAACTCTGTTTCGTATGTGAAAGACATTACACGGCTAATTCCAAGTTTCGGCGCATCACTTATAATACGATTTACTAATTTGCGACCAATACCTTTTCCAGCATAATCGGGAGAAACAACCAAAGATCGTATCTCTGCCAGGTCCTGTCCTAAAACATGTAATCCTGCAACCCCTAGTATATTATTATCCTCTTTCATAACATACAAACATTGTAAATGTTGATAGAGTGATAAATACGTACGAGGCAATACGATTCCTTTTTTAGCATAAATTTGGACTAAATCATAAATATCTTTAACATCACTTGTCACTGCATGATAAATATCCATTTTGTATCTCCTTTTGCAATAATTATTTATAAATATACAATAATACGTATTTTTATTCAATGGTTATCAGGGACAAAAAATTTTTTTATCCCCTGCTTCCACCAACCTTCTTGTGACTTCAATAACTTCGTGGCTCGTAGTAACATTTTGCGATGGAGTAAGATTCTAGGAATCGAGGTCCATTTGTCCAAGCCAATTGTGTGGGTAAAACATAATTTAAAGACAAGAGAGAGAATCTAAAACTCTTTCAGACTCTTAACGAATTTTTAATTATTTTATATAAAAGGAGAGAAATAAAATTTGGCCAATGAATGTAATCAAAATCCAATTGGAGTTTGTTCAGAAGCGGAAGGGATAAATACGATCGCCAACGGGACAGCTTCTCATGCGGAAGGGGTAAATACAATCACCAATGGGACAGCCTCCCATGCCGAAGGAAGCTCAACAACAGCG
The DNA here is from genome assembly GCF_018613065.1 of Bacillus sp. ISL-7. The sequence continues at coordinate 2,546 of NZ_JAGGQW010000058.1, read as the reverse complement.
GGGGGGAATGCTTCCCACACAGAAGGTTATCTTACCAACACCACCGTTGATACGGCACACGCCGAAGGGACCTCTACCACAGCCAATGGAGTAGCTTCCCACGCAGAAGGATATGCCACGACGGCCGGTGGAGCACATGCTCACGCAGAGGGAAACCATACAATTGCTAGTGGTCAGGAGGCTCACAGTGAGGGACGGTTCACATTAGCAAATAATCTAGCTGCCCATGCTGAAGGAATCCAAACTACAGCAAGTGGAGTTGCCTCCCATGCCGAAGGAGAAGGGAATACAGCAAGTGGAAGAGCTTCTCATGCGGAAGGCGTTGGAACAACTGCCAGTGGGTTTGCTTCTCACGCAGAAGGGCAAAGTACAACCGCAAGTGGACAAGCCTCCCATGCAGAAGGTAACACCACTCTCGCTCAAGCAGATAACTCCCATGCTGAAGGATTTCAGACTACAGCAAGTGGATTTGCCTCCCATGCAGAAGGTAACACAACTTTAGCACAAGGTGATAGTGCTCATGCGGAAGGGTCTTCTACTACAGCAAGCGGATTTGCCTCCCATGCAGAAGGTAACACAACTTTAGCACAAGGTGATAGTGCTCATGCGGAAGGGTCTTCTACTACAGCAAGCGGAATAGTCTCTCATGCAGAAGGAATTAGAACAATTGCCAGCGGGGATGCCTCCCATGCCGAAGGATTTCAGACTACGGCAAGTGGATTTTCTTCCCATGCCGAAGGCCAGTCAAGAGCTTTGGGACCGACATCTCATGCGGAAGGCGTCTCGCTAGCCAATGGAGGATTTTCTCATAGCGAAGGTTCGTTTACAACTGCCAATGGGGATTCTTCTCATGCGGAGGGGAACAATACAACAGCAAACGGAGTTAATTCACATACCGAAGGAATGAATACTCAAACGACGGTCACCGGTATTAATGCCCATGCCGAAGGAAATAGTACAACGGCAAGTGGATCTAATTCACATGCAGAAGGTAGCTTCACAACCGCAAGTGGGGATTCTTCGCATGCTGAGGGTATAGGAACAAGTACAGGTATAAATGCAAATGGGGCCCATGCCGAAGGATCAGGTACAACGGCAAGTGGCGATTCTTCACACGCCGAAGGTAACGGTACAACCGCAAGTGGTAATTCTTCACACGCCGAAGGAACAAGTACAAGCGCAAGTGGCAATTCTTCACATGCCGAAGGATCAGGTACAGTGGCCAGTGGGGAGTTATCTCATACTGAAGGTCTCCTTACCTCAACAAATGGTTTCGAAGGAGCCCATATTATGGGCAAAAATGGCGCTGTTAACGACGTAGATGGTGACCCAACTTATTCGTGGAATGTAGCTTTCGGAGCAGTACCGTATGATGTTACAGGCCTAGTTGGAAAACTTCTGAATAACGGTAATATGTTCGTTGACGGAGCTTATTTAACTCCTGCGGGTGATTATGCAGAGATGTTTGAAACAGCCGATGGAAACTCGATTGATGCTGGCTATTTTGTTACTGTATCGAAAGAGGACAAGATTCGAAAAGCCACTTCAAAGGATTCATTTATTTTGGGAATAACAAGTGCAACACCAAGTCTCCTTGGAAATAGTGGTGGCTTACGGTGGCAAGGTAAATACCTGACTGATGAATGGGGACGGAGAAAATATCATGAAGTCACCATTCCAACTCAAAAAGACGGAGAAGGAAATGTAATTACTCCAGAAAGAAAAATAATGCAGCCTATGCTTAATCCAGAATGGAATCCTTATGAAGAGTATATATCTCGTGTAAATCGTCCGGAATGGGTAGCTGTCGGATTAATCGGTCAAGTACTGGTTCGAGATGATGGGACTTGTGAAACTCATGGATATTGCTGGTCGAATGATGATGGAATTGCAACAAAAGCAGAGAAAGGATACTTTGTATTAAAACGTACAGGACCAAATCAAATCTTGATTTTGGCTAAGTAATAAGTCGAATATAACTAAGAAAAACGATAATATGAGTAAAAGGCGAACTGAAGATTAAACTGTACCCGATAGAGTAGACACTTAAAAAAGGTCTGCCCTATCGGGTACTTTTATGTATAATGAATAAAAATTGTAAGAATCGGAGAATAATCCTATGTCAAAAAAACTCTTCACTGATAAAGAAATAAAGATCCTTTCTAATAATCCTTATGTCAAATCTGTAAGTACAAAAGGAATTACCTACACTGATGAATTTAAAAGGATTTTTATATCTGAAAGTGTGAATGGAAAATTACCACGGCAGATTTTTGAGGAGAATGGTTTTGATGTTGATATCATTGGTATCGTTAGGGTACAAAAAGCAGCTTATAGATGGCGTGTAGCTTATAATGAATCGGGAGTATTGGGACTTCGAGATACACGTAAAGATCATTCTGGGAGACCGATTAAAAGAGAGCTTAGTTTAGAAGAAAAGAATGCAAAATTAGAAGCTCAAATTCAATTGTTGAGGGCTGAAAATGAATTACTAAAAAAGTTAGAAATGATGGAAAGGGGGCTGGAGAGAAACGAGTAAAAGTAAC
>NZ_JAGGQW010000057.1 GCF_018613065.1 Bacillus sp. ISL-7 | reverse complement strand
AATAAGAATAGCCAAGGGGAACAAGCAACTTTATCTTCTATTTCGGAAGAAAGTTGCTTTTTTTGTCTTTTGTTCAACCATAAAAAATAAAAACGTAAGTTTTTCAGTGCCCTCCGCTTCAGCGCCGAGGAGGTTCCCCGGCACGCCCGCGGAAAGCGAAGTGCCTGGAGCGCAAATCAACAGACATGTTGCAAAGCCAATATATTAATAATATTATAATAAATTAACGCGGTGAATAGTTAAAGTATTGTAGAAAATAAGAGGCTGTCGAAAGTTTCTCGACAGACTGAAGGCAGAGACTTTCTCCCTGCCTTTTTGGTTTATTTAGCATGTGTGATTACACCTTTCAAAGTGGAGGGTTCTTTTTCCAAATCTAACAGTTTTTCCTTCATATCTAAACCTCCGCGAAAACCAGTTAACTTCCCGTTCTTACCAACCACACGATGACAAGGAACGGTAATTAATATCGGGTTTGCCCCAATTGCAGCGGCAACGGCACGTACTGATTTAGGTTTCTGCAGGAGTTCCGCGATTTCTGAGTAAGTATGTGTGCATCCATAGGGAATTTCATTTAATACGTTCCAAACAGATTGTTGAAAGGGAGTCCCGTGAAAATCGATTGGAAAGGTAAAAGACGTGAGCTTTTCTTGAAAATATTCGGTGAATTCGTCTACAAAAGGTTGTAATTTTCTATCATCACGCTCCAAAAGGTGATTCGGGAGTTTTTTTTGAACCCAAGTCACCAGTTCTTCGAAGTCCTTATGATTGGACCCAACATAACAAAGTCCATCTACCGTTGCTGCGAGATACATTTTCCATGGACCATATATAAACAAACTCCAATAAATTTTCTTTTCCATTTTATAACCTCCATTCTTTATTCCTTTCGATCATTTGGCGATACTCTGATGGAGTATGGCTGGATTTTTTAAAAAATGTAGCAAAATGGGTCGGGTTTGGGATACCGACTAACATACTGATCTGTTAGACCATTCGTCTCCGTTCGTAACTTCTGTAGTGTTTCTATACTCTTTACCATATCACCTTGGAATCAGTATACCTCTATTAAGTAAGGGAAGTAAGATATTTTGAATATAAAAGCAAGATTCCAAAGGTAAATGTAAGCGCTATAAAATAGTTAAAGAAATATTCACAGGATTTTAGAAGAATTTGTTATAAAATAGAAGTATGTTAAATGTTTCACATACTAAATGGTTTTATTAAAGGAGTATATTATATGGGATATAGTAAACCCGAAACAATCATGGAAATTACAGTTGAAAATGGAGTGAAAAAATCAAAATACCCTCCTTTACAGACCCTGATATTAGGTTTTGAAGCAGGTGCCTTCATTGCTTTAGGTTATTTACTTTTCATCCGTGTCACAGCAACTTTAACAGGAAATTTAGAGGGGTTAAGCAGTTTGATTGGTGCGTCTGTCTTCCCAATCGGCCTTATCCTCACCTTGCTTGCAGGTGGTGAGCTATTAACAGGAAATATGATGGCTGTGCCTCTAGCTCGAATGGCGAACAAGATTAGCACTAGACAGGTTTTCTATAACTGGTTTCTTGTTACGGTTAGTAACTTTATCGGGGCCATTTTTGTAGCATACTTTTTTGGACATCTGGTTGGACTTACAGAATCAGGCCCCTTCTTGGAAAGAACGATTAGTATTGCTGACCATAAATTAGGAGCAACCTTTCTCCAAGCATTCGTTTCGGGGATTGGCTGTAATTGGCTGGTGGCAGCGGCAGTGTGGCTTTGTTATGGAGCAAACGATATGGTCGGAAAAATTGCGGGTATTTGGTTTCCAACGATGGCATTTGTCGCAATCGGATTCCAACACGTTGTAGCGAATATGTTTGTGATTCCTGCAGCGATATTTGGCGGCCATTTTACTTGGCTAGGATATATTGAAAATTTTATCCCTGTCTTTCTAGGCAATGCGGTTGGCGGATCTGTCTTTATCGCACTCGCATATTGGCACGCCTATAAGAAAAATGAACTCACATATTCGGAACAAAAAGTGGTTCAACCAATGATGAAAAGCAGCGTAAGATAATTTACAGATCAAAAAAATCATATATCTTCACTGATCAAGCTCCTTACACCTAACCTAAGGGGCTTTTTGCATATTAATCAATACTTAAAAGTCATATTGACATGCAAACGGGAATAAAATCCAAGAATGAATCGACTTCGTTGGAGGTCAGCATTTACTGCATGAAAATATAGGATAAGAGGTTGGGGGAAATGACAAAGAGTTCGTGGCTAGTATCAATTTTATTAATCTGTAGCTTAATACTTATTGCCGGATGTACAGAAAAAACGAATACAGTAAAGAAAGTTGAAGAAAAAGTATCTGAATCAGGACAACAAAAGCCCAATAAAACACCACCAGAACCACAGAATGAAGAAAAACCAAAACCAATTACGGTAAATGTCATTGATCCGAATACAAATGCTATTTTGGAAACCTTTTTACCGGTAGAAATGGGTTTTGGAACCAATAATGAAACCTATAAAAAGGAACTTGAAAACTGGGCAAAGGATTTAGCAAGAGGGACGGAAAGTACCAAAGGATATGACCAACGAATGATTCTTGATAAGATTGGCCCCAATGGTCAAATCATTAAAGGCAAACCAAGAATTATCTTAGAGGAATCAGAGTTAGTTGAAAAGGTCATAACAGCATCGGCAACGGGTGGAGATATTGAACTACCTTTATATGTGACCGAGAGCGGTTATAGGCCTGAGGATGTTGACGAGTTAGGGGAAGTTGTCGTGGCAAGCTTTACAACGAGATTTAATAGCGGAGTTGTAGGCCGTTCAAAGAATATTCAGCTGTCGGCACAGGCCATTAATAATATCATTGTCGGAGCGGGAGATATTTTCTCATTTAATACCACTGTAGGTCCAAGTGATGCTGCCCACGGATATCAAAAGGCGAAGGAAATTGTAAATAAGCAATTAGTCGACGGTATCGGCGGAGGAATTTGCCAGACGTCATCAACCCTGTTCAATGCAGTGGATCAGGTAGGTGTTAGTTATATTGAAAAACATCACCATTCCTTGTCGGTTGGGTATGTACCTGCTGGCAGAGATGCAACCGTATCTTATGGTGGACCGGACTTTCAATTTCAGAATACCACCGGTGCCCCATTTATCATTAAATCCATCTATAAAAAGGGAACCTTAACCATCGAAGTAAGGACATCATCAACCTACCAAAGTCTGATAGTCAAACAATAATGAGTGTCAGGCACCAAACTTCTTTGGTGCCTTTTCTGCATATTCCTAACCTACAAGGAGAAAAATACCTTTGGTTCTTTTAGAAAATTGTAGGAGGAATAGTATGAAATTGTTTCAAAAAACGTTTCTTTCCTTATCGATCCTAGCACTGGTGGCGATAACGGGATATCAAAGTGCTTCAGCTCGTGCCTTAAGGGATATGGATAATCAATTTCAAACTGTTACTAAGCCTCAAGTTGTAGAGGTTAGCAGACAGAAACCAACTATAGGAAAAGATCAAGGGTTATCTGAAGAATATCATGGACATAAATCCAACCGTCCAGAAACGGTCAATCCCAAAAAGGGAAAGCCACCGGCCGCAAATAATCGTTTCATTCAGGTCCAACTATTAGGGATTAATGACTTGCATGGCCAATTAAATGTGACTCGGAAAGTAAACGGGAAACCGGCCGGTCGGGTCGATTATTTAGCAGCCTATTTAAAACAGCGTGAAGCAGAAAATAAAAATACGCTATTGGTTGAAGATGGAGACATGGTTGGGGCCAGCCCTCCAATTTCGGCCCTTTTACAGGATGAACCAACAATCGAGATCTTGAACAAACTGGGTTTTGACATCGGTACTGTTGGTAATCATGAATTTGATGAAGGCTTAACGGAACTGATGCGCCTCATAAAAGGGGGAACACATCCGAAAACAGGCAATTTTGCAGGTTCAAACTTCCCATGGATTGTTGCTAATGTGGTCAATGAGAAAACAGGAAAAACGATTCTGCCTCCTTATAAAGTGATCGAAGTAAATGGGATGCCCATTGGTTTTATCGGTGTGGTAACTACTGAGACTCCAACGCTTGTTGTCCCTAGCGGTGTGGCAGGATTAAAATTCACGGATGAAGTAGAAGCAATTAATCAGAATGTAGCGGAATTGAAAAAACAAGGGGTAAAAGCGATTGTCGTTTTAGCCCATAACCCAGGCACTTCAGGTCCAAATGGAGAAAATCCAGCAGGGCAGCTTGTCGATATCGCAAACCGGGTCGACGATGAAGTGGATATCATTTTCGGCGGCCATAATCATGCCTATATGAACACAACGATTGACAATAAACTAGTTGTTCAATCCTATTCCTATGGAACTGCCTTCTCTGATGTTGATCTTGAGATAGATCCTAAAACAAAGGATATTGTCTCAAAAAGAGCTGAGATTGTAACTACCTTTCAAGAAGGAATCGAGCCCGATCCCGAAATAAAGAAAATGATAGAAGGATATGAAGCAAAAATAGAACCGATAGTTAATCAAGTTGTTGGCTCTTCATCTGAAAGTCTGACGGCCAAGCAAAATGAAAATGGTGAGTCAGTGCTGGGTGATTTCATTGCGGATGCACAAAGGAAAGCGTTGAATACCGAATTTGCCTTTATGAATCCTGGCGGCATTCGAGCCGATATTGATCCTGGCGATATCACTTGGGGAGAAATTTACACGGTACAGCCCTTTAATAATGACCTTGTCAAAATGTCGATGACAGGACAGCAAATCCGAGAATTGCTCAACCAGCAGTGGGGAGCAACAAAAACGAACATGTTGCAGATTTCTGGCATAAGCTATACTTGGGATCCAAATAAACCAGCAGGGCAAAGGGTAGTGAGCACCAAGCTTCCAGATGGCACGGAAATGGATCCTAATAAATCCTATTCTGTGACAGCGAATATTTTTCTTTCTGGTGGCGGAGATGGATTTACTGTATTTACTCAAGCTAAAAACAAAGAAGTCGGACCCGTTGACCTTGATGCATTAGTTAACTTCAGTAAAGCCCAGCCAAAACCGTTCACTTATGGCATTCAAAATAGAATACAAAGGGTTCAGTGACATCCTTGGTGTTTTAAAAAAAGGTGTCAGGCCAGATAGGTTTCATTTTTATTTAATAATAGACTTGAATTATTTTGGTGACTATACTATTATTTAAATTAATTGATTCACTATATATTGTTTCAATAAATAATAATCAAACTATATATTGTGTTAGCCTTAAGAGACGATGCCATTGTGGCTTAATAGGGAATCTGGTGTAAATCCAGAACTGCCCCCGCAACTGTAAATGCTGACGAAATGAGCAAACCACTTTATAAGAAATGTCTAATCTATTAGGTACTTATATGGGAAGGGTTCAAAGTAGGAAGAAGCATGAGTCAGGAGACCTGTCTTTCTTAAGATGTTTCAACTTCTTCGGGGATTGAGAAGATGAACGGTGGCGACAGGAGGCATTGGATTTTTTTATTCCTTTTGTAGTGTATCGTTTCATCCGCTCAATTACCGTTGAGCGGATTTTTTTATTATAGGGGGAAATGTATTGATAACTAAGGAGATTCAAACAGAACTTAATTACGTATTAGAATCTATTAATCAAGTTTCAGAAAAATATCAGATAGATACTACGGAGCTTAAAGAGCAAATTAGTAAACTGGATGAAACAGAGGGGGAAGCTAATCACCAAGCTTTATTATATGCTGTGAATCAAATTGCAATAGACCAACCAAATTGGACATTTGTCGCTGCCCGTTTATATCTAAATGAATTATATGGAAAGTCAGCAAAAAATCGAGGCTATAATCGTTCTTTAAAATATGGAGATTTTTATAGATTAATAAAAGAATTGACTGATACGGGGATATATTCTCATAATTTACTTAGCTTATATAGTAAAGATGAAATCGAACAACTAGCAAAAGAGATAATTCCAGATAAAGATTTATTATTTAATTACATAGGGTTATTTTTACTGGCGGATCGCTATCTGGCTCAAGATCATAATAGAAATGTATATGAACTCCCGCAGGAGCGGTTCATGATTATTGCCATGACGATTATGAAGGATGAAAAGGAGTCCATCCGCTTACAACTTATAAAGGAAGCGTATTGGGCACTTAGTAATTTATATATGACGGTTGCTACCCCCACTTTAGCGAATGCAGGCAAAAGCTTTGGTCAGCTTTCCTCCTGCTTTATTGATACAGTAGATGATTCCCTTGATAGCATCTATTTAAATAATTGGGATATTGCTCGGCTAAGCAAGGATGGCGGAGGTATAGGGATTTATTATGGTAAAGTTCGTGCCCTTGGTTCCGATATTAAGAAATTCAAAGGAAACTCTTCCGGAATTGTGCCATGGATTAAATTGTTAAATAATACAGCTGTCAGTGTTGATCAGTTAGGTCAACGTCAAGGTGCCATTGCGGTTTACCTAGATTTATTTCATAAAGATATCATGAACGGTTTTCTCGATTTAAAAACCAATAATGGGGATGAACGCCGTAAGGCCCATGACATTTTTACGGGTGTCACCATACCAGACCTATTTATGAAAAAATTAGAAGAGAAAGATGAGGATGGAAGAAGTATTGGGCAGTGGCATACATTTTGTCCCCATCAAGTAAAACAATTTATGGGCTGGAAGGATGAAAAAGGGAACCTTCTCGGACTTGAAGATTTTTATGATGAAACGGATGTTAAATTCTTTACCGAGAAATATGAAGAGGCCGCAGGTAACCCGCTTCTTCCTCGTAAAACATATCGTGCCATGGATATTATGACACGAATCATGGTTGCTCAATTAGAAACAGGAACACCATACATGTTCTATCGTGATGAAGTAAACAGGCAAAATCCGAATAAGCATGTATTGGGTAAAGGCCGAACTTCTATTTACTGCAGTAATTTATGTACAGAAATTGCTCAAAATATGTCCGCAACGACCATAGTTAACGAATACCAAAATGAAGAGGGCAATCTCGTCATTGTTCGTAAACCGGGTGATTTCGTTGTATGTAATTTATCGTCTATTAATCTGGCGAAGGCAGTACCCGCAGATGTTTTAGAGCGTTTAATTAGGATCCAAGTAAGAATGCTCGATAACGTGATTGATTTAAATACAATCACTGTTGGACAGGCTCAACTTACAAATAAAAAGTACAGAGCCGTGGGTCTTGGTACATTTGGATGGCACCACCTACTAGCTCTTAAAGGGATTTACTGGGAGTCTGAAGCAGCGGTAAATTATGCAGATCATCTGTATGAGGACATTGCATTTTATACGATCCGTTCATCAATGGAACTAGCAAAGGAGAAAGGGTCTTATAGTCTATTTAAGGATTCAGAATGGCATTCAGGAAGTTATTTTGAACGGAAAAATTACCAATCGAAGAGATGGATCGCACTAAAAAGGGATGTCGTTAATCATGGCATTCGGAACGGCTGGTTAATGGCTATCGCTCCCAATTCATCCACAGCGAAAATTGGAGGTTCCACTGACGGAATCGATCCAATCTATTCTGTTGAATTTGCAGAGGAAAAGAAGAATTTTAAATTTAAAGTTACTGCACCGGATTTAAACCATATCACATATGACTATTATCGCCGATCAAGACATGAATTAGATCAAGTGTGGAGTATTAAACAGAATGCGGCACGTGGGCGCCATATTGATCAGGGCATTAGCTTTAATTTATACGTTAGGCACGATATAAAAGCAAAGGACTTGCTCAACCTGCATATGGAAGCTTGGAAGCAGGGACTAAAGACAACGTACTATGTTAGAAGCACATCTCAAACAGAAATTGACGAATGTGATGCTTGCCATAGCTAACATCTTTTAGAATAGATTGGAGAAGATTATTTTATGGGTATTCATTTACCGCTATCAAGAATTAAACTGTTAAACCCCGAGTTTCCCAATAAATCAACTGGTATTATTAATGGAAAATCATCAGGCTTGCTCAACTGGAATGATATTGCTTATCCACAGATATACGATTTATATCAGACTTTATTGTCAAACTTTTGGAAAGCTCAAGAGATTAATATGCAAGATGATATAAAACAGTGGGACTTTCTCAGTTCAACGGAGAAAGATGTCTTTTTACGAATAAATACACAACTTGCTTCTTTAGACAGCCTGCAAACACCAACAATGTGTCAAGTAATGGATTATGTGACAGATTCTAGCTTTAAAGCAATATTTGCTGTCATCGCCCAGCAGGAAGCGGTGCATAATGAATCGTATTCCTATATATTAAGTTCTCTTGTACCTTTAAATGAACAAAAGGATTGGTTCAATCAAGCCAAAAATGATCCAATCGTTCAAAAAAGAAACCAACTGATATTAGATGCATATGAAAGTTTCCGTGAGAATCCTACACCACAAAATTTATTTCAACTAGGTGTGAATTCTATTAATCTAGAGGGTATTTATTTTTATGCTGGCTTTGCTTTTTTCTATCATCTTGCCCGCCAGCAAAAGATGCTTAAAACTAGTACAATGATTAGCTATATACAACGGGATGAAATGCAGCATGCTTATTTTATGGCACAGTTTCTGCGAATTCTTTTAACAGAAAATCCGGATTTACATACAGAGGCTAACATTGATTATGTGTATAAAGTGGTTGGACAAGCTGTCCAACTTGAAAAAGAGTGGGCACATATGATTTTGAAGGATATAGATGGTATTGAATTGAGCGAGTACGAAAGATACACCGAATATCTTGCAAATAAGCGGCTTCGACAGCTAGGTTTACAGAACTTATATAAAGAAAGGGTAAACCCTATGCCTTGGATCCATGTTTTCAGTGATGAAATGATGAATGGAACAAAATCCGATTTTTTTGAACAGAAGTCAAGAAGCTATGCAAAGGTAACACAATCAAACGGTTTCGATGAATTATGAAAATTGCCATCGTATATTCTTCCAAAACAGGAAATACTGAAGAATTAGCTCAACGAATTTTTCATTTATTTTTAAAGAAGAATGTAATGGTTTCTCTCTTTCGGATCGAGCAATTTCGAGTTAGGGATTTATCCCAGTTTGCGGCTATTGTGATCGGAACCTATACTTGGGGAAATGGCGAAATTCCTCAAGAAATGATGGAGCTATATCGTGCATTCGAAACTCAGGACGTGAAAAAGGTACTGACAGGTGTAATCGGCACAGGGGATAGTGGTTACCCGAAGTTTTGTGGAGCTGTTGATGAATTTAAGGATATGCTTTACGTACACACAAATTTAATTGCCACCCTAAAAATCGAGGTTAGCCTCCAAATGAAGGATATGGATCGGTGTAGTAGATTCGTGACTATCTTTTTGGATCAATTAAGCCAGAAGCAAGGTATAGGGTAATTGCAGGGAAGTTTGGAATTAGTAGTCAAATTCGGTTTTTTTGCTCCAAATAGAGTCTAAATGTGATTATTTCCGAAAAATACAAAAGAAAACCCTTGTAGCACAAGGGTTTTTCTTTTCTAACTTTTGTGAAATGTTTGGATTTTCTAATATTTTGTCAATTGATTGACCAGGGAATTTTAACAATGTTATCATGTCTATGAAAGCGTTTTCGGTGAAGGGGGAGAAATTAATGGAAGATAAAGTTTTAAAAGCAATTCAGGATGATTATCCGGATGATTTCGCCTGGTGTTATGGCTGTGGTCGATTGAACGAAGGGGGGCATCATTTTCGAACTGGCTGGCAGGGTGAACAAACAGTAACTAAATTCACACCAGAAGCAGAGCATCTAGCACTTCCAGGTTTTGTTTATGGCGGCATTGTTGCCTCGTTAATAGATTGTCATGGAACAGGGTCTGCTGCATTGGCGCTTCATCGAAAAAATGGACATGAAGCTGGTGATGGAGAGGAGACCCCAAGATTCGTAACGGCCTCCTTAAATGTGAACTTTCTCAAGCCCACTCCACATGGTATACCATTAAAAGCAATCGGAACTGTACATGAAATACACCCTAAAAAGTTTAAGGTTGAGACAGAAGTTTATGCGAATGATATTCTCTGTGCTCGTGGAGAGGTCGTCGCTGTTGTCATGCCTAAATCCTTTCTTAAATAGGTATTAAATATTCAGTTTTAGCCGGTCCTACTAATAGGAAACGGCTTTTTTTGCTTTATGAAGGTAACTCGAAATAAAGGTAAGGAATTCTACCATGTATTAAATCAAATTTAAAAAATCTATGTTAGATACCATTCCACATTTACAGAAAAACACAAAAAGGTATGCAATACTGACCTTAGAGTAATAAATTGTGACCCCATTTGTAAAAAAATAATGGGGCATTAATCTTAAAGCAGGGGGTTGGAGCCGAATGGTTCGTGCTATTGCTCAGTTTCTCACAATCTTAGTTATATATTTGATTGGAACAAGACTCGTTACTTGGCTTGATCTTCCTGTCCCTGGAAGTATTATTGGTATGGCGCTCTTATTCATTGCATTAATGTCAGGTGTTTGTAAGCTCAAATGGGTCGAAGCAGCCGCCCAGCTGCATATCAAACATATAACTCTTCTTTTTATTCCATTTATCGTTGGTGTTTGGCATTTTGCAGGGATTTTTAGAGTAGAAGGAATAAAATTAGCAATCATCCTAGCAGCAAGCAGCCTGGTTGTCCTACTTGTTACAGCTTTTATTGCTGAGTATTTAGAAACTAAAAGAAAAAGGAGTAAACAAAATGGGAACAATGATTTCTAATATATTGTTATGTACCAGCATTACTGTTATGAGTTATGCAGTAGGAAATAAGGTGTTTAAAACTTATAACAAGTCATGGTTAAATCCGTTATATACTGTAACAGTGTTCATCATTGGTTTATTGACGCTTTCTCATATACAAGTGGCCCAATATTCTTCAGGAACAGGTATATTTTCACTTTTATTAGGAACTGCCACTGTGTCCCTCGCTGTTCCCTTATATAGACATGTAAGAATTATTAGAAAAAATTTCGTAATTATTTTCTGGGCGGTTATGCCAGGCACATTAACTGGTGTAATTTCAATTGTCTTGTTGACGAAGTATTTGCACATGAATAAGGAAATTATGTTGTCGCTTATTCCAAAATCGGTCACTGCTCCCATTGCCTTATCAGTATCCCAGTTATTAGGGGGGATACCGTCACTAACGATTTTGTTTGTTTGTATTTCTGCGGTTTTTTCTTTAATGGTTGGGCCATTTCTTTTAAATATTACTCGGATTAGAAGCAGAATTGCTAAGGGATTAGCGTTAGGAACCTCAGCCCAGGCAATTGGTGCCAACCGTGCATTTGAATGGGGAGAAATAGAAGGGGTCATGGGGAGCATAGCGATGATTACCTCCGCATTGATCATGTCTATTATGATACCCCTATTATTGCAGCTATCCCTTTCTTAAACTAACTCGAAATACAAATTAATAAGTTCATTACCGACATCTTAAAAAAATTTTAATGAAAATGAAATATTTCTATCTGAAACCAAAAATACCCATCCGTCGTCAAATTAAATAGTAGCAGATAATTAAGGAGGCGAACGGGTGGAGGGGATTAGAAAAATGGCCGTTATCCTAGTGATTGTTTTGGTCATAGGATTTGGTCTAGTTGTCAGCAGATTTGGTTCTGCGCTTTTTCAGGAGGGAAATCCAATACCATTAATTATTTCTGCAATGAAGCTTCACTTATCCGATTCAGAATTTGAGCTGTTCTCAAAAACAGATAAACGAAGCAGATACTTATCCGTAAGTAGTCAAGATAGCAGTTATAATGTTGTAAAAAAATATATGAAATTAAAAGGGTGGAAGTTTCAAGAACAAATGGGTACAGGGTTAATATTTACAAAACATGGCGAAGATGCAATCGTGGTGGTAAAACAATATTCAAGGAATTACTTTATTTGGGAAATTCAGCAACGCTTTTCAAATAATAAAAGCCTTACATACTCAAAACAAACCCCTAATCCTTGGATTAGGGGTTTGTGTCTTCCGACTCTGTCACACTATAAAAAGCCTCGATCAATTCATTAAGCTGTCCTAGTTCTTTTTTCCAAAGTGATTCGGGGTTTTGCTTTAATGATAATAGGGCACTTTGAATAAGAAACTTTCTTGGTGATTTTGTATGGATGATTTCTTCTTGAATAAAATCCAGAAGTTCATTGTATTTGTTTTGTTCTTCTACATCCTGAATGCTTTTCGTTATCGATGCCTTTAACGTTACCGCTATTTTCATCAACTGGGTGATTATCTCGTGATTGTTTTTTTGGCAGCCAGGGACCCATTTTTCTAAAGTATTTGGTTCTATTAATTGATCCCCTGATTCAGAAACCTCATCAACTATTTTAACCAATCGCGCGACGCTGTAGCGGACAACACTGCTTACTTTTTCTCCAGATTCATGGGCCATTCTATTGTATTGAACATTATATTGTAATATCCCTTGAAACATAATTGCACAATCTAATAGGAATGGTTTTTTCTGTTCGCCGAAGATGTCGATAAACCGATTGTAATACCAACGAAGTGAATTTAAACGACTCCGTTGGACAAATTGTTTAAGGTCAGCATCATTAGAGGACAATACTTCCTCGTATAGGGTAATTAATTTATTTTTCCGATTAGTAATCATTTGCATTTCCACTTGCTTAATAAAAATCTCAATACTAGAAGGGTTTTGACCGATTAATAAATCGTTTCGATCCTTTTCGAGCCTCTTATAAATTGTTTTATAAATCGCGATTAATAATTCGCTTTTAGATGAAAAATAATTATAAAACGTTCCTTTAGAAATCCCGCTATAGTCTAAAATATCTTGAATAGATGTCGCTTGGAATCCTTTTTCGATGAATAATTGATGAGCCATATTTACTACATGCTGCTTTCGGTCATTCATAAAATCACCTTTATTTCCATTTGTACTATTAGTATAAAAGTATAGTACATTATTTAAAGCATGATTACAAACCCATAATTTTGCAGGTTTTTTTAATTGCAAAAATTGAACTCTGCGTATATTATTATGTAAGTGTGAAACAGGTGTATAAAAAAATGAACATATATTATAGGGGGAAATTCAATGGATCAAACCATAAAAAAGACTGCTGGCCCACCGTATGGCGTTATTGCCATACTGATAATCGGAGCTTTTATTGCATTCTTAAATAATACATTATTAAATATAGCACTACCTTCAATCATGACTGACTTAAAAATTGACCCGTCAACTGGTCAATGGTTGATAACCGGTTTTATGTTAGTAAATGGAATTCTGATTCCATTATCAGCATTTTTAATTCAAAAATTTTCTGTACGGCAATTATTCTTAGCAGCCATGCTTTTATTTACGTTAGGAACTGTATTAGCTGGCTTTGCTCATGCCTTTCCACTATTATTATCTGGTCGGATGATTCAGGCTTCTGGGTCAGCGATTATGATGCCCTTGTTAATGAATGTAATGTTAACCAGTTTTCCAGTTGAAAAACGTGGATTAGCAATGGGGGTTTTCGGGTTAGTATTAATGTTTGCTCCGGCAATTGGACCGACTTTATCGGGTTGGATTATTGAACATTATGACTGGAGAATGCTCTTCCATTTTGTTACACCAATCGCGATTCTCGTCGTATTGCTTGGCTTTTTCTTACTTAAAGATAAAAAAGGTAAGGTTGATATTCGTCTTGATTTCTTATCTGTGGTGTTATCAAGCGTAGGTTTCGGCGGAATCCTTTATGGATTCAGTTCAGCTGGTAAAGATGGATGGGACAGTCCGCAAGTTTATGGGACGCTTGCAGTTGGGCTCATTTCATTGGTAACATTTATTTTGCGTCAATTAAGAAAAGAACGGCCACTTCTTAACTTCCGGATTTATAAATATCCAATGTTTGCATTATCTTCTGCTATATCCATGGTAGTTACAATGGCGATGTTTTCAGGGATGCTTCTTCTACCAATTTATGTCCAAAATGTTCGCGGGATTTCCCCGATAGATGCGGGTTTATTGTTGTTGCCAGGGGCAATTCTAATGGCCATTATGATGCCGATTACAGGTAAACTTTTTGATAAGTTTGGTGGTCGTGCTTTAGCTATTATTGGTTTATCTATTACAGTGATAACAAGTTATTTATTTAGTAAATTAACACTTGAAACCACCTATACACATTTAATTATTTTATACACGATCCGTATGTTTGGTTTTTCGATGGTAAATATGCCTATAACGACAAATGGCTTAAACCAGTTACCAGCACGCTTTTATCCACACGGGACGGCGATGAACAATACGATGTCGCAGGTATCCGGTGCAATTGGTACAGCATTGTTGGTAACGGTGATGACAACCCGTGCAAAAACACATGCAACGGAACTAATTGAAGCAGCGAAAAAAGTTGTACCTAATCCGTCAGTAAAAATAACGGAAGCGATGCAATTAAAAATGCAGCATGATATTCAAATGAAAGCAATGTTAGAAGGAATTAATGACGCATTCTTTGTTACCGTCTTTATCGCCGGTCTTGCATTGGTCCTTGCCTTATTTATTAAACGGGCAAAACAAGCAGAAGATCCTGGTGAAGTAAAAAAATCTTCCTCTCATAAGGTAAAAACGAAATTAGCGGAAAATTAAATAGCAATTAGAGGGGTGGCTTTTATATAGTCACCTCTTTTTTTGGCAAAATAACATTATCACATTTGCTTTTTTACACATAAACACTCAATATTAAAATAGAAAAGTGAATCATAGGAGGACATTCCTGATGTTAAAAGAACAAATCAAACAGTACATATCTGAACAGCAAAATAACTCAAACGGCAATAGTATTACCATTTTTAAAGAAGAAAAAGAGTATCTAGAAAAAAATCAGCTGGGTAATAATATCCAATTTTCGGAGAAGGATGTTAGTGTGCGCTTTGCAGACGCCTACATTGAACGTTGTGATAAAGAAACAGAAAATATGCTAAAGAATGAATCGTCTTCATTCTTGACTCAGCCTCTCGATTACTTAAAAATGCATAAAAATGAATTTATTTACTTAGAGTCCAATTGGTTTAATTTAATTGGTGTCGAGGCTGTTTCGTTAGAAGCGGATGATGTATTTGGGACATACGATGTAATGTTGGGATTAAAACTGCAAAAGAAATTTGAAAAAGCGTTAAAGGAAAATTTAAATAACCAATTACATGGGGATGAAGCAAAATTCGACTTAATGTTCAGCTTGGAAGATGGATTATGGAATTTGAATTTTGCCCTAAACTATGTGGAAGGTTTTAACGATGAAATATCCATAGGTGAGGCGTTCCAGCTCATTTATCGCTTTTTATTTCAGTTGGTTGAGGCCGTAGAAGGGGAAAGGAAATAGAAATACCCAAAAGCGCATGGATGATTTTCCATCCATGCGTTTTATGATTCCTTTGCTTTAACTATATCGAGAGGAGAGATGGTAAAACATGCGAGTCATTTCCTTGTGCCCTAGTAATACTGAAGTCATGGAATATCTGGGTTTAACACACTTATTAGTAGGAGTTGATGACTTTTCCGATTGGCCAGCCTCAATCAAAAATCTACCAAAGTTAGGTCCTGATTTATCGATTAACATGGATCTAGTTGAACAATTGCAGCCTGATTTGGTCCTTGCTTCTTTAAGTGTTCCAGGGATGGAAAAAAATATTGAGGCTCTAAAGAAACGAGATATCCCCCATCTTGTTTTAAATCCACAATCATTAACCGATATTGAAAACGATTTAATCTCAACCGCTGGAGTTATTGGCGAACAAGAACGGGGAGTGGAGGCGGCTCGGCAATTTCGTTCCAGGCTTGAAAAGGTAAAACAGCAGAGTGTTAATCAAATTTACCGACCACGTTTGTACTGGGAATGGTGGCCGAAGCCGATTTTTACACCAGGAAAAATAAATTGGCTCACGGAGATATCTGAGGCTGCTGGGGCAATGAACATCTTTCACGATATTGAATTGGCCAGTGTCCAAACGGAGTGGGAAGATGTAATAAGTCGCAAGCCCGATTTTATTTGTCTTGCTTGGGTAGGAGTGAGGAAAGATAAGATTCAAAAAAGCCTTGTTAAAAAGAGAACTGGATTTGAAGAACTAGGATTTAAAAGTGATGACCAGATTCTCATTCTTGAGGAAGAACTGTACTGCCGCCCCTCACCAAGACTACTAGATGGATTAGAAAGGTTAGTAGATTTGATTCATAGATTTAAATGACCACAGAAGCACTTTTTTTATTTTTGGATAAATGAAACAGACTTCCATTTTCAAAGGGATCGTAAATTTTCTCTGTACGTAAATGAAAAGGGAGGGTTTTACTCCCTCCCTAAGAATCAACTAAAATCCTGCTCTGTAATCGATATGGCTGAACCCGTTGATGTGTGCTGGTTTACCCAGCCTAGCGAGGTTTCCGAGACATTAGTCCAATTGGGTATTTCTTCCTTATGCTGTTCAACCCAACTCATGCAGTACTGTGGGTCAATATTATAATCGAGGCACTGGGCTAGGAAAGATTGAATCGTTTCTTGGTTACAATTCTCCCATGAACCACAAGTATTACTCCACACATTCTCCATTTTCGTTTGCAGCGATACATCATTAATAAAATTACTAAATTGGAAATCGTTAGGCATCCTTGTTCCTCCTTAAAAAAATTTTCACTTCCTCAGTATGTCCAAGGAAAAAATAATTGAACAAAAATAAGTTAAAATATTGACAACTTTATCGTGATCTTCCTTATTTACCTTATTGAATTTTATATCTTCCTTTTTAGGGTAAGATACAAAGTCAAAAATATACAACTAAGGATTAATATTCTTCATTATTCACGAGGATTGTGTAATAATCTTAATGATACCGATTTAATGAGATAAAAGGTTGGATCGTAAAGGGGATTAAATATGAAAAACAGCAAAAAAACGGCACTTGTTCTAGGTGCTAGCGGACTAGTAGGAAATGAATTAGTAAAAATCCTCATTCAACAAAAAAATTATGAAAAGATCCATATGTTAGTCCGGAGACCAATTGAAAGCAATCATCCCTCCTGTGAAGTGCATGTCGTTGATTTTGACAAGCTAGATACATACTCGAAATTATTTCAGGTAACAGATGTTTTTTGTTGTTTAGGGACTACTATTAAAAAGGCAAAAAGCAAGGAAGCTTTTCGAAAAGTAGACTATGAATATACGGTCGAGGCAGCAAAAATATCATCAAAAAGTGGTGTAGAGAAATTTCTCATAATAACAGCGATGGGGTCAAATTCTAAATCATTGATTTTCTACAATCAAGTGAAGGGACAAGTGGAGGAAGCTCTACGTAAGTTAATTATACCATCTGTTCATATTTTCAGGCCATCACTATTGTTAGGAGAGCGGACAGAGTTTCGTTTTGGGGAAAGAATTGCGGAAAAAGCAAGTGCCTTTTTAAATTTACTCATGGTTGGCGCATTACGGCCTTATAAAGCGATTGAAGCAAGGAACGTCGCAGCAGCAATGGCAGCCGTCGCCCAGACTGATAAAAGTGGTGTGAACATTTATCCTTCACATGAGATTGAAAGAATTGCAAGAGAAAAAAATTAATACGATTTGAGAGGTTAGTGCAATGGAAAAGGGTTTAACTGGAAAGCGAGTCGTCATTTGCGGTTCGCGAAAAATAGAAGAAATAAGTACGATAATTGGAAAACAAGGAGGTGTTCCTCTAATCCGTACCCTTCAAGGGACTGTATTTCTAGCAGAAAAGGAAGTGGAACCTGATTTACGCGAATTTGTACAGAAAGGTGCCGATTGGGTGATTTTCACAACGGGGATTGGTTTTGAGACACTCGTGGAATTAGCAACAAAGCTTGGATTAAAAGAGTCCTTTTTAAAGAACCTTCGTGAAGCACAGATAGGATCTAGAGGCTATAAAACCCTATCTGCATTAAAGAAATATGAGATTAAACCAATCGTGGTCGATGAGGATGGAACAACAAAGGGATTAGCTCAATCACTCGAAACCGTAGATCTCTCTGGAAAAAGAGTTATGTTGCAACTTCACGGGGAAACAGCACCAGTATTAACAAAATTTCTCGAAGATCGCGGTGCTATTGTCCAGAAGGTACTTCCATACCAGCACATAGCACCTGAAAAAGAGATGGTGGCAAGGTTATGTAATGAACTTCAGTCCGGTGAATGTGACGCGGTATGTTTTACTACAGCAACCCAGGTTCACTCGCTTTTTGACTATGCAAGAGAACATGAAATCTTGACAGACATCATTGATTCCTTCAAACAAAAAACAGTAGCTGCAGCCGTGGGAAAAGTAACCGCAGCAGCATTAAAAGAGCAAGGGGTAGAACGGATCCTTGTTCCTGAAAATGAGAGAATGGGAGCAATGGTTATCGAGTTGTCTAAATATTTTCAAAGTTAAACATAGCAGGGTGTACCTTCTAAAAAAGGTACACCTTTTTTATTAAAGAGGTACATTTCCTCCACATTCGTAGAAAATGTCGAGAAGTTTTTTACGATTATTTTATAATAAGTCAGTTTTACTTTGAAGGAAGATGCATTGTTAGGTAAGTAATACTTTACTGATTAGACATTTGAAAATGAACAAATAAAGCTTGTAAGATTAATTGACAATTCGATTTCTTTTTACAATATTTTTGGTATTATTGTGTTAAATTGAAAAAGTATTCAGAAAAGTGTACAAGAAATCTGCCCTCTGATATAACTATATCCAAAATTCCTTATCATTTCCAATTTTCATCCAACAACAATACTCCCCTAGGGTTTCATTCATAGTAAATTACTTTCTTTTTACATAATGATTAATTAAATGCTTGCATCAATTTACAGATTGTTAGGTGAAATGTCTAAAATCAGTCTGTAAAATTATAATAAGATGCAGAATTTTCTGCGAAGTAGATAATTGACTAAAGGAGTTGATCTCTTTTTGGTAATATCAGTTTATTAAAGCGCTTACATTTTTAAGATCAGCACTTAATTGATTTATTTATTCCATATGTATTGGCCATAAACCATTCATATAAGAAGGAGGGCTTCTCTTTGGCGAATGAAAAAATGCAGCGTATATCCTTATCCAATCTTGAAAAAAACTTTCTAGAGGTGGAGCAGGGACTGACAAACCAAGAAGCTGTTGAAGAATCCAATCGATGCCTCTATTGCTATGATGCTCCATGTATAAAGTCCTGCCCGACAGGTATTGATATTCCAACCTTTATTAAAAAAATTGCCTCAGGAAACTTACTAGGTTCTGCTAAAACAATCATGTCCTCAAATCCAGTTGGTGCAAGCTGTTCTAGGGTTTGTCCAACGGATGAACTATGTGAAGGAGCTTGCGTCCTAAATCATTCAACCAAGCCAATTATGATAGGCAATCTACAAAGATATGCTACGGATTGGGCAATGACAAATGAACAAGTACTTTTTCGACCAGGTCAATCGAATGGACGAACAGTTGCTGTCATCGGCGGTGGTCCGGCTGGACTATCGGCGGCAAGGGAACTGGCAAGATTAGGTTACGAGGTTACTATATTTGAGGGGGCCGAGAAAGCAGGCGGCTTAAATACGTATGGAATTGTCTCTTTCCGTTTACCTCAAAGAATATCCTTCTGGGAAGTAGAGCAGGTTGAGAAATTGAATGTAACCATTAAAACGAACACAATGGTCGGGAAGGATATTTCAGCGGAAGAAATTACTGAAAATTTTGATTATGTAGTCTTGGCAGTAGGTATGGCACATGTTCCAAACCTAGGTGTTGAAGGCGAAAACTTAGCGGGTGTATTTGATGCGATTGAATTTGTCAAGGCAACAAAAAGTGGCCAGTTATCCGAAGAGTTTGTTGGAAAAAGGGTTGTCGTAATTGGTGCTGGGAATACCGCGATTGATGGTGCGACTTGTTCCGTTCGGTTAGGAGCTGAAAACGTCAAAATCTTATACCGAAGAACGGAAGAAGAAATGACGGCCTATGAATTTGAATATGATTTTGCCAAACAAGACGGTGTGGAATTCCGCTGGTTAACAGCACCAAAAAGGATTATCGGTGATGAAACCGGGAAGGTAACCGGAATAGAGTGTATCAAAATGAAACTTGGGGACCCAGAAAAAGATGGACGGCGCAGACCTGTAGCAATCGAGGGTTCCGAATATGTGCTTCCTGTCGATGCTGTGGTAAAAGCAATCGGGCAAACCAGACACCTTAAGTTAATTGAAGGGTTCGATCTTAGCCATGATGGCGGGGTTGTCAAGGTAGATAAAGAAACCCTCCAAACCTCCAATCCCAAAGTGTTTGCATGCGGCGATGTTGTGTTTGGTAAAGGGAATGGGGACGCCATGGTCGTAACCGCTGCGCAACAGGGAAAAGATGTGGCCTATTCCATTCATAAACAATATTCTTTTGTCGGAACGGCAAAATAACTTCTTATTTGATAAAAAGGGGAGAAAAATTGATGGCTGATTTACGTATTAATCTTGCAGGGATTAAATCTCCTAACCCGTTCTGGCTGGCATCAGCACCGCCTACCAACTCTGGCTATCAGGTACAGAGAGCCTTTGAAGCTGGTTGGGGTGGGGCAGTCTGGAAAACATTGGGCGATCCTATTTTGAATGTATCATCAAGGTTTGCTGCAATTAGTTTTAACGGACAAAGGGTGGCCGGTTTCAATAATATTGAACTAATCACCGACCGACCTTTAGATGTCAATTTAAAAGAAATCTATGAAACCAAAAAGCGATTTCCTAACCATGCGATCATTGCTTCGTTAATGGTTGAACCAAAGCAGGAAAAGTGGCATGAAATCGTTAAACGTGTGGAGGATGTCGGTGTTGATGGACTTGAGTTGAATTTTGGCTGTCCCCACGGGATGGCAGAGCGCGGCATGGGTTCGGCTTCGGGCCAGGTCCCTGCACTTGTTGAGCGTCAGACTTTTTGGGTGAAAGAAGTTGCTAAGACACCTGTTATTGTAAAATTAACGCCAAATATCACTGATATTACTGCAACAGCTGAAGCTGCTTGCAACGGTGGTGCGGATGCGATCAGTATGATTAATACGATTAATAGTCTCATGGGCGTCGACCTAGATTCTTGGAATACCATTCCACATGTGGCCGGGAAGGGAGCACACGGCGGCTATTGCGGACCTGCAGTTAAGCCGATTGCCTTAAATATGGTCGCTGAATGTGCTAGACATCCGCATATTAACGTGCCAATTTCGGGGATTGGCGGCATTTCCAATTGGAGGGATGCCGTTGAATTTATGTTGATGGGAGCGACAGGCGTTCAAATTTGTACAGCCGCCATGCACCATGGGTTCCGAATCGTTGAAGATATGATTGAAGGACTCAGCAATTATCTAGATAGTAAAGGAATTGCCTCTGTGACTGAAGTCATCGGAAAATCCGTGCCTAGATACTCGGATTGGGGCAACTTGGATTTAAATTACAATATCGTCGCAAAAATCAATTCCGATGTCTGTATCAATTGCAATAAGTGCCATATTGCCTGCGAAGATACCTCGCATCAATGTATCGATATGTTGACGGACTCAAATGGAAAGAACTTCCTCAAAGTGAGGGAAGAGGATTGTGTCGGTTGTAATTTATGTTCGATCGTATGTCCTGTAGATGGGGCGATTGATATGGTCGAAGCAGCAAGAGAATTGCCGGCGATGACTTGGAATGAACGACAGGCTGCCTTAAGTGGAGTTGTAGAATGTAAAGCAGATCTAACCAAGTAGAAGATTTGGAGGGAACAATTGATGAAAAAAATTATCAAAAACGGGACCATTGTCACGGCTGCAGACACATACCAAGCAGAAATTTTAATCGAAGATGGTAAAATAATACAAATTGGTACGAATCTATCAGCGATTGGCGCGGAAATAATCGATGCGAAGGGCTGTTTTGTTTTTCCAGGAGGGATCGATCCACACACCCATCTCGATATGCCATTTGGTGGAACGGTGACAAAGGATGATTTCGAATCAGGGACCATAGCTGCTGCCTTTGGCGGAACGACAACGGTTATTGATTTTTGCTTAACCAATAAGGGGGAGCCGCTGAAAAATGCGATTCAGACATGGCATGATAAATCACGAGAAAAAGCTGTTATTGATTATGGTTTCCACTTAATGATCTCAGAAATCAACGAGAATGTTCTCAGTGAGCTCCCTCAAGTTATTACTGAAGAAGGAATTACCTCTTTTAAGGTATTTATGGCTTACAAAAATGTATTTCAAGCGGATGATGAAACATTGTTCAAGACACTTATCTCTGCAAAAGAACACGGAGCCTTGGTCATGGTCCATGCAGAAAATGGGGATGTCATCGATTACTTAACGAAAAAAGCCCTTGATGAAGGGAAAACGGCACCGATTTATCACGCACTAACGAGACCACAGGAATTAGAGGGCGAAGCTACAGGCCGTGCAGCAAAATTCACGGGACTTGCCAATTCACAGTTATATGTAGTCCATGTCTCCTGTGCAGATGCAGTAGAACAAATAGCGATAGCCCGAAGCAAGGGCTTTGATGTCTGGGGAGAAACCTGTCCTCAATATTTAGTCCTTGATCAAAGCTATTTAGAAAAGCCTAATTTTGAAGGGGCTAAATATGTTTGGTCACCGCCATTAAGAGAGAAGTGGAATCAGGATGTTCTTTGGAATGCTTTGAAGAGTGGTCAATTGCAAACGATTGGTTCTGACCAATGTTCCTTTGATTTTAAAGGGCAAAAGGATTTAGGAAGAGATGATTTTACTAAAATACCGAACGGCGGTCCAATAATTGAAGATCGTTTGTCGGTTTTATTCTCAGAGGGGGTGAAGAAGGGACGGATTAGTCTGAATCAATTTGTTGATATTACCTCAACCCGCAGCGCAAAGCTTTTTGGATTATTCCCGAAAAAAGGGACAATCACCATCGGTGCAGATGCAGACCTTGTTATCTTTGATCCGAATATCGAACGTGTGATTTCGGCCGAAACACATCATATGGCTGTTGACTACAATGCGTTTGAAGGTATGAAGGTAACCGGCGAGCCTGTTTCGGTGTTGTCTCGTGGGGAATTTGTTATTCGCGACAAGCAATTTGTTGGAAAACCAGGTTCTGGCCAATATGTAAAAAGGGAGAAATATAATAAAAATACACTAGTAAACCAAAATGAAACACTATCTATCTAGCTAATTATCTTAGCTTCACTTAAACACTAATCGAACTACTCCTATTTGCAATTGCTCAGATTTGCTGGGCAATTGCCTTATTAATTGTATGTTGACCGTTTGTTGAAATTGTCTAGTATTCTAGAAAATCAAACCGAAAACAAGGAGTGTTCACATGAAAAAAAGCCACTTAAAATCACCAGATTTATTACCGATTCACCATAAGGACAGAACAATCACCAAATTAGGTTACTCGTTTATGTGGGTGGGAATGGTGGTCGTTCTTGCCACCTTTGCGATTGGTGGAGCAGGGGTTAAGAGTTTATCTTTACCATGGGTCATTCTAGCAACGGTCATTGGAAGTCTTGCGATTGGATTTTTCATTTCATTGATCTCAGATATCGGAATTGAACATGGCTTGTCCTTCCCAGTTTATATGAGAGCACCGTTTGGAATAATCGGAACCCATATCCCTTCTATTACCCGAGGAATAACGGCATCGATGTGGTTCGGCGTAAATACTTACTTTGGCTCGACGGCGATGAATGGTATCTTAAATATTTTATTTGGCTTTGATAATTGGTTTGTTTGCTTCCTAATCTTTGCGGCGGTTCAACTGATTAATACTGCACTTGGTATAAAATCGATTGAGCGATTTGCCGATTTAGCCGCACCTATTATTCTGATCATTTCACTATGGATGTATGTGTCATTATCAGATCAGGCAACAGCTGCAGGCAGAGAGGTCTGGAGTTGGGTCGAGTCCCCTGTAACCGGCGGAGCTGCTTTTTCAGCCTTTTTAGTTGTTATTTTTAGTAATATGGGTTTTTGGGCGACATTAAGTGCAGATATTCCCACTATTTCACGCTTCATCAAGGCACCAAAAAATGAAAAGAACTGGTTTAAGCGAAATAGAGCTTCTTTAATGGGGAACCTTGTCGCAATGCCACTTACACAAACATTTATGATTGTCATTGGTGCGGTTTCCTATATTGCCGTATTAAACGCTGATCCAGTGGTCGCACTCCAAAAGGCAGCAAGCGGCTTTATCCTTGCTATATTACTGTTAATGATTGTCCTAGCCCAGTGGTCGACCAATACAGCAGCAAATGTTGTGCCAGCAGCAACCATTTTTTCAAACGTGGGCGGTCCGAAATTCCCATTTTGGGCAGGTGTCATCACTGCTGGAATTGTCGGGATTATTGTTCAGCCATGGCAGTTGTTTGATGTTATTATTCAAGTTCTTCTCTTTGTCGGAGGTATTCTAGCAGCAATAGTCGGTATATTGTTTGCTGATTATTATCTTCTTCGGAAAAGACGTGTAAATGTAACAGAATTATACGAGAACCATGGCCAATTTAAATATATGGGCGGAGTAAATTTAGCTGGATTTATTGCCTGGATTATTGGGGCAGTAGCATCTTACTTTGTTCCGAATTATGGGTTTTTAGTTGGTTTTATCATTGGTGCTGGGGTGTATTATGTCCTCGCCAAATACTGGTGGTTCCAAAAGTATCCTCAGGCAGAAATCGTGGATCCGAGCGACGAGAAATATTTAGGTATTTCCGTTGGCCGGGATTGGGTAATTGAAGAAAACACATATGAAACAGTTATGGAAGAAATTCCAAATAATGTAGATTTATATTAAGCTAAATAGGATATAACCAATAGTTTATGAAATTAAAAGGGGGGTAATGGATGTCAGATTATCAGCAATTTCTAGATGAAAGAGACAAAATTGATTACTTTATTCAGAAAGGCTACCGAATTAATGGGGTTAAAGAACATTTAAATGGGGCTACTGTTGAATTTTTACATCCCAAAGGAAATGTATTTGAAACACTTTTGATTGGAACAGCAAATGCACGAAAATATTTTACTAGTCTTTTATTGAAGCAGAATCACACAAGTTCGTGAGTGCTAAGTGTTACAAGATAGTATTAGGGGGTGGGAAGTTTGGAATTCTATTTAAGATCAAAGGATAATGCGTACCCTTGTGTAGTCACAATAGATGAAGACAATGGACGTTATACGATACGAAAATCTGATTCTAGCGGTGAGTACTTCAACTCTCCTAAAGAATTAGTGGCCTGGATCATGGAAAATTGGCAGTCTGAAGACTTTCTAGATCGTAATGAATTTGAGTCAATGCTTAGTAAAATAAAAGTATACTTCCCGATAATACTCTAGATATATAGTGAAAGGATTGGTTGCAGGACCAATCCTTTTTCACCTATTATTCTGTTTTCACTTTTGCGAGGAGAGCCAAATGATGAAAGAACATTTTCAATTAACGGTGGCAGATATTTTAAATCGAAAGCATTTTGAAAATGCATGCGTTATCGCTGGGAAAGACGGTATTCATCGATTCGTTAAATGGGTTCATATCGTCGAGGTCACTAGTATTCGAAATCTTCTTAATGGAGATGAACTTATTCTAGCAACAGGTGTTGCCTGGAAAGATAATACCGATTTATTTGTTTCGATGGTAATGGAATTTCTTGAAAACAATGCAGCTGGTTTATGTATTGAAATGGGGACATACATGACAGCCATCCCAGAGGAAGTCATAGATATTGCTAATGAACATCAATTTCCGATTATTATTTTTACACAGGAAGTTCCGTTTGTGAAAATTACTCAAGACATCCACTCAATCATTATTAACCAGCAATACCAGAAGATTTCAGATTTAGAGCATTACTCGCAAAGCTTAAATAAACGACTTCTAACGATGGAGAGTTATGGTGATATTCTTCAATGCATTTTTTCTGCATTGGATTTACAAATTATTTTCCGCTTAAAGAATCTGGACTATGAATTTGTCCCGGAAATTAGTCAAGCAGAACAAAAAAAACTAATGACCCAGCTTGAAGAGACCGAATTACACCCATGTGATCATATAGCGTCTGCCCCTATATTTTTATTTGGTCAAGAATATGCAGAGTTATTTATTTATTCAGAGGATATCCCTATAAGTGAATACGATTTTTTGATTTTGGATCGTACCGCAACAGCACTGGCCCAGCATTTATTAAGGGAAATGTATGTCGAAGAAAAAAAGCGCGTCGAGGAGTTTGAGTGGCTTTACGGCTGGCTTGAGGGTGAACATTCACTCGAAAGCATTAGTGAATATTTTACACTGAACGGGATTAAAACAAAAACGAATGAAGCAGTGGTCTTAATCACAAAGCTTATTCCTCTAAAAGAAAAAATAACCCAAGATGTTACCTATTTAAAGTTATTATTTCGCTCGGTATTTGAACAGAATGGCTTCACTGTGTTTCCTGTTGAAAAAAGGAATGAACTTACATTCATTCTTGTAAATAATCGGACGAAAAAGAATGCAAAGGAACGGATTAAGAAGGCAATTGAAGCCATTACAGAATCAGAGTTCATTAGAAAACAGTGCTCAGCAAAAATCTTGATTGCGGTAGGAAATTTTATTGGAAATTTAAATGAAGTACATAGAAGTTATCTCACAGCGAAGGAAACTCAGCGAATACAGCAAAAGATGACCAATAAAGCGACTTATTATTTTTATGAGGATCTGCATTTATATCGTCTTATTTCACAAATGAGTAAACACGTTAACCTAAAAGAGATTGCAGCAGAGTATTTACAGCCTGTTATTCAATATGATCAAAAATATAATGGCAAGCTGCTAGAGACATTAAAGGTCTATTTAGAATGTAATGGATCAAAACAAGAAGCCGCAAGTAAGCTATTTATTGTCAGGCAAACACTGTACCATCGCCTGCAAAAGCTTGAAAACATTCTGGGAGAAGACTTTATGGATCATGAAAAACGAGTAGCTATCGAATTCATGCTTCTTGTCCAAGATTACTTATCAGCTTCCCAACAAAATACAAGCAATACCAGTTTCAGAAAAACAGAATAAATGTCCAATTACTATTCAAATCGTCAAAGAATTGGTTCGCCTCAATTAACATTTTGTCTAATGAAAGCATGGTTTAGATACGAGATAATGAGATTATAAGGCTATCAAGGTAGAAAATTCAAAACACTATTTATAAAAAAATTAGGAGGTTATATATATGAGTGTAACAAAAAAAGATACGGCCATTTTAAAGAATTTCATTAACGGTGAATGGGTGAACTCGAACAGCGTCCAAACACTAGATGTACCCAATCCTGCTACGAATGAGCTGTTAACAAAGGTACCTGTGTCAACGAAAGAGGATGTAAATCTAGCGGTGGCAGCGGCTAAGGCTGCTTTTAAGGAGTGGAAAAATGTCCCGGTTCCAAAAAGAGCCAGAATTCTTTTTAAATACCACCATCTGTTAACTGAAAACCATAAAGAATTAGCAAGATTAATTGTGCTAGAAAATGGAAAGGCATACAAAGAAGCTTACGGTGAGGTCCAGCGCGGGATTGAGTGTGTTGAATTTGCATCAGGTGCTCCAACGTTAATGATGGGAGAAACGTTATCAGGTATTGCAGAAGATATTGATTCCGAAATGTTCCGATACCCTGTAGGGATTATCGGCGGGATTACACCCTTTAACTTCCCGATGATGGTCCCGCTATGGATGTTCCCGCTAGCGATCGCTTGTGGTAATACGTTTGTGCTAAAGCCATCAGAACGCACACCAATATTAGCTAATAGATTAGCAGAGTTGTTCATGGAAGCTGGTGCACCAAAAGGCGTGTTAAATGTGGTCCACGGTGCTCATGATGTTGTCAATGGTATACTCGAGCATAAGGACATCGCGGCCATTTCATTTGTTGGCTCACAACCTGTTGCAAAGTATGTTTATCAACGAGCTGCTGCAGAAGGAAAGAGAGTTCAAGCCCTATCTGGAGCTAAAAATCATCATATTGTCATGCCTGATGCAGATATGGATAAGGCTGTCCAACATGTGATAACTTCTACGTTTGGAAGTGCGGGACAACGTTGTATGGCCTGCAGTGCAGTTGTTGTTGTCGGTGATAATGAGCCGTTTGTAGCCGCATTAAAGAAAAAGGCAGATGAACTAATCATTGGAAACGGAATGGATGAAGAAGTGTTATTAACACCGATTATCCGAAGGGAACACCGTGAAAAAGTACTTGGCTATATTGAAAAAGGGCTTGCGGAAGGCGCTGATTTAATTAGGGATGGACGTAGAGAAATGGATGAGCTCCCAGAAGGAAATTTCTTGGGACCTACTATTTTTGATCACGTCACACCTGAAATGACAATTGCCAAGGAGGAACTCTTTGCCCCGGTATTAAGTCTCCTACGTGCCAATGATTTAGACGAAGGGTTGGAATATATTCGAAAGTCCAGGTATGGCAACGGCGCAACCATCTATACGAACAATGCGAAAGCGATCCGTCAATTCCGTGAAGAAGCAGAAGCAGGTATGCTTGGCATTAATGTTGGCGTACCGGCAACAATGGCATTCTTCCCATTTTCGGGCTGGAAGGATTCCTTCTATGGTGACATGCATGTAAACGGGAAAGACGGTTTAAATTTCTATACGCGCAAAAAAATGATTACCTCTCGTTTTGACGGTTAAGTTAGTGGCAAGATTACTTTTGGTGTCAGGCACCAATATTTTGAAATGGAGGGAAGCGCGATGGTTCAAACAAGTCGTCCTCAGGAAACTTTATTGGAACAGGATGATAAATATGTATGGCACTCAATGAAGCCTTATAACCCTAAAGCCACAATCGTTGCAGCCAAGGCGGAAGGGTCATGGGTGACTGATTCAGACGGGAAACGTTACTTAGATGCGATGGCAGGCCTTTGGTGTGTGAACGTCGGTTATGGCAGGACCGAGCTTGCCGAAGCGGCCTATGAACAACTGAAGGAAATGGCCTATTTTCCACTTTCACAAAGCCATGTTCCAGCAATTAAACTAGCAAAAAAGCTGAATCAGATGTTAGGTGATGAATATGTCATCTTTTTCTCAAACAGCGGCTCTGAGGCAAACGAAACCGCCTTTAAAATAGTAAGACAGTACCATCAGCAAAAGGGTGAACATAATCGTTACAAAATTGTCTCCCGCTATCGAGCGTATCACGGGAATTCTATGGGGGCCTTGGCTGCCACCGGGCAAGCGCAAAGAAAATACAAGTACGAACCGCTTGCACCAGGTTTTATTCATGTTTCACCACCGGATTCCTACAGGGATGATACGAATGTAGGAGATCCGAAGGAATTGTCTTCCGTCAAAGAAGTAGACCGGACCATGACATGGGAGTTGAGTGAAACAATCGCAGCAATGATTATGGAACCGATTATTACCGGAGGTGGTGTCCTCATTCCGCCCGATGGCTATATGAAAGCGGCAAAAGAGGTATGTGAAAAACACGGGGCACTGCTCATCGTCGATGAGGTTATTTGTGGCTTCGGCCGTACTGGAAAGCCATTCGGGTATATGAACTATGGCGTGAAGCCAGACATCATAACGATGGCAAAAGGGATTACCAGTGCGTACCTGCCCCTTTCCGCTACAGCTGTCCGTAGAGATATTTATGAAGCATTTAAAGGCACTGAGGAGTATGATTACTTCCGCCATGTCAATACGTTTGGAGGAAATCCAGCTGCTTGTGCACTCGCCTTAAAAAACCTTGAAATTATGGAAAATGAAAAATTATTTGATCGTTCCCGTGATTTAGGGGAGCAACTCTTAAATGATTTGAAGAATCTTTTACAAGATCATCCCCATGTTGGCGATGTCCGTGGAAAAGGGTTATTGATCGGAATTGAATTAGTAAAGGATAAGCGGACCAAGGAACCATTGGAGAATGACCTTGTCAATCAGGTTATCGCCAGTTGTAAGCAGGAAGGAATTATCATCGGAAAAAATGGAGCAACAGTAGCGGGATATAACAATGTATTAACATTGGCACCGCCATTAACGATTAAGCAGGTAGATTTAACCTTCCTGATCAAAACACTTACGGAGTCACTTCAGAAAATTAGATAAAAATAAAAAAGAACCCATGTATTTACAAATGTAAATTGATATGCTCCCCAATAGGTAGACAGATTAAAAAATAAAAAATCTGGCTACTTATTGGGGAGTATTTATTATGTCTAAAAGGTCCTATTCTGTAGAAGAAAAATTCGAGATATTGAAAGCGTTGGAGGATAATCAATATTCGATAAACGAAGTCGCATCAATTTATAAAGTACACCACTCCTCTATTTTGGAATGGAAACATAAATTTGATAAGTATGGGACGGACGGTCTAAAGGAGTCTTCCACTTGGAAAAGATATTCTAAGGAACTAAAACTATCCGCCATAAGGGATTACCTTTCTGGTAAATATTCTTTACGAGAGATTACAAGAAGGTATGAAATATCGGATTTATCGGTCCTCAGGAAATGGATTAACAAGTATAATAGTCATAGTGAATTAAAGGATACGTCACACGGAAGGACGAGCTCTATGACTAAAGGAAGAAAAACCACTTTAGATGAACGGAAACAAATTGTTTATTATTGCTTGGAGAACGGTAAAGATTATCAAAAAGCAGCCGAGACATTGCACGATCTGCTTATTATAAGTGGCTAAATCGCACACCTTCTATTCGTGAGCTTCGAAATGAAGAAATTATAAAGGAAATGAAGGCTCTTCATGAGAAAGTTGATGGAATCTATGGATACCGTCAAATGACTTTAAATATGAATCGAAAATTCGAGGAAGACCTCAATCATAAGCGAATTTATAGACTAATGAAGATATCTGGCCTTGAAAGCGTCATTCGGAAAAAGAAGAAACGTTATAAGCCCTCAACTCCCCAACACGTTTCAGAAAATGTGCTCAATCGTGAGTTCACAGCGGAAAAACCGAATGAAAAATGGGTTACGGATGTCACCGAATTTAAGTATAGCCAATCAAAAAAGGCTTATTTAAGTGCGATTCGTGATCTATATGATGGGTCGATTGTTAGCTATGTTTTAGGACATTCAAATAATAATAACCTTGTCTTTAAGACGCTAGACCAAGCAATAACCCATTTAGATGGAGACAAACCACTTATTCATAGTGATCGAGGGTATCAATACACCTCTCATGGATTTAAACGGAAGTTAGATGCCGAAGAGATGACGCATAGTATGTCGCGGGTGGGTAGATGTATTGATAACGGGCCAATGGAATCTTTTTGGGGAACACTTAAATGTGAAAAGTATTATTTACATAAGTATGAGACATTCGAAGAACTTTCTATTGCGATAGACGATTACATTAAATTTTATAATTATGAAAGATATCAAAAACGACTAAACGGCCTTAGCCCAATGGAATATAGAGCTAAAGCCGCTTAGTGCATTTTTATTATTTCCACTGTCTACTTGACGGGGGGCAGTTCAAATTTCATGGGTTCTTTTTTTCAGAGTTTATCTATTTTTTCTCCTTCTAGGTCGAAACCGGAAATCGTCACTACTTTCATAATCGGTAAAGGTATTAACAACTGGGGCAGCATCCACAAAATTATTTTTCACTTTTTTAGGCATCACAACAGGCGCCACTTTAACCTCCTTAACTACATCAGCTACTACCACTTCAATATCCTGTTGCGGCTTTTTGTTCTTAGCATTTCCAGTTTTATCTTGGACACCTTCAACGTTAGTACTCAAATTTTCTAGAGCAGTACTAAAAGTTTTAACCTCCGTACTTAGTGTTTCAACCTCAGGACTTAGAGTTTCATCATCAGTACTAAAACTTTTTAATTCAGTATTAAAAGTTTTTAATTCAGAACTAATAGTTCTAACTTCAGGTATTTCCTCTTTAATTTCATCAATTACTTCGATCACCTCAACCACCACTTCTTCATCAGCAACATTGTCCTCATTATCATTACTTAATTCCGCTTCATCCTCAGTTACTTCATCCATTTCGTCATCTTCGACTAAAGATTGTTGTTTTACTTTTATAATTTTTCCAAGTGCATTTGTCCTCATAACAGCAATTCCAATTATTTCATCAATTAGAGCAGTGAATTGATCAAAGTCCACATTATTTTCACCGCTAGTTTGGATGACTTTTAGAAAATCCTGATGAAATAGATTAAATTCTTGTTCGAACTGTTCGCTGTCCATTTCTCTAAAAGATGTCCCTTTAATACGAATAAATCCATAAATTAATTTACTCACTACCTTAGAAACAGCTTGCAATTCCTCTTCGCTTAAATCAGAATCATTAGTTAGATAATAATGGACATCCCGTAGGGTTTGATAATAACTCTTAAAATTCCGGCTTATTTCTAGGAAATCAAAATTATTCATTAGAAATATCCCTCCATATATATTTGATGTATAATATTCGGTTATCAGCACAATGCTCTTTTTTATTAAAGATATGTAGGGAATATGCATATAGAAGGGATTATTTTTATGAAAGTGATAAATTTTATTAAAGAGTGGCAGCAGGCACTTCAAAATGAAATATTCCATTTAAAAAAATTTGGCAGTAATAAATTTCAAGTTTCAAATGGCAGGTTGCTTTCAACGGAAGGTTCCTATACATACTACTTTGATACCGCTATTTCTATCCGTATACCGATTGGGTCTCAGGTTCGACTTGAATGGGGAAGTATGAAACTGAGTGGACGAGTCCTTTCTTCAGAAGGTAAAGGCGTGATGCTCTCCCTGGAGCAATCTTTCGGAGATTTAATCCATGAAGCGCAGCTTTTTCACGATCCTTGGGAGCTCCTAGAACAGCTCATTGAACGTCTCGATGAGATGAAAAAAAATAAGCAAAAACGAATCAGAGTGAAACGGTTGATGGACCCTTCGATGCCTGCTAAGCATCCGATGGAAAAAAGTAAAAGCAATGTTCATGAGTTAGTTTTACGTTCCAAATACAACCCCGTTACCTTCGTTTGGGGCCCACCTGGAACAGGTAAAACCTACACCTTGGCTCGTGTAGCTGCTAATAAGTATTTTCAGGAAAAAAAAGTGTTGATTTTATCACACAGTAACCAAGCAGTTGATGTTCTAATTAGTGAGATTTCGAACTTTATTAATAAAAAGGGACGTTTCCAAGAAGGGGATGTGCTCCGCTATGGTTTCAATACAGGAGAGCAACTCGCCAATCATGAAGCGGTTACAACAAGTCAACTCCTTTTGAAAGAGGATCCTCAGCTTGCGGAAGATAAAGAAACTTTAATAGAGGAAAGACGGAAATTAAAACAGGATATCGCCCGTTCTTTTAGCAAAAGAGACACAAATCAATTGCTAGAGCTTGAGACCAAGATTGCCAGGGTCCTCGAAAAGATTCGCCATAAGGAACTTGAATTTATCAAGGATGCGTTTATTGTCGGGACAACATTGGCTAAGGCAGCGGGTGATGCAGCCATCTATGAAAAAGAATTTGAGATTGTAATCCTTGATGAGGCAAGCATGGCTTATGTTCCTCAGGCGGCATTCGCTGCTTCACTCGGAAAGCGTGTCATTATTTGTGGCGATTTTAAACAATTACCCCCAATTGCCTCCTCTCGAGATCCGTTAGTCACGATGTGGCTAAAAGAGGACATCTTCCATCGGGCAGGCGTTGTCGATTGGGTAAAGGATGGGATGCTTCATTCGCACTTATTTTTATTAAAAGAGCAACGGAGAATGCACCCGGATATTTCTGCGTTTACGAATCAGACCATTTATCATTCGCTTGTGGGGGATCATGAAAGTGTTCTAAAAAGTAGAACAAGAATCGTCGACCTTGCGCCTTTTCCAGGAATGGCAGCGGTACTTCTTGATACAAGTCATCTTGGGGCACATTGCATGACAGAAAAGGGGTCAAATTCACGGTTGAATTTGTGGCAGGTATTATTGTCTTTTCAATTAATCCATGAATCCTACCAGGCTGGGTCAAGATCGATTGGATATGTCACACCATACCGCGCTCAAGCCAATTTAATGGAGCTGATTCTAACAGATTTATATGAACAAGAACTCTTAGCGGCCGATATTATTGCTGCGACCGTACACAGATTCCAAGGCAGTGAGCGTGATGTCATGGTTTTTGACACCGTTGACAGTGAGCCACAAACACGGGCTGGGATGCTTCTAACTGGCAAGGATAGTGAAAGGTTGATCAATGTTGCGATCACAAGAACGAAGGGAAAGTTCATTCATGTCAGCAATCAATCCTTTATCCGGAAGCATGTCTATAATCGTAAAACAATACGTCAGCTTGTAGAACATCAAGAAAGAAATCAGCAAACTATCGGGACAAAAGATATTGGAAAATGGATAAAGGATCAGCACCCCAGATTGCAATGGATCCATGCACTTAAGTTAGAGAAAGTATTCAGAGACATTGATTCTGCTAGATCATCGATCATTATTTCTTTACCAGAACAAACATTTCTTTCCGCACAATGGAAGGATAAGCTGAAAAATAGGAGCGATTCTGTAAAATTAACTGTCTATTCAGGAGAGCCTTGGACGGAGTTGCAACCAAATCAATTGCTGAACGAAAGCCAGTCGTTTCCATTTATCATGATTGATGAGCAGCTTTTGTGGTTAGGTTTACCGGTGGAGGCGGCAAAAGGAGTACAACCGCCTTATATTGCAGCCAGACTCAATTCAGAGAAGGTATGTGAGTATTTTATGGGACAGTTTCAGGCTCGGGAGTAGTTGTATTATAAGTTTGAGTGGAGGGGTGTCCCTCCACTGTTAAATAACCAGAATGATAATTTCACTAAATGAACTAATTTGTCTATAGTTTGACATAATAACCTAATTTAATTAAAATTAGATTATATAATCTAATTAATTTGGTTAAAGGGGATAAAAAATGAATTATCCTATATCTATTTTTATTCTGGATGTTAGTAATTCCTCATCAGAAAAAATGGGGGAGGAACTCACTGTATATTTGGATGAGTTAGTCGACAGGATCACTTGTTGGACAAAGAATATTGGTCCTACCAAAATAAAGCATCGTGCTGGAGATGAAATTATTTTTGTTGGACCTGG
Organism: Bacillus sp. ISL-7; assembly: GCF_018613065.1. Next base: position 106,823 of record NZ_JAGGQW010000057.1, on the reverse strand, counting down.
TTATTCAACCGCTTATACGATTGCATTTTTTGTAAGCAGGGTATGGAGATACAAGGATCATATGCCTTATTTTGGCTTGGCTTTTGGTGATATTGAAAAAGAGTTAAAGGAAGTGGATCTTGAAAAATGGATCCATCCATTAGTCAAACAGGCAAGATATGCAAATGATTTAATAAAACAAGAAAAGCACAGAACGCTATTTAAGTTTGAACTGGACCAGTTTTACCCAAGTGATATGAATTACTCGTTACCCTATCACCAGTTCAGAAATGAATTTGAGAAACTGATGAATACGTTATTAAATTTGCAGCTCAAATTTATTAGGAGTCAAACGGAAATTCAGGAGCTCGTATGTTCGCTCTACCTTATTTTAAATCAGCAAAAGGCGATTGGTAAGCTTCTAGGGAGAACGGCTCCTACAATATCGAGCCATTTTAAAAAGGGAAATAGTGAAGAAATCCTAGATACTTTTTCAAAAATTATTAGTATACTGCATTCATTACAGGAAAAGGCCTACCCTGAATGTACAAACAATCCACAACAGATAAATGAAAAATTAACCAAAAGCATCCGGAATGATTTGAAGGGAAGAATAAATACACTCATTGATTCTTAGATTCCAGCATAGAGAGAGGAGAAAACATGTTATTTTTCTGTCTAGTTATTGCACACTTAATTGCTGATTTTTATTTACAAACAGATGACATGGTCATTGAAAAACGAAAGAATTTACGAAAGCATATCGTTCACCATTTTTTCATGACTGCACTTGTCCTTATCAGTTTCTGGATTTTCCAGTTCAATGTTGAGAATGTCCTTAAAAACCTATTAATCCCCTTGATTGTTATCGTGCTGACGCATCTTTTGGTGGATTTATTAAAGATTAAACTGCTTGAAAATATAAAAATGAATAACGAAGAAAACATGAAGCGGTTAGGTTTCTTCGTTCTAGATCAGTTACTGCATCTAGGAGTAATTATTTTAGCATGTGAGTTGTGTTTTGATTTTAAAATTGAACGTTTTTTTCAGAAGCAATCTAACCTGAATTTTATTGATTCTGTGCTATTTATAGTCATCATTGTTATCTTAGCAACAAGTGTAAGCGGGCATATGATCAAAATTCTCCTAGGAAACTTACCCAGCCAGCTTTTAACCTTTGAGGGGAAATATACATTTAAAAATGAACGAAATGAAGCAGAGATTGTACATAAGGGTAAAAACGGATTAACTGAGGTATACAATTATACTATTTTTAGTAAGCATGAACTTTCGCGAGGCAAATTAATCGGCTATATTGAGAGATTACTAGTGTTATTGCTAACGTTTTATAGTGCCTATCCAGCAATAGGATTTATTGTCACTGCCAAATCGATTGCCCGGTTTAAACAAATGGATGACAGGGACTGGGCAGAATATTTTCTGCTGGGAACACTTTCCTCGATGTTTCTAGGAATCACACTTGGCATTTTGTTAAAAGAAGTACTTACGTAAGCATCGAGTGGGTGCTTTTTTATTATTTATCCGGATTCAAAAAAATTGACGGAAAAATCATTTAGCATTACTATTATCTCGTATTCGAGATATTTTAAAAAGGACGAACATTTTAGGACGATTAGGAAATGACCAAGTTTCTCACAATAACTGTAAGGAAACTTTTTAATTGAGGAAGGGGACGGACGACGATGAAACATATTTTTCAAAAAGGGAAAGACGCAAGCAAACCAACTTTTTTATTGCTGCATGGGACAGGCGGAACAGAATTAGATTTGATTCCTTTAGCAGGGAAAATCGATGAGGAGGCATCTTTTCTAAGTGTGCGTGGAAATGTCCTTGAAAATGGGATGCCGCGTTTTTTCCGAAGATTAGCGGAGGGTATTTTTGATGAAGAGGACCTTATTTTTCGCACAAAAGAATTATATGAATTTCTAGAAGATGCAGCTAAAAAATATGATTTTGATCGAAACAATGTCATTGCGATTGGGTATTCAAATGGTGCAAATATTGCTGCCAGTTTGTTGTTCCAGTATCAAGATGCCTTAAAAGGAGCAATTCTCCATCATCCAATGGTTCCTTTAAGAGGGATTTCTTTGCCTGATTTATCAGGAACATCCGTATTTATTGGTGCTGGAACAAATGATCCTATTTGTTCACCATTGGAATCAGGTGAACTCGAAAAGATGTTGGAGCAGGCTCAGGCAAAGGTCCACCTTCATTGGGAGCATAATGGACATCAATTAACCTTTGATGAAGTTGAGGCAGCAGCGCAATGGTATAAAAAACTCATATAAAAGAGCTAATCTATTTAGCTTTTTTTTCAATAATTTAAAATATTCTATTGACTTTTATCCAATTTCTAAGGATAATCAAAGAAATATAAATCGAAAACAGTTTGGGATTAGTAAATCTTTGGAACGTGATAGAGAGTGAAACCCGTTGGCTGAAAGGTTTCTCGCGGAAAAAAGTCTGAACCTGCCCTCACACGCTGCTTATGCAAACATAAGCCGTCACCCTCGTTACGGGATTAAGTGGGTGCATGGCATCAATAAAGGTGGTACCGCGGAAACGACTTTCCGTCCTTTTTTTTAGGACAGAAGAGTCGTTTTTTTATTTTATAAAAAGAAAGGTTCGGAATGCTATGAAAAAACAGCTGGTGGTTGTAAAGATTGGGAGCAGCTCACTCACAAATGCCTCAGGAACAATTTCTGAAGAGAAAATACGAGACCATGTAGAGGCACTTGCCTTTTTGAAAGAGCAAGGCCATGAAGTTCTCCTTATTTCATCCGGAGCAGTTGCAGCAGGATTTGGCTCACTTGGATATCCATCTCGTCCAAAGACAGTTGCTGGGAAACAAGCGGCCGCAGCTGTGGGACAAGGGTTGTTGATGCAGAATTATATACAATTATTTAAAGAGTTTGCGATAGTGCCAGCCCAGATCCTATTAACTCGTGAAGATTTTTACAGCCAGGTTCGGTTTCATAACCTCTTTAATACCATTCATGAGTTACTTCAAAAAGGTGTATTACCGATCATTAATGAAAATGATTCGGTTGCGATTGAGGAATTGACTTTCGGTGACAATGATATGCTCTCAGCGCTCGTTAGTGGGTTTTTACATGCGAATGCATTGATTATTTTAACAGATGTGAATGGTTTATATGATGGCAATCCAAAATCATCGAAAGAGGCAAAAAAATATCATTTTATCCCTGAAATATCTGAAAAACTCCTCGGTGTTGCCGGAGAAAGCGGTTCTTCTGTTGGAACTGGTGGAATGAAATCAAAATTACTAGCTTCAAAAAAAGCTCTTTCCCTTGGTGTCAGTGTTTTCGTCGGCACTGGTGCTGGAAAGGAAAAACTGGCTGATATTTTAACTGGTAAGGGAGATGGAACGTATATAGGCGGACCATTCCAAACGCAAATGCAAATGAGAAAGCAATGGATTGCTTACCACTCTCAGGTCGGTGGTGTGATCGAAATTGATGATGGCGCGGAAAAGGCCGTTGTGTTCCAGGGCAAAAGTTTACTTCCTGTGGGTGTCACGAATGTCATTGGTGAGTTTAACGCCTTAGATGTGGTCGTTGTCCAGAATCAAAAAGGCAAAATTGTCGGGAAAGGCCAAATTTATTATTCTTCTAAGAATTTACTAAAAGTAAAAGGCTTGCCCAGTGAACAATCGAAGGATTATTCCATTAATAAAAAAGCAGAAGTCATTCATCGTGACAATTGGGTCACAATACCAAAGGAGTGAAACGGAATGAGTGAGTTGTTAGAAAAAGCCAGTAAATTAAAGAAAGCTGCTAAACAATTGGGAATGCTGTCAGCGGAAGAAAAAAACAATGCGTTATTGAAGATGGCTGACCATTTATTAACTGAAAAAGAATGGTTAATTACTGAAAATTCCAAGGATATTGAAGCGGGAAAAGAAAATGGATTTTCCGCTTCGCTGTTGGATCGACTGATGTTAACAGAAGAAAGAATCGAGCAGATCGTGGATGGAGTTCGCCAGTTAATTGATTTGAAGGATCCAATTGGTGAAATAATCGAAGCATGGGACCGTCCGAATGGTTTACAAATAGAGATGATCCGTGTCCCGCTCGGGGTGGTTGGAATGGTGTATGAAGCACGACCCAATGTTACCGTTGATGCGGGAAGTCTTTGCTTAAAAGCTGGAAATGCAGTTCTTTTAAGAGGGAGCTCTTCCGCCATTCATTCCAATAAGGCACTTGTCCATCTAATGCGCAAGGCACTTGCAGAAACGGCTATACCTGTCGATGCCGTTCAACTATTGGAGGACACGAGCCGTGAAACAGCTTCAGAAATGTTTAAACTGAATCAATACCTAGATGTTCTCATACCACGCGGCGGAGCTGGGTTAATTCAATCAGTGATCCAAAATGCTACGGTTCCAGTTTTGGAGACGGGTGTAGGCAACTGTCATGTTTTCATTGATGAAACAGCAAATGAAACGATGGCAATAGATATCGCAATTAATGCAAAATTGCACCGTCCATCGGTTTGTAATGCAGCCGAAACTGTAATCATTCACAAAAATTGGCCTTTTGGATCTGAATTATTAAGTTCGCTTCATGACCATGGGGTGGACTTGCGTGGAGATGAAGAATTAGCTTCTGCCTATTCATTTGTAAAACAAGCAACAGAAGAAGATTGGTACTCAGAATTTTCAGCACCAATTTTGGCGGTAAAACTGGTAAGTGATGTGAAGGAAGCAATTGACCATATTGATCAATATGGAACAAAACATTCTGAGGCAATTATTAGTGAAAATTCTGAAAATGTTGGTTTGTTTTTTCAGGCAGTGGATGCAGCGGTGTTATACCATAATGCATCGACTCGGTTCACCGATGGTGAGCAGTTTGGCTATGGGGCAGAAATAGGAATCAGCACACAAAAACTTCATGCTCGTGGACCAATGGGGCTACGTGCACTCACAACGACAAAAGCGATTGTCCGTGGTACTGGACAAATTCGGTCATAATCTTTTCAAGAAAAAACAAGTAAGAAGGCTGGTTAGTCCTTACTTGTTTTTTATTTGACTTGTCTTTCGTTCGATGCTGTCAGATGGTTATGAAAATATGGTATACTTTGAGTAGCAAACATATATTCTCATGATTGATTTTCTAGTGAGTTGGTGGGCCAATGTCAGAGGCTATTCATATATCGGTAAGAACGCTCGTTGAACATGTTTTCAAGAGCGGCAGTATTGATTCACGTTTCCGCACTCAATCGACGCTTCTGGATGGGACAAGGATTCATCAAAAGATTCAAAAAACGTATCAAGAAGATGACCAAAACGAAGTGTATCTCCGTGCAGAAGTCCCATTTGAAGCGCTTTCCTTCATTATTGATGGCAGGTGTGATGGGTTATTGTTTCGTGAGGATGGAGTGATCATCGACGAAATCAAATCATTCTCACAGATGTCAGAGCAGATACAACAAGGAGGATACCCTGTTCACTGGGCACAAGCAAAGCTCTATGCCTATATGCATGCCAAGGATAATGATTTACAGGAAATCTTTGTCCAACTTACCTATGTCCACGTTGAAACAGAAGTGAAAACATATTTTAAAAAGAAGTGTCAGATTTCAGAACTAGAAGCATTTGTTGGTCAGGTAATAGAAGACTATGCACCATACGCTAAGCTGCTGCATGAGCATCGGGAAAAACGAAATGGAAGCTGTAAAGAGCTAGCCTTTCCATTTGATTCCTATCGCGAGGGACAGCGGAAATTAGCTGGAGTGGTTTATAAGACGATTTTAGATGAAAAAAATCTGTTCGCTAAAGCCCCAACAGGAATCGGCAAGACGATATCGACACTCTTTCCTTCAGTAAAGGCAATCGGGGAGGGGCTTCTGAATCGAGTTTTCTACCTTACGGCTAAAACGATTACCCGTACAACTGCCGAAGATGCGTTTAAAAAAATGAGCTCTTCAGGTCTTTGTATGAACACGCTGACCATTACGGCTAAAGACAAGGTTTGTTTTAAAGAGGAAACTGTTTGCCAAAAGGATTATTGTGAATTTGCAAATGGCTATTATGATCGGATTAATGACGCGTTTCATGATATTCTAACAAATGAAACCGGCATGACCCGTGAAGTAATTGAAATATATGCAAGGAAACATACGGTCTGTCCATTTGAATTTTCGATTGACCTTGCCTATACAGTGGACTGTATCATCTGTGACTACAATTATATTTTCGACCCGCGGGTATCGCTAAAACGTCTGTTTGAAGAGCAAAAAAAACATACCGTACTCCTAGTCGATGAGGCACATAATCTAGTGGACCGGGGGCGTGAGATGTTTTCAGCAACCTTAAACAAAGAATTATTTCTCCAATTGAAAAAGGATTTTAAGGGTGTCAATAAAGCAATATATGAGTCTGCAACCAAGCTAAATGCTTGGTTTATTTCCCTCAAAAAAGAAAATCTAGATAAATTTGAATTCACCATTGATCATTTGGATGAAGAATTAATTGAACAACTGATTCATTTTGTAGAAAGCGCAGAACAGGTTCTTCAAACAGAAACGTCCGAAACTCTTTTGGAAGCATACTTTGTGGTAAATAATTTTTTAAAAATTACCGAGTTGCTCGATGAACATTATGTCGTTTATGCCGAAAAAATTAAAAACGATTTACTCGTGAAGCTTTTTTGCATTGATCCTTCAAAGCTTCTTAAACAAATGGGGAAGGGCTATCGGTCAAAACTATTCTTTTCGGCCACATTGTCTCCTTTATCCTATTATCAAGATATCCTTGGTGGGAAGGAAGATGATTATGCAATATCCATCCCTTCACCATTTTCAAGCAATCAAGTCGACGTCTTTATCAATCCATTATCTACTCGTTACCGAGACCGGGAACAGACAAAGCGTTCAATTGTATCTGCAATCCAAGCCTTGATTAAAAACCGGCCAGGGAATTACTTTATCTTTTTCCCATCCTATCAGTATTTACTTACTGTTTATGACCAGTTCAAGCAACAAGACCAAGTAACCAATACGATCATCCAAGCATCAGGGATGACCGAAACTGAAAGGGAAGCTTTCTTGGCGGCATTTAAACCCAATCAAATAGAAACATTACTGGGCTTCGCTGTCCTCGGCGGTATTTTTTCTGAGGGTGTCGATTTAATTGGTGATCGTTTAAATGGAGTTGTCGTTGTAGGTGTAGGATTGCCGCAACTTTGTTTTGAGCGGAACCTCATTAAGGATCATTTTATTAAGAAAAACAAAAACGGTTATGACTATGCCTATGTTTATCCTGGGATGAATAAAGTGCTACAAGCAGGGGGAAGGTTGATTCGCTCGGAGGAGGACCACGGAACCATCGTATTGATTGATGACCGATTCCTGGAGCGGCAGTATCAAATGCTCATGCCGCTGGAATGGCAGCAGTATACAATTGGTTCTCCACAAACACCTCTATTAAAAGGCAAATAAACCCTTATGGAAAATATCCATAAGGGCTTTTTTAGTTAAATTTTTGATAATATCCTAGTTTCCAACACGCAGATAATATTTATTTTTGCAAAATAGGTGACAATTTTGGAAATTATACATATAATTAATAAAAAGTTGCACAAGGTAAAAACTTTGAAGGCGGGGAAAGAGAGATGGATAACCCTAAAATCATCAAACTTGTAAATGGTCAAAAAGGAAATTTAATAAAAATAACTGATATACATCTAGAGGGTGTCATGAGAAGAAGATTATTAGATTTAGGATTTGTGAATGGAGCGATCGTAGAGGTTATCCGGAAAAGTCCGTTGGGAGATCCAATTGCTTTTCGTGTCAGTCAAACAACCATCGCACTACGAAGAGAGGAAAGCTCAAAAATAGAGGGGGAGTTGGTATCTAATGGGTAAAGAATATCGAATTGCCTTAGCTGGAAATCCGAATACGGGGAAAAGTACCTTGTTCAATGCCTTAACCGGCCTCAGACAACATACAGGGAATTGGGCAGGAAAAACCGTTTCACTTGCACACGGGACTGTTCAGCATAAAGATAAAACGTTTAATCTTATTGACCTTCCTGGCACCTACTCACTTTTCTCGAATTCAACGGATGAAGAAGTAGCTCGAAATTATATCGTTTTTGAAAAACCAGATGTGACGGTTGTGGTATTAGATGCGACTTCATTAGAGCGGAATTTTAATCTTGCTTTGCAGGTATTAGAGATGACTACAAATGTTGTCATTTGTATCAATTTAATTGATGTTGCGGAAGAACAAGGAATTCAAATTAATGAACGATTGCTGACCAATCGGTTGGGAGTTCCTGTTATCAAGATTTCTGCCAGGAACAAAAAGGGATTTCCTATGCTCTTAGATACCATTGATCGAATTGTGACAGGGGCGATTGAATGCAACCCAGTTCAAGTGTCTTATCCTGCTGAGATCGAAGCCAAGATTAAAAAAATTGAACCTAAAGTACGTGAATTTATTGGCGATCAATTATCCGCTCGTTGGGTTTCTTTGAGATTGCTAGATGGAGACGAAACATTACTGAATGAAATTAGCAATCGATTGGTCGCAGGAGGTGGTTTAGAGAATGAGTATTCAAAAGCTTTATGCTGAAGCTCAGGAGCTGTCGACACCAAAGCTAAGAGATGACATTGTTCAAAACCTCTACGATCGCAGTCATAAATTATGTCATGAAGGAATTACCTATACACAATCAAAAAGGGATACTCGAACCGAAAAGCTGGACGCGATTTTTACTTCACCTATTTTTGGTTTTCCCATCATGATTACTATGTTAGGAGTACTATTTTATTTAACAATTGCAGGAGCAAATATCCCATCCTCCATGTTAGCTGAGTTTTTTGGTTTCTTAGAAGGGTATATTACATCATTTTTTACCTTCCTCCATGCACCAGATTGGTTGCACGGTGTCCTTGTTCTCGGTTTATACCGAGGAACAACATGGGTGATTAGCGTTATGCTTCCGCCGATGGCGATCTTTTTTCCAACATTTTCATTATTGGAAAATTATGGTTATCTTCCTAGGGTAGCATTTAACATGGATCGGCTGTTTAAAAGGGTAGGTGCCCATGGGAAGCAATCATTAACAATGGCGATGGGATTTGGCTGTAATGCGGCAGCGGTTATTTCAACCAGGATTATTGAATCTCCAAGAGAGCGGATGCTGGCCATCCTTACAAACAACTTTGTTCCATGTAACGGCAGGTGGGGAACTTTAATTGTTTTAGCTTCGTTATTCATGGCTGCCAATTTTACAGGTGGGGCAGCATCACTTGTTACCACAGGGGTCGTTGTCGGTATTGTTTTATTTGGTATAGTGGTTACCTTTTTTGTTTCTTGGGTACTGTCTAAAACGGCCCTTAAAGGAGTACCAACTCACTACACGTTAGAACTACCGCCTTATCGTAAACCGAAGATATTTGATACCGTGATTCGCTCATCTTTAACAAAGTCCTGGTCTGTGTTAGTTCGCGCCGTTAAAGTTGCTGCTCCAGCAGCGATTTTAACTTGGGTGTTTGCGAATATTTACATTGGTGATACCAGTATTTTGATGTATGCTGTTGAGTTTTTGGACCCATTTGGAAAAATGCTTGGCCTTGACGGATACATCATGATGGCGTTTATTTTAGGGTTACCAGCAAACGAAATTGTTCTTCCAATCCTATTGATGGGTTATTTATCAACAGGATCTTTAACCGAAGTTGATAGCATGGTAGATTTAAAGAAAATCTTTCTTGATCATGGCTGGACGTGGCTCACAGCATTGAATATGATGTTATTTTCTCTCCTTCATTATCCTTGCGGCACGACTTTGCTTAATATTTATAAAGAAACGAAGAGTAAAAAATGGACTTTTCTTGCCTTCCTTATTCCGACCGTTATTGCCATCCTTGTTCCACTCATAATTACACAAACGGTTAGATATTTTGGCTGGATTTAAAATTGAATGAGAACCACCAGACCCATCTATTGATGGGTCTTTAATTTGGCGTTTTATTGTACAATTCCAGTTTGTTTGAAATCCACCTTTACCTTTACATGCACTTTTGCAGTGGGATAGAAGGTATTCCATTGTATTTCATTAAATCCTCGATAAGTACAGATATGATGCTTTTTAAGTCCTCTAATAAAAATTATGTTTAGCATGGGAAATTTTATGCAAATTATCCATGAACAATAAGGTAATGCAAGGAAAGATAAACAAAAGGAGGAATAACAAAAGTAAAAATTGAGAAATTAAGTATATGCAATGATTATCTTTGAGCGAATATTATTGAAAGTTGGTGAAAAGCTTGAGAATATTCATGATAATTTTACTTTCTATATTTTTAGGAGGCTGTTCAGCTGGAAATTTAAGTGATCAAAATCAAGTTCAACCCTCTTCACCATCCCAAAATGAAGACAGTACTAATCATAAAGATAAAAAAGGAATGATGAATTTTCTTTTAATAGGGAGTGATTCGAGAGGCGAACCTCAATCTTTCTCTGATGCCATCATAATAGCCCAATATGTTCCTAAAGAAGGTAATATTAAGTTAATTAGTTTGATGAGAGACAGCTACGTTAAAATTCCCGGGCATCGAAAAGGTTACGACAAGCTCAACATGGCCTATTTTATCGGCGGAAATGAATTATTAAAAAAGACTATTTATCAAAATTTCGGAATTAAAGTGGACCACTCCGTTTCCATTGATTTTGAAGGGTTTGCGAACTTCATTGACCTGATTGCTCCAGAAGGTATAACTGTGAATGTTAGTCAGAAGATGATTGACGATTTCAAAATGGACGTAAAGCCTGGAGAAAATGCGCTGAAAGGAAGAGAATTGTTAAAATATGTCCGGTTTAGACATGATGACGAGAGTGATTTTGGCCGAGTGAAACGACAACAGGAAGTCATTGTCAAGGTAAAGGAACAATTAAAAAATAAGTTTAGTCATATTGAGTCGTTAGCAGCTCTTCCAGATTTTGTGGAGGAGAGTTTAAATCATGTAGAGTCAGATATGGACAAAGGAGAGATATTATCAGTTTTATCTAAACTGGTCTTTTATCCAATCAAAAATATCGATAGGTTACGGATCCCAATCCAAAATAGCTATGTAAATAAAACCTATCCTCATTCTGGAGCTGTTCTTGAAATAAACATGGAGGCAAATAGAGAGGCTTTAAAAGATTTCTTACTGAAGCCTTCACCAGTTAACAGAGAGTATCATTATTAATGACAAAAAGCAGACATAAGCCCCGAGAGTATGTCTGCTTTTTTTTCTATATCAGCCGTGAAAATCTGCACAAAAACCTTTGCAATCTACACAAAACCACCCAAAACTCACACAAATCTTATTTTCTAAGTTTGTTTATCTCCTCCGTAACAATAAAAGCCAGATCATCGTTGCCAAACAACGCTAATACACCGAGCAACGTCTGGTCACCTACTTCTCCCGCTTCTTCTTTCGAAACGGTTAGCTCAATGGCTTCTTTTAAGGCAGGATTGGAGGACTGATTCGGATAGGCTTTCAAATATAACTCTTCCGGATCCAGATCATGATTCACGCACCATTGAGCAAATACAAGAATCATCATTTTCTCTTCACCGCGATAGTTTTCGATAATCTTTTCTTCTAACTGTTTTTGATTCATATAAAAACTCCTTAAAATGCATTATGAACTAATTATATAAGATTTTTGTCGAATAAACAGTGGTAATACATTTTTTCGAATTAAACCTCTTCTTTATAGGGGATACTATGATAGGAATATACTTTTTATATGAAAGGGGAACGTATAGATGAGTAAAGTTGAAGTAGGCGAAATTTTTACTATCAGTGATGAGAATGATGAGGAACAAGAAGTTGAAGTGCTAGGGGTAATGAATATAGAAGGAAATGACTATGTTGCAGTTGGATTTGCCGAAGATGTTAGACAAGAATCTGATGAAGATATTGATATTTTTTTTCTAAAGGTAGATGCAGATGGTGATTTTTCCGCCATTGAAAGTGATGAAGAGTTCGACAAAGTTTCAACTGCGTTTGATGAAATGATGGACGAGGAAGAAGGAATCGAAGAGTAATATACTTGGGGTCAAGTGGAGGGATTAATGAATCTCTCTTTTTATTTTCAATGACTTGAAATTAGGAAAATTATGTATGTATAGGAACTTCCATGGCATACTACTTATGATGAATACCTATAAAGGAGCAATGTAATGTTAATAGAAGAAGGCATGAAATATCAAATTTCTCAAGGTATTAAAGGTTTTTTCAATTCCGCTGAATCATTGACGGTCAAAAGTTATAACGGAGTCACCGTCCAATTCACTCTGGCTGATAGCAAAGGTCATGGCTCCATGCCAATAGAACACTTAAGTTATTTATTGAAAAAATCAAACTTAACGCAAATTCCAAATAAAAGAATCTTATTACATTCGGATAATTCTGAAGAGCAAATTAGCTAAAAAACTCTGGAGTGGAAACAATATGGAACTTAAGAAACTTACTTTTAATGATTCATCGATCGCATACATAGATAAAGGTGAAGGGAAACCAATTGTTCTTTTGCATGGTTTTTGTGGAGGCTCCGGATATTGGGAACATGTCATCCCTGAGCTGTCAATAGACTATCGGGTGATTGCCCCTGATCTCCCTGGACATGGACAGTCTAGTCCTCTAAAAGGTAAGAGCACGATTGAAAATATTGCGGATCACATGAAAAACCTTTTGGATCAATTAAACCTATCGGAAGTAACGATGTTTGGTCACTCATTAGGCGGCTATATCACCCTTGCCTTCGCAGAAAAGTATGGCGGTCAATTAAACGGGTATTCGCTTATACATTCAACGGCCTTTCCAGATTCGGAAGATGCGAAAAAAGGCAGGCAAACCAATATTGAAAAAGTCAACCAGTCGGGAATCTATTCGCTAATCGACGGTTTGGTACCAAAACTATTCTCGCCGGAAAATAAAGATGAGAATTATGTCGGAACAGCAATGGAGATAGGCTATTCTACTTCAGCAGAAGGCGCTATAGATGCACTACATGCGATGAAGGACCGGCCAGACCGCAATCGTGTTTTAGAAACTTCTAAAGTGCCGGTCCTTCTAATCGCGGGAGAACAAGATCAAATTATCCCTTCAGAAAAGACATTTTCGGTTAGCAAAGCCAATATTAAACATTCATTAATAAAAGATTCGGGACATATGAGTATGTATGAAAATCCTTTGGATCTTATTTCAGAGATTCAGGGATATTTATCGACTATCTAAGTCGTATTAGAGGAACCAATCCGGTTCCTTATTTTATTTATGTTTACCAATAAAAAACATAATTCTATATTGGAGAAAAAATAATTGACAATCTGGTTAATTACTTGTTATCCTATAAATAACAAAAGTTCATATTTAAAAACAATAAATGTTTTAATAAACATACTCGTGATAAGAAGGGATGAGGAAATTGAATTCACCGATGATTTATGAACTTCGTCGACCAACACAAACGGAACCAGGTAAAACATATCCTGCATTATTTCTAATGCACGGAATCGGCAGTAATGAGCAGAATATGCTGTCTTTAATTAATGGACTAGAAGATCGCTTTTACATTTTCAGTGTTCGCGGGCATCTTCCACAACCACCAGGATTTGCGTATTTTACGATTCAAGGATATGGAAAACCACATCGAGAAGTGTTCGATGACGGAATCAGTAAACTTACTACCTTTATTGATTATGCATGCAGCGAATACCCTATCGAAGAGAGTAAATTGTTCTTACTTGGTTTCAGTCAGGGAGCGATCCTATCGATGACCCTTGGATTAACACTAGGAAATCGAATTAAGGGCATTGTTGCTTTAAGTGGCTACATTCCTGCTTTTGTAAAAGAAGAATACAACATAAAGCCAGTCGATAAACTATCGTTATTTATTTCCCATGGCGAAATGGATCAGGTCCTTCCATTCGAATGGGGTTTGGCAAATAATGAGTATTTTCATGAGTTGGGGGCAGATGTCACCTTTAAAACTTATCAAGAAGGACATTCAGTTTCATTGGAAAATCATAAGGATTTTATGAACTGGTTATTGGAAAAAGTAGAATCATAAAAAACAACTAAGGGGAAATGAAAAATGTTAAATAAATTTGAAGCTAGTACATTAATTTTAAGAGTTATGTTAGGAATTACGTTCTTTGTTCATGGGTTAGTTAAATTCCAAGGTGGAATTGAAAATATCGTTGGCTGGTTTGACAGTATCGGGTTACCAGGAGCCTTAGCATATGTTGTTGCTTCAGTAGAAATGATCGGTGGGGCTGCATTAATTTTAGGTTTAGGCAGTAGAATCGTTTCAGCTTTATTGGCATTGTTAATGATTGGTGCAACAATCAAAGTGAAACTAGCTATAGGCTTTTTAGGGAATGGACAAATGGCTGGTTATGAATTAGATTTAGCTTTATTGGCAATGGCTGTGTTTATTGCGATTAATGGAAGTAAAATGTTTGCGTTGGATCAACTTATTTTCAAAAGTCAAAAGGAAACTACATCTATTTCGAAAAGTTATAATAACTAAATAGGGGGAAGCAATATGTTGCCATCTTTTTTTATTGCTCATGGAGCACCGCTATTAGCGATTGAGAATAATGAATATACGCAGTTTTTAAGTCATCTTGGGCAAACACTGCCCAACCCAAAGGCGATAATCTTGTTTTCGGCCCATTGGGAATCATCTATGCAAAAAGTAAGTCAAGTAGATACGTATGACACCATTTATGATTTCGGTGGATTCGACCCGGAATTATACCGGATCAAATATCCAGCTCAGGGTAATCAGCAGATTTCTCAAGAAATTAAAGATTTGTTTACAGAAAACGGTGTACCATTCGAAGTTGAAACGAAACGCGGACTTGACCATGGAGCATGGGTGGTTCTTCGTCTACTTTATCCAAATGCCGATATTCCGGTCATCTCAATGTCTGTTAATCCGAATCTTAAACCAGAAGAACAATATAAAATCGGGAAGAGTTTGTCTGCATTAAGAGCCAATGATATTTTAATTATTGCGAGTGGAGGAACCGTGCATAATCTCAGAGCAGTGAAATGGGCAGAAAACGAAGTCGATCAATGGGCACTTGAATTTGATGATTGGTTGGCAACTCATCTGAATAATTGGGATTTGGATTCCTTATTTAAGTTTGATTCACTTGCTCCAAATGCTGAATATGCAGTACCTCGCTTTGGCAATGAACACTTCATTCCGATTTTCTATGCGATGGGAGCGGCCGACGATAGTCAAAAAGCTACTTTGCTGCATCGCAGTTTTCGATATGGAAACCTCAGTCATAGTGTTTGGCAGTTTGGGGATAAATAGGGGAAATAGCTCCTCCCTAAATTGATCGAATGTAAAACTAATAAATTCCCAACCTAATTGGTTAGGAATTTTTTTTATTATTCCATATCGGGTGCAGGTCCAACGTAATAACCATTTACAAAAGCATGTCTTTCTATAATTCCTTCTTTATTTGTAAAAAGTACTCCAACCGCGGTAACGCCCTCAAATTGATATACTTCGATAGAATTTGCACCATTCCATTTATATCCGTCCTTTTGAAGATCTTTTTTCGCTTCCTTGAACACGTCACTGCTAATTAAATTTGCAACAATCTTATTTCTTTCTGCACCCTGAAGTGGTAAAAGATTATGACAGGTGCAATCATCATCTGGACCTGCAGCTTTTGCCGTATTCCCAGTAGTCACAAACAACGATAATGCAATAATGACTCCACATAAAACGGTTAGCAATTTCTTCATATCTATTTCCTCCTTTATTTATCCTCCCTAACTTGATTCTCTCTTTTTCGACAATCTCCTTCAAAAAGTTTGGAAAAATCTCCGACAAATACCAATATTTATTACAATTTCGTGTCAAAATGGGTGTCAGGCACCTAGTTGTTGATTATCCTTAACATGAATGTAGATTATGTGGACCAGATTTATTTTGGAAAAAATGTAGAAATTAAAACATGTATGAAAAGAATAGTAAATTCGAGTTTAGAACTGTACGAATAGATTCCCAGGAAATTCGGTTATGTGCAAAGGGAACTGCAAACTATGTGAATTTTAATTTACAGACCCAGAAATCCGAAAAGATCACAGTTCAGATCAAACAGGAATTAGAAAGCATTTATACGTATAGAGAAGAGTTGGAATTAGAATAGTAAAAAACTCATCATTTGGTTGTGAATGCAATAGATGAAGAAGGGGGAGGTAACAATCGAGGGTATAGGGGTTATTGGAGACCAAAACTATGAAAAAAGTGAAGGTAGTAGCCAATAGGGCTTATTGGCGACCGAAACTGTGAAAAAAGTGAAGAAAAAGTAGCCAATAGGGCTTATTGGCGACCGAAACTGTGAAAAAAGTGAAGAAAAAGTAGCCAATAGGGCTTATTGGCGACCGAAACTGTGAAAAAAAGTGAAGAAAAAGTAGCCAATAGGGCTTATTGGAGACCGAAACTGTGAAAAAAGTGAAGGAATAGTAGCCAATAGGGCTTATTGGCGACCGAAACTGTGAAAAAAGTGAAGAAAAAGTAGCCAATAGGGCTTATTGGCGACCGAAACTGTGAAAAAAGTGAAGAAAAAGTAGCCAATAGGGCTTATTGGCGACCGAAACTGTGAAAAAAAGTGAAGAAAAAGTAGCCAATAGGGCTTATTGGCGACCGAAACTGTGAAAAAAATGAAGAAAAAGTAGCCAATTGAAGTTATTGGTTAATGTCGACAGGCTCCACTTCTATAAACGATTGCAAATGAAGCTCACCTTTCATGTTAAAAGGCTGTTCCCTCCAAAAATCGAGAGAACAGCCTTTTATAATTATATTAGTAACCTTTTGCTGTATAGTATTTTACTGGTTCTTTACTTGAATTCTTTAATTCTGTAAAAATTGTCCCTGTCAGACTATGTGACCCTTGTGCATCATGACCAATTTCCCACATCATCATGCCGCCAAAGCCGTGATCGAGGGCCAGACGTGTTTTTTTTATCATCGTAACACCGCCATTATAATGATAGGTCGTACCATTCATTTGAACAGTGTCCCTTCCAGCATTGGCAGGATTATTATTAATTATTGCTGCAAAGGATACTTGTTTGATTTTAGGATCTTCCGGTTGGGCGTAAGACGGGACGCCCAATACTAATTTTTCCTTTGAAAGTTTCTGAGTTTCAAATAGCTTTGTCCAATAGTTTACGATTTTCTCTGTATATGGATAGGGCGATAAATTTGCGGCATTGTAACTGCCGTCATACTGACCATCATACGCCATAATATTAACATGGTCTACCGTTTTGAACATAGATGGATCATACTGAATAGCAGCTACTTCCGTTAACGTCTCCGCATTAATCTTTGAATAAACAGCAATAGATAGCTCTTTCTTTTTTGGATGAAGCTGGGCACTTAACTCTTTCGCAAATGCAGAGAGATTTTGTGCATCCTCTGTTGAACGAGGATGTTCAAAATCGATATCAATCCCATCCAGCTTTTCACGGACTGCGATATTAGTAAGCTCTTTAACTAGCTTTGCTCTAGATTTAGGATCAGAGATCGCCGGTTTAAAATAATTATAGGATTCTCCGCCCTTGATGTGGTACCATCCACCAATCGCCAGCATCACTTTCGTGTCATGCTTTTTTGCATTTTTAACAACAGCTCTAAGGTTTTTTAAAGCTGAATCACCATTATATAAAATTCCTCCATCCTTAGTAGGATGAAAAAAGGAGAAAATGACATGTGTGAATTTGGAATAATCAACCATGTTTGGATCACGAAAATCCTGAACATAGCCGATCAGCACCTTTGATGATGCCTTTTTCAATTTAGGGAGTTCTTTTGAATTTGGCTTAATGGCCGATTTAGGTGCATCTTCTAATATTAGCGTATTGGGACGATCTTGCTTTTCACTATTTTTAGTGTAAATGACTCCAGTTAGTATTCCTCCAATGAAGGTCACCGCAATTACCAGACCAAGGAGGAGATGACGTTTATTCATAGATGGTGTTCCTCCTTATTATTTCTTACATAAAAAATTGTAACAGAAAAGCGAGGAAGAAAGGTTGGTAATATCAACCTATGTAGGTGCAGTAGCCTTCGGAAAGTGAAATAATTTGAATTTATTTGTTGGTTTTTGCTATAATTATAAGGTTAATGTTGAAAACTAAGTATTTTATATATATAAAATTATAAGGTGGTAACCATGAATCAAGACTATAGAGTGTTATTGTATTATAAATATGTCTCAATAGAGAATCCTGAAGAAGTGACCCAGGAACATCTTAACTACTGTAATGAACTAGGTCTCAAAGGTCGAATTATCATTGCGGCGGAAGGGATTAATGGAACGGTGTCAGGCACTATTGATCAAACTGACGCTTACATGAAATATATGGATGAGCATCCACTTTTTGCAGGAACTATTTTTAAAATTGATGAAGTGTCCGAGCATGCTTTCAAAAAAATGAAGGTACGGTTTAGACCAGAGCTTGTTACTTTCCGTTTGGAAGATGACGTGAACCCCAATTTGCAAACCGGTAAGCATTTGAAACCAAAAGAATTCTTTGCGGAAATGCAAAAGGAAGATACCGTTGTCATTGATGCCCGAAATGATTATGAATATGATTTAGGTCATTTTAGAGGGGCTGTAAGACCGGATATACTTAACTTCCGTGACCTCCCACAATGGATAAGAGAAAATAAGCAGGAGTTTGAAGGCAAAAAGATTCTTACCTATTGTACGGGTGGCATTCGTTGTGAAAAATTCTCAGGCTGGTTATTGAAAGAAGGCTTTGAGGATGTATCGCAACTGGAGGGCGGAATTGTTACCTACGGAAAAGACCCAGAAGTTAAAGGGGATTTATGGGATGGTCAGCTCTATGTCTTTGATGAGCGAATAAGTGTTCCTGTTAACCAAAAAGAGCATGTAATTGTTGGGAAGGATTATTACACTGGTGAGCCTTGCGAGCGCTATGTAAATTGTGCCAACCCAGCATGTAATCGAAAAATCCTTTGCTCTGAAGAAAACGAGCACAAACACTTACGAAGCTGTTCGCATGAGTGCCGGGTTCATCCACGCAACCGTTATGTTGCACAGCACGGTTTAAGCGAAGATGAGGTAAAAGAAAGATTAGCGGTGATTGAGAAAGAATTAACCCTATAAGTATTATTTAAGAAGTAGGTCAAAAATAATGGCCTGCTTTTTTTGTTCTTCTTTTTTAAGGTTTGCGAATAGGAATTTAAGAATAGATTTATTATGATAGAGAGTATAAGCTGATTGTAATTTTTTACATTGAGAGGAGCGGATTGGACAAATGGTAACCTATACCAATCGAAAAGAAGTCCCAGCACATGAAAAGTGGAACTTAACTGATATCTATTCGGATATCAAGAAATGGGAGGAAGATTATCTGCTAATTGAAAAGATGGCAGCTAACCTAAAACATTATGATGGAACGATTCAAGACGGACACTCACTTTACCAATATCTTAAGCAAAGAGAAGAGTTATCTTTTCTATTCAACAAAGTTTATGCCTATGCCATGTTGAGTGTAGATGAAAATACAAGGGATACCCAGGCACAGTCCCACTTGGACAGAGCAAAACAACTGAGTGTTAAGGTTAGTGCTGCTACCTCTTTCTTTATGCCTTATTTATTAAGCCTAGATGAAGAAACATTAAAAGCATACATATCAGCAGAAAAGGAGCTAGAATACTTTGCAGAGGATTTATGGGAGTCGTTTCGATACAAGCAGCATGTATTAACCAAGGAACAGGAAGCAGTTCTCTCACAACTAGGTGAAGCACTCTCGGCCCCAGGAAATATCTTTGGAATGATGAATAACGCTGATATTAAGTTTGGGGAAGTAACCAGTGATAACGGGGAACGGGTGGAATTAACAAGGGGCATGTATTCAAAATTAATCGAAGAAAAAGATCGTGAAAAGCGAAGAGAGGCCTATAAGGCGTATTATCAACCATACTTGCAATTGAAAAATTCGATTGCCGCCACCCTATCCGCCGCCATTAAAAATAATGTGACAACTGCTAAAATCCGTCAATATCCTTCTGCATTAGAAAAGGCATTATTTGGGGATAAGGTACCCAAAGAGGTCTATAAGAATCTAATCAAAACAACCAAACAAAATATCGGTCCGCTCCATCAATATTCACGCATCCGCAAGGAAAAGTTGGAGCTAGATGAACTACGTCAATATGATATGAGTGTCCCGCTTATCAGTGGAGTCAAACAGGTGATTTCATATGATGAAGCCTATGACACGATGTGTAAGGCTTTAGCTCCACTCGGAGAGGATTACATCAATATCCTGAAGGAGTTTAAAAACGCTTGTTATCTAGATGTCAGAGAAACACCCGGGAAGCGGTCAGGTGCCTACAATCTTGGTGTCTATGGGGTCCATCCCTATATCCTTTTAAATCATCAGGATGATTTGGACAGTTTATTCACATTGGTACATGAATGCGGGCATGGTGTCCACAGCCGGCTGAGTTCGCAGTACCAGCCACAGATTACAGCTCGTTACAGCATCTTTGTGGCCGAAGTGGCATCAACCGTCAATGAAGTTCTGCTAATTAACTATTTACTTAACAATGAGAAAGATCCTGATGTTCGAAAACATTTAGTTAATCATTTTATCGATCAATTTAAGGGGACATTTTTCACACAAGTCATGTTTGCCGAGTTTGAGATGAAGACCCATGAAATGGCTGAAAAGGGGCTGCCTTTAAATGTGGAAGTATTTAATCAAACCTATGAGACACTATTCCGCGAATACAACGGGGATGAGGTTGTCTTTGATGAGGAAGTAAAATTTGGATGGTCAAGAATCCCTCATTTCTACCGCCCATTTTATGTTTACAAGTATGCCACAGGATTTGCATCTGCGATTCATTTGGCGACTAAGATTCTTGAAGGCGACCAAGAAACGCTAACTTCCTATTTGGAATTCTTAAAGAGCGGTAGTTCGGATTACCCGCTTGAACTGTTAAAAAAGACCGGCGTCGACCTAACTACTCCATATCCAATTGAAAATTCAATGAAACGGTTCGGAGAATTAGTAGAAGAATTCTCGCGATTGTAAAAATAACTACTCCAAAAAAACCCATGTTCTTCCTAATGGAGACAACATGGGTCTTTTTCTAGTGCTTAATAATAAAGTTTAAAGGGACAGTAACCACTGTCACTTTATTTTATGGAAGATATTTTTAAGCCAACGTTCGAGTAGGTGGTATTGTAAAAAGTAAAATCACGATTCTTATATTGATATTGGTTCTTACTTTGGATCTGTTTTCTGATGTTAATTTTTAAATAATCATTGAAACGTAGAAAGATAGCATAATTTGATGACGGATAATGGTTTAGTAGCTCTAAATCCAATTCTAATATCCCATTCCCACTCTTATCAATGTTCACAGGCAGGGAAGATTCAAGCAGACCATTGTTTGTATCACGAATTAGTCCATGTGTGAGTGAATCCAGATGATCACCAAATATCTTAAATTTGAGATAATATTTATTCTTATCAACATATTCTTCTTCAAAAGTCGAATGCATTGGAATTCTTATATATTTGTATGGTTCTTCTAGAAAGGGGACAACAACATAGGGAAGATTATCTTTAATGATAACATCCTTTATTTTTTCATTCTTATCCCATGCAAAAAGGTTCTCAAGTTGCTTATATTTTCGATCAGTGTACAAGTTATATACGACTTTGTTCATTGGTTGAAAGAATTCCCCTGAAAACTCATAATTTAACTTTTTCGTTGTTTTTAACACTTGATTAAACTTATAGTAATAGACGCGCTTAAGCCTTGTTTTTTGAAAATGAGGTGTAGTGAAAAATCTCGTAATTGAATCAAATTCATATAATCGATTTAAAACCATCTTCTTTTTTTCTATTTCTAAATTCTTGTTGATAATATGGTTAATCACTTTAAGATTACAATTTGTCTTTTGGATAATGTTGGTCTGATTTGACAAACGAGTGTTTTGATTATCGATTCGATTCAAATAATAAATTGGATGTTGCGTCGTGGAAATTGACTGACAATGCGTTAAAACGTCAATGAAAAATTGTTTATCTTCAGCAAATTTCATTTCAGGAAAAAAAATCTGATTGTCTTTTATTACACTCGTTTTTATCATTCGTGCCCTGGGTCCTAAATGATGAAAGATATGTGGAATCGAAAATGGTGATTCACTTCTTCTTTCTTTACATGATTCATGCTCTCCGATAATAACTGTCTTACCTTTTGCTTGAATCTGAATGGTTTTCCCAACTGCATAATCATCACTTGTTTCCTCTAAAATGGTCGATAATACTTCGAGTCCATTGGGTTCAAGCCAATCATCGGCATCCAAAAAAGTCATATATTTGGAGCTAGCCAATTGAATACCGATATTACGCGGACGGCCAGGTGTACCAGTATTTCTTTTAAGAAAAACGACAATGATGTTATCAAATTTTGAAGAGTATTCTAATAAAATATCTCTTGAGGAATCGGTAGAACCATCATCGATTAATATATATTCGAAATTTTCCATGCGAAGGGTTTGATTTAGGACAGAGTTAATCGTTTTTCTCAGATATTTTTCAGCATTATAAACGGGGGTAATGACAGAAACTAATGTAGGATTCCGCTGGGTGTTTAATTTTTGATCAACGATATAATATCCTTCAGCGTTATAATTCATTACTTGCTGCTTTTGTTTCCATTTCCATAGCATGTTTTATACCTCAGCTTTCTGTCCCTCTTTTTCTTACATTTACTAATATGTAAAATGCAAAACCATTATTTATTCTTTGACAAAAATTACAATATTATTCGAAAAACAGATCGCCCACGTAAATTACTTTGGAAGCAGTCCATAATTTACGTTCTTTGACAACTTTTCACACTAAATATATCTGAATAATGTTAAAATAATTCTTATTGATAATTATTCTAGGAGGATATTACCAGTGGATAAAAAGTTTTCTAGCCCAAAAGGTTTTGGAGAAATACTCGATCATACTTTTCATTTAACTAAAAATCGCTTTAAGGACTTGTTTATGATTTTATTGATTTTCATGGGACCGGTTTACTTGCTTCAAGCGATACTCCAACTCATGGCTGGAACCAGTTTTTTTCGAGAGGTTGGCAGCGATGGTGCTTGGTTTGAGCAAATATTTACGAGCTTTGAAGAATCAGGGACCTTCGATTCCAGCAGTTTGAGCGCAGACATCGGATTAATCGTAGTTGGCTTGATTAGTGCCATTTTGGCACCTGTTGCGGAGGCAGCGATCCTATTTACTATCAATCATGTTCGAAAAAATGAAGCATATACCGTTGGTTCCGTAATTAAAAAAGCCTTTTCAAGATTTTGGCCCATGATTGGCAGCAGTATCTTATTCTTTCTTATTACTATGGGGATTATCATTATTCCACTCGCGATCGTCGGAGTCACCGGTGGTGTGGTTGCGACGACAGTGAATCCGGTTTTAGGGATCCTTCTAGGAGTTGTCCTATTTCTGGGGTTTGCTCTTGGAATTGGACTATTATTAACCCGCTGGAGCTTTTATTTTGGCTCTGTCGTACTGGATAAGGATTCACCTGGTTTTGGAAGAAGCTGGAGATTGTCAAGGAAGCGTACATGGGTGTTGATGGGTCTCTATATCGTGTTTTATTTTATTATTTCAAGTATCAGCTTTGGTGTCCAAGTAACGTTTGGAATGGTTTTAGGTAATAGCGTGTTGTTAACCTTAATTTCAAACCTTGTCACTTTAGTTACGACAATGATTTTCTCCGTGGGCTATGGGGTTATGTATCTTGATTTAAAAACAAGACACGATGCGGATGATATCAAAGAGATGCTAGAAGACTATAAGACTGTTCAATAAAAAACCTATTATGTTAGGTGATGATTATGTTAGATGCAAACAAGGCACGCGATGACCTTGAAGAAATATTAAAAACAAAAGAATATACAGTTTATTACGAATCAAAGGGTTTCATTGCAACATGGTGGGATCAAGTCAAAGAATGGATCGCAGCACAGCTAGAAAAATTGTTTCCTGCCATCGATTTAGCAAGCGGAGCTTCCGGTCCGATTCTTATTTCAATCATTGTGGTTATCATCATCCTGTTAGCTTTATCTACTTTTTTTCTCATCCGTCATACTCGCCGAACTCGGCTCCTTCGCAAACAAAAGCCGCTTCAATCGATGAAGGAAATGAATTGGACGTATCAAAAACATCTGGAAGAGGCAGAAATACAAGAGGCGTTAGGAGCATATACACTTTCCACCCGCCATTTGTTTTTAGCACTGCTTCTTTACTTTCATGAAAAGTCATTGCTGGAGGCTAGAATTTGGAAAACGAATTGGGAATATTACGATGAACTAAGGAAAGTAGATTCAGAAAAGGCAGAACTCTTTTTTAAGCTTGCACACTTCTTTGAGGAAGTGACCTATGGGGAACGCAACGTACAGAAAGAAGAATACTCCCAGTTTCATTATGAAGCAAGAAAAGTACTGGGCGATACAGGGGAGGAGAATATTTTATGAAATCTCTTTCCAAAATACGCACATGGATCGGGCTGGTGCTCCTGCTCAGTTTATTTCTAGTCTTCAGCTATTTTAGTTATTCGCCTAAACCGCAAGTTTTCCCAGCATATGTTACTGATTCACCTTCGCCGACTGGTGTGAAGGCATTTTATACATATGTAAAAAAAGATAATGCAGGGGAAATCTGGAGTCATTCACCAGATTTACTAAAAGCAACTGCTGACCACCAATTACTAGTTATGGCTGAACCAGCTTTTATTCCTGAAAAGGAAGAAATGAACGCTTATATCAATTTTATGAAGGCTGGAAACACCATCTTGTTATTACAAAACGATCCACAAGGGATGTTTGACGTAAAAGCAGTATCAGTTGACACACAAGAAACAATGAAGGTTTACACTCAAGGTCATACTTCTTATCGTGCTCAAATCGATTCAGTCATCCGTTTGCAGACCAAGAAGGAAGATGAAGTATTACTATATGATGAGGCTGGTCCCATTGCGGTTAAACAATCATATGGAAATGGTCATTTAATTGTGGCGATAACCCCTAGGTGGATGACAAATGGGGATCTATTAAAAAAAGACCATTTACGACTTCTTCTCTATCTGATCAATGAAGGGTCCACGGACACGATTCTGTTTGATGAATACATTCATGGTGGAGAAAATGCGTCTACTTTTTTGAATGTGTACCCGATGTGGTTTTTACTCCTTGTTTTGCAAGGGGGACTATTGATGATTCTCTGGTTATGGTCAAAGGGGAAGCGTTTCGGACCTATTTTCGTCCCAAGGGAAGAGTCGGTTCGTTATAGTGATGAGGGAATTCAAGCAGTTGCTGCCTGGTTTCTCCGCGGCAAACGCTATCGTGATTCAATAATCATCCAAGCAGACTATGTCAAACTGCTTCTCCAGGAACGATGGCAAATTCCATATAATCGGGAATGGAAGGATTTATCGAGTTATTTTGAAAGAAAATGGACTAAAGTGCCTGCAAATGAGATTAGACCTTTTCTTTTAGGGTTAGTAAACATCCTCGAAAAAGAAAAAATCACAAAACAGGAATACTTATTATGGTCGAAAAAGCTTGAGCTATTAAGGAGAGAGGTTGAAGAATGAAAACAGAATTAACATCCTTTTTGGAAAAATATGAGGAGAGGATTTTAGGTCAGAGTCTAAATTTAAGACTCCTTTTATCCGCTATTTTAGCAGGAGGGCATGTCCTTCTAGAAGGAGTGCCTGGCACCGGAAAAACTCAAATGGTACGTACTCTAGCGAATCTTTTAGGAGGTACCTTTAACCGGATCCAGTTTACACCTGACTTATTGCCAAGTGATATTACCGGAAGCACGATTTACAATATGAAGGAAAACACTTTTCAAACGTTAAAGGGACCAATTTTTACAAATATCCTTTTAGCTGATGAAATAAATCGGACACCCGCAAAGACCCAGGCTGCCCTTTTAGAAGCAATGGAAGAAAAACAGGTGACGATCCAAGGTGAAACGTATGCGTTACCCGAGGTGTTTTTTGTGGTCGCCACTCAAAATCCGATTGAATTTGAAGGCACCTACCCGCTCCCAGAAGCACAGCAGGATCGATTCCTTTTTAAACTGAGAATTGAATTTCCAAGCTATGAGGACGAGAAAAATGTCTTAAAACAAGTAATTGAAAACAGCTTTGACGAAAAGGTTGTTTCAACCATCTTAGAAATGGAAGATTTTTTAAGGATTAGAAAAGAAATCGAAAAAGTTACTGTTAGTGAGAATGTATTAGATTACATAATGAAAGTTGTCAGAAAAACGCGTGATGCAGATGCCATCCGATTTGGTGCCAGTACCCGAGCCGGAATATCGATAGGAAAAGCAGCGCAAGCATGGGCCTACCTTTCAGGACGGGATTATGTGACGCCAGACGATATCAAAATAGTCGCCAAACCGGCCCTGCGCCATCGCATTCAGTTATCCCCGCATGTAGAATTGGAGGGAGCAACCGTTGACCAAATCATTGAAGAGCTGGTGGGCTCGGTTCCTGTTCCAAGATAGAGGGATTTTACCAACTAAACGATTACTGCTAGTTTTCCTAATCCTATCATTAGGTTTAGGTCTCGGTACGATCTGGGAAATTCCTTGGGGTTTCGTTATTTCTGCAAATATCATTGTACTTTTCATCAGTCTAGTGGATTTGTTTTTTTCTCCAAAAAAGAAGCAACTCTTCTTTCAACGATTGATGGCGGAAGAGTTTGAAAGAGGAATTTCATATACAGTAAAGATTGAGGTTCAGAATGACTCTCCTTATCCGTTTTCATACCGCATGGTCGATGGTTTGCCGCAGACCTTTGAAAGACCGTTTCCTATCATTGGATCAATATCTAAGGAATCAACGGTCGAGATTTCATATAGTACGAGTGCGTTGATGCGGGGAAAATATGAAATCAAGAAGCTTTATTTTCGATATGCGAGTTTGCTGGGTTTGTGGGAAAAGCAAGTGACCGTTGAATTAGCGGATTCTGTGAAAGTCATTCCTGATTTAACCGAGACCAAACAGTATTTAGAAAATGCACAGAAGTATTTGGTTTACGAAGGGTTAAAGATTCGGAGACAGCGAAGTGGAGTTGGCGAATTTTCCAAGATTAGAAATTATGTCGTCGGGGATGATCCGCGTAAAATCAACTGGCGCCAAACAGCGAAGCTTCGTGAAGTGATGACGAATGAATATGAACCGGAGCATGGAAAGTATATTACGATCTTAATGGATTGCGGAAGAATGATGGGGGCAGAATTATCGAAGGGGAATCGCTTAGAAAAAGCATTAGAAGCTGCATTAACCGTTACAGCAGCAGCACTCCAAAAGGGAGATTATGTGTCGGTACTTGCCTTTTCAAAGGACATAAAAGTCTTTGTGCCCCCTGCCAAAGGGATAGCCCATCTACAGACCATCCTTCAAGCAATCTATTCATTAAAAGTGGATGCAGCTGAGTCTAATTATGCTGCCATCCTGCAATATTTAGAAATGGTTCAAAAGAAACGAGGTCTGCTCCTATTATTTAGTGATGTCCGCACCTTTCTTCATGAGGAAAGTGAACTTATGCTATTAAGACGTCTAAGACAACGGCATTTATTTTTAATGATTGGAATTGAGGATCAGACACTTTTAAGAAGAGTCAAAGAGGAGCCGAATACGGTCCAAGCAGCGATGCGAAAAAGTATTGCACAGCAGCAAATTCTTGTTAAGAAAAGAGAAAAAATCAAATGGGAAAAACAAGGCCTCCAAATGATTGAGGCCCGTGAGGAAAAGTTGGCGATTACAGCTGTTTCGCATTATATTGACATTATCAATCAGAATCTTTTATAACCTTTGTAAGTTTTAGCTTTCCAATCACAATATAAAGAAGCAACCCGATTACCGTTAAGAAAGCAATAATATACTTTGCTTCTAATGAAATATCTGCTGGTGTGATAAACCCTTCAATGATGCCAGCAATAACAAACAAAGGAATCGTTCCAAGCAGAAGTTGAACAGAGCGCATCGCCTGCTGCTTTAATTGAAAACTCCTTGAATATTGCCCTGGGACAAACAGCTTATAGCCCATTAAAAGACCAGCTCCTCCAGCAATAAATATGGCTGTAAGCTCAATCATCCCATGGGGAACAATAAATGCCCAAAAGTCATACGATTTACTGTGATGCCAGAATAGGGCAGCGAGCGCACCAATGATGATGCCATTGTAGACCATCAAATAAACGGTCACAAGCCCAAATGTAATACCACCGGCAAAAGCAAAGATCGCGACCTTGATATTATTTGTCATAATGCTTGCCGACATGAGGGATGAGTCCACCGCATCATGGCCCTTCCCAAGTTGTTCCGGGTCCACACCTTTAGCGATTTCCGCTGGGAGTATGGAATAGATATGCAGAGGGTCATTCATGACTGAAAGAAAGCTCCCCAAAGCACCAATCATAAATAAGATCATTGCAAACATGACAAATTTCCATTGCTCTAATAAGAGCCCAATAAATTTTTCACTAAAAAAATGACGGATTTGTTTGAAGCTTGATACCTGGTCTTTATACAATAGATTATGTGATTTAGCTACAAGTCCGTTCAAATATTGGGTGACTTCATCATTAGGAAAATAAGTTTGACTGTAGGAAAGATGTTGGGCCGCCTTTTGATAGAGACGATGGTATTGAGTGATTCGGTCACCAGTTATATTATTTCTGTGCTTGCTTATCGTTGTGATTAACTGTTCGAGCTGTTTCCATTCTTCACGATGTATTTTTACAAATTGTTTTACATTCATCCTGACACCTACTTTAATGGGCCTATGTATTAATTTTGTCTTTATTCTCCTTATTATAGGAATATTGTAGAAAAATAGAAATAGAAATAATCAACCATGTGACAGGGGGAAGCTTATGAATGAAGATCATGTAGATATAAAAACACCCGAATTCGTGTCGATTCAGTTTCAAATCGCTGGTTTAGGAAGCAGGTCTGCAGCCTTTATCATTGACCAGTTATTATTAATGGCTTTTAACATTTTGTCCTTGATTGTCCTTTTTTTCATCCTGGACGGGATGTCAAAAATGGAATTTGTTTTGATCGGGAATTCACTGCCTATTGCAATAACGATTATCATGTTGTTTCTCGTTAATTGGGGCTACTTTTTTGCGTTTGAGTTTTTCTCGGGGGGGAGAACGCTTGGGAAGAAGTTAATGGGAATCCGGGTCATTCAGGAAAACGGTCATAGCATCACGTTGCTTTCCAGCTTTATCCGGAATCTGATCCGAATCATTGATTCCTTGCCGACAGCTTATTTTCTAGGTATTATTATGATCTTTTTCCATTCTAAACATAAACGGCTCGGCGATCTTGTCGCTGGGACGATTGTCGTTCATGAGCGCAAGGTAAAACGGAATAAGAAACAATCACCTCTCGAAGAAGAAATCAACAACAGAGGGCTTACCAAGGAAGATCTCACTATTGATGAATGGACGCTAAAATCATTGGGAATAAAGGATTGGAAGCTCGTCAGTACATATGCCAGCCGTTTTCAGCAAATCCCATTAGTTGAAAGAAAACAACTAACGGAACAAATCGCCTTACTGTTATTTCCGAAAATCGGACTGGATCCGGCAGGGGAAAAAACTTCTGATCTCGAAAACACCCTTCTTGTCCTTTATTTAATTCTAAAGGATGAATGGGAGTTTGAACTGTGAGAATCAATATAAAACCACGGAAAAAGTAATGCATTCGTACCTGCATTGCTTTTTTTCGTGTAGTAATTTTATAGAAAAGGTGGTTCGATTTGTCAAATCCATCCGACTTGTGTCTTATTTAGTCGCTTTTAATCGAAATATTTATATTTAGGATGTATAATAGGGAATTGTGGATTGCTATGTAAAAAAGGAGGAAACTAATATGATGGAATGGACTATAATTCTGTTGATTGCGATATCAGCTGTGTTGCTAATCGTTTCAATTATATCGAATCGCAACTTAGAAAAACAAAAACATAAGGAAATTGATATGGTTCATGTGGCTGTAATGAAGGATATCAATAACGTGCACGATCAAATTCGCAATTTGGAACTTGATTTAGAAGTGGTCACAAAGGAAGCAGGCGTTCAACTGACTCCAGAAGAAATGATATTTAAGCGTGAAATACTAGATTTATATAAACGCAAATATTCGATTGAATCCATTGCTCAGAAAAAACAAGTTTCAGAGAGTGAAATTAACCAATTCCTTGCACCTTATCTAGCAGCAAAGGATGAAAGGAGCAAATTAGCAAATGAAATTTAATGTAGTGAGCAGCTTTGCGGCCGGAATTCTTCTAGCTTCGACCATTTGTGGTGCTGTTTACTTCACTGAAGATCCTGCAGTCACAAAAGCAGCTCCCAAACCGACCAAAAGCGTGCAGAAAACAGTCGTTCAACCAACTGAAGCAGAGATGAAAGATAAGCTTTTAACAGCTGGGTATATTGTTCAACCGAAGGCAGACTATGATAAGACAATAGAAGCAACTAAAAAAGCGGCTTCAGCGGCTTCAGCCAATAATAATTCTAAAAAGATCGTCTATCGAGCAGTTATTTCAGTAACACAAGGGATGACCAGCATCGATGTCGGTAGAATGCTTGAAAAAGCAAAAATCGTACCTGATGATTTTAAATTCTCAAGAGATGTAGAGAAAAAAGGTGTCGAGAAAAATTTGCGTCCGGGTACATTCACAGTCGATACAGAAATGACCTATGATCAAGTCATCGCGACTATTTTTAAAAAGTAACCATCTATATAACAAAGACGGACAGGATCTAACGATTCTGTCCGTTCTTTATTTATTATTAGTTTTTTTTCACGAATTCCTGGACCATTTCACCCGTAACGGTTTGCCTCGTTGGAATAAAGCGCAGGTTGATTTTATTAATAATATTGGTGACTGCATTGATTTTATCGGTTGAAAAAGGTTTACCTTGCTTACATAACTCAATCGCTTCTTCGATATATTGTTCGCGTTGTTGATCGAGCTCTAAGAATTTTTGATAGGTTTCATGTTGATTTGCCGCGTGTTTAATTAAATCTTTATGTACACTCATGATTTCACTCCTTAAATAATTAACTTATACAATCATACCATAATTGATAATTTTTATCTGTTCAATAAGATTTTATGTTGAAGCTCCAGGAGAGAAGTATGGTAAAATATTAGACTCACATCGAAAGTCAGCATCGATACGTGGGAGTGAACAAACCCGAAGACGGAGGGAGATAAATCAGTTTTATTAAGGATATGTTAAAATCGAAAATAATCTTTATAAAGAATTAGGTGTACATTTTTAGTAGAGGGAAGTGGAGTCGATAATGAAACAATACAATACGCGAGCTATTATGGCGTCGCTGCTTATCTGCGGTTTCGTTGGCATGTTCAGCGAGACGGCGCTCAACATAGCGATTAGTAATTTAATGGATGTGTTCCAAATTTCAGCTGCAACCGCACAGTGGTTGACAACAGGGTTCTTACTTACACTCGGCATTCTGATGCCGATGACTGGGTTACTGCTACAATGGTTTACGACAAGGCAATTGTTTATTGGTTCTCTTACGAGCTTGATTGTCGGCACTTTAATTGCGGCGCTCGCATTCAATTTCGAAATCCTTATGGTTGCTCGTGTTTTACAGGCGGTGGGAATGGGCCTGTTGATTCCGCTCATGTTCAATACGATCCTCGTCGTGTATCCACCTGAGAAACGTGGGGCGGCGATGGGGTTTGTCGGACTTGTCATCATGTTCGCTCCGGCGACCGGCCCGACTGTAGCTGGTCTCCTAATTGAATACTTATCATGGCATTATATATTTTGGGTATCACTGCCATTTTTGGTGATAGGGCTTTTGGTAGGGTTGAAGTATTTGGAAAACGTCACAGAGGTGACGAAACCTCGCATTGATCTATTATCAGTTGCATTATCAACGCTCGGCTTCGGTGGCGTCGTCTTCGGCTTCAGCAAGGCAGGAGAAGGCACCGAAGGTTGGACCAGCCCGGTCGTGGTCACTTCAATTATCATCGGGCTAGTCGCACTCGTGTTGTTCACGCGGCGGCAGACAGTTATGCGCGAACCTATGATGGACTTGCGCGTCTTCAAGTACCCGATGTACAACGTGGGGCTGCTTTTGGTACTGTCATCGATGATGATTATCTTGTCTAGCATGATTATTCTGCCAATGTTTCTTCAGAATGGTATGAGCCTGTCACCGTTTGCCGCTGGACTTATGCTGTTGCCGGGCAGCGCGTTGAACGGTATCCTGTCGCCGCGCATGGGGAGTTTGTTCGATAAATATGGGCCGAAGTGGCTGGTTATTCCAGGTCTCATCGTCGTCGCGATATCGATATGGTTTCTTTCCGACATATCGTCTGCATCTTCGATTGCTTTTATCGTCTCGTTGCATATCGGATTAATGGTCGGTATCTCAATGGTTTGGATGCCGGCGCAGACTAACGGGCTGAACGAGCTGCCACCGGAGCTTTACCCACATGGTACGGCAGTCATGAACACGCTTCAGCAGGTCGCAGGAGCAATTGGAACAGCGATTGCCATTATCATCCTTACAAGCGGTATGGATAAGTATTTGCACAACTCCCCAACGCCAACGAAACAGTCTGAGATGGCTAACGCGATGACGTTCGGCTCACAGAACGTGTTCTTGTTCACGTTGACCGTTACGCTAATCGGTCTTGCTATGGCGTTCTTCATCCGCCGCGTTGTCGTCAAACATGCGTCGATGAATTCGATCCATTAATGTTCGAAAAGGGAGCCTAGGGGCTCCCTTTTCAATTAACGGGGACTTTCACTAATTACAGTTATATTAGAAGGGTCCGTTGTTGTTTCTTTGTTTTCTACCTTAAGACCTTAAGGTTTTCTTAAGGTTATCCAAATAAAATGGGAACCAGTTAAGGTTAATGTTGAATTTGGAGGTATTTATTATATGAAAAAGAATTATACAAAAATTATACTGGATTTGATGATGGCTATTACGTTAGTGCTGCTAATGAATCCAAGAGTATTAAACGGTTTACCGTTTCATGAAATCGCTGGTCTGATAATAGGAGTAGCTATTCTTATACACATTGGATTGAACTATCGCTGGGTCGTAAATACAACCAAAAAGATATTGGACCCCAAACTCCCTAAAAAAACTCGATTTAGTTATCTGATCAATATACTTCTATTAATTTCTATGGCTACTGTCATTATAACTGGTATATTAATTTCAAAAGTAGTTCTTCCAAGTTTCGCAGTTCAAGAGAATCACTCGATTCGAGGAATCCACGGTTTCTCTGCTGATGCAACACTTGCTTTCGTTGGTCTTCACATTGGGGTACATTGGCAATGGGTATTGGGTATTTGCAAAAAGGCGTTTAAGTCGAAAGAAGGAAAATTTAGGAAGGGTGTTCTTGTATCAGTGATACTATCAATGGCCATTTTGGCCGGTGGAATTCAATGGTTTTCCTCAACAGCTTCTTCAAATGCTGGTGAATTTAAGCAGGAACAAATGCAACAAAGTGGGCAGTCAACTAATACGAACATAGGTGATACAACGAAAACACCTCAAGGATCGCCTGGCGGAGATTTTCGTGAAGGAAAATTTCATGGTAAGGATGGACATGGAGAGAGCAGCAACCCGTTTCTCGTTCTTCTTAATTATTTTGCGATTTGGGCAGCAATCATAATTCCTACTTATTATCTGGAAAAGAGAATCTTAAGGAATAAGCGGAGATCAAGAGATTTTAAACCACAAGTATAATTTGCGTCTGACTGGAACGCATAAAAACATTCATAAAAGATAGAGAGAAAATGTGTGAAAAAGGACTGTATTAAAAGCCAGTAGACGACTCCGGTATTGTACCGGAGTCGTTTTATTTAGGTTGTAGTTTTTTAAATCTTTCCTTCCAGCCTTTAACCATCTCTAATACACTCCGATTTACTCTGCTGTGTTAAAGAATTTTATCGAGATTTGCTATTTTAATTTGAAATACTTTACTTGACGACATTCGACATTAAGATATATTATGGTTACATAAAGTTACCTAGGTTAATAAAAATAACCTTAATAATTCACAAATAATAAAATGATTAGGAAGTGAAGACTATGATTGAAGTAACTGTAAAACTTAATTTTAAGGGAAGGAATTACCAAACGAATATCATTGCAAGAAAGGACACTCCTGAAAAACAAATCTTGCAGATGCCATGGGAACAAGTTGTAAAACAATGGACAAATTAATAGTGGAGAAATCCCAACTTTAGATGAAGGGAGATAAAGCCTTGAATGAAAAGAAAGAAGTAGGAGAAAAAGCTGTAGAATATGTGAAAGACGGCATGGTGGTTGGACTCGGTACAGGTTCTACTGTATTTTATACCATCACTAAGCTCGGTCAGTTAGTCCAGCAGGGACTTTCCATTAAAGGAGTTCCGACTTCGGAACATACGAAACAATTAGCGTTAGAACTTGGTATTCCACTTGCTTCGTTAGATGAGATTGAGCAAATTGATGTCGCAATTGATGGAGCAGATCAGGTAGATCCTGAGTTAAATCTCATTAAAGGCGGCGGCGGTGCTCTTTTAAGAGAGAAAATCATCGCTACAGCAGCTGAAACTTTCATTGTCGTTGCCGACTCTGATAAAAATGTAGATACATTAGGAACTTTTCCATTGCCAATAGAAGTGGTCCCATTTGGATACGAAATGACAGTAAAACATATCAGGGAACTTGGAGGCAGTCCGAAACTGAGACAAAAGGATGGAACCCCTTATCTAACAGATAACGGTAATTTTATTATAGACAGCAGTTTTCAAGAAATTACACATCCAAGAGAGTTAGAGAAAAACCTGAACCTCATACCAGGTGTAGTTGATAACGGATTATTTGTAGGAATGGCAGATATTGTTATTACTATTAAAGATAAAAAGCTTGCAACGAAAGTCCGAAGCTAGAAAATGGGAGAAATCAGAATACGAACTTGGGGGATTAATAATGGAATCAATGACCTTTGTCTTATTTGGAGCAACTGGGGATTTAGCAAAGAGAAAGATTTTCCCAGCTATATACAACTTGTATGTTGATCAAAAGTTACCACAGTCCATATCTATTATTGGGCTCGGTAGAGGGGACCTTTCTCATTCAGATTTCCAAGAAAAAGTGAAAGACTCTATATTAGACTTTTCACGCCGCCTAGAACATGAGGCAGCAAATATGGGGGGATTTTTAGAATACTTCCGCTACAGTAGATTGGATGTAACCCGTAAAGAAGATTATCAACAACTACTTCAATTAGTGAAGCAGCGTGAAGAAGATCTTGATTTAGAAGAAAATCGTATGTTTTATCTTTCAGTGGCACCAGAATTTTTTGACACGATTGCCCTTAACATAAAAAATAGCGGCCTTGGTCAGGCAGCCGGCTGGAAACGTTTAATCATAGAAAAGCCTTTTGGTCATGACCTCAAATCTGCACGTGAACTCAATAAAAAACTCAGCCGTGCTTTTGAGGAAGAGGAAATTTACCGAATCGACCATTACTTAGGCAAACCAATGGTTCAGAACCTGGAAGCCTTGGCTTTCGCAAACCCCATATTACAGTCGGTATGGAATAAAGACCATATTGCAAATGTCCAAATAACTGCGAGTGAAACCGTTGGGGTTGAGAAGAGAGCGGGTTATTACGACCAAGCTGGAGCAATCCGTGATATGGTTCAAAACCATATGCTGCAAATTTTGATGATGACAGCCATGGATAAGCCTGAAAAATTAACGCAGCGGAAATTAGACATGAGAAGCGGAAGGTCATGGAGTCACTTCGGCCCGTAAAAGAAGAAGATGTCCCATACGATATTGTCCGCGGCCAATACATTTCAGGAGAGGTGAATGATCAAAAAGTTCCAAGTTATATAGAAGAGCCTGGAGTAAATCCTTTTTCCACGACTGATACATTTGTCGCTGCCCGTTTGTGGATTGATCATCCATCATGGACTGGAGTTCCCTTTTACATTCGTACAGGAAAAAGAATGAAGGAAAAATCAACGCGGATTGTCATCGAATTTAAAAATAAGGAAAACCAACCATATAAAAATAATCAAATCGATCCTAATTTATTAATTATTGAAATTAATCCTAATGAAAATATCTCCTTCCAATTAAACAGCAAAAACCCATTAAAAAATGGAAAGGTTACTCCTATTAGAATTAATTTTTCAAATGATCAAATAGGATTGGGAGTACCTGAAGCGTATGAAAGACTTATCTATGATGCTGTTAACGGGGATTCTACCTTCTTTGCTCATTGGAAAGAAGTTGAATTGTCATGGGAATGGGTACAGCCAATTCTTAATGCATTTGAGGGAAATATAGTTCCGCTCCATAAATATCAGTCAGGTTCATATGGTCCTGCAGCTTCTGATTCCTTGCTATTGGAAAATGGTTTTAAATGGTGGCTTGATGAAAAGCTTCAAGAAAACAAGGACACTGTACTACACATCTAAGATAATCTGGAGGGAAAAAATGATGTCTCAAAACATTGATAATGTATCAGTAATTACGATTCGAACGCTTTCTATTGATGCGATTAATGCAGCTAATTCAGGTCATCCAGGTCTCCCAATGGGGGCAGCACCAATGACGTATGCATTATGGGCAAAACATCTTAATCACAACCCTGAAAACCCAAAATGGTTTAACCGCGACCGATTCGTTTTATCTGCAGAGACATGGATCCAGTTTGCTGTATAGCATGATTCATTTAGCTGGCTATGATGTCACGATTGATGATTTGAAAAACTTTCTAAAATTAAATAGCAGAACTCCGGATACCGCTGATAATGTAGTACGTATGGCGAAAAGTGTCTTACAACATTCTTAGGTAGATCAGTAAAGAAACAGATCAAAATTATTATACAACATTGGAGGATAACATAATGAAGGTAGGACTTATTGGTTTAGGAAAAATGGGATTAAACTTAGGGCAAAATTTATTGGATCACCAGCATGAAGTTGTTGCATTTGATGTTAATCCAAGTGCAGTAGAAAGTATGAAGGAATATGGAGCAACTGGTGTATCCAGTTATAAAGAACTCATTCAGTCGTTGGAACATCCAAGAATTGTCTGGATTATGGTCCCTCATGCAGTGGTTGATTCAGTTATTGGTGAGATCTTACCCTATTTGGAAAAAGGTGATATTGTCGTTGAAGCAGGTAATTCTCACTATAAAGAATCGATTCAACGCTACAACGAATTAAAGGAAATAGGCGTGAGATTTATGGATGCGGGTACTTCAGGCGGTATGGAAGGTGCTCGAAATGGCGCTTGTTATATGATTGGCGGTGATCCAGAGGCCTGGGAAGTGGTTGAACCCCTTTTCAAGGATACAGCAGTGGAAAATGGCTTCTTATATGCTGGCAAGGCTGGAAGCGGGCACTTCTTAAAAATGGTTCATAATGGAATCGAGTATGCCATGATGGCAGCCATTGGCGAAGGTTTTGAAGTGCTTGAGAAAAGCGAATTTGATTTTGATTACGAAAAGGTCGCACGTGTTTGGAATAATGGATCCGTTATTCGTTCATGGCTGATGGAATTAACAGAAAATGCATTTTCAAAATATCCAAATTTGGAAGAAATTAAAGGAATTATGCATTCTTCAGGTGAAGGAAAATGGACTGTAGAGGCAGCCTTAGACCTCAAAACAGCAACACCAGTCATTGCCATGTCATTATTAATGCGTTATCGCTCTCTAGAAGATGATACCTTTACAGGAAAAGTTGTAGCAGCACTAAGAAATGAATTTGGCGGACATACTGTCGAAAAAAACTAAAATATTATTTAATAAAAATTGGAGGAATACATTATGAAATTTTTTATCGATACGGCAAACCTAGATGAAATCAAAAAGGCCTATAAAATTGGGGTGTTATCTGGTGTCACGACCAACCCATCCTTAGTGGCTAAAGAAGGCGTGAAATTCGAAGATCGTATCGCAGAAATCTTAAATGCTGTTCCAGAAGTGGAGTCAGTTTCTGCCGAAGTAACACCTAATGCTTTAACTGCTGACCAAATGATTGCAGAAGCAGATGAGCTTATTAAAATTAACGGCGGAGATAAGAATATTACCATCAAAGTTCCAATGACACTTGATGGTCTAGAGACTTGCCGCTATTTAACTAAAAAAGGTGTTAAAACCAATGTTACCTTAATTTTTAGTGTGAACCAGGCATTGTTGGCGGCACGTGCAGGAGCTACTTATGTTTCACCATTCTTAGGACGTTTAGATGATATTAATGAAGATGGTGTAGAACTGGTTGCAAAAATTGCTCAGATGTTCCGTGTTCAAAATCTAGATTCACAAATCATTGCAGCATCCGTTCGTCATCCTGATCATGTAACCCGCGTAGCGTTGGCTGGAGCTCATATAGCTACCATTCCATTCAAGGTCATTGAGCAATTATCTAAACATCCTTTAACAGACCAAGGACTTGAAAAATTTGCGGCTGACTGGAAAACTGTTTAAAAATTGCTAAAAACTAAAAGGGCGTTTTCTCTTATCCTGGCTGGGTAAGGAAATAACGCCCTTAAACATAATTTAATGAAAGAAAGAGGAGAACAATAATGGCTATAACTTTTGATTATTCTAATGCATTATCTTTCATGCAGCAGCATGAAGTGGATTATTTAAGTGAATTTGTGAAAACAGCACATGAGATGCTTCTCGGTAAAAAAGGACCGGGATCTGATTATCTTGGATGGGTCGATTTACCACATAACTACGATAAAGAAGAATTTGCAAGAATCAAAGCTGCTTCTGAAAGAATTCGGAGTAATTCGGATGCTTTAATCGTAATTGGAATCGGGGGCTCTTATCTTGGTGCAAAAGCTGCCATTGAAGCGCTGTCTCATACGTTTCATAACCAAATTGACGGCAAAACAGAGATTTATTTTGCTGGACAAAATATCAGTGCTACATATCTAACCCATTTATTTGATGTGATTAAGGACAAAGATATTTCGGTCAATGTCATCTCAAAATCAGGTACAACAACAGAGCCTGCTATTGCGTTCCGTATTTTCCGGGATTATTTGGAGAAAAAGTATGGTAAAGAAGAGGCGAAAAAACGTATTTATGCGACAACAGATCGTGCTAAAGGTGCCTTAAAAACACTTGCTGATGAAGAAGGATATGAAACCTTTGTCATTCCTGATGACGTGGGCGGCAGATATTCCGTGTTGACCGCAGTAGGTTTATTACCTATTGCAACAGCCGGGTTAGATATTGATAAAATGATGGCAGGTGCCGCAGCTGCTGCGGATAAGTATAATAATCCGAACTTGGCAGAAAACCAAAGTTATCAGTACGCTGCAGTCAGAAATGCCCTTTACAGAAAAGGAAAATCAATTGAACTATTGGTAAACTTTGAACCATCTTTTCATTATGTATCTGAATGGTGGAAACAATTATTTGGTGAGAGTGAAGGAAAGGACCAAAAGGGTCTTTATCCTGCTTCTGTCGATTTCACTACCGATCTTCACTCCATGGGACAATATGTGCAAGAAGGACACCGGGACCTTATTGAAACCGTGGTATCTGTAAAAGAACCTAAAGTAGACATTACCCTAGGGGTAGAAGAGGCAGATCTTGATGGATTAAATTATTTAGCTGGGAAGACAATGGATTATGTGAATAAGAATGCTGCACAGGGTACGGTTCTAGCTCATGTGGATGGAGGAGTTCCAAACTTATCCGTGGAGTTGGATCAATTAAATGAATATACCTTCGGTGAAATGGTGTATTTCTTTGAGAAAGCATGTGGAATCAGTGGCTTGCTCATGGGAGTAAATCCTTTTGACCAGCCAGGTGTAGAGGCATATAAGAAAAACATGTTTGCACTCCTAGGAAAACCAGGATATGAAGCAGAAAGAGAAGAATTACAAAAACGCATATCAAAATAGTAGTAAATGGAAGCACTATTGTTTAGAATAACGGGTTCTGTTATCGATTACAAAAATAAAATAAAAGGTTATTGACAAAAAAGTTTACAAGTATTATTATTATCTCATATTCAAGATAATTTAATGCGAGATAATATAATTCGAGACTTTTTTAGGGAGGTGAAAATAATGGAGAGGAAATGCAATAATCTGCCCTTTCTAATATTAATGCAAACATCTAAAGCAATTCATGATCGAATAAAGGAAGAAATGGCAATGAACAAGCTTGGTATTATGGAATTATCATTTTAGACTTTCATTTTTTTTAATAAATTATCTCGAATTCGAGACAAATAACATTTAGGAGGATTTTAAGATGATAAACATTGGTTTATTAATCATTCGTTTGGTAATTGGTTTACTATTTGTGGGTCACGGTGCTCAAAAATTGTTTGGCTGGTTCGGTGGCTATGGATTGAAAGGAACCGGTGGCTGGTTTGAATCCATTGGCATGAAACCAGGAGTGACCATGGCTATTTTCGCAGGTTTAGCAGAACTTATTGGGGGACTTTTGTTTGCTTTAGGA
This sequence comes from Bacillus sp. ISL-7, assembly GCF_018613065.1. Next base: position 66,162 of record NZ_JAGGQW010000057.1, on the reverse strand, counting down.
CTATTAACACCACTTGCAGGAATAATAATTGCAGGAACTATGTTAATGGCTATCGTAAAAGTGCATGCTCCAAATGGATTATGGGCAACAGCTAATGGTTATGAATACAACTTAACTTTGCTTTCAGTTGCTATTGGTATAGCTCTGATTGGTCCCGGTCAATATGCTTTAGATTCATTATTATTCTAAAATATCTGGTCTTTTATGACACTTTTTACTATTACAGGCGATCTTCAATTTCGAACAAAAGAATTAAATTAATATTGTGACAGGAGTGATTAGGAGATGGAACTCTTAGGACTACATCATGTATCAATTTTAACAGGGAAAGCGGAAAAAAATTATGAATTTTATACAAAAATTTTAGGAATGAGATTGGTAAAGAAAACTGTTAACCAAGATAATACAGAATCCTATCATCTTTTCTATGCTGACGCGGAAGGAACTCCAGGAACGGAAGTAACGTTCTTTGACATTCCTCATCTTGGGCAAACATATAGGGGAACTTCAGATATTTCTACTGTATCACTAAGGGTTAGAAGTTCAGATTCATTGTTATTTTGGAAAGAACGTTTTAATCAATTTGGGATTGAACATGATGATATTCAAAAAAGAGCAAGTCGTGATACATTGGCTTTCAGAGATTTCGAGGGGACTCGTTTTATCCTCGTAGCCGATAACGGTGAAAAAGGTGTGAGAGCTGGGATTCCTTGGCAAAAGGATGACATTCCACTAGAACATGCCATTATTGGTTTAGGACCTGTAACCCTCACAGTCGCAATAGCAGAACCAACTATCGGTGTTTTAACAGAAGTTATGGGTTTTCGATTTGCCGGTGCTTATCCTTCACTTGAAGGGGATTATCCTGATATATCGGTTTATGCAACTGGCGAAGGCGGCAGTGGTGCGGAGGTTCATATTGAAACAAGACCCGATTTGCCGAGAGTCCGCTTAGGTCGTGGAGGTGTTCACCATGTTGCCTTCCGTGTTCCGAATGAGGAAGAATATGATCAATGGGCCGTGCGATTGAAAGAATACAGGTTACCGAATTCAGGGAAAGTGGAACGGTATTATTTCAAGGCATTATATTTTAGGGAACCCAATGGTATATTATTTGAATTATCAACAGATACACCAGGATTTGCGACAGATGAACCAATGGAAACAATGGGGGAAAAACTATCACTTCCACCATTTTTGGAACCAAATCGAAAAGAGATCGAAGAAAAATTACGACCATTGATTTTAAATTAAATCTTGGAGGAATATATAATGAACCATCTAAAAGGAATACACCATGTAACAGCTATTACAAGCAGTGCAGAAAAGAACTATGAATTTTTCACATATGTTTTAGGGATGCGTTTAGTTAAGAAAACGGTAAATCAAGATGATATTCAAACCTATCACTTATTCTTTGCAGATGATAAAGGCAGCGCAGGCACAGACATGACTTTCTTTGATTTCCCCGGCATTCCTAAAGGCGTACATGGTACAAACGAGATTTCAAAGACATCGTTCCGTGTACCGAGTGATGTAGCATTAGACTATTGGGTAAAACGTTATGATCGTTTAGACGTGAAACATACTGGAATCAAAGAGCAATTTGGCATGAAAACCCTCTCTTTCATTGATTTTGACGATCAGCAATATCAATTGATTTCAGATGAATTCAATAAAGGGGTAGAATCTGGAACACCATGGGAAAAAGGTCCCGTTCCACTGGAATATGCCATTACTGGTTTAGGACCTGTTTTTATCCGTACTGCGAAATTTGATTACTTTAAAGAAATGATGGAAAAAATCCTATTATTTAAAGAGACAGATAAAGAAGGGTCATTCCATTTATTTGAAGTGGGGGAAGGCGGGAATGGTGCCTCGGTCATTGTAGAATATAATGCCATTCTTCCTGAAGCCCAGCAAGGTTTTGGGACGGTTCATCATGCGGCATTCCGTGTAGAGGATCGCGCTGTTTTAGAAGAATGGATTGAACGGATGAGTAGCTTTGGATTCCATACATCCGGTTATGTAAATCGTCACTTTTTTGAGTCATTATACGCAAGAGTGGCACCGCAAATTTTATTTGAGTTCGCTACAGATGGTCCTGGTTTTATGGGAGATGAACCTTACGAAACGCTTGGGGAAAAATTATCTTTACCTCCATTCTTAGAATCTAAACGAGCAGAAATAGAAAAATTAGTTCGCCCAATTGATACAGTGAGAAGTACAAAGGAATTCATAAAAGAATAAAAGGAAAATTAATAAACCAAACAGCTATTTACGAAGAAAAGTGGAAAAAATATGCTAAGTAACTTCGACATGAAGAAAGACGATGTTTTCTTAGATTTTTTTAATTAGGCCCGACTAAATAGGCTGTTGTTTGATTATCACGTTACTTCAGATTATCCACAACAGGGTGACTTTTAAAGGAGATAAATAGAAGTGAATAGCAAAATCATGAAAATACCAAAATTAGGATTTCCATGGGAGACAGAAGACCCGTTCCTTATGACAGTACATCATAAAGATGCGTATCCATCAGGAAATGACCAGCAGGGTCCTAACGTTTCATTGGAAGGCAGAAATCTTGGAGAGGATTTTACGTTGCGTGATGGTTTTAGAATGTATCATGGCACAACGGTTCCGGGATTTCCTGTACATCCCCACAGAGGTTTTGAAACGGTAACAGTCGTTCTTGAAGGTTTTGTTGATCATTTTGATTCATATGGGTCCGTAGGACGATTTGGGAATGGGGATGTCCAATGGATGACAGCAGGAAAGGGCTGCCAGCATACTGAAATGTTTCCTCTCGTCCATCAGGACAAAGGCAATCCACTTGAATTCTTTCAGATATGGCTGAATCTACCTGCAAAAGATAAATTCGCTGATCCTGAATATAAAATGTTATGGGCTGAGGATATACCGGAAGTACAATCGGCGGCTGCTAGTGGACATAATACGACCGTAAGACTGATTGCCGGGAGTGTGATGGGCAAGTCTAGTTTAGAATCAAACTCTGCTTCTTGGGCAAACGATAAAAATCATCATGTGGGAATCTACCTTATTCATATGGAGCCGGAAGCAGTCTTCACCCTGCCGTCATTTTCAGCGACAATGACGAGAAATATATACTATTATCAGGGAGATAAACTAAATATAGACGAAACAGCGATTGAAACTTACCATCGTGTAAAGCTTGCTGGTGATCAGGAAATCACGATTACAAATGGATTATCTGAGAGTTATATGCTGCTCCTAGAGGGTGAGCCGATACAAGAACCTGTCGTTTCCTATGGACCGTTTGTAATGAATACTGAGCAGGAAATTCGCGATGCATTCAAGGATTATCAAACTACACAATTTGGAGGCTGGCCGTGGGACCGTCCAGATCCTGTAAATAAGCGTGAGTCAGGAAGATTCGCACGCCATGCGGATGGAAGAGTTGAAAAAAGGTAACCACTATTCATTAAATGTAAGGTTAGTATTAAGACCCTTCCATAATCGGGCGCTTTAATGGAGCAATGAAAAAGCCTAATTTCTCAATTTAATGTTTGAGAAATTAGGCTTTTTAATATTGAAATTTCCTTAACGTTGTAAATCCCCATTTTCCTGACGCTACCCTAATACAGTATTTTTGAATAAATATTTCTGTTTGACAGATGCTAGATTTGTTCATTGTTTATTGAGAAATTTTTAGGAGTGAGTGGATTGGAAAAAATACTAGTTGTTTTGTTAACAGTGATCCCGTTTGTTGCTCAATTATTAGTTATACCATGGGTTAACCATATTTATCCGATCATAATTGGATTTCCTTTTCTCCATTTTTGGTTATTAATTTGGATGATACTAACCCCTGTGTGTACATATGGGGTCTATTTGATTCAAAAGTCAAAAGGAGGCTTTGAAGAATGAAGGGGAATTTAACAGCACTTTTGATTACTTCCGTAATCGTTTTGATCGTCGTATTGATTGGATTTATGGCAGGACGCAATAAAACATCCCGTAGTTCTGTAGAAGAATGGTCGGTTGGCGGACGTCGCTTAGGGGGATTATTTGTCTGGTTTTTAGTTGGAGCAGATATTTATACAGCTTATACATTCCTTGGACTTACAAGCCAAGCTTATAAAGGCGGAAGTATTGCTTTCTTCGCTACTCCTTATGTTGTTTTAGCCTATCCACTTGCTTACTATTTTCTTCCGAAAATTTGGAAGGTTGCAAAGGTCCATAACTTAATGACCCTTGCAGATTATGTTAAAGGACGATTTGATAGTAAGTTATTTTCAACTTTAGTTGCTATTAACGGGGTTCTCATGCTCATCCCGTACATTGATTTGCAGTTAAGCGGCATAATTGATACGTTAACGTTTGCAGGAACAGGATATATTAATGTCACTTTCTTGGTCATTGTCTCCTTTCTGTTGGTAGCACTTTATACATTTTTTAGTGGAATTAAGGCACCTACCTATACGGCGATTATTAAAGATATTCTTGTTTGGGTCATTATGCTGTTTCTAGTTGTATCTCTTCCTATTATACATTTTGGCAGCTGGGGCGGTATGGTCAGAACGGCTATTCAACAAGCACCAGAAATGTTAACGATACCAGTTACTGGGAAACAAGGGATTCCATGGTTTTCATCAGCTGCCCTTATTTCTGCTTTAGCTTTGTTTATGTGGCCGCATACCGCAACGGGAATCTTTAGTTCCAAAGATGGGAATTCCCTTCGAATAAATGCCATTGTTCTTCCTTTTTACAATATCGTTTTAATGTTGGTTACTTTCCTTGGAATTACTGCCTTTCTTGTGATTCCTAAGGGTACCGATCCAAGGATCGCCTTTCTTTCGTTGATTCAAGAATCCTATGGAGGGGTTGTCCAAGGACTTGCCTATGCAACGATTGCTTTAGCCTCCTTAGTTCCTTGCTCACTTATGGCGATTGGTGCTTCCAATCTATTTGCCAACAATATTTATCGGGACCTGATAAATCCGAATTCATCTTCAGGCAGACTAACGATGGTCACCCGTTATATGGTATTTGTAGTCATGGGCTTGGCATTAATATTGGGACTCCTTATTCCGAGTGCGTTAGTATCCTTGCAGTTGATGGGGGTATCTGGCATTGTCCAATCCTTCCCGGCCATTGTTTTTAGCGTTTTTTGGAGGAATCTTTCTAAAGAAGCCGCATTAACTGGATTCCTTGCGGGGCTGGTAACGATTATTATTATTTACACAACCGGATATTCTTTTGGTTTTTATGAAGGCTTCTTGGGCTTAATTGTAAACATCATTGTAGTCCTTGTGCTCAATCTCTTCTTTGCCAAGAAGGCACAGCAACGGACAAACGGGGTCATCGATACCCTGTTTAACAAAGGCTCGTAGCTGGATATTCCACTAAATCGTTCATTTAAAAATACCTTAAAAAGTATAAAATGATGACATTTTAAATCTCTAGATGGGATTAGCGTCACATGCCCATCAAGCGAAGTTAAAATCATATCCTCAAAATGAAAAAACGCTATGCTTATCGTAAGAAGTTTACGAGAAAGGATGGTGTTTGTGAATGAATCCTATCATCACTAGTGAACTAACGCTTTTCACACACGAACTATAACGATTCTTATCACCGGCAGTGCTAGAATTACACATTCCAAAATTAATTAATTCAATATTATAAAGAAGGCAAATTTCCATTTGACAAATTAGTAAAATTTTACGACTTTGAAGATATCAACAAAGCTTTTGAAGAATCAAAAACTGGTGTAACACTTAAACCTATCGTAAGAATTGCTAAATAATAAACAAAATCTAAATATCGATATATAAAAAATGGACATAATAGGTACATCTAATATGTCCGTTTTTTTAGTTTATTTCAATTAAAAAAGGAGAAAAGCCAGGTAAACCGGACTTTTCTCCTTTTTATAAAACTAAGCTATATTTTCCATTCTAATCATGAATTTTATATCCTCATTACTAACGTTTAATAATCTTTCTAGCACAGCCAGCTTAGCGTTTGCTTCCTTGACTTCAAATACATTAACAACATTCTCTCTCTTTAGGGTACCTATCATTTCTGAGAGAACTTGTTTAAAAGTTTGTGAATCAACCAATAAATAATGAATTAATTCTATTACTGCTTCCTTTTCTTGTTTGTTTTTGATGGCAAAAAGGCTTTGAACATCAGCCTCTATTACAAAAAGAGATTGTAAATCTTCTGAAATTTTTATATTAACGTAACTTTTTTTATTTCCATAATACTCATTATCCCTAATTCGAATTAAATCAAGTCCTACCATAAATTCATAAAAAGGAGTGTTCTTATCAAGAGTACGAAACTCGTTAATTTCAATGTTTGATTTTTCTTCTATAAAGATTTCTTTTTCAAATCTAGTTTGAATTACTTTTGATTCTAACATATTCATTTTCCTTACCTCGCTTCTAATATTAATGTATATAAAAAGTAACATGTATACTTTAAGTAACTTAAATATATTATAGTAAATTTAGGCGAATAAATCAATCAAAGTTGCATGAAAATTTTCAGTAAATGTCCAACTATAATTATTAAACAACAAATATTACTATTTCTAATTTGTAATAGTAAATAAAAATATAGGAATAAGTCATTAGCCAAAAAATATTTGGAGGAATTTCTGCATGGAGAGTAATTGTGATTTTTCACCCTTGAAGCAAAATCCGACTCAATGATGAATCTATTAAGTTGAATGAATATAAAAAGTCTGATGGGATAATCATTCCATCAGACTTTTTTATATGGGTCAAACTATTTAGCTTTTGCAATTAATTGTAATATATTTTTCGGCTTTTTTATTCTTTTGAGGATTTTTCGGCATGAGCAGGTTTTCCTGTTTCGCCACCATGATCAGGTTTTCCTATCGCTTTACCTTGATTGTAGGAAAGACCAAACCCATACTTATATGCGTTACCAGATTTATTCACATAAGCATATGCAGGATCTTCTTCTGGTGCAAAACTAGGAACATCTCCGACTTCGTTGTCAACTGCTGTCATACTAGCAGGAAGCGCGAATGGAAGTTTTCCAATAGGATTAAATTCACCGCGAATAACATCAACAATAGCCTCAACTTTTGTACCAAAAGTGCCGATTAATGCGGCTGCATTTGGTTCAATTTCATCAAGTACCCATGGATTGGTCATATTTACAGCAGTGATAGTCGGAATCGTTTTTTGAATATCGATAATTCTATCGACATTATTGATTCCTGTTTCAGGGCCTACAGTGATTCTTGGATTATTATCCCAGTTTGACTGAACTGGTTTAACATAAACATAAGCATGTGTAGCCTCTTCAAGATTATTCGTAATTGTAATAGAAGGATCGTGCTTTTTAATCGTCTCGATTAATCCCTTAGTGCTTGCTCCATCGGTTCCACCAGGGAACATCTCGACGTAAAGTTTTACGTCTTTAAGCTTTGCATCTTTTAAAGGCAATAGATTTTTATCATTACGTAAAAGAACAATTGACTTACGATGTGCTTTATCTGCTAGTTGCTGTACTTCTGGATTATCTACCACATCAATAGCATTTTGTGGATCTACATATGGGTCTTCAAATAAGCCTAAATTCATCATTTCTGTTAGCAATAGAGTAACGGATTTGTTAACTTCATCCTCAGTAAGAATGCCTTGTTCAACGGCTTTGGTTATAAGAGTCGGATCAGATGATCCAGAAATAATATCTGTCCCTGCATTTATTGCTTTCGCCACTTTTTCTACAGCTGTTAAAGCTTCGGCACCCCAAGCATTATTTCCAACAGCACCCGTATCGGAGTTAACATATCCTTTGAAACCAAGTCTGTCACGTAAGAAATCTGTTAAGATTGCTTTGTTTAATGCAAAGCCAACTTCTTCAAATTGCTGATCTTCACTGTACCATGGTAATCCTTGATCTGCACTATCATTGCTTGGATAGGCGTAATAAGGCATAATAGACGATACATCCGCTGCGATAGCTGACTCGAAAGGAGGAATGTGATACTTAAGCAGACTTCCTTCAGTCGGATATGGATTGAATTTACCTTCCACAAAATGAGGGTCCAAACCATTATCACGTGCTCCGCCACCAGGGAAATGCTTTACGGTTATTGCAACACTGTCTTTACCAAGTTTCTCACCTTGGAATCCTTTGATAACGTTATATATCATCTCTGAAGCAACTTTAGGATCCTCACCGAATGTATCTTCAATTCTTGCCCATAGTGGGTCTGTAGCGATATCTGCCGTATACCCATAGACTTTGCGAATTCCGGCAGCTCTCCATTCCTTCGCAGCGATTTCAGAGAATTCATTTACAGCTTCCGTGTCACCAGCTGCTGCAAAACCTAATGGTCCCGGCCAAAAAGAATGTTGTCCCTCACTCGCAGCAATATTAGTGTAATCTGTGGAGGCATGGTTCCGTGGGTTCGAAGTAACAACAACCGGGATCCCTAATCTTGATGCCTCACCAAGTTCTTGCAGTTGATTCGTATATTTTGCTATCACATCTACAGTTGGTGTTTGACGGAAGATAACGTAGCGCATGTTTTTGCCGACAATCATCGAATCATCAACTTTTACATATCTGCCATCTGCTGGATTTGTAATTGGAGTGTGTGTGTTAATCAACATTAATCCTGCTTTTTCGGCAAGTGTCATCTTTGATACTAGATCGGCTACCCGCTTATCAACAGGTAATCTCCAGTCTTCGTATGTATCTAAGCCCTTGTCCCCATCCAAATCTCTAAACTGCTTGCCATCGACTTTAAGGACACCTTTCTTTGCTGCTTCGATTTCCGGTTGCCCAGTAGCCGGGTCAGCTTGTACACGATAAGTCACTGTGTCTGCCCCTGAGTTTCCAGGATTAGTCGCAGTTGGGTCTACATACCCTAAGTCTTCATTTCCATTTGCGTTTACCTGTGGAACCATGACTGGAGCCAACAGCGATAAAGAAAGAGCACTTGTCAAGACTGTTTTTCTTAGTTTTGAAGATTTTTTTCTGATTTTTGAAGATATTGAAGCCATTTTTTTCTTCCCCCTTTTCAATTAAAGTGCTGCAAAAAAACGCATAAGAGAACGCTTTCATATAGTAATTGTACAATTCTTAATATTCTAGCGAATAGGGGAATTTTTCAGGTTTATTTGTGTTTTTTTTATACTTTTATAAAAAATAGGAAAATAATCTATTCTATTTATAAAAATTCGGGAGTTCCATCCTCTCACAGATGAACTCTCCTTGTTATACTACTCAATATTGATAGCTTTTTTATTCTTTTGACCTTTTACGCTCATGCAGATCCTGCTTATATTTAGCCAAAGAAACGAGAAATCAACTCAAATTTAAAGTTAGAATCTAAATTCGGAAATTTCTAGTATGAGTGTTTTATTGACAAGAATACTAGATTAATATATTATTAATTCGAGATATATGATTTAAAAATAATAAAATCAAGGATAAAAAGGAGAATTATATATATGAATGTTTTAGTAGTTAAAGCAAACAATCGTCCAGCTTCAGAGGCTGTATCAAGTAAAATGTATGAAACTTTTATGGAGAACTTAGAAGGTGTGAATGTCACAACTTTCGATGTTTTCGCTAAAGATATGCCTTATTTTGGCCAAGATTTATTTAACGCTTTCGGCAAAGTTGAATCAGGCGAAGAAATGACAGACATAGAAAAACGTCTTCTTGCTGCAAAACAAAAAGCAATGGACGCTCTTACGGCTGCTGACTTAGTTGTATTTGCATTCCCATTATGGAACTTAACAATCCCAGCACCATTACAAACGTTCATTGATTATGTATATCAAGCTGGTTTCACTTTCAAGTACGATGAAAATGGTCAAGCTGTACAATTAATGACACACAAAAAAGCGATTATCCTAAGTGCACGCGGCGGCGTTTACTCAACACCGGAAGCAGCACCAATGGAAATGTCTGCTACTTATATTAAAAACGTGGTTGGCGGCGTATTCGGTATGGAAATCGTAGACGAAGTTATTATTGAAGGTCATGCTGCAATGCCAGCTCAAGCTGAAACGATTATAGCTGAAGGATTAGAGAAAGTAAAAGAAGCTGCAAAGAAGTTATCACCTGTAGCAGTATAAGAGTGAAGTAAACAAAAAGAAAGGCGCTTGGATATCCCAGCGCCTTTCTTTTTATTTTCACTCAAAGTGTCGATTAATACTTTGACATGTTTTGAGGAAGGCAGTAACTAGCTTTTCCTCATTCCCATAAAGACGTATAGATGGGAGCGGAATGGAGATTGCACCCCGATTTCCCAATCGATCTACTACAACAGCCCCTGCAGTACATATCCTTCAATATGCTTTAATCTTGAAAAAGCAAAGCCATCTTACGGACCGTTACTAACTCCTTTAACAGTTCATCCCGATTCGTAATGGTTTTATCCGTGTAATCTTTACATACATATATTTATAATAGCAAAATTATGAGGAAAGAATAATTGACAGGTTATTTTAAAATAATTACTACTATTACGTCTTTAATCAATAAGAATATTAATAAATAAGAAATCTAAAATAAATGGGAAAATACTTATAGGGAGAGCGGTAGAAAAGAATAGGAATTCGGGTTTGCAATAGTCGGAACTGGGCGCAGCACGCATTATGAGCAAATTTCAGCAATTGAAGGAGCAAAAGTGGTTGCTGTTTACTCCCGTAAAGAAGAAAAGGCAAAATCACTTGCAAAAATTATTTTAGCTATTTATGAATCTGCACGGACAGCTCATCCTGTACAAATAGAAGGTCTCTAACAATCCGGGCACCATACTCAAACAACGATGGTGATTGTATTAAAATACGGTGAAATAGTAACAAGTTCATCGGCTATATGAAGGACATTTCTCTTGATTTCCTAAGGGGTTTTGTCCTTCATCAGCTTTATAATTGATATGATAACAAAAAAACACTCTGCGATTTCTTATTTGAAATACAGTGTGTTTTGTCTTAAGAATTGTTTGTTTCTGCCTCGGAAGTATACTCGTTGATTATTTAGAGTGGTTAAGATATGAAGTACAGGTAGGCCAATATGTTTGGGTTAATAATAATTTTGAAAACCAATTATGCTCCGGAAGATATTGTTACAGGAACCTATCAATTTGAATCCGGAATTCATGGCGTAGGAAATTGGTGTTTTTCTGCATATGATGATGTAGATGTGAATGAAATCGTTGGCAGTAAAGGGAAAATTACTTTTTCCACTTTTGGTAATGAGCCAATTGTTTTGACAACCGCAAGTGGAACAGAGCAATGGAACTTTGAAGCGCCGCAGCACGTCCATCAACCCCTTGTAAAAACGATTGTGGCTGACTTAACCGGAGGAAGTGATCAGTGCTCAAGCACTGGCGTGACCGGTGCGAGAACCAACTGGGTTATGGGGGAATTAGATAATTGACAACCAAAACCCTAATAATGGAAAAATTCTATTATTAGGGTTTTGGTGTCTAAAATCACAGTTCTTGGATATGGAACTTTTGAAGTTGAAAAAGGGAGAAAGCTGGTACTAGCATTAGAAGACAACGGTGTAAATATCCTCCACCAATGTGGAGGAAAAGCAAAATGTACAACTTGTAGAGTAGAAATAATGAGTGGTGAATTTTGTATCGAAACAACTACTGAAAAAAAAGCTTTTAATAAGAAGGGAATTATTGATGATAATTTACGACTATCATGTCAAGTTCGAGTAGATGGAGATACAGAAATTATCCCAATTATGACGATGGAAAATTCAGGAATGGAACCAGGGCCAAGACCAGATGAATGAAATGATTAATTGTAGATATGTTTGGTGAGTTACCTATGATAAATTCCATTCAGGAGATAGAGACCGCTTGTGAATGGGGACAAAAACCACTAAAAATCATATTAGCTATTTATCAATCCGTACGGACAGGTCTACCTGTAGAAATAGTGGATTTTTAACTAAGAATCGGAATGTCCTTATTGAATTGATTCTCATACACGTCGTGCAAAAGCTGAAGGTGCATCACTAGAAGAATTAGTAGAAGCGGTCTTTGTAGTAGCAGGAGTAGAAGTAGAGGCAGGTGGGGTTGTCACTCATAGTACTCATATACATAATGCGATGGATTCAGAAGCAGATGATTCACTTTATAGACGCTCAAATCTAAAAAAGCTTAGTCAATTGAATAAATTTGCACCTGAAGGCTTTAAAGGTTATTCTACTTTTAGTAGAACAGCGATGAAGGACGGCAAGTTGAGTGGGAAGTTTAAAGAGATTATTGCTGTGGCAGTTGCTCATGCTACACAATGCCCATATTGTATAGATGTCCATACGAAAACTGCCATGAAGCTTGGATGTACAAATGAAGAGCTTGCAGAAGCAGTAATGGTTACTTCAGCATTACTTGCAGGAAGAGCTTATGCACATATCACGAATTAGATTCAAGCTATGGTGAATAACGAAAAGGTATTAAAATGCAATGAAAGACCTCTCTGAAAATTAGAGGGGTCTTTTAATTTATAACCATTTATCTGCCCATTCCTCTAAAGCTTTGAGCGATCGTCCGAGTTCTGTTCCTTTTTTGGTTAAAGAATATTCGGTCCGTACCGGTCGGTCAGCAATAACATTTCTTAACACAATTCCATTTTCCTCGAGTTCTTTCATCCTTTCATTTAATACTCTTTTACTTAAGTCAGGAATGAAGGCATGAATTTCACTGAATCTTTTTGGCTCCTTTATTAATGTATGAATAATGAGACCCATCCATTTCTTCCCCATAATATGGTAGCACTCTTCAACTTTATTGCATAATTTATTTTCTGCATCCATCTATTAACACCTCATAATAGTATCTTGGTTATTATTAATAACTATATATTAATAATAACAAAATCAGTTGTTAAAATAAAGTATTTACTGGAACAAAATTACCAAAGAATAAAATCTGTTCTTTTTCGTTCACGAATTTGACACTTATAAATTGACAGCTAAATTTAAAAAAGTTATTACTGTTACATAAAGTTACCTAGTTATTAATTGAATAATTTGATGGAACTAGAATAGAAGAGAAGAGACGAAGTAACGGATGAAACAGCTTACCATTGATTTAACAGAACAAAGAAAGAATAGAAGATAAGGATTGGTAGATATTAATTTCGTATATGTAAATTTTGAGAGTGGTAGTGGTCCAAAAGTGACCCATGCAGGACGCTTTTGTAATGTATTTGAAATAAGGGATTTCAAGATACAGCGACTTTTCATTTATCTTGACCCAGAATATGAAAATTAGAGATTTACTATAGTACCACCGGAACAAACTATCAAGCAGCTCAGTGGGATGTTGATGCAGAGAAACAAGCAGATGCAGAGGAGAGTTGGAGATCCATGAGATCGCCAGCTTTTTTTGTAAGGAGGAGGGACATTTATCGTATCGAAAGGTAAGTTCTTATGGCTAGAAAACAATAGAATGAAACAATTGAAGTGCCTGAACATCATTTTATATTATTACGTAAAATATAAATTTGACGTAATTAACTCGATTATGTAAAATATAGAAGTGAGGTGATTTTATGGTAAATCAAGATAAACTAACAAATTATAAAAAATTGCAAATCATACTTAACGAATTACCGTGGTATGTTGATGAATACATAAACCACAAACTCAGAAAACTTTCGACGGCTTCCTTATATAATTACTGCCATGATTATAAAATCTTCTTCAATTGGATGACCAACGAGCAATTAGTGTCTGGCAATGTCAAAGATATTCCTTTGGAACGTCTGGAGCAAATGACAGTTTTAGAGGTTGAAAGTTTTTTAAACTATCTCCATTATCAATTAAATAACAAAGAACTCACCGTAAATCGGAAATTATCTGCATTAAAATCACTATTTAATTACATGCAAAACATTGCTGAAACACCCGATTTAAAGCCATACATTAATCGAAATGTCATGGCCAAAATTGAATTTAATGAAGTAAAAGACAGCATGGAAACAAAAGCAAATAAAATGGAAGGTAAAATCCTTCTTGGCGATGAATATGAGAAGTTTCGCCTCTTTGTTGCTAATGATTATGGCGAAATGAACAAAGATAACAAAAAAATCTCTAACTTTTATCAATTAAATAAGGAGCGTGATACAGCGATTGTGTCATTAATCTTAGGATCCGGTCTTCGCCTTTCGGAGTTAGTTGGAATTGAATTAGACGATATCGATTTTAGTAAATATTGTGTACGAGTTATTCGAAAAGGTAATAAAGAACAATTTGTCTTCTTTAGTCAGGTTGCAATGGCTGACTTGAAAGAATATCTGTCGATTCGAACTGCTAAGTACCAGGTTGATAAAGCCAATAAGGCGTTGTTTATTTCTGCACCCATTGGACCAAAAGGAAAATCACGAAGATTAACGGGAAGATCTGTTGAAAAATTAATTGAAAAATATGCCACCGCATTTGGTAAACCATCATTATCCGTACATAAGCTGCGGCATTCGTTTGCGACCAGATACCATGCTGAAATCAATGATGTACCAAAATTAAGACGTCAATTAGGTCATTCATCGATCCAAACTACAATGATTTACACACATATTAAGAATGATGATCTTAAAATTGCTGTTGATAAAATGGATATGCCAAAAGAACAACTGGATTAATAATGACTGTCTGTAAAAAAGGCAGTTGATTTTTTTATTTTATCAGTTTACATAATATTATTATGTAACAAAAAAATGAAATAATCTCAATTACAAAGTATACTTAAGAAAATGAGACGGAATAAAATTTTTAATATTTTTCACTCTGCAAATTTAAAAATGCGTTCAGAAAGCTCATATGCTCTCCAAACGCATTTTTTTATCCTACATTTTTCATCGAATTGCTTCCAGTAAACTGACTATTATACAAATCTGCATAAAAGCCGCCTTTTTCAAGCAATTCGACGTGATTTCCTTTTTCAATCACACTGCCATTATTCATCACAAGGATTAAATCTGCATCACGAATCGTCGACAATCTGTGTGCTATAACAAAGCTTGTGCGCCCTTTCATTAAATGGTTCATCGCTTTTTGAATTTGTACCTCTGTCCGGGTATCTACACTACTTGTTGCTTCATCAAGTATGAGAATCGCTGGATTCGCGAGTATCGCTCTGGCAATGGTTAACAGCTGCTTTTGGCCCTGAGAAATATTGGATGCTTCCTCGTTCAATATCGTATCATAACCGTCTGGAAGAGTTCGGATAAAATGGTCCGCATTGGCTGCTCGCGCCGATGCCACCACTTCCTCTTTTGTTGCCCCTTCCCTTCCGTATGCAATATTATCAAAAATCGTACTGTTAAACAGCCAGGTATCCTGTAACACCATACCGAATAAACTCCTTAGGTGCTCCCTTTTTAAATCTCTCGTGTCAATGCCATCAATCAAAATTCGACCGGAATTAATCTCGTAGAAACGCATTAACAAATTAATAAGTGTTGTCTTCCCAGCCCCTGTTGGTCCGACGATCGCAACCGTCTGGCCAGATTTCACATCAATTTGCATATCTTCGATTAAGATTTTATTTTCCTCGTAGCCAAAAGTAACATGTTCAAATGTTACTTCACCCCTCGGAGTAGAAATCACTTTTTCAGCAACCGCTTCTGGGACCTCTTCAGTTTCATCTATTATTTCAAACACACGTTCGGCACTTGCGATAGTTGATTGAATCACGTTGGCAATCGATGCTGTTTGTGCAATTGGTTGAGAAAATTGCCGCGCATATTGGATAAAGGCCTGAATATCACCAATTTCAATCGCTTTTTTAGTGACTAGGATTCCACCAACGACTGATACAAGGACATAGCCAATATTATTGATAAAAGACATAAGCGGCATAATCATTCCAGAAACAAACTGTGCCTTCCAGGCTGATTGGTAGAGTGTTTCATTAATTCCTTCAAATTTGTCAATCGATTTCTGCTCATGGCCAAATACTTTGACTACCTTATGTCCTGTATACATTTCTTCTACATGCCCATTTAGCTCGCCTAGTGATTTTTGCTGGCCTTTAAAATACAGTTGTGATTTTTTGGCGATTTTTGCAATCGCTACACCGCTTAGCGGCAGTGTCACAATCACGATCAATGTCATCAATGGACTGATTGATAGCATCATGATGATTACCCCAATAATTGTAACCACTGAGGTAATCAACTGGGTTAAACTTTGCTGTAAGGTTGTGCTGATATTATCGACATCATTGACCGCTCGGCTTAGAATTTCCCCATGGGTACGTGAATCAAAGTATTTTAACGGCAGCCTGTTAAGCTTTTCTTCCACTTCTTTACGGAGATTATAAACTGTCTTTTGTGCGACGCCAGCCATGATATATTGTTGTAAATAGGCAAAAATCGCACTCAATATATAAAGACCTATTAGTAAAATAATAATTTGACCGATATACTCAAAATCTATTTTAGCCCCAGGAACCCCTCTGAGCTTCATCATTAAGCCTTCAAATAATTTTGTGGTTGCCTTCCCCATGATTTTAGGACTGACAATTGCAAAAATCGTACTGATAATGGCAGTAATTAATACGGAAAGAAGCTGTAATTTATAGGGCTTCAAATAGCTGATTAATCTGTTTAGTGTTCCTTTAAAATTCTTTGCTTTTTGGACAGGCATGCCCATTCCCATCGGTCCAAATCCACCACCAGGGCCAAGTTTGCGCGCCCCAGATTCTTGATTTTTGGGTTCCTTACTCATGCGATTTCCTCCTCTGACAGCTGTGACATCACAATCTCACGATAAATCGCACTCGATTCCATCAATTCTTTATGTTTACCGATACCAGTAACCTCGCCATTATCTAGCACAATAATCTGATCGGCGTCGATAATTGTGCTTACTCGTTGTGCCACGATTAATACCGTTGAATTGCCAGTTTCCCCTTTTAGTGCAGCGCGCAGCTTGGCATCTGTTTTAAAGTCCAATGCGGAAAAGCTGTCATCAAATATATAAATCTCAGGCTTCCGAACGAGGGCTCGGGCGATGGATAACCGCTGTTTCTGTCCACCAGAAACATTTGTTCCCCCTTGGGCAATTACCGCATCAAAACCTTCTGGCATGTTTGAAATGAATTCTTTCGCCTGGGCAATTTCGGCAGCATGTTCGACTTCTTCTGTTGATGCATTCTCTTTCCCATAACGAATGTTCTCTGTGATTGTGCCTGTAAATAGCACTGATTGCTGTGGGACAAACCCGATCTTTTCTCTAAGCTGTTCTTGGGTCATATCTCTTACATCCATTCCGTCGACAAGAACTTTACCACTTTCAACATCATAAAAGCGCGGAATCAAGTTAATCAGTGTCGACTTTCCGGAGCCTGTTCCCCCAATAATAGCTGTTACTTCACCAGGTTTCATAGAAAAAGAAATATTTGAAATTGCAGGCATTTCTGCTCCAGGATAACTGAAGGTAACATCCTGAAATTCTACGTGCCCTTTTGTGCCTTCCCCTGATAACGACGAAGATGGATCCTTAATATCGGCTACCGTCTCCAGCACTTCGTTAATTCGGACAGCAGATACCGATGCCCTTGGTATCATCACAAACATCATGGATAGCATGATGAATGAGAACATAATTTGCATAGCATATTGGATAAATGCCATCATATCACCTACCTGCATATGCCCATTGCTAATCCGAAGCCCGCCAAACCAGACAATCGCTACAGTTGAGAGGTTAAGAACAATCATCATAATTGGCATCATTGCAGCCATGATTTTATTTACCTTAATAGCTGTTTGGGTTAAATCCCAGTTGGCTTCATCAAAACGTTTCTTCTCATGCTCCACTCGATTAAATGAGCGAATAACACGAATACCAGTTAAGTTTTCTCGCAAAACGCGATTGAGATTATCCAATTTTACCTGCATTGCTTTAAATAGTGGAATTCCTTTTCTTGCGATTATGACGATCGCAAGTACGAGAATTGGCAAAGCGACAGCAAGAACTAACGTTAGCTTGGCATCCTTTGAATAGGCCATAATGATACCGCCAATACACATCATCGGTGCCATCGCCATCATTCGTAACATCATTACTAATACTTGCTGGATTTGAGTAATATCGTTGGTAGTTCTTGTAATCAATGAAGCAGTTCCAAGTTTATCAAACTCGTGCAGTGAAAAGTTTCCTACATGGGAGAAAATTTTGCTCCGCAATAGCTTTCCAAACCCTGATGCTGCTTTTGCTGAGTAGAAACTCGCAGCAATGGAACAAATCATCCCTCCCGCCGCGACGAGCAGCATGAAACCACCGATTTTCCAAATGTAGTTGGTATCACCAGTCACTACACCCTTGTCAACAATGTCAGCCATTAACGTTGGCAAATAAAGTTCTGACAATGACTGTAAAAGCACTAGGCCTAAAACCAAATAGATGGGTAATTGAAATGGTTTTAGAAATCTGGTTAATTTGATCAACATCTCTCAACTCCGTTTTCAATAATTCATACGAGTAACTTTATCCTATTTTTATGAACTAAGTATGAACAAATATATTTATTAAGTTTATAAAAAAGATCATTTGGCTTGTTAAGCAAACATAAGTATATTCCCGACTGGAAATTCCGTCAAATTTTTGCAAAAAAAAACACAGGGAATCCTGTGTTTAGCTATCATTTATTGATTTCTTTATTAACCACCGTGCCGATGAGCTTCCAATGACCTTTTTCTAACAACCAAGTAGATTTAACCAATGCAATAAGGTCCGCATTTGCGATTCCAGTAACCCTTTGCTCCCCCAGTAATCCCACTTTATTGCCCTCTAATTGTATCGGTTGAAGACTGCTAAAAGGGTTTACGGTTAGCTCCGTGGGCTCATTTATCTTTCCTTTATAATAAAGGCCGAGCTTTTTATAATACTTTTGACGGTCCTTTAGATCAAACCGATAGAATTTTCCTGTTTTAGCAAGTTTGATTTCAGCTTTATACCCATTTAAAAAATGGCTATCCATTTCAAGCGGCTCAGGCAGGGCTAAATTCGTATGGACAAAATCCTTCATAGAAAAAGAGTAGTTATGAACAATTCGCTCATTTTCTCCGGTTAACACACTTGCAAATAAATCCTTCACTCCATCATGGTTTAAGTCCACTAGCAGGAGTGACGCCTTTGCACCACTTTCCAAAGGGAAGGAAAAGGTCTTTCCATTGGAGGCGGCAATTTCAATATAGATTTTCTCTAAAAATGTATCTTCTTTCTGATAAGGAACACCCTTTAAAAGGATTTCTTCCTCCTTTTCGTCTCCTGTAATATCTTCTTGTTCTTTTGTTATGGTGACCGTTTTTGTAGTTTCCTCAATTGCATAAACCCCAGTAATCGCAGTAAGTGACATGAGAAAAAACGAAGCAATCACCAGAAGCATCTCTTTTTTCATCCATGAACCCTCCCAACTCTGTTATTAGTTAGTATGTCCAGTTTTGGAAAAAAGATGAAAAAGTGACTCTCTTATTTTTAGAGAGTCCACAAAAAATTATTCATTTGGTTTTTCAGGTGCTGCTACTTTCCAAACAGTGGTTACCTTGCCGTTATCATCCTCATCAAGTATAAACGATCCATTCGAATAACGGTCACTGAAGTGAATATCTACTGTATGAAGTGTTTCGATATGTCCTTTTTCCGTTTGGAGATAAATAATATCCTGCTCATTAGCAATAACAAATCCGGTGATTCGGTGTGGATTTGACTTAAGCTCTCTTAAAATGACAACTCCGCGCTTGGCTCGAGTTGCTTTTTCAAACTCTTTCATTTTCATCCTCTTCACAGCTCCACGCTGCGTCGTAATAACGATCGTTTCATTACTATCTGGATGAATGATTTTTCCGCCAATGACAAAATCGTTATCCTTTAAATTCATCCCTTTAACTCCGGCAGCACGTGCACCGACAATACTGATTTCTTCTTCATGAAACCATAAGGAGTAACCTAAGTGGGTGATTAAGAATAATTCTTCCGTTCCATCTGTTATATGAACATCAGTTACTTGATCATCATCCTTGAGGTTGATGCCAACAAGCGGTTTGGAATATCGTTGTGCTTTATATTGTTTAAGCTCTGTTTTCTTGACCATGCCATTTTTCGTGACAAAGACAAGGAATAGATTTGCCTCAAAGTCTTTAACCGGAATCGCTTGGATAATCTCTTCCTCACGTTCAATTGGAATAATATTCGCGACATGCTGTCCAAGGTCTTTCCAACGAATATCCGGAAGCTCATGAACAGGGCAGAATAAATAATTTCCTTTATTCGTGAAGAGGAGAAGGACATCCTTTGTATTCATTTCAAGCTGAGCTAACAAACGGTCTGAATCTTTCATCGCTAAATCCTGGCCATTGGAAGCTGCATATGAACGTGGGCTCGTCCGTTTTACATACCCTTGTTTTGTGATCGTTACAATCACGTCTTCGCTAGGAACGGTAACTTCAAGATTGATTTTCAATTCTTCGATTTCAGCTTCAATCTTAGAACGACGCGCATCTGCAAAACGTTTCTTCACATCTTTTAATTCTTTTTTAATGACAGAGAAAAGAGTTTTCTCACTTGCTAAAATACTAGTAAGCTCGTCAATTTTCTTCGCTAATTCTTCCGCTTCCTGCCTCAGTGCAGTGATATCGGTGTTTGTTAAGCGATAAAGCTGTAAGGAAACGATCGCTTCGGCTTGCAGCTCTGTGAAACCATACTTTGCCATCAAATTATCTTTCGCATCGCGTTTATCCTTGGATGCGCGGATGGTGGCAATTACTTCATCAAGGATGGATAAAGCTTTCATTAATCCTTCAACGATATGCTGACGCTCTTTCGCTTTATTAAGGTCATATTGCGACCTTCTTGTCACAACTTCTTTTTGGTGTTCGATATAAGCGTCCAGCATTTCTCTTAGTCCCATTAATTTTGGACGTTTTTTATAGATGGCAACCATATTAAAATTGTAGGTTACTTGAAGATCACTATTTTTGTATAAATAGTTCAAGACACCTTCTGCATCGGCATCTTTCTTTAAATCAATGACTATTCTTAAGCCTGTTCGGTCCGTTTCATCGCGGATCTCTGAAATTCCTTCTACTTTTCGATCGAGACGGAATTCATCCATTTTTTTAACAAGATTGGCTTTATTGACTTCATATGGTATTTCGGTAATGACTATTTGCTGCTTACCGCCACGAACCTCTTCTATTTCTGCTTTGCTCCGGACGATAATTTTCCCTTTACCAGTTTCATAGGCTTTTCTAATCCCATCAATCCCTTGAATGATACCGCCTGTAGGAAAATCTGGCCCTTTAATGATGGTCATCAGTTCGTCTACAGATACATCCGGTTGATCCATTCTCTTGATTACTCCGTCAATGATTTCTCCAAGGTGATGCGGGGGAATATCCGTTGCGTAACCTGCTGAAATTCCTGTCGAACCATTGACAAGAAGGTTCGGGAACATCGCTGGCAAGACCGTTGGTTCTTTCGATGTATCATCAAAGTTTGGAATAAATTCAACGGTATTTTTTTCGATGTCACGCATTAATTCAGCAGCAATCGCTGAAAGCCTTGCTTCAGTATAACGCATAGCTGCCGGCGGATCACCATCAACGCTACCGTTGTTTCCGTGCATTTGAACGAGGACGTTTCTAACCTTCCAGTCCTGACTCATCCGCACCATTGCCTCATAAACAGAGGTATCACCGTGTGGGTGGTAGTTACCGATTACATTACCAACGGTTTTTGCTGATTTTCGAAATCCTTTATCGTTCGTATTTCCTTCCACATGCATCGCATAAAGAATTCTTCGCTGAACAGGCTTTAGGCCGTCACGTGCATCCGGAAGGGCACGTTCTTGAATGATGTACTTACTATATCTGCCAAAACGATCACCAATTACATCTTCTAGAGGCAAGTCACGGAATTTTTCATTTGTACTCATCCTTCAGAATCCTCCTCGGAGACCGTAATATTTTC
The DNA here is from genome assembly GCF_018613065.1 of Bacillus sp. ISL-7. Next base: position 44,169 of record NZ_JAGGQW010000057.1, on the reverse strand, counting down.
ATTTTCTAAAATGGTGTCATCTTCTTCTAAACCAAATGCTACATTACTTTCGATCCACTTGCGGCGCGGTTCAACCTTGTCGCCCATAAGGGTTGTAACGCGGCGTTCTGCTCGTGCAACATCATCGATTTTTACACGAATCAATGTCCGTGTTTCTGGATCCATTGTTGTATCCCATAGCTGGTCGGCATTCATTTCGCCAAGTCCTTTATAACGCTGAATAATATAGCCTCTGCCCACTTTTTTCAGGGCACCCTGGAGCTCATCATCACTCCATGCATATTCGATAATTTCCTTTTTGCCTGTCCCTTTACTCACTTTATAAAGCGGCGGGAGGGCAATAAACACTTTGCCTGCTTCTAGCAGCGGCTTCATATATCGATAAAAGAAGGTAAGTAATAAGACCTGAATATGTGCTCCATCGGTATCAGCATCCGTCATAATGACAATTTTATCATAGTTGATATCTTCTACATTAAAATCCGTACCGACCCCACCGCCAATTGCATGGATGATCGTATTGATTTCTTCATTTTTAAAAATGTCAGAGAGTTTTGCTTTTTCAGTATTGATTACTTTACCTCTAAGTGGAAGTACGGCTTGAAAGCGGCGGTCACGCCCTTGTTTTGCGGAACCTCCCGCGGAATCACCCTCCACCAGGTATAGTTCATTTCTTTGAGGATTACGTGATTGGGCAGGTGTTAGTTTACCAGACAAAACGGCATCCGAACGTTTCCGTTTTTTACCGCTTCTAGCATCCTCACGCGCTTTTCTAGCAGCTTCTCGAGCTTGATAGGCTTTAATCGATTTTTTGATAAGAAGGGAGCTAATATCAGGGTTCTCTTCAAGAAAGTAGGAGAGATGTTCAGAAACAACAGCATCGACTGCTGACCTAGCCTCACTAGTTCCTAATTTCCCCTTTGTTTGTCCTTCGAACTGAAGTAGTTCTTCCGGGATTCGAACGGAGATTATTGCCGATAAACCTTCGCGGATATCTGCACCATCAAGGTTTTTGTCTTTATCTTTTAGGAATGAAACCTTGCGGGCATAATCGTTAAATACCCTGGTCATTGCTGTTTTTGCCCCTGCTTCATGGGTACCGCCATCTCTTGTGCGGACATTATTAACAAAGGAGAGGACATTTTCGGAATAGCCATCATTAAATTGAAACGCAAAATCCACTTCTATTCCATGCTGAGATCCTTCTAAGCTGATAACCGGATGAAGGACATCCTTTTCTTCATTTAAATAAGCAACGAAGGCTTCAATCCCATTCTCATAATGAAAGACTTCATGGAAATCATTACGATCATCGATAATATCGATTTTCAATCCTTTTAGCAAGAAGGCTGACTCTCGTAACCTCTCACATAATGTTTCGAAATTGTAAGTAGTCGTCGAAAAAATGGTCGGATCTGGCTTAAAATGAATCGTTGTTCCCGTTTGATTGGTTTTGCCGATTTTTTCGAGAGTGGTTGCTGGCTTTCCCCCATTTTCAAAGCGCTGTTCATATACGAAACCGTCCCTTTTAATCGTGACAGTTAACCATTCAGATAATGCATTAACTACCGATGCACCCACACCATGCAAACCGCCGCTTGTTTTATATCCGCCTTGGCCGAACTTTCCGCCGGCATGAAGCACTGTTAAAATAACCTCTGGTGTCGGTTTCCCCATTTTGTGCATACCTGTAGGCATGCCGCGTCCTCGGTCATTAACACTAATTGAATTATCTTTGTGTATTTTTACAATGATTTGATCACCAAATCCTCCAAGTGCTTCATCGACAGAATTGTCGACAATCTCATAAACGAGGTGATGAAGACCGCGTGAATCGGTGCTGCCAATGTACATTCCTGGACGCTTTCGAACCGCCTCTAGACCTTCTAGTACCTGTATGGCATCATCATTATAATCAAAAACTTGCTGATTCCTTGCCACTAAAATACCCCTTTCATTCCCTACAAAAAGAAGTATCCTTCTAATTGCTTCATGAACTAATTGATTAGTCATCTTTTTATTATCTTTTTATATTTTAAAATAGAACCAATGTTTGCCGCTTCTTATTTTATCATAAATCTTGCGGCTTCTATGCTATATTGTAGCGATTTATTTTAATTTGGCAAATACGTAATTTGAAACAACATATTTTTGTAATTATATTATCTAGCGTTTTTTGGGGGATTGAAAGAAAAAAACTGCTAATAATTAGCAGTTTTATGGTAAATATTATGCTTTTGTTAACGCATGTTCGACTTTAATGCAGCGGTTCATAATAACCGTATAGCCCTTGTTTTTTAAAAACTCATACGCCTCATCATTTTCTAGTCCAAGCTGCGCCCAATATACATCGGCATCAATCTCATCAAATTCTTTGGCTACATCGAACAATTGTTCTGACCTGCGAAAAACATTAACAATGTCTACATGTCCTTCAATATCTTTCAGAGATGCAACTGCCTTGACACCAAGAACCTGATCGACAGTAGGATTCACTGGAATAATGTCATAACCCGCTTTTTGCATAGCAGCTGAAACTTGATAGGATGTTCGTTCAGGATTATCACTCAAACCAACAACTGCAATTCTTTTTGCCTTTTTTAAAATTGTCCCAATTTCATTACGACTTGGATTTTCAATGCTCATATGTCTCACTCCCTTTTCTCTTTATTTTACCTATATTTTCAAAAAATACATAATAAAAAGTTCTTAACAGAAAAACCCCTGGTAGAAGAGGCTGCATAAAATATTCTTTAACTGGTTAAAAGTTTCGGTTTAACTTGTATCGTCGGCCGGTTTTTATATGTTTTATATGATTTTATCTCAATTATATTGTCCCTATACTTTGCTTTCATTGGATTAACAAAGGGTTTGAAAATTCTCCTTTTTTTCGTAATAAAATTGACTCTATTTGTACTTACTTTGGACAGAAAAGGAAAAGCGTGGTGTTTTTTCTATATTACATGGTAAAATAGAAGGACTGGATCTTTTTGTTGAAGGAGAATTTGTTAATGGTTCAAATTATTTTAGTTTTGGTTCTTGCGTATTTACTAGGTTCAATCCCTTCTGGTTTAATTATCGGAAAAGTATTTTATAAAACAGATATTCGCCAGCATGGGAGCGGAAATTTAGGCGGAACAAATACGTTTCGGACACTCGGTGTTAAGGCGGGCATGGCGGTGACACTTGCTGATATACTGAAAGGGACACTAGCAGCATCTCTGCCCTATCTTTTTCATGTCGATGTGAATCCATTAATGGCTGGAGTACTGGCTGTTATCGGTCATACCTATCCGATTTTTGCCGGTTTTCGTGGCGGAAAAGCCGTTGCTACTTCAGGTGGTGTCGTATTGTTCTACGCACCGTATATGTTTATCACAGTCCTTGTTATCTTTTTTATCAGCTTATACCTATCAAAATATGTTTCCTTATCCTCGATGATCGCAGGAATTACAGCTGTTCTGTTTGCTATAGTTACTGGTATTATTCGTGAATGGGACATCCCATTGCTCATCGTAGTATTTCTACTAGCATCGTTTGTGATATACCGGCACCGAGCCAATATTAAAAGAATTATTAATAAAACGGAACCGAAAATTAAATGGTTATAATGAAAAGGAACCTAAAGCGGTTCCTTTTTAATTTATTAAATAGTTTTAAAATTATAGAAGTATATAATATAGTATAACTAACAGTCTAAAAATGGATTACATAAAAAACAAGCGCCTATTAAGGAGTAATTATGAAACGGAATGCTATTATACCTTCAGTTTTAATTATTGTTGCATGTGTCGGATTAGCTTCTTATCTCTTAATTCAACAAAGTCAACATTCAGATGAAGACGAAAAAGTTTATCCTTTAAAAGAGCATAAGCCTCGTTCTTTACTATTGATCAATCACGAGATAACAGAAAAAGTAACACTTGGTGCCATAGGGGATATTTTGATTCACGACAAAGTTTATAAAGATGCCTTTAATGGAGCTGCCTATCATTTTGAACCTATGTTTGAAAATGTGAAACCTCTATTAGAAAAGCCAGACTTTTTAACGGCCAATCAAGAAAGTATGTTAGGGGGACAAGCACTGGGTCTTTCCGGTTATCCAAGGTTCAATAGCCCATACGAGCTAGCAGATGCACTCGTCCATACAGGGGTCGATATAGTATCAACAGCGAATAATCACACGTTAGATAAAGGCGAAAAAGGGATTAAGTCGGAAGCCGCTTATTTAGAAAGTATTGGACTGCCACATGTGGGAAGCTTCCTTGATGAAAAGGACCGCCAAAATTTGAGGATACTAAATAAAAATGGGATTAAGCTTGCTTTCCTCTCCTATACCTACGGAACGAACGGAATCCCAGTACCAGACGGAAAAGATTTTCTCGTCAACCTGATTAATCGCGAATCGATGAAAGAAGAAATTCATCGCGCCAAAAAGCAATCAGATGTAGTGGTCATGAGCATCCATTGGGGTAATGAGTACAAGCGAATGCCGACAAAAGAACAAAAAGACCTTGCAAAATTTCTTGCTAATGAAGGAGTCGACATTATCTTTGGCTCTCATCCCCATGTCTTGCAGCCAATGGAATGGATAAAAACAGCGGAAGGGAAACAAACATTCGTCGTTTATTCATTAGGGAATTTTATTTCCGCCCAACATGGCGACTATAAAGATATTGGCGGTTTAACCACCATTGATATTACAAAACATGTATCAGAAAAAGGAACCACCATTGATTTGTCTAACCCGGCTTTTTATCCAACCTATGTCGCAAGTAAAAAGAATCATAATTTCCGTGTGGTTCCATTAGAGAAAGCAGGATCATTTGGTCTTCGAAATGCTAATGCGAAATTTAAAGAAATTCAAACACATATGCAACAATGGCTCCGGTAAAGCGGGGCCTTTTTACTCATAAAAGAAAGGTAGGAGGAACAAAGCGGATGGAAGGTATTAATCGACAAGGTATCTTGTTAAGTTTGTTATTTTTAACCATGACCTATTTTTTTGCAAGAGGTTACTACACTCCTTTTTTTGTTTTTCTGATTGCTTTATTATTATTAGTTGCTTTTTTAAGGAAGAGAAACGCTTATTTGCCTGGATGGTCATATCATTTTTTTTAGGTAATCTATTGCTAGTGTATATGGATAACTTCTTCATAATTAGTCCATTTTTAAAAAACCCTATGCTATCAGGAGAAATTCAATTCCCTTTTAACTTCGCTTTTTCGTTAAGAAAATTTTTTCTTATCCTTTGCCTTCTTTCAATACTAGCTATTATTGGGATACTTTTGATAAAAAAAGATGAAGTGCAATGGCATCCTTTGCTATTCATTTTATTGTTTTCAATCATCAATGCATTGCTAGAAGAGGTTTTGTGGCGCGGAATACTTCTTTATAAACTGATTACGATAACCAATCAACGATTAGGTTTGATCGTCACCAGCATTGCTTTTGGTTTACATACGACCATGTTTGGATTTTCAATCTTAATATCAATTCTTTATATTTTTCTAGGATTAATATTTGGATTATTAACGTTATCATCTAAAAGTATCATTCCAGCTTTCATTGTTCATACCTTGATCACGATCCTATTAATAGTATCCGGATGGGGTAGGATTCCCGTATAAATTTGCCGAAATTCCTAAACTAAAAAGAAATCCGCACTTTTAGAGTGGTTACTCTTCAAGTGGACGGATTTCTTTTTGCCATATATGTTCAAACAAACCTTCTTTTTGTAAAATTTCTCTTTGTCGCTCACCTATTAAATCAAAATGCGAATAACCATCCTTCCGATGATGGATCCATTCTTTCCTTAACCCATGTTTTTGGCCCCAAACAGCTAATTTTACAAGGTCATTGCAGCCCACCTTAGTGACTGTATTTGAACCTGGAAAGCGATCATCAAGCCAATAATGGGTTAAAAACGCAATTTCTCCGTGGTCAATTTTTCTTTTCCATTCGCTTATTTGCTGTTTTTTAATTCCAAAGGCCAATCAAGACACCTCAATGTATAAATTATTTCGTCGATAAAAGTAAGAATTTTAGTCCTTTTTCTTAATTTCCTCATATTTTAAATACCATTCAGGAAATGCCTTTTTGAATGAAGACGGTCTAAAATTATCCTTTTTAACAATAATATGGGTTGTTTTTCCTTCTGCACATATTTCATCATCGCCATTTACAATCGTATATCCATAAACAGTTTTGATGCCATTATTTAATTCTACCCATGTTTTTACAAACCCTTTATCACCATAGCGTAACGGTTTTTTGTAGGTCACTTGAACGTCATAAACAGGAGCAAAATAACCTGACTCCTCCATGGCAAGATAATTGTATCCAATATCTTCAATAAATCCTGTTCTGCCAAGTTCAAAAAACTTTAGATAATTAGCATGGTAAATAACACCCATCATATCTGTATCAGCATAATAGAGCTGAATTTCTCTAGTCGAAATAAATAAATTTCCCACGGGTCACGACCCTTTCGTTATCATATTTTACATTTTATTGATTGCCTTTATTACATCTGCTACCTCAAGCAGCAGGGACTTTTCAAAAAGATCTTCATCTTCTGCAACATCCATTAATCTTGAGGCCTGTGCTTGAATCATTTCATCCACCATGTTTGTTGCAAAACGGCCATTCCCTTTGAAGGATTCTTCATCCATCTTTTGTAGTAACAGCACTTTTGCTTCCCCTGTTAGGTGGTATTGAAAACTATTAGCATAGAACGCCATGATTTCAAGCAGTTCCTCTGGTGAATAATCAGGAAATAAAAAGAACTTTTTAAAGCGGGAGCGAAGACCAGGATTGCTTTCTAGGAGCAAGTCCATTTCATGTGGGTAACCTGCCAAGACAACGACTAGGTTTTCATTATGCTTGGTCATTTCATCAACAAGTGTATCTATGACCTCTTTACCAAAATCACCTGTTGTCGAACTGAAAAGGGAATAGGCCTCGTCAATAAATAAGACACCACCGAGCGCTTCCCTAATTTTTTTCTTTGTTTTCCCTGCCGTTTGACCTACATATCCGGCTACAAAATCTGCCCTGCTTGCTACGATAAGATGACCTCGTTTTAAAATGCCACATTCCTTTAAAAGCTCCGCATAAATCTTAGCTACGGTTGTTTTCCCTGTACCAGGGTTTCCTGTGAAAACAGCATGAAGTTGAATAGGTACGGGCGGCAGCCCTTTTTTCATCCGGTACTGCTGCATTTTTACAAACTTGAAAAGGGACCGCATCTCAACCTTTAAGGCGTCTAACCCAATTAGTCGATCCAATTGTTCATAAGGAGACTCTACACTTTCCTCTTTGTCTAAAAGAAAGTCCTCTTTATTCAGTAACATATAATCTAAGATGTTATCATCCTTTACTTCCTTGTCAGAGCCCTTTTTAAAAATCGCATCTAAGACAATATTGCGGACTGTTCTTGCATTTCCAAAGGAATCATCCACCCGTTCACGATCGAGACGATGATTGATTTCGATTTTTGCTTCTTCGCTAAGGAAGTAATCATTATCTGATGCCACATGTTCTGCAATGCTTATTAATTCTTCATTCGAATAATTTGGCAAATGGATGAGATTGGACTGAGGAAAACGGCTTCGTAAACCTGGATTAGCATCTAGAAAGGAACGCATTTCCTCAGGATAGCCTGCCATAATGACCGCGAATTTCCCGCCATATTCATTTCCTGTCATAAGCGAAACCAGTGTATCAATCGCCGCTTGACCATAATCGTTGCCTGTTTGCCCCTCACGTTTTAGACTATAGGCCTCATCAATAAATAACACCCCGCCAATAGAGCGCTCGACAACCGTTCGGACGTTTTCTTCTGTTTGGCCGACAAATGAACCGACAAGCTGCGAACGATCCGTCTCAATTACTTCCTCACGAGGCAAGACACCTAATTCGTGATAAATTTTCGCAAGTAACCTGGCAAGTGTTGTTTTTCCTGTACCCGGATTACCGGTTAAGATCATGTTCAAGCTCAATTCGTCCTTTATTTGAAAACCGAGCTCCTTCCGCTGCTTTTGGTACTTTAAAAATCGGTAAAAATCATTGATCCGATTTTTAACAAACTCCATCCCAATCATTTCATTCAGTTGATCCAAGGCATTGATTCGATCAGGAAGACTCTCAGTTTCTTCTTCAATAAATTCCCTTTGCCAAGTAGCTTTAATTTCCTCTAAATTAGATAAGTGCAATTTCAAGTCATCATAATAGGTGGAAGTATGGAAAACACCTGTAATCGATTGATCGTACTCCTCAGCTGCCTTTAATAAGTTTCCTGTTTCGTCTATAGCAGAAGACAACAACCCGGAAAGAAGCTGATGTTTTTGGAATAAATCCTTATTTTCTAATGTTGAGGAAAGCTCTCTTTTCGTTTCTAAAACCTGGTGAATCTCATCGGCATCCGTTAAAAAGTTCTGACACACTTCTATGTATTGTTCCGCTGTTTTCTTTTTGGCTGTTCGATTATCTGTTTCTCTCATTGCAGGAAAGGTAAGCTGCGAAAGTAACCCCTCCATCTTTTTCCAATCCGATTGCATCATATATTCTTTTGCGGCTTGATTATCAGGGTAAAGTTTAAGCGCTCTTTCAAGCCATACCGTTGCCATTTTATCCTTTTTATTTCGACCAATCCGTGACAAAGCGGCAAGTGTTAATATCTTTGATAGGATAACGGGATTGGATTCGTACGTAAGAGCGGAAATTAGTGCACTTTCATTTGAAATGGACCCGTTTTCGTTCAATTCAAGTTCCCATTGCTTTAATTTATCATGTACTGTAAGTTGATTTACTAGTTGTCTCAAGGTTATCACTTCTTCTTCAAAATTTCCTTTCTATCTTACCATAACAGTCGCTCTATACCTAAACAAAAAGACCTGTCCATAATGAACAGGTCTCCCACTTTTTTAGCTTTCTTGATTATGCGCCTCATCCTTAATTTCTGAACGGAAGGAGTCGATGCTTTCACGTCGGCGTTCATTCTTTGCTTCAATTTCCTGACGTGTGGTCTCACTGTCTGTTAATGCTAAAGATTCTTCAGCTGCTTCGATATTATTTTCCGTATTTTGAATCATTGCTTGAAGCTTTTCAACGTTATCGCTGCGATCATCTGGATTCGGTTTGTTATTATAGGCCATCATAATTCCTCCTATGGTGTAATTGGTACAAATATAGTTTGTTACTGACTCCAAAAATTAAACTAAAAAAATTTTTTAATGACAAAAAAGACCCAGGGGCTTTCGCCCATTGAGTCTTATAATCTATACCTATTCACCTTTTGTTTGAATTACTTGGGCATGCTGCCCTGATGTATCATTCATTTTCTTCCCCTTATTCCCATTAAACCCTCGGGGTTGTGTGCCAGTATGGCTAGGTACAAAATGTTTGCTATCTTTTTTCGGATTACCCATGTCATGATCCCTCCTTACTTTCATTTTCTCCATAAGGTTGGAAAACATAATTGGTAATCTTTTTTAGTTATTCTGCTTTACCGAGACGTTTTTCTTCCAAGCGTTGTTCGATTTTTTCAATTGCAGCACGATCTTTTAAAAGTTGTGATTTATTTTCAGATACAAGCTCTGCAAACGAGCGTTTTCTAGGTTTTCTCATCGGTATCACCGTCCTTATTTCCTATTGTAACAGTAATTATGCCCGGAAACGGTTGCAATTATTACAACTTTTTGAAAATTATATCGTTTTTTAAATATTTATTATAAAAGAAAAAAACGCTGGAGTAATCCAACGTCTTTTGTTTATTTTAGTTTATTTGTAAAATCTTTCATATCTTCAAGTTTCATTCCACCGACATATTTATTCTGGATCATCCCTTTACTATCAATAAAATATGTAGTTGGAATGGAAAGTACTTGATAATTTTCATTTACTTTATCATCGGCATCAAGAGGGATTGGAAAAGTAATTTTATTTTCATCAACAAATCCTTGGACATCTAATTGTGGATCAATGTTAACCGCTAAAATTACGATATCCTTTTCCATTTGCTTAGAAAATTGCTCCATAGCTGGCATTTCTGCTTTACAAGGCGGACACCATGTTGCCCAAAAGTTAAGCATAACTTTTTTTCCTTTTAAATTGGAGAGTTTCACGGTCTCACCTGTTAATGTTTTAAGTTCAAAATCAGGTGCCTTTGCTCCTATAGCGAGTCCTTCATTACCAGCTGTTGTTTGACTTGTAGTTTCGGGAGTTTCTGTTTTTTTATCCATTGCCTGAACAATCGCTACTGTAAGTAATGTAACTAATATTACAGCAGCAATTACTTTTTTAATCATCCCCGAATCCTCCTTTACTTCATACTCTGCTACTTCGATTTTACACTATAAACTTAGGTGAAACAAAACTTGGATATGCCGAAACTGTGACAATTCACAAAGATTACATGTTTTTATAGATGTTTCCCATTTCAGCTAAAATATTTTTCGTGACTATTTCAACAATTGGATTAAGATCACTCGATAATATTTCCGTAATCATGGGCATCCTGATTGCCGTTTTTTAGGATTGAACAAGTCTAATTAGCTCTTCCTGATAATTTCCTTTTATTATACCCTTTTCGGTTATTATTGCTGTGACTAAGTCATTAGGAGTGACATCAAATGCTGGGTTAAATACTTTTACACCTTCAGGGGCTGTCCTTTTTCCAAATCCTTCAGTTATTTCGGAGGCATCCCTCTCCTCGATTGGGATATCAGCACCTGTCTTAGTTTCTAAATCAATGGTAGAGAGCGGTGCCGCTACGTAAAACGGAATATTATGGGCCTTCGCTAATAATGCCACGCCGTATGTTCCAATCTTGTTGGCGACATCACCATTTGCCGCTACGCGATCACAACCGACGATAACAGCGTCAACCCAGCCTTTTTGCATGACCATTGCTGCCATATTGTCTGTGATTAGGGTGACATCAATGCCAGCTTGCATAAGTTCCCAAGCTGTCAAACGAGCACCTTGTAAAAGCGGCCTTGTTTCATCCGCAAACACCTTTATATCCCAGCCTTTTTCTTTTGCTAAATAAAGCGGAGAAAGGGCTGTTCCATATCTTGCTGTAGCGATGCCGCCCGCATTGCAGTGTGTGAGAACTCCCATCCCATCCTTTAAAAGGTTTAATGCATTCTCCCCGATCGTACGGCAAACTTCTTCATCTTCATTGCGAATAGTATGTGCTTCATTTTCTAGTGCTTCTTTGATTTGAAGGATCGGTAATTCTTTTTCTTTTAAGGCTCTGTCATTCATTCGTTTTAGTGCCCAAAATAGGTTAACTGCGGTAGGTCGTGAAGTGGCCAAATAATCGGATTGCTTTTTAAAATGAGCATAAAAATCTTCAAAGGAATTTTTAGGTGCATCTTTTATACCAAGCACTAAACCATATGCTGCCGCGATTCCAATCGCTGGGGCACCACGGACTTTTAATTGTTTTATTGCAGCCCAGGCGTCTTCAATTTTAGTCATTTCAAGAAATTCTGTTATATTTGGAATTTTGGTTTGGTCAAGTATTTTAAGGACTCCGTTTTCATAAGAAACGGATTGTAAGTATGTGTTTTCCATGGAGAAACATCCCTTCTGCTTAAATAACCTCTATTATGTATTAAATTTCAACTTCTACCTATGTAATTTTAACAATATCCATGACATATGCAATACTTTCATTTTTATAAGATGGAATTCTTAAATATTAACTAAATTGCGCGAAAATTTGTTAAAATAAAAACAAGACTGGAGGGGATTCTTTTGAAGATTCTTGTTTTAGGTGGAAGTCGCTTTTTGGGGAGAACATTTGTGGAAGAGGCTTTGAGGCGAAATCATGAAGTGACGATTTTTAATCGCGGAATTCAAAATCCAGGAATAAAAAACGTTGAAGTCCTTACTGGGAATCGGTTTGGTAATTTGAAAGCGCTTCAAAACCGCCACTGGGATGCTGTTTTGGATACAAGCGGATTTATTCCATATACGGTCCAAAATACAACCAATTTATTGAAGGATCGCGTAAAACATTATACATTCATCTCGAGTATATCCGTTTACCAAGACTGGGTTCCAGAAAATTTAGATGAAAGCTACTCTGTTTTAGAAATGTCACTTGAGGAAGCTAATAAACTTTCAATGGATTCAGACGAGCCGGTTTATGAATATTATGGACATTTTAAAGCGTTATGTGAGCAGATTGCTGAAAAAAATTTGCCTGGACGAGTGTTAAACGTTCGTGCGGGTCAGTTAATTGGGCCGAATGATTATACCGACCGTGTTCCCTATTGGATTAACAGAATTTCAAAAGGCGGCAAGGTTATGGTGCCCGGGAGCCCTCATCGACGTGTGCAGGTGATTGACAATAAAGACCTTTCGAATTGGATTCTCGATATGGAAGAGCAGGATTCCACAGGAACCTATAATGCAACAGGGCCTGATTATTCTCTAACGATGAAAGAGTTTATCGACGCATGTATCAAAGTGACTGATTCAAATGCAGATGTGGTTTGGGCAGATGAGAAATTCCTTTTGGATCAAAAAGTGGCCCCTTGGACAGAGATGCCTCTCTGGGTACCAGAGAACTATCCTTTATCACCTGAGACTAAAGAGCCTTGGAAAGGTGCTTTCTCCATCAACGTGGATAAAGCCATTCAGAGTGGACTTTCTTTTAGAAAGCTTGAGGAAAGTATCGCTGATATTTATGAGTGGGAGAAAACTCGCCATTTGACGGAATATGAGTGGAAATCGGGGATACGAGCGGAAAAAGAGAAAGAACTGCTTACCATATTAGATGAAAAATAATCAACTTTTGGATTCTTAAATAAATCCGATTTTTTCACAAATAAACCATCAATTATCGGGGGAAAACAACAAAAGAGAGCAGATATCCCTGCTCTCTTTTGTTGTTAATTGCTTAAATTCCGTTTTTGCTTAAGAAGTTCTTTAAATTCTTGGTCTAATACAAGATATTTAGGATCTTTTTGATCGATTAATGATAATTCTCCCAAAATCACAGCGATCTTGTTTTCAATGATTAATAATGCTTCTTCTTGATTATCCTCATTCTTTATTTTTTTATTAAAATATTCCTCTGGTGTCATTTCTACCCGTTTAATTTGCTGGTTTTCAAATACTAGCAGCCGGTCGCATAATTTATTTAAGAAATAATAATCATGGGAAACCGTTATGATCGTCCCTTTAAACTCTGCTAATGTCTTTTCCAGCTGCTCCCTGCTCGGCAAATCCAAATGATTCGTCGGTTCGTCTAGGATAAGAACATCGTATTCTTTCATTAACATATCGACTAGCTTTACTCGTGTTCGTTCGCCTAAACTCAAAGTCCTAATTGGTTTAGTAATGAACGCGTCTTGTAAGCCCAAATTGGCGAGTAAGGTCCGTGCTTTTAACACATCTTCCCTATCTGTGAAACCTAAAGCCTCCATCACCGATTTATCGTCTGGTAAATCATCAACATCCTGACTTAAATAAGCAACGTTTATCGATTCACTCTTCCATATATTACCATCTGTATACGTCTCTTGATCTAGGATCATCTTAATTAATGTCGTTTTCCCGCAGCCATTTTCCCCTAAGAGTCCCATTCGCTCTCCATGATTAATGTAGAAGTTAGAGCTATGAAAGAGTGTTCGATCCTCGTACGATTTATTTAGACGCTTGGCCTCGACAATCCGTTTGCCTCTCTTCCCTTGAGTGTCAAACTGGAACCTTACTTGAACTTCATCTAACGGCTTATCAATTTTATTTTTTTCAAGCTCATTTTGCAGACGTTTCATTTTTGATTTCACTTGATTGTCTGTTTTTTTAGCCTTAGCCCGATGATATTCCTTAATACCATTTTGTCTTTTACTGGGTCCTGATCCCTTTTTGGTTGAATCACGATGGGCTTTTTCTGACCATGACTTTAATTGTTCCATTTGTGATTCAACCATTTCTATTTGCCGTTGCTGGGCGCTAAATTGATGGCGCTGATTCTCCGCCCGATGTTGTTTTTCAACACGATAGTCACTATAGTTACCATTGTAAAAGTGGAGTTTGCCATGTTCAATTTCGAAAATACGATGCACTGTTTCATCTAAAAAATGACGGTCATGAGAGATAATTAAGACAGGTCCTTGAAATTTTTCTAGTTCGGTTATCAGCCACTCAATCCCATGAAAATCCAAGTGATTTGTCGGTTCATCCAAAATTAAGAAGTCAGGTTTTGATGCCCAAACCGTCGAGAGTGCCAGTTTTAATTTTTCCCCTCCGCTTAAATGATTTAATCGGTCTTCCTCCCAGTCATAGACCTTTTGAAGACCTAACTCACTAGCATGCTGGAATAATTCTTTCGTTGTGCTTCCTGATAATGACTGATGAAAATCACTTATCTCATAATCAATCGACTGCGATAAATAGCCTATTGTTAACTCGCTTGATTTTTCGATGATCCCTTTATCGGGTGTTATTTTTCCAAAAAGGATATTGGCTAGTGTTGTCTTTCCTGTACCATTGTACCCGACAAGGCCAATCCTTTCCCCGTTCTTTATATCGAATTGGATATTTTCGAATACCTTTCTTAAATGAAAACTTTTTTCTAAGCCGATTACTTTAATGACTGTTTTTTGATTTGATTGCATAAAAAAACTCCCTTCAATTGAACCTGAAGAGAGATTATGTCTTAGAAATGATCCCAATTTTCCGTTAATATGAATCAACAAATAAACCTTTTAAAGGTTTTATTGGCATATACGATCAGGACATAAAAAAGGACAGACGAATCCTATTCTTCAGGTTCAACATTTTTCGTTATTCGAATCATGTCTGAAAAATAAGATTATAATTTCATCGTACCTTAATCATTCCTTTTCGTTTGTTAGTTTTATTTTATTAGACGATCATAAAATTTGTCAAACATTTCTTCCATAAAAAACACCATACCAGCTGGCATGGTGTTTTTCAATATTAAGCTTGTAATTTTTCACGTAGAACCATTGGAAGAATTCCGCCGTGACGGTAGTAATCAATTTCAACTTCAGAGTCAAAACGAACAAGAACTTCAAATTCTTTCTTGTTACCAGCTTCGTCCATTGCAGTTACTTTTAGAAGGTCACGTGGTTTTACATTTTCGTCTACTTGAACATCAATGGTTTCTTTACCTGTCAAGCCAAGTGTTTCAGCGCTTTCGCCATCTTTAAATTGAAGTGGAAGCACACCCATTAATACAAGGTTTGAACGGTGAATACGTTCAAAGCTTTCAGCAAGAACTGTTTTAATACCTAAAAGGTTTGTACCTTTAGCAGCCCAGTCACGTGAAGAACCCATTCCGTAATCTTTACCAGCAAGAACGATTAATCCAGTGCCGTTTTCTTTATACTTCATGCAAGCATCGTAAATAGATGTCACTTCGCCAGTTGGCCAGTAAGTAGTTACCCCACCTTCTGTTCCTGGTGCGATTTGGTTACGAATACGAATGTTTGCGAACGTTCCACGCATCATTACTTCGTGGTTACCACGACGGGATCCGTAAGAGTTAAAGTCGCGGATTGCAACGCCTTTTTCTAGCAGATATTTACCAGCTGGAGTATTTTTACCAATTGCTCCTGCAGGTGAAATGTGGTCAGTTGTAACTGAATCACCAAATTTACCAACAACACGTAGTCCTGCTAATGGCTCGACGATACCTGGTTCTGGTGATAAGCCTTCAAAGAACGGCGGATTTGCGATGTAAGTAGAATCCTCATCAAAAGTATATAAAGGCTCATTGCTTGTTTTGATATCATTCCAACGCTCGTTGTCACCGAACACGTTTGCATATTCCCGGCGGAATAGTTCAGGAGTTACTGTACGTTTAACAACATCATTAACTTCAGCCGTTGATGGCCAGATATCCTTGAAGAATACATCATTTCCATCTTTATCTTTACCAATTGCTTCGTTTGCAAAATCAATATTTACAGTACCAGCAAGAGCGTAAGCAACAACTAATGGTGGTGAAGCAAGGTAGTTTGCTTTAACAAGCGGGTGAATTCGTCCTTCGAAGTTTCGGTTACCGGAAAGAACAGATGTAACTAAAAGATCGTTTTCTGCGATTGTTTTTTCGATTTCTTCCTTTAATGGTCCGGAGTTACCGATACATGTTGTACATCCGTAACCAACGAGGTTGAAGCCGATTTGCTCTAGGTAAGGAAGTAACCCCGAATCACGAAGATATCCAGTTACAACTTTAGATCCTGGTGCTAAGGAAGTTTTTACGAATTTAGGAACTTCCATTCCTAATTCAACTGCTTTCTTCGCAACAAGTCCTGCACCTACTAGAACGTATGGGTTAGATGTATTGGTACAGCTTGTGATTGAAGCAATTGCGACGGCACCAGTTTTAATAGTAGTTTCGTCACCGTTTAGGAAATTAACAGTTGCAGACTTGTCAAGCTCATCTGCTTGTAAGCCGAAGCCTTGGTTTCCTTGTGGAGCAGAAACAGCTTTCACGAATTCCTCTTTCATTTTAGAAAGTGGAATCAAATCTTGAGGACGCTTTGGACCAGATAGATTTGCTTCAATGACTGAAAGGTCGATTTCAACTACATCTGTATAAACTGGCTCGATCGCTGGATCAAAGAACAAACCGTTTGCTTTGCAGTATTGCTCTACTACATTGATATGCTCTTCTTCACGGCCTGTTAAGCGCATGTATGCAAGTGATTCATCATCAATTGGGAAGAATCCGCAAGTAGCACCGTATTCAGGGGCCATGTTTGCAATTGTTGCACGGTCTGCAAGTGGCAGTACTGATACTCCTGGTCCGAAGAACTCAACGAATTTCCCTACAACCCCATGACTGCGAAGAACTTGAGTTACTTTTAAAGCAAGGTCAGTTGCTGTAGCACCGTTTGGAAGCTCACCTGTTAATTTAACACCTACTACTTCTGGTACAGGGAAGTATGAAGGCTGACCTAGCATTCCTGCTTCAGCTTCAATACCGCCAACGCCCCATCCAAGAACACCAAGACCATTGATCATTGTTGTATGGGAGTCCGTACCAACCAAAGTATCTGGATAAGCTTCTAATTCACCGTCTGTTTCTGCAACGTGGACAACATCAGCCAAGTATTCAAGGTTTACTTGGTGTACGATACCTGTTGCAGGTGGAACGGCGCGATAGTTATTAAATGATTTTTGCGCCCAACTTAAGAATTGGTAGCGCTCAGCATTACGTTCGAATTCATAATCCATGTTAATTTTTAAGGAATCAGCTGCTCCATATGCATCAACCTGTACGGAGTGGTCGATTACAAGATCAACCGTTTTTTCAGGGTTGATTTTGTCAGGATCTCCGCCTAAGTCTGCCATTGCTTTTCTTAAAGAAGCAAGGTCAACGACTGCTGGAACACCTGTAAAGTCTTGAAGGATAACACGAGCTGGCTTAAATGGTACGTCCACTTCTTTTAGCTCATTTGTGCCCCATTTTGCTAAGTTTTCAACATGCTCTTTTGAAATTGCACGGCCATCTAATTGGCGTAATACAGATTCAAGTAGTACTTTTACAGAGTAAGGCAAATTAGAAACTTTTCCAATTCCAGCCTCTTCTAGTGCACTTAAACGGTAATAGTTGTAACGTTTACCATTCACTTCAAAGGAAGTGCGTGCGTTAAATACATCATTTTTTACCATGTAAAAAACCCCCTAATTCGTCATTAATAAATCGAAAATTAACGAAAAGTTGAAAAGTTTGAATTTTCCCATCCTGCTTAACTTTTCTCACAATTCTAATCTTAATACAAGCGATTACATAAGTAAATTACAAGAAAGTTATTGCGATTGATAAGTTTCACTTATGTTTTTTATGTATTTTGTTCTGAAAATTCAAAAAACACTATTTGTGCTTATGTGATTTAAGTCATGGGAAAACCGCCTTTTTCATTATTTATTATCTCAAAAAACTTTTTCAATGTCATGTTTTTTGCTATGGAGGAAATAGTAAAAGTGTAGGAGGTGATTAGAATGGTGAAACGAAAGTCTAATCATGTAATTCCAGGGATGAATGCAGCCAAGGGGCAAGGTAAAGGTGCAGGTTTTAATGAGGAAATGGCGAGCGAACCAGAATTAACTGCAAAAGAAAGAATGAATAACAAAAAACGAAAGAAAAATCAATAATAGCAAAAAGCAGGCGGGCTCCCCCGCCTGCTTTTCCTATTCTGTCTGGTTTACTTCTGTCACCATGCTTTGCAGATCCTGCTGGAAACGCTCTAGCTGCGATCGTTGATGTTCCGATGCTACTTCTAGTGCATTTTCAATTTGTTGGTAGGCTTCATTGACTTCGTCTTTTAGATGCTTTAGTTGATGACCATAACTTGCACTATCACTTACAATTGTCTCGAATAGTCCTTGTGCATTCTCATACCCCTGCTGTGCTGCTTGAAACGCTTGTTGTTTATCTTTATTGTATGGGAATTTATCCATCTTTCTTCATTCACTCCTTCATTTTGTTTACCGTTAAATTGCACAGAACAACAAAAAATATACGGTATAAAAGGACTTTATCACTGCATCCTAACATATAGGAGGGATGCAATATGAACAAAAACGATGGCAAAGACATGCGGAAAAATGCACCAAAACAATCGGGGCAGCCTGAACCATTAAGCGGTTCCCACAAAGTCAAGAATCGCAACCATACTAGAGCCAAACATAATACACATCACGATATGTAGAAACTTATAAGATAGGCGCAAGTCAAAAAATGCCCAGCACTTTGTTTAAGTGCTGGGGCATCAGTCGATTACTAAGCTTTTCTATACTTTAATTAATGCCCGAAGCAGGTCCTCTTCTTCTTCTGGAGTCACGGTACGTAAATCAATGATAAATTCATCTTTTTGAATCCTTCCAACAATTGCTGGTTTCACTTCGGATCGAAGCTTTCTTCCCAACTGTTCTGCCGTCAATTCACGATGTTTTAAGGACACGACCATGGTTGGAAGCTCAACATCCGGCATCGTCCCCCCACCCACTTGACTTCTTCCTTCTGTAATTTTTGTAACATATTTTCCAGTATTTTGTAATAGATTTGTAACAAACGACTGCGATCGTTCGTCTAATTCTTCAGAGGAAACTAATAAATCACGAACGGTTGGAATATTTACTACGCCATTTTCTCCACGGGCATAATCGATTAACGTCCCCTCAAGCGCAGCCAAAGTCATCTTATCAACCCGGACAACGCGTGCCAACTGGTGTTTTTTTAAGCGACCAATGATTTCTTTTTTTCCAGCAATTATTCCGGCCTGTGGACCGCCAAGAAGCTTGTCACCACTGAAGGTTACAACATCTGCCCCTAATTCAATGACCTCTTTTACTACCGGTTCTTCACCAATTCCGTGCTTTCTAAAGTCATATAGAGCACCACTTCCAAGATCTTCATAAAAAATGGCACCATCTATTCGTTTCGTAAGCCCAACAAGATCTTCGGACTCAACAGATTTGGTAAATCCGATGACCTTAAAGTTGCTCGTATGTACCTTCATGACGATCGAAGTTTCTGAACTGACAGCTTTTTCGTAATCATTAAGATGTGTTTTATTAGTGGTGCCAACTTCTACAAGCTTTGCACCACTTTCTTCCATTATAGATGAGATTCGAAAAGAGCCACCGATTTCAACAAGCTGTCCCCTTGAAACAATGACTTCTTTGTTAGCAGCTAGAACTCTTAAAACCAGATAGACAGCAGAAGCATTATTATTAACCACCATAGCCGCTTCTGCACCGGTGATATCTTTAATTAATTCTTCAACATGACTATGTCTTGAACCTCTTTCACCTTCCGTTAGCTTATATTCAAGATTTGAATAGTTTCTTGCAGTGTCAATCACATGGTTGATTGCATTTTCGCTTAATCTAGCCCTTCCTAGGTTTGTATGTAAAATAGTTCCTGTCGCATTTATGACTTTTTCTAAGGTATAAGAATACTGTTTCTGTATTTTTGTTTCGAGAATAAAAAATAGGTCTTCAATAAAATGGTTGGTCCCTGGCCTGCCACCTGGCCAATTATCGTTTAGGATTGCTTCCCTAATGTTGTCAATGACCTCTTTAAGCTGTTTGGTCAGAAGCGTACGATCAAGCTGACTTTGTAGAAGGAGAGTTAAAAACCTCTCATGATTTTGAAGTTCATGGACCGGTGGAATTGAGCGTAGCCATTCTTTCAACATAAAAACTCCTTTATCACATGTTCTTTTCCTCTGACATTTGACTAGTAGCCGCCCGTTTGAATGAGTGGAATTTACAATCGGGCGCTCTAACTTTCCCAATTATATCACATCAGTTTCACGTTTTAAGTCACATTGAATAAAATGAAACGAGCAAGGGGGATTAGATATGTCAAAAAAGAAACAACTTAAAAATCAAACCTTGGATTTTGACTTAGTGGAGAAATGGCTGGAAAACTATTTTCTTGATCCACTTACTACTTATTATGATGAAACACAATTTCCAATCGATCTTTATGAAACAGAAAAGGAATGGATTGTTGAGGCCATTTTAAGGGAATTCGAGGCTTCGGAAATAAAGGTATATATAGAAGGAAATAAATTAATGATTTCTGCATCCAAATACCCCCCTTACATGAATAAACAAAAACGAGTCCGTTCCATTAATTTTCCGTTTCAAGTCATTAATCAGAACGTATTTGCTACATTTACAAATGGAATTCTAGAGGTATTTATTTCTAAAATAGAAAGAGGAGTAGGAAAAAATAGATTCATTACCCTGCCTTAAGAAAACTTGTGGCATCATTTTTTATGCTTAAGTTAACATAATAATTTTATCTGTAAAAAAACACCCCTCATTTCCAAACGGATTTGAGGGGTGTTTTTTTTGCTCTGTTAAACTGGTCTGTCGATTCGCGCCTTCCGCCCAAATTAACGTAGGCTATAAAAATCAACAATGACCTTTAACATAGCCTATTTTTTAGAAATGATCTCTATCATTTCATCGGTATCAGGGAAAACACCTGTTTCGAGCTTCGAATAGATCTTCTCTCCATTCACGGTCACTTCGAAAGCGCCGCCTGAACTTGGAATCAGTTCTAACTTTTGAATATCTCTAAAAAAATGATTAAATAGCTCTTCCGCGAAACTCGCGGCTTTTGGTGCGTAATTTCATTGCATGCAAAATTCAACAATAACATGATAGTTCTTCATAAAAATACCCTCCAAAAAAGTGTTTCCTACATCAGGATAGTGTTAATATTTTAACCTATTCCTTTTCCTTCAGCAATTTTTTTGTCTATTCGTGCGGTTTTTTTTTGAAAGAGTTATACTATATAAATGGAGGTGGACATGTTGAGTGAACAAGATAAAATTCGCCTAACTTCTTTGTCAACAAAAGCGGGTTGAGGCTGTAAAATTGGTCCTGAGGACCTGGCGCAAGTGTTGCGTCAATTACCGAAACAAGAACCTGTTCCTGAATTATTAGTGGGACTTGATACTTCTGATGATGCAGGAGTTTACCAAATAACCGACTCCATCGCTTTGATACAGACAGTTGACTACTTTACCCCAATCGTCGACGATCCATATATGTTTGGTCAGATCACGGCTGCAAATGCATTAAGCGATGTTTATGCCATGGGGGGTGAACCTAAAACAGTTATGAATATTGTCGGCTTTCCGATTAAAAAGTTGGGTGCCGAAATGCTAGCTGATATTCTTCGAGGAGCGGCAGATAAAGTAAAAGAAGCCGGTGCGATTACCGTTGGCGGCCATTCAATTGATGATCAGGAACCTAAATTTGGACTTTCCGTTACAGGTATAGTCCATCCCGATAAAGTTTGGAAAAATGTCGGCGCCAAGCCTGGTGATGTTCTCGTGTTAACTAAGCCGATTGGTGTGGGTATTATCACAACCGGTATAAAGAGAAGTGTGGTAACACCCGAGCAGGAACGAATAGTGACAGAAACAATGGCAACGCTAAATAAAGTGGCAGCTGAAGTGTTAACCGAATTTCATCCTCACGCTGTAACTGATGTAACTGGATTCGGATTACTTGGACATGGCAGTGAAATGGCACGTGGTAGTAATGTCAGTTTTGAATTCTCACTCTCACAAGTCCCTGTTTTAGAAGGTGCTCTTGAATTAGCGAAAAATGGTGTGGTGCCTGGTGGTTCTAAGTCGAATCATAAATGGATAGCTGATGATGTTGTTTATGAGGATATTCTTCCGGAGGAGCAGCTGGTCCTATGTGATGCGATTACATCTGGGGGTCTGTTTGTTTCACTTAGTGAACAGGAAGCGGCTCAATATGTCGACAAGCTACATTCTAATGGTCTAGCATATGCTGCGATTATTGGTAGAGTTACCGAGAAAAAAGACAAATATATCTATGTAACAAGATAACAGCGAAGCCTTAGTTGCTTCGCTGTTTCTTTTATGCAAAAAAAAAGACCTGAACCATGTTGGTCCAGGATTATTATAATTATTATTATATTTTTTGACGTAGCTTCTCCACCATATCCTTGGTCATTTTATCCAAATCAAACGCGTATTTAAAGCCCCATTCCTCTTTTGCCGCACTAGCATCAATTGAATTTGGCCAACTTTCCGCAATTTTTTGACGATCTGGATCAACATTATAAGAAATTTCAAATCCAGGTACATATTTAGCGATAGAAGCCGCAATTTCTTCAGGATCAAAGCTCATCGCTGTCACGTTGAAAGCATTACGGTGGATTAATTTTGCTGAATCTGCCTCCATTAAGTCAACAATTGCATTTAGGGCATCGGGCATATACATCATATCCATATAGGTACCTTTATCAATGTATGAAGTATATTGGCCATTCTTGAGCGCTTCATAATAGATTTCAACGGCATAATCCGTAGTCCCTCCGCCAGGAAGTGCAACATAGGAAATTAACCCTGGAAAACGCAAGCCGCGGGTATCGACACCAAACTTTTGGAAATAGTAATCAGACAATAATTCCCCTGCCACTTTATTGACACCGTACATCGTCGTTGGACGCATTATCGTATCTTGGGGGGTTTGGTCCTTAGGTGTGGATGGACCAAAAGCACCAATCGAACTTGGTGTGAAAAATTGCGCCTTTAGCTCTTTTGCAGTTTCCAATCCATTCATTAGCCCTCCCATATTTAAATTCCAGGCAAACACAGGCTTGGCTTCTGCTGTAGCTGATAAAAGAGCGGCTAAATGCATAACAGTATCAACGTTGTATTTTTTAGCTACTTCCACCATTTGGTTTAAATTCGTTACATCGACGGTCTCAAAAGGACCACTTTGAGCGGCTTCGCTGTCATTCTTTTTAATATCTGTAGCAATGACATTATCCGCACCATAGATGTCTCTTAGCTTTAAAGTTAATTCTGATCCAATCTGCCCTAAAGCACCTGTGATTAAAATACGCTTCATCGTCGTTTCTCCGTCCTCTTCACTCTTACTAAAAATAGTGATTTACTTTATTTTTACGTTACTCAATCAGTTAGGGTGATACCTAAATAACGCCCATTTCCTTGCCGACTTTTTCATAAATAGCAATCGCTTGATCGAGCATTTCTTTTGTATGTGCAGCTGTTGGCATGTTACGCACCCGTCCAGTCCCTTGTGGAACGGTTGGGAACACAATCGCCTTGGCATAAACCCCTTCATCATTCAAACGTTTACTGAATTGTTGAGTAAGTGCTTCGTCCCCGATAATACAAGGAGTGATCGGAGTTTCGCTGTTGCCGATATTAAAACCTAACCCTTTCAAGCCTTTTTTTAGATAATTTCCATTTTCCCAGAGCTTTTTGTTCAGTTCCGTGCTCTCCATTAAGATTTCAATTGACTTCTTACTTGCTGCCACATCGGCAGGAGTTAATGAGGTCGAAAATAGGAATGGACGGCTGCGAACTTTTAACCAGTCAATGAGATTTTTCTTACCCGCGACATAACCGCCAACCACGCCAATTGCTTTAGATAATGTACCGATTTGAAAATCAATTTTATCAGAAAGACCAAAATGCTTAACGGTCCCTGCCCCATCTCCAAGCACACCTGATCCATGAGCATCGTCTACATATGTAATCAGATCAAATTCCTCAGCAATCTTGACAATTTCAGGCAGTAAAGCAATATCACCGTCCATCGAGAACACGCCGTCTGTAATCACCATAATTTTATTGTAA
The DNA here is from genome assembly GCF_018613065.1 of Bacillus sp. ISL-7. The sequence continues at coordinate 19,999 of NZ_JAGGQW010000057.1, read as the reverse complement.
AGGCCTGACTCTTTTGCTGCTTTTGCTTTTGCACGTAAATCTTCCATATCGGAGTGGTTCACACGGATAATTTTTGCTTTGGAAAGCCGGCAGCCGTCGATTATCGACGCATGGTTTAATTCATCCGAAAGAATCGCATCATTTTTATCCATTACTGCGGAAATAGCCGCCATGTTACAATTAAATCCAGATTGGTAAGCAATCGCTGCTTCTGTATGTTTGAATTCAGCTAATTTTTCTTCCAGTTCAACATGGAGTTTAAGCGTTCCGTTGATGGTTCGAACGGCCCCTGCGCCAACTCCGTATTGTTCTATCGCCTCATTAGCGGCTTTTTTCAAACGTTCATCCGTGGCTAAGCCTAAATAGTTGTTGGAAGACAGATTGACTAGCTCTCTGCCGTTAATTGTTATAACTGGTCCATTGGGGCTTTCGAGTGGATCGATGATATTGTACAAACCTTTTCCCTTTAAATTATCAAGATTTTCATTTAAAAATTGCTCCAAAATAGTACTGGACATATTCAATTCCCCCTTTATTCATTTGAACGTGATTTGTTGTTTACGGAAAAACAATCGTCCGTTTCAGGCGGACATATACACCTTTGTTAAACACTGGTATTAAAGGATTGCTATGCTATACTTTATCATAAATTTTTATGGTTGTGCATATCTAGCGGACAAATAAACAAAAATATTTTTTATATTCTTTTAGTGTACCCAATCAAAAATAATGTTATTTCTTTAGATAACAAAACTGCTATCAATGAATTATTTTATAATGGCATGGTTTTAAGTTATAATGGTTTTTTATCATACTGAGTCAATCTCCAACTCTATGCTACATAGAAAGGATGTCAACCTTGTCATTTTTGTATTCAACCTTATACACACTAGTAATTGGGGCGGTATTTATTTTTCTATTTATTATTGCCTACGATTTTCTTTACGGTGAAAAACCTGAAAAGCAAACGAAGAAAATACATAAATATTTTCAAAAAGAAACCATTAAAAAAATTGATAGACTGGAACATCAGCCTCGAAAATTTACCATGTACCAAGTCACAATGAATAGTGGTATTAAGAAGATTAAAATGAAACCAGGTTATAAAGTAGTCAATATGGTATCAAAGGAGAAAAACAAAAAGTAAGCAAAATTCGGGGATAAGTTCTTTTGCTCCAAAAGAAAAACCGGGCAATGCCCGGTTTTTTTCTTCTATTTAATGTTCCTTGTCAAGGACATTTGTTTGCTTCACTGTGAGAGTCTCTTTTCGCAATCGTATTCTTTTCTTATTTGACGGACACCGAACTCAATTTTCCGACATTTCGATTGATATTTTGTAATGCCTCTTTGTATTCTTTTTCTAAACTACTAATTATTTCAGAAGCCGATTCTATTTTATGTATTGCCCCGACGCCATGTCCTGCTGACCAAATATCCTTCCATGCTTTCGCATTCGTCTCCTTTTGCATATTATCAAAGTTTACCTTGTCTTTTTTAACAAGTTTTTCTGGGTCCAAACCTGCCTTTTTGATACTAGGTACCAGCATATTGCACATGATGCCTGAGAAAGCATCCGTTAAAATGATATCCTCTTGTGTGGCTTCAACCAGCATTTCCCTGTATTCATCATTGGCCATACTTTCTGTCGCAACAATAAAGCGGGTTCCCATATAGGCAAGGTCAGCGCCTGCTGCCTGTGCAGCTAAAATTCCCTTCCCTGTTGAAATGGAACCAGCAAGGACAATGATACCATCCCAGAAATTACGGACCATATCCACGAATGCAAAGCTGTTGATTTGACCCGCGTGACCACCCGCCCCGCTTGCCACCAAAATAAGTCCATCGACACCAGATTCAGCTGCTTTTTGAGCAAACTTCAAATCACTCACATCAGAGAATACGAGCCCGCCATATTCATGCACAATATCGACGACTTGTTTCGGACTTCCTAAGGAGGTAATTACCAATTGCGGCTGATGCTTTTTAATCAATGCAAGTTCTTCCTGCAGGCGGCTGTAAGAGCTATGTACGACCATATTCATCGCCCAAGGTGCAATTTTTCGGCTAGGATCGAGCGCACGAGCCTCTTCTAACTCTTCATTTAATTGCCCCATCCACTGATCAAGAACCTCAATTGGTCTTGCATTTGGAGCAGGGAAAGAACCAATCACGCCATTCAAACAACAGTTTTTCACGAGTTCGGTGCCTGACACCAAAAACATCGGGGCCGAAATAACTGGTAATTTTAATTGGTTCCACCATGATTCAGGAATTGATTTCTTCATTTTGCTCACCCTTTATTTTAGAATTTTCAGAATAAACGATACACTTTCATAGTACCTGAAAATGAATGGTTATTCAATCTTTGTATGAACCTTTTATTTCTGCCTCTTAAACGCTTACCATCCACGAACGATTATTAATTAAATTGATAAAATGTTCGTTTTTTGCTAAAAATGATTGATTTACTTTTCTCCTGTGCTTTATAATGGGAATAAATTCATATGGTTTCACTCATATAATCGCGGGGATATGGCCCGCAAGTTTCTACCGGATTGCCATTAATAATCCGACTATGAGTGAGTAATGGGAAAGTCGCTCTTCTATTTGAGTGCTCTAATTCCATATTCTTTCGGACACGTAGCCCAAAGATCATTATCTCACTCAATTTTTTGATGTGAGGTAATGACCTTTGGGCTTTTTATTATTTTATAAGGAGAATCTAACATGAGATTACTAGAGGAGAAAATCAACACCGACGGAAAGGTTCTTTCGGAAAATGTTTTAAAGGTTGATTCATTTTTGAACCACCAAATAGACCCGCAATTAATGCTTGAAATAGGAAAAGAGTTTGCAAGGATTTTTGCAGGTGATGGTATTACAAAGATCGTAACTATTGAATCATCAGGAATTGCCCCTGCAGTGATGGCTGGTTTATATATGAATGTTCCTGTAATCTTCGCAAGAAAAAGAAAATCTTTGACGCTTGTCGATGATTTATTAACAGCTTCAGTCCATTCATTTACTAAAAATGAAACAAACGAAATTTCCATTTCAAAGAAATATGTAAATGAAAATGATAGAGTCCTAATCATTGATGACTTCCTTGCAAATGGGGAAGCTGCACTTGGTTTAGTAGATATTGTTCAAAAAAGCCGTGCAACAGTTGTTGGAATTGGCATTGTCATCGAGAAGTCCTTTCAACATGGTCCACAAAAATTAAAGGACCTTGGTTTAAGGGTTGAATCCTTAGCACGGATTGCCTCGCTTTCAAATGGAAAAGTGTCATTTATAAATGAGAACGTGGAGGAATTAATCTAATGAAACAACATCCTTTTAAAATAGCCTCATTAGGAATTCAACATGTATTAGCCATGTACGCTGGAGCGGTAATCGTCCCACTTATCGTCGGAGGAGCACTTAAATTTACCGGAGAACAATTAACCTACTTGGTCTCGATCGATATCTTAATGTGCGGAATTGCAACCATTTTACAAGTTTGGCAGAATCGCTTTTTCGGAATTGGTTTACCGATTGTACTTGGCTGTACGTTTACTGCGGTTGGACCAATGATTGCCATTGGTGGACAGTATGGTATTTCCGCTATTTATGGATCGATTCTTATCTCAGGACTTATCGTCATTATTATTTCTCAATTCTTTGGAAAATTAATTAAGTTCTTCCCACCTGTTGTGACTGGTTCAGTTGTAACCATAATCGGGATTACACTTATCCCGGTGGCAATGAATAACATCGCTGGAGGTCAAGGCAGCCCTGATTTTGGAAGCCTCTCAAACATCAGTTTAGCTTTCGGAACGTTGCTTTTTATCATCTTGCTATATCGTTTTACGAAAGGTTTTATTCGCTCCATTTCCATTCTATTAGGCTTAATTGGGGGTACTCTTGCTGCTTCTATTATGGGGAAAGTCAATTTCTCAGCGGTAGCTGATGCATCATGGTTCCATATGGTGAAGCCATTTTATTTTGGTACACCTACTTTTGAATGGACCCCGATTCTTACTATGACTCTCGTAGCAATTGTGAGCATGGTAGAATCAACAGGTGTATATTTCGCTCTAAGTGATATCACAGGAAAAAAATTAAATGAAAAGGATTTATCAAGAGGTTATCGTGCTGAAGGTCTCGCTAGTATAATCGGTGCTTTATTTAATGCTTTTCCATACACAACCTACTCTCAAAACGTGGGACTTGTTCAGCTTTCAGGTGTTAAAAGCAAAAACGTCATTTATACCATGGGCGGGATGCTAGTATTTTTAGGGTTTATTCCTAAAATCGGGGCATTCACGACCGTTATTCCAACACCTGTCCTTGGTGGCGCAATGGTGGCAATGTTCGGAATGGTCATTGCTTACGGAATAAAAATGCTAGGAAATGTAGATTTTGCATCACAAGAAAATCTTCTGATCATTGCATGTTCTGTCGGTATGGGGATGGGTGTCACTGCCGTACCAGATATGTTTTCCCACCTGCCAGAAGGCGTTAAAATCCTTACCAGCAGCGGGATCGTAACAGGGAGCCTAACTGCTATTTTTCTAAACATTGTTTTCAATGTTTCAAAGCCAACTAAACAAATTAAGGCAGTAAATTAGCAAATGGCCTCTTAACATTATAGACAGAATAAAATCAAAAGACGATCCTTATTCTCGGTATCGTCTTTTTTTATTATTATTCATCGCCTTAATCAATTCGAAGATATTTGTTAAGTTTCTTTGTGTTCTAGAACTTAATTCAGCACTCGAAGTTACTTCTGTCCTGTATTATCACTTCCCGAACCTGAGTTTTCCGTTGTTATCGTTATGGGAGCAATACAACCGGCTCCACCAAAGTTTACAATCCCACCAGAAATGGTTCCTATGTACTAGTCATTTCTCTACACTGGTCAATAGCAACCAATTTGAAAGTGTGCCTAGCTTTTCAAGTTTTGGTGAAGGGAAGCTGGTAATATGGAATTAATACTTCATGTTACCTTCAGTGATACGCAACTTTTAGTGCTTGCATTAGAAGTATATTTATAACTGTGGATTGCCTGGAGAAATATTTACATAATTATCATCTTCTCTCAGCCACAAAAACTTACCTTGCTTAACTACGTAATTTAAATCATCATCATAATTTCCTACATTTGCTCCTAGCGAGCCGTAAACCTCTAATTTATTCCCTGGATCACCATCAACACGTTCGCATATAATTTGGATTGCTTTAATCTCAACTGTTTTAAACATTAATGCAACTTATATATTCGTGAATTATGTACAAGGTAAATTATAACGACTATCACAACAAACAAAAAAGTTTATCCTCAATTCGCAAACTCGTTTTGTGAATTGTAATACTGCATATTTTTTTTGTTAATTGCATTATTTTCTACGTTAAATGCAATTTTTACATATAGGTGTTTTATTGGGATTTCAACCCACTAATGAGATACTTTTTTCTAAAAATTTTTTAATGTTATCGTGCTTTATGTAATAGTGATTATTCCATCTATCAAGTAATAAATTGTCATTCCCTTTTTATCAACCAGATTGTCTAGATTTATGTCATGCCTGACAACCTTAATAAATTTAGCAGTCTCAAGGATTCCTGTATATTTGATAAAGGTCTTTTCAGAAGTACCTATATCCTTCGCCATACGTTCTACAGAAGCGTAACAGTGGTCTTTTCCTACTTGCGTATAATTTATCCACTTTATCCCTCCGTTTATTTGATTTGTATAAGTATTGCTCAACAAAATTTTTCACATGGTCCGTATTCGGAAAATAATAAACAAATTTAGTTGGTATGTTTATGTCGTTTTTAATTTTCTTTAATCCGCAACCATTTATCATTAGAAATCCTGCCATACATTGACTGAATACAACAAAGTCCTTTTCCTTATTCAATTTTGATCCACCTCCCATCCACCTAATAAATTTGTTGTTTTATTGGAAGTCATCACTCCTTTCAAGCATTGTTGAGTTATTATTAATTCCATGTAAAGAAACATGCCATTGTGTTCTATTTAACTTGCCAATCTGATACCTTTAAACTGTAAATATTCTTAGGGGGTATGGTTACTATGGCAAATTTAAAAGATAAATTTACGATTGATGACATGAAGGCATTAGACCAAAGACTTAATCATATTTACTATCAAGTAACCCATTATCAAACTAGGTCAAATGCTGGGCTTACTGAACTTCAATTACTTGATACAATTGACCATTTATGCCGAATGTCAGGTATGCTGTGTGATGTGATTGAACAACAGTTAGAAGGGAATATAGAAACAGCAGAACCTCATAGATATATTGATAGAAAATTAGGCACTGTTGAAACTGGTATTAAAAACTTCTTAGAAGTTAAGAAAATTGATTTGGATTAACTACTAGGGGGCTCATAAAGGGCTTCTTTTTTTCATCTCTTTTCAATTTATCTAGCACACTGTCAGACTCGATTTTGGGCGGGATGCTAGTATTTTTAGGGTTTATTCCTAAAATCGGGGCATTCACGACCGTTATTCCAACACCTGTCCTTGGTGGCGCAATGGTGGCAATGTTCGGAATGGTCATTGCTTACGGAATAAAAATGCTAGGAAATGTAGATTTTGCATCACAAGAAAATCTTCTGGTCATTGCATGTTCTGTCGGTATGGGGATGGGCGTCACTGCCGTACCAAATATGTTTTCCCACCTGCCAGAAGGCGTTAAAATCCTTACCAGCAGCGGGATCGTAACAGGGAGCCTAACTGCTATTTTTCTAAACATTGTTTTCAATGTTACAAAGCCAACTAAACAAATTAAGGCAGTAAATTAGCAAATTTCCTCTTAATGAAAAAGAAATAGTAAAAAGACGAAACTGATATGGTATCGTCTTTGTTTTTTCCCGTTCAGGAAATGTATAATAACACTCTATTTATATGCGGCCGTTGCAGGAGCCGCATATATTTTCCAATTTAAAGAACAGAGAAAACTCAGTTTTCCAATAGGGATAATCGTTTTATTCGCATCAGTTACTGTTGCTGCTAATTATTTCGAACATATGAAAGAAGGCGAAATAGGTTATCCGTATTTACACTGGCCTTTTCAAATATTTATTCCAGTTATGCTACTGGGCATCGCTTACTTACGAAAGGCTAGAAATGGATCTAAATAATTTTCAAAAAAGGCGATGCCATTCTAAAGCATCGCCTTAATCATTTCTAAGAGTTCAGTTATGTTTCTTTTAGTTGTAGAACTTAAACCAGTGTTGGTCGTAATATCAGTCCCTGTATTATCACTTCCTGAACCTGAATTTGTTTTAGTTACCGTTATTGGAGAAATATTATTTGCTCCACCAAAGTTTACGATCCCCCCAGAAATGGTCCCAATAGTAATACAATCTTGATTGGTCGCCAACCAGTCACCCCCTTCCACGCTTATATACTATTATATGGACAAGATTATTCGGTTGTTTAAGCATTTTCATTATTTATTTTTTAATGCTTCTTAATTTCAAAAAAAGCCACGTGTGAGGCCCATTAGTTTTTCATAACTTTGTTTTTGGAGATTTGCATGCATCCTTTTCTAACTTGCAAATCCACTTATAATATCCTAATAAGATAAGAAGCAAAAACGGATCAAGTATGGCTGCATGCCAAAGCTTCCACCATCCATAATGAAAGAAACCCCACGGAGGAGGCAGCAAGGTGATACCTTCGTAAATCAAAATGGCAATGACAAAAATGACAATAAAAAAAATTTGCTTAATGACCTTTGATTTATGTGGAAACCAATTTAAAAAAATCATATTTACAGCTGGTACTAGGAAGATATGTGGAAGTATTCCTGCCCAATCGATTTCCCTGTCAAAATACCAGTAACCGTGGTATTTGAATTCAATAAAAACATCGAAGAGGACCTGAAATGAAACTGTAAATGACCAAATATGGACAATTTGGTTAGCACTTAGTATTTTATTCTTTTTGAAAGCAAAATAATTAAATGTAATAATGGCAATTAATAATCCAATCATATCTTTTTCCTTTTTATATTTAAATTACCCAAATAGTTAGGCATCCTATACTATTTCCAATAAAATTACAGTGTTTTTCTCATCAAAAATCTAGTCGAATCCTTAAAAATCTAGTATGATGTACTAATGTATTAATTCTTGACGAAGCGAGGATTACAAAAAATGAGTTTACTAAATGTAGAAAATTTAAGTCATACTTTCGGAGACCGTACTTTATTTAAAGACGTTTCCTTTCGATTATTAGCTGAAGACCATGTGGGACTTGTCGGCGCCAATGGCGTCGGTAAATCAACATTAATGAATATTATTACTGGTCAATTGATTCATGATAGCGGTCGTGTAGAATGGACACCGGGTGTTCATTACGGTTATTTGGATCAGCATACCGTGCTGACAAAAGGAAGAACGATGCGTGACGTTCTTCGCGATGCTTTTCTCCCTCTTTTCGAAAAAGAAAAGGAACTAAATGAAGTAATCTCCCAAATGGCAGATGCTTCACCTGAAGAGCTAGAGGTTCTCTTAGAAAAAATGGGTGAAATCCAAGATGTCCTTGACGCTGGCGGATTCTATTCATTAGATATAAAAATTGAGGAAGCAGCACGCGGTTTGGGACTTGATGCCATTGGTTTAGACCGTGACGTCGCAGCACTTAGCGGCGGACAGCGAACAAAGGTTCTCCTTGCTAAGCTTCTTTTGGAACAACCAAAAGTTCTTCTGCTCGATGAGCCGACCAACTACCTGGATGTTGAACATATTCGCTGGTTAACTTCTTACCTTAAAGAATACCCATATGCTTTTATTCTAATCTCTCATGATACAGAATTCATGAATCCAGTATCTAATGTCATTTTTCAATTAGAATTTTCGAAGCTGACTCGCTACACAGCAAGCTATGAGAAATTCCTCGAGTTAGCAGAAATTAATAAGAATCAGCATATTAATGCTTATGAGAAACAAATGGAATTCATAAAAAAACAAGAAGACTTTATTGCTAAAAACAAAGCACGCTATTCGACAACTGGCCGGGCAAAAAGCCGTCAGAAACAGTTGGACCGGATTGAACGGATTGACCGTCCAGAAACAGCGTTAAAGCCTACCTTCGGATTTAAAGAATCTCGAAGCAGCAGCCGTTATGTTTTTGAAGCTAAGGATTTAGAAATCGGCTATTCAGAACCACTATTACCGAAAATGAGTATGACCATAGAACGTGGCGAAAAGGTCGCTATCATCGGTTGTAATGGGGTTGGTAAATCCACCCTTTTAAAAACGATGCTTGGTAAAATCGATCCGATCAATGGCAAGGTTGACCGTGGCGACTTCCTCTTCCCTTCTTATTTTGAACAGGAAGTAAAAGCAGGAGGCATTACTCCGATTGATGAGGTTTGGAATGCCTTCCCATCCATGGATCAAAATCAAGTGCGTGCCGCTCTTGCCCGCTGTGGTTTGAAAAATGATCACATCTCTCGTCCTATGAATCAGCTAAGCGGTGGAGAACAAGCCAAGGTCCGACTTTGTAAGTTGATGATGAATGAAAGTAACTGGATCCTATTCGACGAGCCGACCAATCACCTTGATATTGATGCAAAGGCAGAACTAAAACGTGCTTTAAAAGAATACAAAGGAACTGTCGTACTTGTCTGCCACGAACCAGACTTTTATGAAGATTGGGTAACAAAAGTATGGAATGTGGAAGAATGGTCACAACAGACAGTGTAAAGAAATATTGTTTAAATTCCCCTGCTCTAATAGCAGGGGTTTTTCTATATTTTATAACCTGAATTTCTAAATCTATATAATCGATGGATTTTCATTGATCAAATAGATAATATGAATTTATTTTTACATATACTTCACTTACAATATATAAGGTTAAGCAATTCTAAGTTATTAAAAATATACTATCGAGGTGTAAATAATAATGAAAAAATGGATTTCTGTCATTATGCTTGCTATACTTGTATTTTCGTTAGCTGCATGTGGCCAAAGTGATGAAAAAACAAGTGAAGGTAAGAAAGAAACGACAACAAATGAAGTGTTTAAAATTGGGGCAATTCCTGACCAAAATGCCGCCGATTTAGATAAAGGTATGACAGCCGTAGCTAAATACCTAAGCGAAAAGACTGGTATGAAAGTTGAATTTGTACCGTCTGTTGATTATGCTGCACTAGTCACTGGTTTTCAACGTGGTGAAATTCATATGGCTTGGTTTGGCGGATTAACAAGTGTACAAGCTAGGAACCTTGTCCCTGAGGCAGAATCGATAGTACAACGACCACGTGACGCGGAATTCCATTCCGTATTTATCACCCAAACATCAGAAAATATCAAAAAGCTTGAAGATCTAAAAGGAAAGTCATTCACTTTTGGCAGTGAAAGCTCAACATCTGGTCATTTAATGCCGCGTTACTATTTATCAGAGGCTGGAATTGATGCCAATACAGACTTTGACGGCAAACCTAATTTCTCCGGTTCTCATGATACAACCTACAAATTAATTGAATCCGGTGCCTTTAAAGCAGGTGCACTAAACGAAGCAGTTTGGGAAGCAGCTGTAAAAGAAGGAAAAGTTGATACAAATAAAGTAAAAGTATTTTATACAACTCCTGCTTACTATGATTACAACTGGACAATCAATAGCAATGTGGAAGATGTTTTTGGTAAAGGTACTAAGCAAAAAGTAAAAGATGCCCTTCTATCGATTACTAGCGAGCAAAAGGAAATTGCGGACTTATTCCAAACAGATAGCTTCGTTGAAACGAATAACGATAATTACAAAAAAATTGAACAAGTAGCGAAAGAATTACAGATTATTAAGTAGTAGGTGTCGTAGACATGACTTTAAAAACAATGATTGAAGCGAAAAATATATCGAAACACTTTATGCGGAAGATAGCCCTATCTTCCCTTTCTTTTTCTATTAAGCAAGGGGAATTGGTAGCGTTAATTGGACCGAGCGGTGCAGGTAAAACAACGTTATTAAATTCAATAGCCGGCCTTGTTCCAATCCAAAATGGCGAGCTATTGATTGATAGCAAACCGATATCATCCTATAAAAATGGGCATAAATTTGCAAAAAAGGTTGGTGTGATTCGTCAACAATTTGATTTGATTGGTTCAATCGCAGTTATCCATAATGTCCTGGCTGGCCGATTAGCTGACTGGGGCCTTTTCAAATCCCTCTTCTCTTTGCTTGTACCTCAAGAAAAAGAAATCGCCTTAAAAGCACTCGAAAGAGTGGGTCTTACTGATAAGATGTACGAAATTACCTCTACTTTATCTGGAGGCGAACAGCAGCGTGTCGCGATGGCGAGATTAATGGTCCAAAAACCTGAAGTAATTTTGGCTGACGAACCAGTTGCCTCCCTAGACCCAGCAAGAGCCGAAGATGTATTAGCTATGCTGATAAATATCGTTTCTGAGGAAAAACAAACGTTAATTGCCAGTTTGCATTCCATCGAATATGCTCGTAAATATTTCACCAGAATCATCGCTCTTAAAAATGGTGAAATCCTTTTTGATTTGCCAACTGAAAAAGTGACGGATGATCTGTTAACCAACCTTTATCGACTAAAGGAGCAAGGTTAAGATGTTGAGACGAAAATCAGTATTGGGTAGGTATAATCGCCTAGTCCTTACATTACTATTGATGGCAGTTTTCGTATGGAGCTTATTTTCGATTCAATGGAATAACGACCTTTTCCATGCAGGCGGAATTCCGACGATACTGCAAATATTTGAAGGCCTAATTCAACCTGATTTATCAGCAGAAGTATTGATCAAAGGGCTCGAATCTGCCTGGATTACTCTTGCTTATGCTGTTGCCGGAATGTCCCTTGCTGTAGTTTATGCATTGATTGTAGGGATTCTTGCTTCTGGAACATTAACCTCAAGCAGGGTTGCCCGTTTAACATCTAAAGTGCTTTTTAGGGGTGTTTTAGGATTTACTCGTTCGATTCATGAGTTAATATGGGCATGGCTTTTCGTTGCGGCAGTAGGCCTTTCCCCTTATGCAGCTATATTTGCCCTCGCTATTCCGTATGGGGGTATTCTTGGCCGTATTTTTGCTGATATGTTAAATGATGTTCCAGAAGAGCCCATCACAGCATTAAAATCTACCGGTGCCTCAAGACTTCAAATCCTTATTTATGGCTACCTCCCATTGATTTGGGCAGATATGATTAGCTATACCATGTATCGATTTGAATGTGCGATTCGTTCTTCGGCCATTATGAGTTTTATCGGACTCGGCGGCTTAGGCTATCAAATTCAATTATCGCTCGCTGATTTGAAATATGATCAAGTATGGGCATATGTTTTTTTCCTGATTGCTCTCGTCTTGTTCGTGGATATATGGAGTAATTATGTTAGAAAAGGATTGACGGAACGAAAACGTCGGAACGGATTCAGTACTGGCTGGCGGTCCACCCTATTCACCATGCTTTTAATCATCGGTTCTTGGGTATTTATTACTATAGGTGAGCATGCTAAGTTATTTGAATTACTGTCGGATAAAAATATCGAATATGCGAAGAAGTTTTTTGGCAGCCTAATTGGTTTAAATGATAAGCATCCTGCTTTCCTAAATGGTGAAAGCTGGTCTGCCGCATTAAAGCTCACCCTGGAAACCCTGGAAATGAGTATCATGGCCATCGGATTTGCGACAGTTGCTGCCTTTTTAACTGTTATTCCAGCAGCTAGTAATATAGCAAATGGAAGTTTAACTTCATCAAAGAGATGGTATAATTGGATTCTTTATGGATTCGTACGGATCACTTATATCTTTTCACGTGCCGTTCCTGAGCTGGTTTGGGCAATGTTGATTATTTTTATTTTTAAACCAGGGTTATTGCCAGGAGCAATCGCACTTGCACTCCATAACTTTGGGATACTCGGTAAGCTTTGGGCTGAGGTAATTGAGGATATGGACCCTCGACCGATCCGTAATTTAGCATCCGCAGGTGCTTCCAAAATCCAGATCTTCTTCTACGGGATCTTGCCAAGTGTCTTACCTAGATTTCTTACCTATATTTTATATCGTTGGGAAGTCATTATGAGGACAACGATTGTTGTTGGTTTTGTCGGTGCAGGCGGCCTTGGTATGGAGTTTAAGCTTGCGATGAGTTATTTCCAATATACTGAAATCACCCTATTACTTCTTTGTTATATGATTCTCGTCGTCATTGCTGATTTTGCATCAGAAAGCACGAGAAAGGCCGTTAAATAAGATGCTCGCGCAAAGAACTATTCAATGGTATCCATAATTAAAAGAACACTGTTCCTTCGAAAGGAACAGTGTTCTTTTAGTTTTAATCTATGTTATCCGTTTGATATCCACTGCTAGCTAATGGCTATCAAACTCCTAAGTATCTGATATAATCCATGTTAGCAGACATTATCAAGCATATCTGCATACTATTCCCATCAAAGGAAATAATTGATGAAGATACTTGTTTTCTTGCCACCGTTTCCATTATCCTATCAATAGGAAGAAAGTTAGTACTATCACCGACTTAAATAGTCATCAAGGAGTGAAAATTCTTTGCAATCTAAGTCCGCTTTACCGATTTTATTTATAGTTATGTTTTTGGTGATGGTGGGATTTGGAATTATCATTCCAGTTTTACCTTTCTATGCTGAAGAAATTGGGGCGAATCCAACCGAATTAGGATTATTAATGGCAGTTTATTCGCTCATGCAGCTCATTTTCGCTCCGATGTGGGGGCAAGTTTCCGACCGAATTGGGCGGAAACCAGTCATGATGATTGGAATTGCAGGACTTGGTCTCTCTTTTCTAATTCAAGCATTGTCTACGGAGCTTTGGATGTTATTTGCAGCAAGAATTATTGGCGGCATTCTTTCCTCTGCAAATATGCCAACAGCCATGGCATATGTTGCAGATATTACCACGGAAGAAAATCGCGGCAAAGGAATGGGGATTGTTGGTGCAGCAACGGGCTTAGGCTTTGTTTTTGGTCCGGCAATCGGTGGGATCTTTTCGAAATTCAGCCTTAATATGCCCTTTTATCTTGCTTGTGGATCTTCGTTCATCACCTTTATTCTTGTTTTTATATTGCTAAAAGAATCAAAACAGAAAAAAGAATCGGTTAGCAAAGAAAAACCCTCTTTTGGGAAGGCGTTTAGTGGTACTGTTACCGTATTATATTTGGTGCAATTATTAATTTCCTTATCACTTTCTGGTTTGGAAGCAACGTTTGCCTACTTTGCTGCTAAAAAGGCAGATTTGGGCTCCACTCAACTTGGATACATTTTTATGATTATGGGGTTTGCAAGTGCGATCGTCCAAGGCGGTCTGGTCGGTAGATTGACCAAGAAATACGGTGAAAAGGTTGTAATTCAGTGCGGAATCATTGTTTCAGCGCTTGGATTTGGTTTGATTTTATTAGTAAATAGTTTTGCAACTGCAGCCATTTATTTAACTATTTTTGGACTAGGAAATGGCGTAATTCGTCCTAGTGTTTCTTCACTAATTACGAAGACGTCTACGGCAGGTTATGGAAGTTCAACTGGGCTTTTATCATCCTTTGATTCTCTTGGCAGGATTATTGGGCCGCCACTCGGTGGATGGCTGTTTTCGATGGCAATGGGCCTCCCTTATATCTCAGGTGCGATTATTTCAATTGCTGCATTTATCCTATTTCTCCTTTTTCGCCCACAGATCGCTACCGTGAAAATAACAAAGATTCAAAACTAATCAATTGGAATATGTTTTTAGGACATGCATAAAATGGGTTACGAGGATGTAAGTAAAAAGGAGCCTAGTTTATGAAATTAAAAACCTTTATAAGTATTTGTCTCCTATTGGTAACCTTAGGTTTTGCAGCTTATCTTGATTCACCCTACTCATTTATTAATAAAGATTATGCTTATTCAGCCGATCAACCTGTGATGGCACAGCCTGTAGAAGTTAAGCCTTCAAGCGATGTACCCGTTTTGGAGGAAAAACTAGAGAAAATCGAAAAAGTGGATGGCTATATCGTAGAAACATACCAGGAGTATGAGGTTTATAAAGACAAAGATGGAAATGTACTAAAAAGTGAGCCTACTGGAAAAATTGATACGCTGCAATATTGGGATGATGCTCAACAATAAAGACCGCTAATGTCAGCGGTCTTTATTGTTGAGAAGATTTACCGCTTTTCCAAATCCGTGGATATAGGTTTAGTAAAAGTTAAGTACTCAAACAAATGGAATAAGGCAAGGTGAGGTATCCTGCAAAAGTTAATGGCTATTTTAATTGGGAGCCTATTAATAGGTATTGGGGTTAATGCATTTTTAATCCCTCATCATTTACTAGATGGCGGGATCATCGGCTTATCACTCATTCTCCATTATTACTTTGATTTTCAAACGGGCTTATGTGTAATATTATTTAGTTTGCCTCTGTGTATATATGCATGGTTCCGAGAACGGGACTACTTTTACAGTAGCTTTCATGGTCTAATGGTTTCCTCGTTTTTTATTGATTTACTGGCTCCTTTACAAAAACATTTTCCACTTCCTATTATTATTAGTGCAATATTCGGTGGAACACTAGGCGGACTTGGTGTTGGATAAATGCTTCGCTATCAGACAAGCACAGGAGGTACTGAATTGTTAGCTCATTTCTTAGCGAAATCCTTTTCTTTTAATATCGGAATCATTATCTTGATTGTCGATGGTTTAGTCTTATTATCGGGGTTTAAAGTGCTCGGATCACAAAGTTTCTTCTATTCAATACTAACTATTCTTTCTTTTGGATTCATCACATCATTACTGGTAAA
The DNA here is from genome assembly GCF_018613065.1 of Bacillus sp. ISL-7. The sequence continues at coordinate 4,205 of NZ_JAGGQW010000057.1, read as the reverse complement.
AAATTATAAAAGTGATGCATTTTGATTAGGGTAAGTTCATTTTTCAGAAGTTAAGTTGGTATGTTATTTGAGATTGAAGTTATTTTTTTATCAACTTTGTCATAATCTTTTCATTTCATCTTTCCGTATATTTTTTCCGCGTAACTGCCAAATCGTACATTTGTATTTTTTCTTCTATGTTCCATTACTTTTTCAAACTGCAGCTGTTTGCGCGTTAATTTTTCTTGCAACCTAGCGATTTCTTCGTCATCGGTTGCAACAGAGATTAAATCATTTAAGGTGATCAATTCTTTTCTTAAATCAACTTGATCTGAAATGTACCCAGCATTCTTAAGCATGCGGTAGCTCATTTTCATTTCAGCGCTCATCCCTGGTAGTTCATCACTTAAATCCAATGGTTTTCCCATTCCAGGTAGATTTTCAAACTCCTTATTTTTTATCGCTTCTTTTATTTTATCTTCTGCCATTCTTGAAAATAGGTCCATGACAAGTCCCCCTTTTTATTTCTATTTTACCCTATGTAAATGTTATACGGAATGACAAAACAAACTACAACATGATTCGATTTGTATCTGATTTATAAAAAAACTCTAATCATAATATATTTTGCTTAAAACAAATTTAACTTCCCTCTAAACAGAACAAATGTTTTATAGTATATTAAATATGTTGTGGTGTTTTGTAAAATACCATAAATAACATATAGAGGTGAAATAAAAGTGAACGGAACGGCACATGCAGCAATAGGAGCAGCAACAGGTTTTATAGTTGCGAACACTTTCCATACCTCCCCTTCAACCACACTCTTTCTAATCGGATTAGGTGGTATTTCAGGCTTAATCCCCGATCTCGACATAGACGGGAAGCTTCGGGGTAAAATCACCTTATCTCATAAGGTGATTCGGATAGTGGCACAGTTAATTGGAATACTGATGGTCTTTTATAGTTTTTATGAAGGAACTACTAGAGAGAAGTGGATTGGTTTAGGGATCGGAATAGGGTTGATGATTGCAGCCTCATTGATCAAGCAAAAGCACATGTTAACGATCACAGGAATCGGTGTAATTGCAGGCGGATTCTCCTTTACAGAAATTTGGTTAATAATGCTTGGGATTTATATTTTAATCGCGTCTCTAGTTTCACACCGAAGCTATACCCATTCCATATTAGGGGTTGTTTTCTTCGGAATTATTGCTTCCAAATTAGAAAGATCCCTAGGAATTGACGGCGTTTTCTACACCTGCCTTGCTGGATACATAAGTCATTTGATTGCAGATTTCAAAATCTTACCATTCAATAAACGAGGGATTAAGCTTTTTTTACCTGTTTCATCGAAGGAAATTTAATGAAGTAGCAATAAATTTTTTTCGTACATCAGGTTATTTGTAATAATTATATTTGGAAGAAACGTACCCAGGCCTTTCATGGTGTCAGCCAGATATTTATGGTTGGCTTTTTTTAGTACTTAAATAATGCATGGGTAATAAATATAACTTATTCCAGATTTTTCGTTGGACTAATAAATAGGATGAGAGTATAGTAGTTTCCATGAGTCTTGACTATAGGAGGACTACGATGTTTGGTATATCCTTACCGCAATCTTTTTTACAGATGAATACCATTTTTATTTCGATCTTAATTGAAGCCCTGCCATTCGTAACTTTAGGCGTACTTATTTCAGGGATCATTCAAATATTTGTTACCGAAGAAATGATTGCAAAAATCATGCCAAAAAATAAAGTATTGGCTGTAATCTTTGCAAGTTTCTTAGGTATTTTATTTCCTTCTTGTGAATGTGGGATTGTTCCAATCGTCAGTAGGCTAGTCTCAAAAGGAGTGCCAATCTCTGCGGGAATCGCCTTTATGCTGACAGCACCGATCATCAATCCTGTTGTCTTGTTTGCAACTTTTATTGCATTCGGCAGTGACTGGAAGATGCCGTTATACCGTGCGTTGGGAGCAATCATTGTAGCTATTGTAGTAGGAATTTTGATCGCTTTTCGATATAAAGGGAGCCCTTTTAAAGAGCATTTCCATATTCACCATTCTAATGGAAAATCGACCCCATTTTTCAAAAAGATCTGGCAGACCTTGGAACATGCAGTTGAAGAATTTTTCTCAATGGGTAAATATTTAATTATCGGGTCACTAATTGCCGCAGCCGTTCAAACATATATTAAGACATCGACTCTTGTTTCGATTGGTCAGGGACAGGCATCATCTTCCATCGTGATGATGACTCTCTCTTTTATTCTTTCTCTTTGCTCCGAAGCAGATGCATTTATCGCTTCATCTTTTAGAACGACATTTTCAACTGGTTCATTATTAGCGTTTCTTGTGTTTGGGCCAATGGTGGATATAAAAAATTTAATGATGATGCTTGCAACGTTTAAAAAGCGGCTAGTTTTTATGATTGTTTCTACCGTTTTCGCTGTTGTATTTGTATACTCTTTGTTGTTTTAAGGAGTGGGAACTATGATAAGAAGCTTAATATTAATTGGTTTTACTTATTTAATCTTTCAAATGCATCTTACAGGGGATATTAATAAATATATTAACATGAAATATTCTTATCTTTCTGCAACTGCTGGTTATGCATTACTTGTATTAACGATTGTCCAAATCTTTATGCTCAGTAAAGGCGAGTCAAAAGATGCTGGCTGTGATCATGATCATTGTGGGCATAATCATTCAAAAGAGAATAAATGGTATAAAAAAGTTTTCATATATCCAATTTTCGCCTTTCCAATTATTTCAGGATTATTTTTTCCAATTGCCACACTTGATTCAAATATTGTAAAAGCAAAAGGATTTCATTTTCCCATTTACGATGAAGGAAAAGGCGATTCCTTTATGGAACAGCAATTTTTACGTCCAGATACGAGTGTGTATTATGGCAAAGATGATTATGATGTGTTAATGAAAAAGGAAAAGAAAAAGTATGTAAATAAAGAAACGATTGTTTTGAATGATAAGAATTATTTAAAGGGTATGGAAACTATTTATAACTTCCCTGGTGATTTTCTTGGAAAAGAAATCGAGTTTAAAGGTTTTGTTTTCAATGATTCAGAAACCATAAATAAGAACCAGATATTTGTGTTCCGCTTTGGTGTAATCCATTGTATTGCAGATTCAGGTGTCTTTGGAATGTTAGTTGAAATGCCTGATGGCAAGAAATTTAAAAACGATGAATGGGTAACTGTAAAAGGAAAAATATCAACAATCTATTATCAGCCCTTTAAAACCAACATTCCCTATTTAAAGGTAGAAGATTGGTCGACTACTTCTGCTCCTAAAGAAGAGTATGTTTTTAGGGGATATTAATTTATTAACGAAAAATGACCTATTCCACAGATGAATAGGTCATTTATTATTTATATTTTTAAAATGATAGTTTTAGTGCCTCAAGATTGTTTTTCATAACATCTATAAAGTCTAAACCTTTTTCTTGCTCTTCTTTAGTTAATCCTTCTAATGGATTTAAAACTTCAGTTTTAGCACCTATTTCATTAGCTAACGTCTGAGCCACTTTAGAAGAAGTAAGTCCCTCAAAATAAATAACCTTTACATTTTTCTTCTTCGTTACTTCTGCTAATTCTTTCAATTTTCCTAGGGGTGGTTCTACATCTGGGGATAATCCAGCTATCGGAATTTGAGTTAACCCGTATTGTTTTGCTAAATATCCAAATGCGGCATGTTGTGTTACAAATTCTTTTTTCTTCGCCTGATCAATTGTCTCCTTGTACAAGTGATCTAAATTAGCAAGTTGGGATTTAAAATTCTCTGCATTCTTTTCATACTGATTTTTATTATTTGGATCTAGCTTTTCTATAGCCTTAGCAATAGTGTCGACCTCCTGCCGGGCTAACACGGGAGAAAGCCAGACATGTGGGTCTTTTGAAGCTGCATGATCAGAATGATGTTCCTCCTCTGATTCTAATGCATTCATCAATTTAATCCCCTTTGAAGCTTCTACAACAGTTAAACTGGAATCATTAATACTCTTTAATACTTTTTCAGTCCAGCTTTCAAAGTATCGACTATTGTAGATAAACAGATCTGCATCTTGAATTTTAGCCATATCCTTTGCTGTTGGCTCCCAATCATGTGGTTCTGCACCGTTCGGTATTAATAGTTCAACATTCGCTGAACTGCCAGCCACTTTTTGGGTAAAATAATACATTTGTAAACGCTAAACTAAAATC
>NZ_JAGGQW010000056.1 GCF_018613065.1 Bacillus sp. ISL-7 | reverse complement strand
GAAAGCAATGGCGAGAAGGTCACACCCGTTCCCATACCGAACACGGAAGTTAAGCTTCTCAGCGCCGATGGTAGTTGGGACACGCGTGCCTGTGAGAGTAGGACGTTGCCAGGCAAACGAAGGATAACCATTTAAGGTTGTCCTTTTTTATTGGTTTTTAATAAACAAAAAAGGGCAATGATCTCAAAAATCATTGCCCTTTTCCACGTCTGAAATATCGAAGGCTACCGTTTCAATCTTCTTAATACCTTATCTTCAAAATCTGCCTTATTTATATCCAATCCCATAACTTCATTTCTAAAAGTCTTGAAACGTCCATTTTCCACTTCCAGTGTGAAATATCCTCTTTCACTTAAAAGGTTAATGTCCCCAATAATATTTTTCCTGAGTACAGGATCAAATAAATTCACTAAGTTAGGGTTGCTTGGATGAGGTTTGAACACGCATCCTTGTTCCACACATGTTCTTATTATATTTTGCACCTTTGGATGGGCAATACTTTCAATTTTTTTGTTTACTTCGGTACTATACATATTCAATCGTCTCCTTTCCCGTCTTAAAACGATATGCAAATGAATAAACTAATATGCTTACCTAAAAAAGCAACATATTAGTCTATGTAAATATAACAAAAATATAAATGTGTAAATGGAATTTATTTTTATAAAAATGGTTTATAGGCTACTTACTCTAAAGTAATGAATTATTTATAGGTGGGGAAAATGAGACGTAAATTAGATAGGAACTTTCTATGTTAAAATAGGTTTATCACTTGAAAATAAATGATTAAGGTGAAGGTAAATGAGCCTAATGACAATTAAATGCCCCGGTTGCGGATTAAGTTTCAACAATGGATGCTTGATGTGTGGGGGTGCTGGCAACATCAGCACAAATGGATTAGAAAAGTTACTAATACGTTACTAAGCTAATAAGTGGGGTGTCAGGCACCAGCGACCATTTTGTTGAAGCGTGACAAGAAATGAGGTATTGGTATGATTCACATCGTAAATGGGGATGCAGTGGGGAACAAGCTAGGAAATCTTCCCGGAGATGTTCTAGTTTGGCGGGAGATGTATGATTTTGGTCCATTATCCGAAGATATTAGGGAGGAAAATTGGATCCATCGCAGGGCCCGTTTTTTTGAAGAAAAATTAGCTATTCCTGCTGAGTTATTTAGTCGGAATTGTAAAAACCAAAATCGATATCTTGATGAAATCCCTAGAGATAAAGAGATTGTACTATGGTTTGAGCACGATCGGTATGATCAAACGATGTTAATGTATTTGCTAAACGAATTATCAAAAAAAGAGTATAGAAACCTATGGTTGGTGACTATTGATGAGTATGAGGGGGTAGAACCTTTTTATGGCCTTGGTCAATTATCATCTCAGCAATTGGAAGGACTTTATTATCAAAAGAAACAACTAATAACAGATGAACAAATAATAGAAGCTATTACTGGCTGGAGAGCTTATACATCTAAGAATCCGATAGATATTGAAAAATGGATGGCTTTATCAAATGAAAAATTACCTTTTATAAAACAGGCATTTCAATCACACTTAAGCTACTTTCCCTCACTGCATACAGGTCTAAATGTAGTTGAAACCTTAGTTTTAAACTATCTTGATAAAAATACATGCTCGTTTGGAGAATTATTTCTATCGATAAGTATGCAAAGAATTAATGATGGGATAAGTGATCTTTATTTTACGGCCATGCTAAACGAGCTGATGCAGGGACCCTATCCATTGTTGGAATGTGATTCGCCATTACCCAACTATCAAAATCCGGAACCCAATTCAAAGCTAAGGTTAACTTCCAATGGTTTAGATGTTTTAACTGGACAAAAAGATCATTGTGAATTTGTGGAACGTGATTGGTGGATTGGGGGGGTATTCCAAAAAGAGAATAAATGGTTTTGGGAAGGGAACAAACTTATTAAAAAGGGTGATTAAAAGTAGTGGGGGACTGACCCTTTTAAGTTAATAACAAAGAGCGTGGCCCACGGCCACGCTCTTTGTGTATTATTTCTAAAAGGATTATTCTTTGACGAATTCTTTTGTACTTCTTATGGTATCAATCGGACGAACCAATTTCTCGATTTGTTCCCGTTTTGGTTCTAAGAATGGTGGTAAAGATAATTTTTCGCCTAGTGTTTCATAAGGCTCATCTCCCATAAATCCTGGGCCGTCTGTGGCAAACTCAAATAGAATCTGCGGTGCAACTCTTGTATAAAGTGATCCGAAAAAGTAGCGATCGACGAATCCAGATGTTTGGAATCCAAAGCTCTCCATATGTCCAATCCATTCTTCTAGAACGGAACGATCATCGACACGGAATGCCGCATGGTGTACCGTCCCAAATCCTTGGCGTGCTTGAGGAAGAACCGCATTATATTCGACTACTACCTGAGCGCCATTGCCGCCTTCACCTACTTCAAATAAATGAAACGCTCCTTCTTGTGCAATCTCTTTAAATAGTAGAACTTTTTCCATCATTTCTTTAAAGTAACCAAAATTAGCGACACGAACAAAGATCGGGCCTAATCCAGTAATCGCATAATCTAAAGGAATCGGTCCTTTTTGCCATGGGGTACCAGCTGCAACACCATTATTATTTTCATCTGAAATCAATTGGTATTGCTGGTCATCAAAATCAACAAACGACAGTGTTTTTTTACCAAATTGCTCTTTAATTCCTGTATGTTTTACCTCTAAACGGTCAAAGCGTTTCACCCAAAATTCGATCGCCGCATCAGTTGGGACACGGAAGGAAGTCTTTGAAATTTCGTTGGTACCATGGACCCCTTTAGGAATGCCAGGAAAGTCGAAAAAGGTCATATCGGTTCCGGCACTGCCAATATCATCGGCAAAGAATAAGTGATAGGTTTGAATATCATCTTGGTTAACGGTTTTCTTAACTAAGCGCATACCTAATACATTCGTAAAAAACTCATAGTTTTTTTCTGCGCTGCTCGTAATGGCTGTTACGTGGTGCATACCTTTTAAATTATTCATTTTGAATCCTCCAATTTATCCTCTATTTTGATTATTTATTTTCAATAGACTTATTTAATAAGTATCTTCTAAACCAATTTGAATATTATCCTTAAACTGATTATCTCTAATTCGAGATAAATATAACATGAAATTAATAGGCTGTCAAAAAGTTCGTCCTTAAAGTTTTCACAATTACCTTGTTACTAATGATGTTAATCACAAACAATCAGTTTAGGAAGTGTTAAGTTATTAATGAGTTTGAAATAGCAAAGGAGAATCCTGATATGAGTGAAATCATTAATAACCGTGAACAATTAACTAGTGAAAATACTGAACGTGTAGATATACTAAAACAACTTTTTATGGATCTTCATAATGGACGAAATCTTGATGAGGTCAAAGCTCATTTTGATGCGTTTATCGGGAAAATAACCGTCGATGAAATACCCCAGTTACAACATGATTTTGTCGAAGAAGGAAGTATTTCTGCTGCTGAACTTAAGCATATCTACAAGCAGCATTCAGCCATTTTTCAAGGATATATAAAAACTGCCACCCCCCGATGAGATCATGAATCGTCGAGAAATGGCAGTTTTTTTTATAGATTGGTCATATTTTCATTGTTTGAATTTACGACAATTCGAGACAAATACAGAGTTTGCGTCACTTTTAGTGTCGATAAAAAAGCAGGGCATTTTCACAAAGCTGTAACAGGTTAAACGGGAAAATGGAAGAAAACGGAGATAATAAAAGTATAGGAAGTAAGGGACGTCACATGCTGTTTTTAAAATATCGAATTTATTGAGCAGTATAAACCTGCCCCCGTTATTTGTGGATGAATCGGCTAAGGTTCACCAATGTTTACTGAATGAAGGCTGTGAAATTTATGGTACGATCGAAAAGTCCGTTGTGTATAGCGGTGTGAAGATCGGAAAGGGGGCGCGAATTAAAAACACAGTCATCTTGCCAAATACCATTATTGAAGAGAACGCCTGGATTGAAAATGCGGTCATCGGCAGCCAAACGGTTGTCAAGAATGGGGTCATCATTGTCTCGAAGGATCCCAATGCGGATTAAATGGCTGTGGGAAATAATGTAACAGTCGACCCGGCGCTTCATGATATTGGATCCAAAAACAATGTGTTAACCGTATCTTCCTAAGAAAATATCTTGATGCTTGTAACACTCGATTATCGGTTCCCTTCCCTAAAAAATGAATAAAAAATTAACAATTATATATTTTCAATTATTAAAATGGTAAACTAGTAAAAATATCTTTTATACAAGGGGAAGGTTACGATGATTAAAGCGATTTTTTTTGATTTAGATGATACACTGCTTTGGGATCAAAAAAGTGTGAAGGAGGCTTTTGCTGCTACGTGTAAAGTAGCTGAGGAACGGTATGGGGTCGATGCGGACCAACTAGAAGAGGCCGTTCGAGAAGCAGCAAGAAACATTTATGCTTCCTATGAATTTTACCCTTTTACGCAAATGATTGGGATTAATCCATTTGAAGGGTTATGGGGTAATTTTTTAGATGATCAGGATGATTTTAAAAAGATGAAGGAAATGGTTCCTACCTATCGAAAGGACGCTTGGACAGCTGGTTTGAAATCATTGGGCGTGGATGACACGGATTTTGGATTCGAGTTAGCGGAACGGTTCCCACAAGAGCGTAGAAACCTGCCGTTTGTCTATGAGGAATCATTTAAAATTCTTGATACGTTAAAAGAGAATTACCAGTTGCTGCTGTTAACAAATGGTTCACCCGATCTTCAAAAAACAAAACTAACGATAACACCTGAATTGGTTCCATATTTTGATCAAATTGTTATTTCAGGGGATTTCGGCAGAGGGAAGCCTGATCCGACCATTTTTGAACACGCACTCTCGCTTATGTCGGTTCAAAAGGATGAGGTCCTTATGGTGGGGGATAATTTAATGACAGATATTCTAGGAGCCAATCGGGCAGGAATCAAAACGGTTTGGATTAACCGTCATGACAAAGCCAGAAATGAAGTTATCCCTACTTATGAGATTACCCATTTGGAAGAACTTTTTCCATTATTAGAGGAATTAAAGACAAAATAGAAAAAACAAACTAGTTGAAAGATTGCCGTATAAATAGGGAGTTTCCTATATATACGGCAATTTTTTGTAGGGATGAAAATAGTGTGCAACAATTTATTTAGTAATCATGTAACTTTGTTCCTCTTTTCGGCGACTATATGGCTGAGACCAATAAATTGCCTTTTTGGAAAAGGGGAGAAAAGAATTGCGAAACAATAAATTGTTTTTTATTATAAGTTCAGCATTAATGATTGTCCTTTTAGCAGGATGTGGAACAGGTGCTACTACAAAGGGGAGCGCCGAAGGTACTAAGATAGAGCTTCCAAAGCAGAATGAGATTGTAGCTAAATTTCACGCAACGATTGAAACAAAAGCAGTGAATGATAAGATGATTATCAAATACAAGGTTAAAAATCTATCAGACAAACCACAGAAACTTACATTTACTAGTGGCTTAGAAGCTGATTACATTGTTTACGACTTAAAAGGGAAAAAAGTCAAACAATACTCCAAGGAAGTCATGTCAACGCAAGCCATAAAGGAAGTAGAGTTAGCAAATAATCAAGAAATCACAAATGAATTTACCATTTCAGATCTTCCCAATGGCCAATATAGAATCGAAGTGTTCTTAACAGCAAAAGAAGAGGAAGCTAAAGTAGTGACAGACTTAATCATAAAAAATTCGTTTAGCAAAGGAACCGGTGTGCTGGTTGGCCAAATGGATCCCCATATGATTGAAATCGATATAGAGGGTAAGAAGGTAGCCTTCCAGTTAACAGAGGATGCCATAAAGCAATTATCATCTATAAAGGAAGGTGAACAGGTTTCATTTTTTTACAAGGAAAATGAAACTGGGCAAAAGCTGATCCAAAAGTTTATCTTGGGAAAGGAATAAATTAATTAAAAAAGCTAAAAGGCCTTTGCTGACTGAAATCAGACAAAGGCCGTTCATTTGACGGGAATTTTATGGTAATTATTTTTCTGGAAAAGTATTGATGAGAAAAATGAAATATATGATTTTCACAACTATTTACCAAAATCTTATAAAATAGGTAGAAAAATAAACATTTCTCCTTTCGAAATTATCTAACTAATCACAAAAATAGGTTGAATTTATCTCGAGAGGATAGTAATATTATTCTCGGAATATATCATTATATAGATTTTTTTAGAATCAATTAATTAGGAAGAGAACATCTAGGTGGGAGTAGCTAATATGCAAAATAAATTACCATTTTCAAGGTATTTCGTTATAGGAGTAATGTTGTTTGCCTTGTTTTTTGGGGCAGGGAATTTAATTTTTCCAGCAGCACTTGGTCAAAATGCAGGATCCAACGTGTGGATGGCGGTGACAGGCTTTTTAATTACCGGAATTGGGCTGCCGTTTCTTGGAATCCTGGCGATGGGGTTCTCGGGGAGCAAGAACTTAGAGGAACTGGCAAGCAGGGTCCACCCGCTCTATGGGGTTATTTTTACATCGCTTCTTTATTTGACAATTGGGCCATTTTTTGCCGCACCTAGGACGGGCGCAGTAGCCTATGATATTGGGATCGCACCGTTTGTAAGTGAAAGTTTTGGTCAAATTGGATTATTTGTATTCTCTGGTTTGTTTTTTATTGTGACCTTGTGGTTTTCATTAAACCCAGCAAAGCTTGTGGACCGTGTGGGGAAAATCTTATCTCCTGCTATTATCATTCTAATTTTTATCTTATTAGTAATGGTTATTGTCAAGCCAATAGGTTCAATTGAGGCACCACAAGCAACATATGCAAGCGGGGCGTTCATGAAAGGATTTATGGAAGGTTATAACACAATGGATGCACTTGCATCGCTTGTATTTGGGATCATCGTTATCAATTCAATTCGTTCGATGGGTGTAACGTCTACACGAGGTATCCTTATAGCATCAGCTAAGTCTGGACTGATCGCGACCATTTTTCTTGGAATCATCTACGTTGGCGTTGCTTATTTAGGGGCGTCAAGCACGAGCGTATTCGGCCTTTTTGATACTGGAGGTCCTGTTCTGGGGAAGGCATCTTCCTATTATTTTGGCACATTTGGTACGGTTATGTTGTCGGTTATTATCATACTCGCTTGTCTAACAACGAGCATCGGCTTGATGACAGCTTGCGGCGAATACTTTCATACACTAGTACCGAAAATCAGTTACAAAATGTGGGTGCTTTTCTTTTCGCTCGTTTCGTTTGTTATCGCAAACTTCGGTTTAGCGAATATCATTAATTTTTCCATACCTGTATTAATGTTTTTATATCCATTGTCGATTGCCTTAATGCTGCTGACTTTTTTGTCCAAGCTGTTTAACCATTCACGGATTGTTTATGTAACAGCCATTTCAGTCACCTTTATGATTAGTATTATCGATGGGCTTAAAACATTCTGTGATCTGGTTGGAATCGAATATTTTGGGTGGCTAGCGCAGATTATTGCGTTTTATGATCGAGTATTGCCTTTTTATAACAATGGGCTCGGCTGGCTGCTGCCTGTTTTGGTTACCATCTTAATAACAGGGATTTTTGTCAATGTGCAGAAATTCTCCGCACACCGCGTAAAGAATAAGACTGAAAATGCCTTATAGCATTGTAAAAACATCAAAAAATAAAATTAATCCTAAATACCTATTTGCATTCCTTACCAATCTCTGTTATAGTAAGGAAGAATTATTTTTGTTAGTCGGTAGGATAATAAGTGCTAAACTTTCTGTCTTGAAGATCTGAGCAAGGATAGTAACACAATGTGTGCACAGCACACGAGGAGGAAACAACAAATGGAACAAGGTAAAGTGAAATGGTTTAATGCAGAAAAAGGATTCGGATTCATCGAACGCGAAGCAGGGGACGATGTATTCGTACACTTCTCAGCTATCCAAAGCGAAGGTTTCAAATCTTTAGACGAAGGTCAAGCTGTAACATTTGAAGTAGAACAAGGTCAACGTGGACCCCAAGCTACTAACGTTCGTAAAGCATAATAAGAACCAAAATATAAAAAGACTCTCTTTATGGGAGTCTTTTTTTGTTGGTAAAAATCGAAGCAAATAAAAAACCCTACTCTGCAGTTGAGTAGGGCGGTCTTATGAAAACGTAAAGTAAATGGTAAACAAAGTATAGCATACATTCCTTCCAATCCCTAATTTATTTAAATTGATAGAAAATTACTAACTAAAATTCCTTTATAAGCTCATATTGGATGAATATTTAAGGGGAAGGGTCAATAAGTTAAGAAGTAACTCGGGTTTGTTTTTGATAACGTGTTTTTAAGATTCCTGTTGGCTTTTCCCAAAAGTAAGGCAAGTGGACAGTATTTTGATTGAATATTTCTATTAATTCATGAAAATTCTTCATTTCATATACATTAAAGGCGGCACCATTTTCGGTTTTTACCTGAAAATAACGTGTTGTTGTGTTATTTTCACCTGCAGATTCTCTTTCGTAATAGTGGGTTTCGGTAACTTGCTCCCAGGCGTAGTCGTTTACAAAGATTCCTTTTCGCTTATTAATGATTGTGACAGTGAACCCTTTTTCACGACAGGAAACGGTGGTGTCGTTGCCAAAATATCGCATCCACAAAAAAATAACAACTCCAATCACAAAGATAAACGAACCGATCCAAATATTGAGAAACATGAATCCTATCCCTATAACACCAAAAATGATTCCAAAAACAACGGAAGATTTGGAAGACGTTTTATTCGAAAATTCTCTGTTAATGAAAATCCCCCCTTTAGTAAGAAGGGTATGCAGTCCTTGGTATTAAATGACTGGACGTGCCTTACAGACTATATAAAAATTAAACGACAAACAACTGCGTCCCCCATTTTGAGGTGACGCAGTTGTTTAAGCAGAAAAATTTTAGTTTTTAATTATAGATGGTTGCTCTTCTGTGTTCAATAATTGTAAAAGCTCTCGAACAGCATAGGCAAAACCATCTTCGTCATTAGTCTTTGTGATGATATCGGCTTTTTGCTGAACATTGACAGGGGCATTTCCCATGGCAACTGAAGTGGTAGCTACTTCAAACTGGGCAAGGTCATTGCCGCCATCCCCAAAAGCGATTATTTCATCAAAAGAAAGATTCAACATTTTTTGGTAACGTAATAGAGCTTTTCCTTTATGTGCTTCGTTTGAAGTGATTTCCACATTATTTGGAAAGGAGGAAGCGATCGAAATATCAAATTTCCCTGCTAATGCCGCTTTAACCTCTGCTATCATTTCTATTTGCTCCGGGTGTACCAAGGCAATAAGTTTATAGATTTTTAGATTGTCTTTTTCAAGAATTTCATCATAATTGAATTCTTGAAAAAGGATATCGAGCTCTTGTTTACTTTTCCCATGCAATGGAGGCAATGTCGATGGAAAACCGCCATAATTGGTGTAAACCAAAATACCAACGCCGAGTTCTTTTAATATCATAAAAATACTTTTATAGGTTGAAACTGTTAATGTAGCCTCGTACAGCATTTCTCTTGTTTCTGAATATAAAACGGAACCATTGATACAAAAAATCGGAATCTCCATATTTTGAACGGCTTTTAATTTAATGACATCAGCGTAAGCACGACCTGTATTCAAAATAAGGCAGTGGCCTGAGTCCTTCAATTCGTTTAAAGCCTTCACATTCTCCAAGCTTATTTCATGCTGAGAGTTTAATAAGGTACCATCTAAATCGATTGAAATACATTTCATATTTGTCATATTTCCTTTCCATTCCATCATAAAACTACTATAGCAGATTTTAACCCGAAAATGTGTATCCAAATTTATGTTGGTGCCTGACACCATTTTACACGAAAGGATGTTTGGATAGTTGCCATAATCGTTGAATTAACTTTTTTTTCTTTTATAATGAAAACAATAACTTAATGGAGGATGTATTTTTTTGAAATCCTCACGTTCCTTTTTCACGAATCGTTTTTACCGATTAAAAGTTAAGGGGTGACTGGTGATGATTTTGAGAAGTAGCGAAATTACTGGATTTCTAAATCATTTTGATAGGTATGCTAATTGGGATGGGACGAAATATTTTCTTACTTTAAATACAGTCAGTCCGAATGGAACGCTTACGATTATGAAATATCCTGATGGAAAGTTTACCTACCACCGAAAAAATGAACATTATTGGGACATTAGAGAAATAGATATTGAATTAGAAATGTTATCGGACATTATTTGGGGATTTAGGAAAAATATTAATGAACTTATTTTAAAAAGTACGATCGTACTTTAATTGTTCTGATAAAGCGAAGCCTTTGACCCTTCAAGGGCTTTTTTTTCTGATCATTTTCCTTACAGATGGAAAGTATTTTTTCGGGAATTATTGGTTAATATAAAGTCGAGGTGATGGAATGGCTACGGCAAATATTGGCGATGTTATTTCCTTTAGTCGTGAAGGAAAAAATCATGAAGGTGTCGTTTCTGGTATTAGGGAAAATTCTGTTATGGTCCAATATGGTTATTCGAAAGATAAGGATGAACCACTTACTACCATTGTAAACCATAAAAATTATAAAATTAAGAAGTCGAAAAGTTGACCCTCTTGCTTTACATAATAGTTTGATATAAACCCCTAAATGCAAAATAAGCCAGAAAATACTCAAGTGAAAAGAAAAAATGATAAGTACAAAATTCGAGTGAGGGACTAAGTCTCTACTCGATTTTTTTTGTGATAAAGGTAGTTAAATGTTAAATTCAGAAAAATTAAATTATCAATTGACAAATCCCTATTTTTGGGACAAGAATAGAATTGTGATGTATACATCAAAGGGACCAATACGCGAAAAAATTACCCATCACTCTCATTTAATAAAAGAGGAGTTGGTTATATGTTTTCCCCGTTAACCCCATTAGATTGGAAACGCCGGGCGGTGAAGTATTATCCGAATAAAACAGCCGTCATCGATGGAGAAAAGGAATTTACATATCAAGAATTTGGCAAGCGAATCGATCAGCTTTCTGCTGCTCTCCTTCAAGCAGGAATCATCCAAGGTGATCATGTAGCGGTCATGTTGCCTAACACGCATTATATGCTTGAGTGCTTTTATGGAATCTGCCAGCTTGGCGCGGTCATGGTACCGCTAAATTACAGGCTTACTGCGGAAGACCTAGAGTATATCATTCGTCACAGTGATGCGAAAATGTTAATTGTCGATGAAGAATTTTGCGGCCCGATTGAGAAAATAATCGATAATCTTTCCCTCGAACAAATTATTATTGTATCTGTACAGGGACAGGATACTTCTCTAATGGGCATCGATTATGAGGATCTTTTGCAACATACTTTGGAAACGGTTACAATTCCAAAGGTGGATATTAATGAAAATCAACTGCTAACTTTAAATTATACGAGCGGGACGACTTCAAAACCCAAGGGAGTCATGCTTACACATCGAGGGAATTATTTAAATGCTGCTAATTTCATGTATCATTTAAGTGTCAACCATGATGATGTCTATCTACATACATTACCGATGTTTCATGCGAATGGTTGGGGTGGTGTTTGGGCGATTACGGCTACAGGCGGTATCCATGTATGTCTCAGAAAAGTTGAGCCGCCCCTTATACTTGAATTATTTGAAAAGAAGAAAATCACGCTTTTATGCGGTGCGCCAACGGTCGTGAATATGCTGGTCAATGAGCCAAAGGCAAAGGAAATTAAGATTACTACCACCCCACGGATGGCGACAGCCGGTGCACCTCCTGCAGCAGCACTGATTCATAAAGCACAAGAAATTCTGGGTTTAAATATGATACATGTCTATGGTCTAACGGAAACCTCTCCTTTCATCCTTTACTGTGAGTGGAAAAAAGAATTTGATGCAATGACAGCTGATGAACAAGCAGCGATAAAGGCAAGACAAGGGATTGAACTTGCTTTCAATGGCGAAACAAAGGTTGTACATCAAGATGGGGAGGAAGTGGCCTGGAACGGAGAAGAATTAGGAGAAATCATCACGCGTGGTAACGTCGTCATGGCAGGTTATTACAAGGATCCAATCACCACTGCAGCGGCAATCAGGGACGGCTGGTTCCATACGGGAGATTTGGCTGTCACTCACCCAGATGGGTTCATCGAAATACGTGATCGTGCCAAGGATTTGATTATTTCTGGTGGAGAGAATATCTCTTCTACAGAGGTTGAAGGAGTCCTCTATAAGCACCCGGCTGTCTTGGAAACTGCCGTGATTGCGATCCCGGATGAAAAGTGGGGCGAGGTTCCAAAGGCGATTATCGTGTTAAAACCTGAGGCGAAAGTAACTGAAGATGAAATCGTCCAGTTCTGCCGGTCAGAGTTAGCACATTTTAAAGCACCGAAGGCAGTTGAATTCGTAGAAGCTTTACCAAAAACAGCAACCGGCAAATTGCAAAAATTTCGTTTAAGAGAAATGTATTGGACCGGTCCGAAGAGAGTCAATTAATTAGATTGAATTTGGAGTTCTTTTTCCTTAGTGAGGGGAAGGATTCCTTTTTTTGTTTGTTAGCATGCAAAAGGAGTAGAAGGGATTATCTAAATCGAAGCTTTTTCCGTAATGTAAAAAATAACAAACGAATGAACCCACTAATAAGGTTCATAATAAGTAACAAAAAGGAGGGAGAAGTATGGACCAGAAGTATAATACGGATGATGATGCCAATATTGAATTAAAGAAGGCGTTAAGCAAAAGTCAACCCAGAAGTAATCCAAACATGAGTGAGGCAGAACAGAAATTAAAATTTCAAAACAAGAAGGGCTAACGGACGATCATAGTGCATCGCCCCTTTAACTTGGAGGTGAGACAATGCCAAAGAATAATCCAATTGAATATACTGGGAAAGTTCTTGACCAGAGAAATGACCTTACAGGTCCAGATGAAGGGAAGGCTTCCTATCCAAATCGACCAAAGCATGTTCCAATTCAGGACCCAGCTAGCAATAAAGGTAAATAATTTATGAGGGTAATGAACGGAATTTCTTAGTTAGACTAGAAAGGAGGAATAGATCTTGGAAGCGACATTGAATATTGGCGAGATGGCCCCAGACTTTTCATTAACGGCGACGACAAAAGAAAAGATTGCCTTAACTGATTATCGAGGGAAGAAAAACATAGTTGTTGCCTTTTATGGAATGGATTTTACACCCGGCTGAATTAAGGAAATATCCTCTTGGAAAGAGGATTACAAACGATTCGAGCAATTAGATGCTGAAGTACTAGCTATTAGTGTGGATCATATCCACTCCCATAGAGTTTTTGTAGCGAGTATGGGAACTCTGCCATATCCTTTATTATCAGATTGGTTTAAACAAACGGTAAAAAGTTACTATGTACTTAACGAAAAAGGCGGAACGGCGATTCGTTCAGTCTTTGTGGTGGATAAAACTGGCATGATAACCTACATAAACACCTCATTTAAAGCTGATAAAAAAGAAGATTATGAAGCGGTGTTTAATGAACTTGAAAAGTTAACAAACCAGTAAATTTACACAAAGTGTCAGGCACCCATTCGGTGCCTGACACTTTTTTTTCTGATTAATAATCGGTAACAATGAAACCTCTTTCAAGGAAGCCTTCAATGACTTCACTGATTTGATAGGAAACTTGAGGCAAATCATAATTTTCAAAGGCATGTTCACAGTTGTTTTTATAGTTCATTGTTTCATCATAATGGGCCATATGGCGGGCTATATCTTGATCATTATCTTTGCGTTCCTTTTGTCTCTCAATCACCGTATCACGGTCGGCATAGATGAAAAAGCGCATGACACGTTCCCCATACATCTGTTTTAATTTTTCGGTACCTTCAGGATTTAACGTTAGGTAGACAAGGTTATGGGACTCGAATGCCTTAACAATATCCTCTTCGCGAATGCCATAGTGAATTCCATCGATTTCGACACATTCAAGAAATTCCTGTTTCTCTTTCATTTTTTTGAATGTTTCATCGGTAATAAAATGGTAGTCTTCCCCATTTTGTTCGTAATGACGAGGGGAACGAGTCGTGTAAGAGAGAACAGTTTCCATATCAAACGCGGTCGCAACCATTTTAGCAACCGTTTTTCTCCCTGAACCATCTGGTCCTGTGTAAATGAATAGCTTTTCTTTATTTTTGATTTTATACATAGATAACCTCCTGAAAATGGATTATATAAAAAAGAATCTACCTGAAGGCAAATGCTTTTTAGTATTACACCATAAAATGGTTGAATTGGGATAATTTAATTATAACAGATAGATAGCAAATAGAAAGTTTGACCTTTCTGATTTTTATTAGTGAAAAGCGTTGTTCCTTAAATATATTCAATACTAAGCAGTCCGATAGCATCTACGACTTAAGTCTGAGAGTAAAATCAAGCTTAAGCGCAATTATGAAACAGTTTGAAAAAAGGTAAGATGAAAACAAGATAAAGAAACCTACCAACTGGCGAGCAACAGGTGTCGACAGAGGGGAGAATCACTGGAAAATTTCAGATGAGTGAAACAAAGGAGGAAATTAACATGAAAAAATTTGGTTTACTTTTAGCAGGTGGCCTTGCAGCTTTTATATTACTCAAAACAATTGGTCCGATGGTAGCGTTACTTGTAAGTCTAGCGATTCTTTACTTCATCTATAAACAATTTTTGAAGGCGGAATCAACAGGCTGGAAAGTTGGGTTAGTCATCATCGGCGTAATTGTCCTTTCAGCAACCATCCACCATATTCCAGCACTCATCGGAGTCGGAGCAGCTTATGTACTGTCCCTTGTTTATAAACAGTGGAATAAAAACAAAAAGCCGCCTGTGAACAAGGAATCCGATCCATTTGTAAATTTTGATAAACAATGGAATGAATTAAAAAAATATTAATTTAAAAGGGGAAAAGTGAACAATGGCAAACTTATTAACGAAAATTAAAGATCTCATTATTGCTGATTTGAATGAAACTCGTCAACACAAAGAAAAACAAAATCCGATTGATTTGCTCAATCAATACCTTCGCCAATGTGAGCAGGAGACGGAGAAGGTTGGCAAGCTTATCGAACGTCAATCTAGCTTAAAGGCAGAATTTACAAGAGAATATCATCAAGCTACAGAGCGGGCAGAAAAAAGAAAGTATCAAGCCGAGATTGCTTTAAAAGCTGGAGAAACAGAGCTATATCAATTTGCTTCAGCTGAGCATCAACAGTATTCAGAACGGGCCCAACGTCTAAATGTATCTCTTGCACAAGTAATTGAGCAGTTACGTGAATTAGAAAGAAAGCATGAAGAAATGAAGCAAAAGTTAAAGGATATGCATCTTCGCAGGATGGAATTAATGGGTCGGGAAAATGTGACACGGGCTAATATTAAAATAAATCAGGTATCAGAGTCAAATTCATATTCGGACCAATTTTCATCAAAGTTTAAGGATATTGAAAACTATCTGGAACGATTAGAACACAAGGTGAACCATTCCTACTTCCAAAGTACAATTGATGCACGGATAGAGCAGTTAGAAAAAGAAAAAAGTGAACAGGATGATAATCCTGTAAACCTAACAAAAGAATAATGCTAAAAGGGCAGTGATTTAGGAATCACTGTCTTTTATTTGGACCATGAAAAAAGGTATTTATTCAGAAAACCTACGTATATGTAGTATGAATAATTAAAAATCCCGTTATTTGAAAGGGGAATTTATTTTGTGGCATAATCCCAATAATTTAAATGGTCCTTTTAATATTTATAGTTACTTTGTAGGTTCGAATCCGGTAACTTCCGTAAATCCCACACCAATTTTTCCAAAAATAAATAAAACGGCATTTTTAAGCCCGTTCACCTATATTGTCGGCGACGTTACGATTCGGAATAATACGTATGTCGGTCCCTTCGTCAGTATTCGTGCAGATGAAGGAACGCCTTTCTTTATCGGAAGCAACAGTAATTTGCAGGACGGAGTAATCCTTCATGGTTTAAAAAACAAACATGTAGAGGTTAATAATAGGAAATATTCAGTCTATATCGGCGATGAGGTATCCTGTGCACATGGTTCATTGATTCATGGTCCCTGTCAGATTGATAAAAAGGTATTTATCGGTTTTAAGTCAATTGTTTATCATGCCCAGGTCGGAGAAGGAAGTTTCATCGCCTCAGGGGCAGTTGTTACTGGTGGAGTAACGCTAAGGCCTGGAAGCTTTGTTCCACCAGGCGCTCATATTGATAATCAGAAAAAAGCCGATTCCTTATCAAATGTTCCTAAAAATGAACAGGAGTTTGCCCATGAGGTCCAGCGGGTGAATCAAGAATTTCCATCTGCTTATTCGTTTGTTTTTGGAAAAAATCGCTGTACTTGCGGTTTAACGTGCTAATCAATGAATTTAATAAGGGGAAAATTAACTTTTTGAAGGTTTTAGATCATATTTTGTTGAAATAAGTACCTAAAGAAAGAATTTTTGGGTGAGGTGGGAGAATGAAGGATATCCAATTTGCGTTTATTGATGAATCTGGTGATTATAGTTTTGATTTTGAAAATAAAGATGTCTCGACCCACTTTATTATCGTTTCTATTCTAGCAAAAGAGTCTAATAAAGAATTGTTAGAACAGGAAGTTGAAAAGGTGAGACAAAAATACTTTCAAACCGACGAAATGCATACTGATAAAATGGATAACCCTCATCTAAGAATTCAACTATTAAATGAACTGAAAGATTTACCGTTCAATATATATGCATATGTCGTCGATAAGAGAAAAATTAGAGAAGATAGCGGTATCACATTTGAAAAGACGTTTATTAAATTTATGAATCGGTTAATCTATGATGACCTAAATCGAACGTTTGACCAACTGGATCTTGTGTTGGTGGAACAAGGAACGAAAGAATTCATGTCTGAATTTAAAACCTATATTAAAGAAAAAAGTGTTCCAGATTTATTTAATTATTCCATCTTTGGATTTAATCACAGTAAATCTGAATTACTTCTTCAACTGGCTAATTTTATCGCTGGGACGATTGCAAAAGGTTATGATCAAACCCAGTACTCGGAAAATTATCCGCTTTTTCATAAAATCATCAAAAAGAAAATCATCGCTATTAATTTATGGCCGCAAAACTATAAAAACTATTTACATGATTACATATCAAGGAATCAGGACTCTCAATTTGATGAGGTTATTTTTAAACAATCAGTTAATTTAACCCTTCAATATCTTGAGAAGAATAAAAAGAGTGAAGATGCGGATGAAAAAATTAGGATAGATCTACTCAAGTTCCTATTATTTAATTTGAGAGAAAATCCTAATGAATATGTCTATACTCAAGAAATTTTAGATAATCTAAATGCCATCCGAGTGAACAAAATAAATCACCATTACTTTAGATCGAACATCGTTTCCAAGCTTCGTGATAGCGGGTTGTTAATTGCCAGCAGCAATAAGGGATACAAACTGCCAGTTTGTTTAACAGACTTATATGATTTTGTTAATTTATCGAGCCTAACCATACACCCGATGATTCAAAGAATATCTAAGTGTCGAAATCAAGTTCTGCTTGCCACCAATAATGAAATTGATATTCTCGAAAACAACGAATATGAATATCTTAAAAAAATTATTGATTTGGAAAAATTAGCGGTTACTGAATAAAGGGTCAGTCCCCCACAACATCCATAGATGGTGGGACTGACCTTTTTTTAGATTGACTGAATACGACAAGTTTGTTATTCTATAATTAACTTTTATTCTTATAAGAAAACTTTTGAAAATAATTTTTTTCAATAATAAATATAACCAGAAGGTGGATAAAATGAAGCTACATGCAGATGTTTGTATTGTGGGTGGCGGACCAGCAGGGACATTACTAGGGTTTCTTTTAGCCAAGACCGGTGTATCAACTATTATCTTAGAACGAGCTTCTGGAGTTAACAGGAAATTTAGAGGAGAACATATAAATTCTGAAACAGAAGCCATTTTGAAAGCACATCAATTGTTTGAAAAGATAGAAGAGCTAGGCATACTTAAAATGAAAAAAGTTGAATTCTTTGCTGGCAAGCAAATCGTTCAAACAATTATCCCTTCAACCGATGAGGATCACGTAGGAATTCATGTTCCTCAAGTTCATTTACTGAGTGCAATCAACCAAGAATCAGAACAATATAAAAACTACCTTCTTCTTTATAGCACAAAAGTAACGGAGTTATTGCAGGATGAGCATGGAGTTTATACTGGTGTAAAAGCGATAAGGGACGGTCAAGAAATAATGATCACAAGCTCGGTTGTCGTTGGTGCAGATGGCCGCTATTCGACAGTCAGAAAGCTGGCAAAGATACCAACGATCGAGATGACGCATGGATATGACGTATTGTGGGCCAAAATTCCCGCTCCTGCAGGATGGGAGCCAACAACAAGAATGGTGCATGTCAATGGACATCAGCTTGCCTTGTTCACACAGACGGGAGGATTCATTCAAATTGGCTGGAATATTGAAGAAGGATCTTTTCCTTCATTAAGAAAGCAACCGTTACAGCCATTTCTTGAACCATTGATCGAAAGTTTTCCAGAATTGAAAGAGCTGGTATTAGAGCATCTTCATACATGGAATAACTTTGTTCCCTTAAAGGTGCAAAGCTCTCGTTCTGAAACATGGGTAAAGGACGGATTAATTATTATTGGGGATGCCGCTCATACGATGACTCCAACTGGTGCAATCGGGATTAATTGTGGAATGAAGGACGCGCATGTGTTAGCGCCGATCTTAACCGAAGCCCTTATGGATAAAAACATTACAGCACAGAGATTAAAAACATTTGAAGTAAGTAGAAAAACTGAAATCAAAGTACAACAAGAAATGCAAATACAACAAGAAGCTTCATTTTCGGAAAAATTTGCTCAGTTTGCACTTAATTAAATAATGGACCTTCACCTATACCTTTTAATGGAGTGGGAGAAGGTCCTTTTTTATTTGTGTGAGATTAACCACAAAGTTGATAAGTTGGTTAGTTTTGTTTTACGATAAATTAAAAGTAAAGGAGTTAGTAAAATATGGAGAGTTCTGAGTTAAAAGAAGTAAAAGCAATTTATGCTCAGCTTTTAGATGCATGGAATGACCGAAGTGCTGAGGGAATGGCAGAATTATTTGCGGATGATGGGGAGAATATTGGCTTTGATGGAAGTCAATCCATTGGCAGACAAGAAATATTTTCACATCTCAAGCCAATTTTTGAACACCATCCTACGGCACGATTTGTAAGTAAAGTGAAGGATGTACGTTTTCTAGGTTCAGAGATCGCTATTTTGCGCGCCATAGCTGGAATGGTTCCGCCAAAGCAATCAGATCTTAACCCCAATGTAAACACACATCATACGCTTGTAGTTGTAAAAAGAAACGGGGATTGGCGTATTCAATTGTTTCAAAATACTCCGGCCCAGTTTCATGGCAGACCTGAGTTAGTGGAAAAAATGACTGCAGAGCTGAGAGAGTTAATAAAATAAAGCTGCTTGTTCTGATACTTAGTACATAAAAAATAAAGTTTCGGAAAGAAAAGGGTGTCAGGCACCATGTGAATTTTTCACATGGTGCCTGACACCCTTTTCCTGTTAAGCATTTATTTTTGATTTCTGCAGTCCTATTGTTACTATAGTAGTAATCTCTCTAGGGAAAGGAATTATATATATGGCAACAATTAATATACCTGTATCTGTTTTAAATTTAGCTCCAATCCGGAAGGGACAAAACCCAAGCCAAGCGATCGAGTCAATGGTCGACCTTGCGCAAGCAGTCGAGAAAATGGGCTATCAACGCTATTGGATCGCAGAACATCATAATACAGCTACCCTTGTCAGTTCAGCGACATCGATTTTAATTAAACATGTATTGGAACATACAAATACGATTAAAGTAGGGTCTGGAGGGATCATGCTGCCGAATCACTCCCCGCTAGTAGTGGCTGAACAATTCGGTACCATGGCCACGATTTACCCAAATCGTGTTGACCTCGGTCTGGGCCGTGCACCTGGAACAGATATGATGACGGCAAGCGCGCTAAGACGATCGAAAAATGATCCAGTTTATACTTTCCCAAATGATGTCCAAGCCTTACTTACTTATTTTGGCCCAGCAGATCAGCAAAGCTATGTGAAAGCCTATCCTGGCGTTAATACGAATATTCCTATTTACATCCTTGGTTCTTCTACCGATTCCGCATATTTAGCGGCAAGCTTGGGACTTCCTTATGTATTTGCGTCCCACTTTGCACCAAGATATATGGAAGAAGCAATCTCGATCTATCGGAATCGTTTCAAGCCATCGGAATATTTAGAGAAACCGTATATGATGGTTTGTTTAAATGTTATTGCGGCCGAAACGGATGAGGAGGCTCAATTTTTATCGACAACGATGCAGCAGTTTTTCCTAAATGTTGTTCGAGGCACTCAAAATCCGCTACAACCACCAGTTGAAAACTTGGATGAGATTTGGAACCCAATGGAAAAAGAAATGGCGGCATCGAAGCAAAGTGTGACGTTGATAGGGAGCAAGGAAACAGTCCGCCAACAGTTGACTAAGTTCCAGGACTATTACCATGTCGATGAACTCATGGCCGTATCGTATATTTATGACACTGAAAAACAAAAGCGTTCGTATGAAATATTGAAAGAAGTAGTTGACGGCCACTAATCCAAACGAAAAGGACCAGAAGAGACAATGGATCTCTTTCTGGTCTTTTTCGTTTACACGAATTCGTGGAAGGTTTTTGAACAGCTTTATTGAATTCGTATGCTCCCCTTTCTATAATCAATACAATAATGCGAAGGCAAATTACAAAATGAATCAGAACAGGTTAGTGCCCTCGATTAATGGCTTTGTCCTTTTTGAGAAAATTCACCAATTAGTCAAAATTGAGATAAAGGTTTAAATAGATGAGTACAGAAATATATTTATGGAGAAACAGTTTGCTAATTAGGGGGATGGGAAAATGCGTAATCGAGAGATGCTGCTTATACCCGGGCCAACGCCGGTAGTTGATTCAATTTATGATGCTATTGCACAGGAAACTAGGGGACACACAGACACGAGATTCGTCGCGATCTACAAAAATGCGATCGAGAAAACAAGGGAAATGCTGAAAACAGATGGTGAAGTGTTTGTTATTTCCGGCTCTGGAACCATAGCTATGGAAATGGCGCTTGTCAATACAGTTGCCGCTGGGGAAAAACTTTTAGTGATCAGTCACGGTTATTTCGGTGATCGTTTCATTAAATTAGGAAAAGCATTTGGTATTGAAGTAGAAATACTCCAGGCAGAATGGGGTACTCAGGTATCTCCAAGTGTTGTCGAAGCGAAATTAGTGAATGGCAATTTTAAGGCGGTTACTATTACCCACGCAGATACGTCGACAGGAGTAGCTGCCAATTTAGACGCACTTGTGCCGATTATTAAAAAACATGGAGCACTCGTCATTCTCGATGGTGTTTGTGCGACTGCCGCAATGGAAGAAGATATGAGTAGGCAATATCATGGGTCTGATGGAAAAATTGATGTCATTTTAACAGGTTCACAAAAAGCAATTGGCGTGCCGCCTGGTCTAGCCATCGTTGCCTTTAACCAAACAGCTTTAGCTGCACGTGCCAAAATAGAACGTGTTCCTGCTTATTATTGTGATATCTATAATTGGATTCCGATTATGAACGATCCAGGAAAGTACTTTGCTACACCTCCAGTGAATCTTATATATGCCTATGACGAAGGGATGAGATTGGTATTGGAAGAGGGGATGAAACGAAGATATCAGCGCCATACTGCATTCGGAAAAGCGGTTAGATCGGCACTTGCCGTATACGGGATGAAGGCGTTAGCAAATGAAGAAGTCGCTGCTGCCACACTTAGTTGTATTCTTTATCCTGATGGAATGGAGGATGCTGCTTTCCGTTCTTCACTTGCAAAAAAAGGAGTGATTGTAGCTGGAGCACTAGCCCATTTGGCAGGAAAGGCGTTCCGGATTGGACATATGGGAAATACGACGGAACAAATGCTCGAAGATGCGGTCGTTTTAATCGGAGAAACGATGAATGAGCTGGGATATCCGGTTGATTCAGAGAAAGCTGTCGATTGCTTTAAAAAGCAAGTGGCTATTCGCATTTAGTGTTCGTTTATAAAACCTGTTTGACTGGGAAAATCACGACCAAGGTAAGTAAGAGCGTTTATAAAGCCCTATTAACTAAAAAATCACCCTCTAATAAATAAAGAGGGTGATTTTTTCATTAGCTATTTTCTGCTTGGAATTGAATCATAAACTCTTTGAATGCCTTACATGCCTCAACTGGAACAGCATTATAAGCTGATACACGACATCCGCCGATCGAGCGATGACCGTTTACGCCAACAAAGCCTTCTTGTTTCGCTTGCTCGAGGAATTTCTTTTCTAGGTCTTTCGATGCTAAGTTAAAAGTAAGGTTCATGAGAGAACGACTGTCCGGTTCAGCATGGCCAATGTAAAAACCATTACTTGTATCAATTGTTTCGTAAATCAGATTCGCTTTTTTATCATTAAGCTCAGCAATCGCAGATAAACCACCTAACTCACGAGCCCAGTTTAAGACCTCACCCAGCATATAAATGCCGAAGGTTGGCGGTGTGTTATACAATGAATTATTTTTAGAATGCGTGCTGTACTTTAACATTGTTGGGATATTTGTGTTTGCTTGTTCAAGCAAATCCTTGCGAATAATCACAACTGTTACGCCTGAAGGACCAAGGTTTTTCTGGGCACCAGCATAAATTAACGCAAACTTGCTGACATCAATCGGCCTAGACAGAATATCACTCGACATGTCTGCGATTAACGGAACATCGCCAGTGTCTGGGAAGTTCTTCCATTGGGTACCGTAAATGGTATTGTTGGAAGTTAGATGTAAATAAGCGTCCGTTGGATCGTACTTTAATTGATCAAGCGTTGGGATGCTGCGGTAGTTGCCTTCTTTCGTGGAAGCCGCATGATAAACATCACCAAATAGTTTTGCCTCCGTGAATGCTTTCTCTGACCAAGAGCCTGTCATTACATATCCGGCTTTTTTTCCAGTTTGTAAAAAACTCATCGGAATCATTGAAAACTGAAGACTCGCTCCGCCTTGCAAGAAGAGTACTTCATGAGTATCAGGAATAGACAGCAGTTCCTTCAAGCTGTCAATCGCTTGATTATGTACTTCTTCATAAGCTTTGCTTCGATGGCTAAGCTCCATGACTGACATACCTGTACCTCGAAAATCAATCAGTTCTGCTTGAGCTTTTTCTAAGACGGAAATAGGTAACGCAGAAGGGCCTGCATTAAAATTATAAGCGCGTTGGACTTGTAGTTTCATTTTTATCACTCCATTTTTTCTTTCCTTGACTATACCACACATATAATATTCCGAAAATAAATTTAATTACGAAATATAATAATTATTGCGATCTTTTTTTGTTATCTATTTTTTAGCGTTAAATTTTGCTTTGGTAGGCACTCCTATTATCAAACATCCTATTAATATTATTCGCTTTTTTGAATCATTTTTTTATTGGTGCAGGCACATATAACGACGGGATGAGCAGCAGTGGAATTTTTTATTTTTATTAGAACAGGGAATAGACATAAATAGCCAGGATCAACAAGGCTGGACTGCGGTGATGATGGCGACATATGCGAATGATTTAGAAACTGTCCAAATCTTGGTTGAAAACGGAGCGGATATAAATATACAGGACAATATAAAAAATGATCCGTTTCTTTATGCAGGGGCTGAAGGGTATTTCGATATACTTAAGCTGACCATTAAGGCTGGAGCAGGCCCAAAGCTTTTAAACAGATACGGTGGTACAGCCCTGATTCCAGCATCCGAGCACGGATATGTTGACGTTGTAATAGAACTGCTTGAACATACAGACATTGATGTGAATCATATTAATAATATAGGCTGGACAGCAATAATGGAGGCAATTGTTCTTAGTGATGGCGGCAAAAAACAACAGGAGACGCTTGAACTCCTAAAAAAACATGGAGCAGATGTGAATATTCGTGATTCAGAAGGTGTAACACCGTTTAGGTTCGAAACGAATGTTCTTACTAGAAAGTTAAAGCGTCCTCATTACTAACTTTGATTTTATGTGGAAATAGTTGATCTTTGAATTTTCTTGTTTTATGCCTGTTATCTAAAAAAACAACATGGGGACCTTCAAGAATTGGCTTTAAATTTGTAAGCTATATTTTTATGTTAAAAAATATGTAAAAATAGTTTTTTAAAAATACAACACTCAGTATAAACCTTAATGAAAATAAACAAAAGTGTATAACGTTAAACAAGTAATTGACAACTATGAACACAGGTGTTTACAATGTTCATAGTTGTCAATTGTCGAAATATTATGCATTTGAGGAATATAGGAAGTAATGAATCTGGTATTCCTCAACTTGGGATTTTCGATCGCTTTATTTAATAAGTGAATCAGGCAAAAGGAAGTTAATAGCTTTTTGAATGTGTTGTTTAGGATTGAAAGGGTTTTCACGGTTTGTTTTTCCTATACTTAGGATATTAAATTACTTTGGTTATTTTTGATATTTAGAGGAGGGGTAAAATATGAATCATCAACAAACGGAGTTAAATAAAGGGTTAAAAGTCCGTCATATTACCATGATTTCTTTGGGAGGAATCATTGGGGCTGGGTTATTTGTTGGGAGTGGATCCCTCATTAATATGGCAGGGCCAGCTTCTATCTTCGTCTATGCGATGGCGGGACTGCTTGTGGTTTTGGTCATGCGTATGCTGGGGGAAATGTCAATGGTTAACCCATCCAGCGGTTCTTTTTCCACGTATGCCCGGGAAGCGCTGGGCCCGTGGGCTGGCTATACAATCGGCTGGCTTTACTGGTTTTTCTGGGTCATTGTCATTGCCGTTGAAGCAATTGCTGGAGCTAACATTATTCAATACTGGTTTCCCTCTTTGCCTTCTTGGTTAGTAAGCCTTGTCCTTACCTTCTTATTGACTTTGACTAACCTATACTCCGTTAAATCGTTCGGCGAGTTCGAGTTTTGGCTTTCACTTATCAAAGTAGTAAGTATTGGCCTATTTTTGATTCTTGGAGGAGCTATTATATTCGGCTTCGTACCCGGTATCGAATCACCTGGGACTTCTAATCTTATACATAGAGGAGGATTTATCCCTAATGGAATCCATTCTATATTTTTGGGAGTCACTCTCGTTATGTTCTCCTTCATGGGGAGTGAAATTGTAGCAACTGCAGCAGCAGAAACACCGCATCCGGAAAAAGCCATTACTGTGGCGACAAACAGCGTTATTTATCGAATCATCATTTTTTATCTAGGTTCAATTTTAGTGCTGGTTACTATTCTCACTTGGGATTCTCACACTCTGCTGAAAAATCCCTTTGTTTCCGTACTTGAGATGGTGAACATACCAGCTGCGGCTCATATAATGAATTTTATTGTTCTGACAGCCGTGCTTTCTTGCTTAAATTCTGGTCTTTACACCAGTTCCCGTATGTTGTTTGCACTGGCACAAAATGGTGACGCTCCCAGTGTGTTTTTAAAGGTCGATAAGAAGGGATTGCCAGTTCACGCTATCCTGGGGTGTACCGTTATTTCCTACATTAGTGTGGGATTCAATTACCTATCACCTGATAAAATATTTCTCTTTTTAGTGAATGCCTCTGGAGGGGTAGCGCTTCTTGTTTATCTGGTGATTGCCTTCTCCCAACTGCGTATGAGAAGAAAATATGAAAAAGAAAACCCTGAAGCCCTGAAAATAAGAATGTGGTTTTTTCCTTATTTGACATATGCAACAATCATCACAATCGCTGGCGTTTTTGCAGCGATGCCGTTTATAGATACACTTCGTTCACAATTCTTCTTAACTCTGCTTATCGTTATATTTGTTGTCGGTTCTTTCTTTTTTACAAAGAACAAAAGATCAACTGGTTTATTAACGGAGAAAAAGGAGCAAATGTCTCTTCGTTATAAAGCTAAGGTTTAAAAATTATATTTTATTCGGAGGTATTTTTATGTGGGTAATCACTGTCTATCTAAATTCAAACAATATTACAATGTTTGAATTTGACACGAAAAAAGAAGCAATAGAAGCTTTCGAAAAAATCCAAGGTTGCAAAATTCTTTCGGAGGTTGTTTATTTTAGTGATTCCTGTTTAGCTGCGGTTTAAGATTCTGGATCAAAATTTACTGTTTGCAAAAAACCTTCCAATTTCGTAAATTGGAGGTTTTTTTTGTGCATCTGGTATTTCCAACGTTTTATTTTTGATAAAGATTCATCAATTGAACATAGTTGTTCATTTTAAATTAATTTATTAAGCAATTATGTTTAATAAATTAAAATATGAACAATTTTTAAAAAAGGTGTACAAAGTTGTTTAAAGTATTTATAATTCATTTATACACAAGTCGAAACATTGCACAGATTTTAAATTTTCCGACAATAGCAAAGGTGGCGATATTGCAGTAACACAAACTTTTTATGGAAAAATAGAAAAAGTTAAAAAATTACTATTATTCAAAAGGGAGAGAAACTCATGATAACAGAATATAAAAACACGGTTAAACCATATAAACATGAACCATTTACCGATTTTGCACTTGAAGAAAATAAAAGAGAATTTGAAAAAGCGTTAGAAAATGTACAGTCAGAGCTAGGGAAAGAGTATCCACTTGTCATTGGAGAAGAATTTATCAAAACGGATGAACAAATAGTATCTATTAATCCAGCGAATAAGGAAGAAGTCATTGGCCGAGTTTCCAAAGCTAATAAAGAATTAGCAGAAAAAGCGATGCAAGCAGCACTATCCACCTTCAATACATGGAAAAAGGAAGATCCAGAAGTACGTGCGAACATTTTATTCCGTGCAGCGGATATCATTCGTAGTCGCAAACATGAGTTCTCAGGTTATCTGGTTAAAGAGGCTGGAAAGCCATGGAAAGAAGCTGATGCAGATACAGCAGAAGCAATTGATTTTCTAGAGTTTTATGCTCGTCAAATGATGCAATTAAAAGACGGGGTACCTGTACAAAGTCGTGAAGGAGAAGTAAACAAATTTAATTATATTCCACTTGGTGTAGGTATCATCATTTCTCCATTTAACTTTCCATTAGCCATTATGACAGGAACGGCAGCTGCAGCAATTGTGGCAGGAAACACGATTCTTTTAAAACCAGCTAATAATACGCCAGTTGTGGCAGCGAAGTTCGTTGAAGTGATGAATGAAGCAGGTCTTCCACAAGGTGTGCTGAACTACATTCCAGGAAGTGGTGCAGAAGTAGGAGATTATTTGGTTAATCATCCTAAAACTCGTTTTGTCTCTTTTACTGGTTCTCGTGAAATTGGCTGCCGTATTTATGAGCGTGCCGCAAAGGTACAACCAGGACAAATTTGGTTAAAGCGTGTCATTGCCGAAATGGGTGGAAAAGACACGGTCGTTGTAGATAAAGATGCAGATTTAGACTTAGCAGCGTCTTCTATCGTTTATTCTGGATTTGGATTCTCAGGGCAAAAATGTTCTGCTGGTTCTCGCGCAGTAATACATCAAGATGTGTATGAGGAAGTACTTGAAAAAGCAATAACTTTAACAAAGACGTTAACGTTAGGGAATCCAGAAGATGTAAATACCTATATGGGACCCGTTATTGATCAAGCTTCTTATAACAAAATTACAAAATATATCGAAATTGGAAAAGAAGAAGGCCGGTTGGTGGCAGGTGGAGAAGGGGACGATTCCAAAGGATTCTTTATTCAACCAACTATTATTGCTGATGTAGATGAAAAAGCACGTCTCATGCAGGAAGAAATTTTTGGACCTGTTGTTGCCTTCTGTAAAGCACGTGATTTCAATCATATGATGGAAATAGCGAACAATACAGACTACGGATTAACGGGTGCGTTACTTTCTAACAATCCTGATCACATTGAGCGTGCAAAAGAAGAATTCCATGTAGGGAACCTTTATTTCAATCGTGGTTGTACAGGAGCAATCGTTGGGTATCATCCGTTTGGTGGGTTTAATATGTCAGGAACGGACTCCAAGGCAGGAGGACCCGATTACCTTATTTTGCACATGCAAGCGAAAACAACTAGCGAAACACTTTAAGAATAGGTTGGGCAACTTTTTGGTTGCCCGCTATAAAATATATCATTCAAAAAGAGGAACATATCTGGGGGGATATAAATGTTGGCAGAGGTATCAAAAAATGTTTTTCTTCACGCTTCCCAAAGTAAAGCTTTAAATCAGGCAGCGAAAAAATGGGGTCTTCGGTTTGGCGCTTCTCAAGTTGTGGCGGGAGACACAATCGAGAGTGCCGTTAAAAAAGCCCAGGAATTAAATAAAAAAGGCTTGATTTGTACAATGGATCATTTAGGAGAATTCGTTTCAAGTAGAGAAGAAGCGTTAGAAGCAACAGAATATAACGTAAATACGTTAGAAGCCATCGCCAAGGCTGGAGTAACTAGTAATTTATCTGTGAAAATGACCCAGTTGGGGTTGGATATTGATCGGGATTTTTGCGTTAGTAACATGCGGAGAATTCTTGAGACTGCAAAAAAACACAACAATTTTGTCCGAATCGATATGGAAGATCACGCACATTGTCAAATCACTTTAGATATCCTGAGAGAACTGCGCCAAACCTATGATAATGTAGGAACCGTGATTCAAGCCTACTTGTACCGTGCTGAACAAGATGTGAAAGGATTAAAAGGAATTCCTCTGCGATTAGTCAAAGGAGCTTACAAGGAATCTCCAGAAGTCGCTTATCAAGAAAAAGAAGAGGTAGATCAAAATTATATGAGAATCATTGAAGAGCATTTGCTAAGCGGAAGTTATGCAGCGATTGCTTCCCATGATCATCATATTATTGCCAAAGTAAAAGAATTTGCTCAAAAACATAATATCCCACGTGATCAATTTGAATTTCAGATGTTATATGGATTTAGAACAGATATGCAGCTAAGTTTGGTTAAAGAAGGATATAAAATGCGTGTTTACATACCTTTCGGCAATGATTGGTTTGGGTATTTTATGCGCCGTTTGGCAGAAAGACCACAAAATGTAACCTTTGCTCTTAAAGGACTCTTCTCCAAGTAAATGTGGAACGAAAAGATAGGTGGGCCTAAAAACTATCATTACTATAATATTGAAAGGAAAACTACCTTTTAGGGATAGGAACAAGAGACATAAAACCATAGACCGTCTTCACAGAATGTTTCAAATGCAAACAACTCATAATATAAGAGGTGTAGAGAATGAAAGCGACCGCTCTTGCTAATAGTGACCTAGTTAAAAAGCCAGACCAACAGAAAAGTGAAACGTTAGATTTATTAAGTTCAACTCAGTCTATTATAAAAGAGGCGATTCAAAAGTTAGGTTATAGCGATGAAATGTATGAATTGTTGAAAGAACCGCTTAGAATCCTTACTGTACGTATTCCTGTTCGAATGGATGATGGTTCCATTAAAATTTTTACTGGCTACCGTTCTCAACATAATGACGCTGTTGGTCCTACAAAAGGGGGAATACGTTTTCATCCTGAAGTCAGTGAAGACGAAGTAAAAGCTTTGTCCATGTGGATGAGTTTAAAGTGTGGTATTTTTAATCTTCCTTACGGTGGGGGAAAAGGCGGAATTATATGCGATCCTCGTAGCATGTCTCTTCGAGAGTTAGAACGTTTAAGCAGGGGATATGTACGTGCCGTTAGTCAAATTGTTGGACCCACGAAAGATATTCCCGCACCAGATGTATTTACTAATCCGCAAATTATGGCCTGGATGATGGATGAATATAGCCGTATCCAAGAATTTGATTCACCAGGATTTATTACTGGAAAGCCGATTGTACTTGGTGGTTCGCAAGGGCGTGAAACAGCTACAGCAACAGGAGTCAGCATTTGTATCGAAGAGGCAGCAAAAAGAAAAGAGATTCCATTAAAGGGCGCGCGCGTGATTATCCAAGGATTTGGAAATGCAGGAAGTTACCTTGCAAAATTTATGCAAGAGGCAGGGGCAAAAGTAATTGGTATTTCTGATGCATATGGGGCGCTGTATAACCCGGATGGGCTTGATATTAATTATTTGCTTGATCGACGCGATAGTTTTGGCACCATAACTAATTTATTCACAAACGTCATTACAAATCAGGAATTACTTGAAAAAGAATGTGAAATTCTTGTTCCGGCTGCCATTTCCAATCAAATTACAAGTGAAAATGCACGTAATATTCAAGCTAAAATTGTTGTCGAAGCTGCAAACGGGCCAACAACGCTTGAAGCGACTAAAATACTAGCAGAGCGTAACATATTACTTGTACCGGACGTACTTGCTAGTTCAGGTGGCGTAACCGTTTCATATTTTGAGTGGGTCCAAAATAACCAGGGTTTTTATTGGACAGAAGAAGAAGTATCCCATAGGTTACACCATAAAATAGTTGAGTCTTTTGAAAGTGTTTTCTCTACAGCACAAAGATACCAAGTAGATATGCGTTTGGCTGCATATATGGTTGGAATAAGAAGGATGGCAGAAGCATCTCGTTTTCGTGGCTGGTTATAAGTTTTTAATTTTATTTAAATTATATGTGTGAAAGAGAGGATTAAAAATTGAAAGAAGTTATAGAACCTATCTATAGTCCTTGTTGCGGAAAAATCGAGACCCTATTTGTTAGCCAAAATTCTTATGTGTATGAGTGGGAAAAGTTGATGTTAATTCATACACCCGATAACCATAAAGTTGAGGTAAGGGCTGGTGTAAGTGGTCATATTGTTTCACTAGAAGTAATAGAAAAGCAAAGTATTACCAATGATACTTTGTTAGTAAAGGTAAAAGATGATCTATTAATCACAGGAAGTGAATGATAATAGAATTTAGCAGCTCCTGTTCTCAAAACATATAGTACCATCAGTTGTAAATAAGATACAAAGGGGTTAATAGTTTGAAAGAAAAAACTGTCATTTATCTTGGAAAAGAATACACACTGTTTTACCAGTATGATTCAGGATATTGTGAGATTATGGGAAGGGACACGGCTATAGACAACGTAAAATTAGTGCATTTCTCGGAGCTCGAACATGAAAATTTAAAAAAAGGGTAGGCAAAATTTAATCTGTACCCTTTGTAATGGACATTTTAAAAAAGAGGCTAGGCTGCCTTAAGTAGGTGATCACTGTTAATGAACAGGGATCATTTTTTTTAAATCCACTAGTACCTATAGTGGTTGTAGTAAGTCATATACTCCATAATTTCCCCTTTAAATTCCTCATGAGTTTGGCAGGAGATTTGTCCATCATAAGGTTCACATGTGAAACTTCAAAGTGCCCGACCTCAGCAAGAGTGGTCATGGGCACAGTTAATCTAGCTCGATAAACGTATGTTGTTTTGGTTTCCTGTTAAATTGTTAACCATTTTTTTAGTTTCGTCAACAGTGTTCATAGCCACGTTTTCCGTGGTTTCTAACGCACTATGAATGGTATGAAAGGCTGCTCCTGCGGTTTCTTTAATGCCATCTGCAACGTATTTGTTCCTTTTTGCTTGGTCCGACATCGCTAAATCCATTTCCCTATATCTATTAATCACTTATATTAGCTTTTTTCAGTCATGGTTTGATTGCTACGAGACCAGATCACAACAGGGATTAGAAGTAAGGAAAGGATCCCTCCAGCAAATGAGAGTCCAGCATAACTTGTTTGTGCAACCACCATTCCGGAAAGCGCTCCCCCGGATGCCCCAGCCAAAGCAATTAAAACATCTACCGTTCCCTGTGTTTTGGCCCGGTTAGAGGGGGATGTTGAATCGACAATCAGTGCAGTCCCACTAATTAACCCAAAGTTCCAGCCAAGCCCGAGCAAAACGAGTGCAATGATAAGGACCAGCATGGAATCAGGAGGTGCACTGCCAGCAAGAATGCCAGCTGCCAGGAGCGTGGCACCGGAAGCGATGGCCATTGTAGTTCGGCCTATCTTATCTACGAGAATACCTGTTATGAGAGAGGGAAGGTACATGGCACCTATATGGAAGCCGATGACCATTCCGACTTCTCTCAGACCATGCCCATGATGTTTCATGTAAACTGGTGTCATTGTCATGATGGATGTCATGACAATCTGAGTTAAAACCATAATTGTCGCAGCAACAACGATTCCTCGTTTATTGATTGCTAGATTGCTAGATTGTTTTACTAAAGGATTACTACTATTGATTTGCTGCTTAACTGCAATGGCATCGGCAACAATCAGAGGATCTGGGTGCAGGAAAGCTAAAAGTACTAAACCAGCAAGGATAAAGGCAGCCGCGCCAAGAATAAATGGACCGGCTAGAGCAGGGACACCAATTGACGTGGCAAATCGACCCATTACATCGACCAAATTGGGTCCCGCCACAGCGCCGAATGTGGTTGATACCATGGCAATACTGATTGATGTTGCTCGCTGTGTTGGTTTTGCTAAGTCAGTTCCGGCATAGCGCGCTTGTAAGTTTGAAGCTGAGCCTGCACCATAGACCAGAAGCGAGGCGAAAAGAAGAAAGATATTACTTGTGATGGCGGAAACGATCACTCCAATCGCACCGATACCGCCAGTCAAGAATCCTCCCGCAAGTCCTATTCGTCGGCCGAAACGTTGTGAGACTCGACCGATAAGCCACGCTGCCCCAGCAGAACCCAACGTTAACAACGCTGCTGGAATCCCTGCATAACTATCCGTCCCTAACATATCTTGGGCAAGAAGTGCGCCAACCGTAATTCCAGCAGCAAGCCCTGCCCCACCGAAAATCTGTGACATGACAACAATCAGTAATGTCCGTCGATATAACTTCTCCTGCTTTTCTGGTGAATTTATGTAACTCTTCAACCAATCTGGTTTTGAATCGAACGGGTTGTGTGCCACACGAAACCTCTTTCTGAAGGACAAACCCTTCTTCATTTGTTTTTTATTTTATCAAGAAAAAATAGCAGTTTATATAGAGAAATGTCGAAAAATTCAATATTTGTTCATATGAACTAGGCGGTGATGGAGTTTATTTATGATAGGATAATAGTGGTTGTATTACTATATGTTTACAGCTAATAAATTAGAAAAAGGAGTTAGAAAATGGAACTGGATATGTATTTAGTTTCTGTACCTAAGATCACAGGAATGGACTATGATGAAATCGTTTTAGCAAGTGCACAAATAAGTAAGCATAAAGCAGATCAGGATAAAATCTATGAAAAGCTAAAGCCACATATTAAGCATTTTAAGGAATATGATTCCTCATGGTCAAGTATTTATGAAGAAGTTGCGTACTGGCGAAAGGCCAACCAAATTCACAATTGATTTGTGGAAACACTCTATAACGGGGAAGATGACCCTCTTTTCACACAAGAAGGTACAAAGAAAAATTTGCTGGACCTAAATAACTTATGTCTTCAAGTTCTAAAGGAAAAGGACCCTCCTAATAATATTTTACAACAAGACCTGGTTGTTTTTTTGGAAGCCTCTCTTATGATTCCTATTATTACAGGGAACTAGAAGAGACCCAGAAGTTATTAGCAGCCCTCATTAAACACTTCAATTTTGAAACCCACTATTTATTGTACCAATGTTCTTGGTAAACACACTTAAACCCTTTTTACCTTTCAAAAAAATTCAATAATAATACAATCAAACCTTTAAGATTATGTGAAAAGAGAAAGAAGTCTAAGCGACCGAACACAGGAAGAAAGAGAGAGAAGGGTCGCCAAAATGGCGTCTAAGCGACCGAACACATGAAAAAGAGAGAGTGGGTTCGCCAATATGTTTTTTACCTAGTCCTTATTTCCTTTTTTATCAAAGTCAAAGTATTACTGTTTATACTCTGCATCATAGGAATTTTCACCGGCATGAACCGACAGCAGAGTATCCGCGTACCCAACGAGTTTATTTACCACCTCGTCTGCGACCGCATAGACAAGAGGGTGGACATCTGGTTGAAATAGAGCAGGATCGTCAATTATCACCGTGGTATTAATAAAAATGTCTCGATTACCGTAAAGATCATAATGGACAATAGCTTTCCCAGCGGCTCCTCCTGTTCGAGGATCTTGATATCCAGGCAAAAAAAGATACCACTCTTCAGCCGTGGCCGAACGAAAATTTTTCGTAAAAGTCATGCCATTAACCATTCGATCGATTTCTTGTTGCATCTGCGGTGTGACTGCCTCAATAATTTTGTCTGTCATAATAGTCCCCTTATTAAAGCTTGTTATATTATTTTTCCCAATTTCCAATCGAGTATTTAATGGTATTAACAATATTTTTCCACTGAACTTTTTTGTGGGTAAGGGAACAATATTTCTGAGTACTTTTGTTGAGGTGAGGGACGATGAATCATGATGAACCACGTGATTATATAACGATTGAAGATGACCACGGGAATCTTAAAGAATTTGCTGTTGAAGCCTTGTTTGATATGAAGGATGAATCCTATGCTCTACTAAATGCAGAGGATGAAACCATCGTAATGAAGATTGAGGGTGAGGAAGGTAACCAAGACTTAGTGGGTATTAATAACCCTTCCGAAAGTGAAGCGATTTTGGCTGCATACCAAATCGCCGTGGAACATGCTCCGGCTGAATAAAACATAGCGCAACGAAAGGTAGCCCGGATAATAGGGGGTCCTTTCGCTGCGTTTTTTAATCAGTAGTAATTAAAGCCAAGATAAATGATATAAATAATGATAGCTGCAATGGCGATAATCCAAACAAGAAACACTGGATTCAGTAAATAAGGATGTCTTTGAGTTTTTTCATTGATTTGCGTATCAAATTCACCTGATCTAGTACTGACCATTCTTCCAGTCCCTAACGTAAAAATTAAACCGCCAATCAACACTAACAATGCAATACCAGACAAAATGAGATGCCAATTACTCACTTATATAACCACCTTTTTTTCATATAATTTGAAAAAAAGTAGAGAAATATGCATTTATCTTTTTGATAAGTAGGTTTAAATTTCATCAGGAAAGAAAACGGCGGTGATTAGCTAAATCACTGCCGTTTTGACCTTTAAGTCATGCTGCTTGTAATTTTCTTCTAAATAGTTTCGTGTTGGTTCCAATATATACCCCAGTTAAAACAAAGGCGGCACCTATTCCTTGAGCAAATGTAAAGGTCTCACCTAAAAAGAAGGTAGCCATCAAGACAGCTGATAACGGCATCACATTAATAAAGATAGAAGCCTTCGCAGCACCAACCTCTTTTATGCCGTAATAGTACATGATAAATGAAACCACCGTTACAAAAATGCTCATATGTGAAATGGCGATCCAGGTTGAAACACTAGCAGTTTGTACATCGTGCCAGGATGTTTCCACGTATGCAAACGGAAATAAAAATATGGTACCAAATGCAACCGCATAAGTGGTGGATTCCACCGCACTGAATTTTTTTAAAACGACTTTACCAACCACACTGTACAATGCCCAGCTTATTACTGCACCTAGTAAAACAAAGTCGACCGTCTCAAAACCGTATTGGAAAAGTGAGAGTAGGTGACCATCGGTAATAATGAAGGTAACCCCAGTTAGGGCAATCACCATTCCAATCATATGATTTTTGGTGATTGTTTCTTTTAAAAATAATCCTGATAAAAGGACAATCAGTACTGGGTTTGAGGCAATAAATAAGGAACTCTTAATAACCGGTGCATGTTTGGTAGCCATAAAAAAACAAATATTATATATTGCAATGCCTGTTAATCCAAGAACGGCAAATAATCCATAATCTTTGAGGGTGGGCTTCTTTCGATTTTTTTCCATCAGCCACATTAGCGGAAACAAAAGGATCGCAGCCCCCAAAAAACGTAAAAAAGCAACGGTTGCCGGTTCAAAGTCTTTTACGGCGACTTTACCAGCAAGAAATGCACTTCCCCATGTAGCCGTGGCAAAAAATAACATCCCATAAATCAGCCATAGCTTCTTATTCTTATTCATCCAATCCCCTACAATCCATTTCAATTTAATAAATAGATTTTAACATCTTTTTCGAATTTCGAAATAAATTTTAATAAAATATTTAAATTATTTAATCAATTAAAAAATCATACACACTTTTTAAGCATGAAAAAAGCTGGTTAAGGAGTTTTCCTTTTCCAGCTTTATCTTTTTAAGTTAGATTTTTTAATTCTGATAAATGAACCAATTGTACATTATGAACACTTTCTATTTCTTTAATCTCGCAGTACCCAGAATCATACGTATAAAGGATAATATATTTCTTTCCATTGTAAAGAACATGCTCCATAGTATCTCCATCCTTTGATCATGTTAATATTATTGTATAATTACAATACAGATTAATATATGAAGTACATTTTAAGATTATGTAAATTTTTTCACAGCTGTATTGAAAAATTATTGTGTTAAGATATCAATATTAGTGTCAAAGTCATAGGGGGAAGAAAGATGAACAGAAAAC
Organism: Bacillus sp. ISL-7; assembly: GCF_018613065.1. Next base: position 104,945 of record NZ_JAGGQW010000056.1, on the reverse strand, counting down.
CAATTATCGGAATAACGGGTGCCTATGTTAAACATAACGACTATATGGAAGGTGTTTATGTGCACCATGATTACCATAAAAGTGTTGTCGCCAATGGTGGGATTCCTATTATCCTTCCATATATTAACCCCGAAATTTCTTTAGAAACGCTTGGTTTATGTGATGGAATTATCCTAAGCGGGGGAGAGGACGTCGATCCTAAACTTTTTAATCAGGATCCTCATCACCACTTAGGTCCAACTACACCAGAGCGGGACTTGGCAGAGATAGCGATTGTTAAATATGCGCTTGAGAACGATATTCCCCTTCTTGCGATTTGCAGAGGTGTGCAAATTTTGAATGTTGCTCTGGGAGGAACCTTAATTCAGGATATCCCGAGTCAAGTCAATGAACCAATCCAACACTCTCAGAAGATTGATAGAAGTCAAGATACCCATTGGGTGACCATCTCCAAAAATAGTAGATTGTTTGAAATAGTAGGATCTGATCGTATCCGAGTTAATAGTCTCCATCATCAAGCAATCGGTGAGGTAGCCAGCGATCTTCGTATCGTTGCACAATCATCCGATGGAATCGTTGAAGCAGTAGAATATAGCCATCCAACCACATTTACGGTGGGTGTTCAGTGGCATCCTGAATCCATGGCAAGTACAAACGCTGAGATGAATAATTTGTTCTTAGAATTTATTAAAAACAGTGCAAAGGTCATGGTTTAATCATCGGTTTATAGTGGAAGGGAAGGAATCAATCGATGGAAAAAATTTATCTTGATTACAATGCCAGCACACCTATGGCTCCTGAAGTAGTAGAGGCCATGAAACCGTTGCTAGATGATTTTTATGGGAATCCATCCGCCTTACATTGGGCGGGGAGACCTGTAAAAGAATTATTACATAGTGCCCGAAAACAGGTTGCTGAGTTAATTGGATGTTCCCCTAGAGAAATTATTTTCACAAGTGGGGGCAGCGAAGCCAATAACCTTGCATTAAAAGGTTTTTATTTTAAAAATCGGCATAAAGGAAACCATATCATTACTTCTAAAATTGAACATCCTGCAATTATGAATCCTTGCAAATTCCTCGAACAAATTGGGGCAAAGGTCACATATGTAGACGTGGATGGGACCGGGAAAGTTACACTAGAAGAAATAGAAAAGGCGATTACCAAGGAAACGATCCTGATTTCGTTTATGCATTCCAATAATGAAACAGGTACCTTACAGCCAATCCAAGCGATCGGTGATATAGCTAAAGAGCATGGGATAGCTTTTCATACGGATGCTTCTCAATCGGTTGGAAAAGTCCCGGTAAATGTGAATGATTTGAAGGTAGATATGCTCACGATTGCCGGCCATAAACTCTATGCTCCGAAAGGAATTGGAGCACTCTTTATACGAGAGGGAATCGAATTGGAACCACTCATACATGGGGCTGGGCATGAGTTTGGCCTGCGTGCTGGCACAGAAAATACTTTACTAGCAGTGGGATTAGGAACGGCTTGTGAAATTGCTAAACAACAGGAAGGGAATCGTGGCATAAAAGATTTGACCGACTATTTTTGGCAGCAATTACAGGATGCATTTGGAGACCAGGTAGTATTGAATGGACACCCAGAGGAACGTCTGCCCAATACTTTAAATGTAAGTTTTGTAAGAAAAATTGGTCAAGACTTGTTGTCAGCCATCCCATATTTAGCGGCTTCAACTGGATCAGCCTGTCATGCCGGCAGCATTGAATTATCTCCGGTATTAAAAGAGATGGATGTTCCTAAAGAGGTGGGCATGGGTGCGATCCGCTTTAGCTTAGGCCGATATACGGCGAAAGATGAGATAGATCAAGTGATGGAATCGTTAAAAAGAATCTATTAATTTCTTCGGTCAGGGACTAACTATTGGCAGTTAGTCTTTTTTCTCTGGGATTAAAGGTTCCTATCTTTACATAAGCTTTTAGAATCGCTCTATACTACTGATGTCAGATAATTTATTGGGTTAGGGTAAGAAAGAGGTGCTTTATCTCACCGAAGTTAGATAATTTATCGGGATAGAGTAAGAAAGAGCCAGTTTATTTTACCGAAGTCAGTTAGTTTATCGGGTATAGGTATAATAGAGCCACTTTTCTATATTCACTAGTATCTTTAACTCATTTACTCAATGTAATTGGCGTATTATAATGTTCTTAATACGGAACGACATGAAGGAAGGTGTGTTGGAATGCAAAAAAGAATATTAGGTAAAACTGGGCTGGAAGTATCGGCGCTTGGACTAGGCTGTATGGGGATGTCGGATTTTTACAGTGGGAGAGATGACGACGAGTCTATTAAAACAATCCATTGTGCCATTGAAATGGGGATTACGCTTCTCGACACAGCTGATATGTATGGCGTAGGTAAAAATGAAGAATTACTCGGACGGGCAATTAAAGGTCGTCGGAATCAAGTGGTTGTTGCCACTAAATTTGGAAATGTAAGATCTGAAGATGGAGCTTTTCTGGGAATAAATGGCCGCCCTGAATATGTCAAAGAAGCCTGTGAAGCTAGCCTTCGCCGCTTAGGTGTGGATCATATCGATCTATTCTACCAACATCGAGTCGACCCAAACACACCAATTGAAGAAACAATCGGCGCCATGGCGGATTTAGTTAGGGAAGGGAAAGTGCGCTTTTTAGGTATGTCAGAAGCAGCCGCCCAAACTATTAGACGTGCATTTGCTATTCATCCGATTACCGCTGTTCAGACCGAGTATTCCCTTTGGAGCCGTGACGTCGAAGATGATATTCTGCCCACTTGCCGGGAACTGGGAATCGGTTTTGTCCCTTACAGTCCATTAGGAAGAGGATTTCTAACAGGGCAGATTCAGAAATTTGAAGACTTAGCAGCCGATGATTATCGCCGCTTTTCTCCTCGATTCCAAGGAGAAAACTTCCAGAAAAATTTGGAACTGGTCAATAAAATTAACGAAATAGCACGGGAAAAAGCCAGCCAGCCTTCCCAGCTTGCCCTTGCCTGGCTGCTAGCTCAAGGAAATGACATTGTTCCAATCCCAGGCACGAAGAGAGTCCAATACTTAGAGGAAAATGTTGGTGCACTTGATGTATCATTAACAGAAACTGACTTAGCACGTATAAACGAAGTTGCTCCTCGGGGTGTTGCAGCCGGAGAACGTTACCATGAAGCTGGTATGAAAGGCGTTAATTTGTAATTAGAAAAAGGTAGATATTTGGGAGTAGCATAGGTGGAAAGAAAGGTGTAAATCCATAACAGGTTCAGTTAACTCTCATAAAACATTAAAAATGTAATGTAAAATGACCATCAAATTGTAAGTTAATTTGATGGTTATTTTTTATTAATAGATTGTGAAACTTAAGCCTTGTTCCGTTAGTTTAAGAAGGAACATTAACTTTCACAGAGAATATATGAATTAAAAGAGAGGAGAAAAATGTAAACCGAGGATTCATAATCAATACGATGTAACACCTGAGTGGATTATCTACCATCTCATTGAACACGAATCACATCATAGAGGACAGATTTTCCAGATTCTTGCGAATTTAAAGGAATAAATAAAAGCCAACTTATAAGGAAAGATTGGGTGGTATCAATAGTAAAGCAAATTAAATTTTATATGGATGACCAAACTGAAGAAATTATCATCCATAAGCTTCGGACTTCTGGTAGTGTTTTTGCAGAAGAAGAGGCACTGCTACTTATATCTGAAGCACCGACATTGGATGACCTTATGAAAATGGTCGAAATGCGAACCGAGGGGATACCTCTTGAACACGTCATTGGGTACACAGAGTTCTGTGGTCTGAGGATAAAGATAGACTCTGAGGTCTTCGTGCCTCGCAAACGAACAGAGTTTCTTGTCCGTCAGGCAGAAACCCTAACTTGTTTAGGGGATATCGTTGTTGATATGTGTTGCGGGTCAGGAGCTGTAGGTGCAGCTCTTGCAGCAACTTTAGGACGGGTAGCCTTGTACTCTGTTGACCTCGACCCCGCTGCAGTAAGCTGTGCTGGCGGCAACATAACAGCTTTTGGTGGCCACGTTTTTCAAGGGGACTTGTTTACAGCCCTACCCCACTCCCTTCAAGGCCGTGTGAACATCGTAGTTGCTAATGCTCCTTACGTACCTACCGAGGCGATCAAGCTGCTTCCCCGGGAGGCTCGCCTGTATGAACCAAAACTGGCCCTTGACGGAGGGAAGGACGGACTTGACCTACAGCGTATGGTAGCGAAAGAGGCACCTCTCTGGTTAGCTCCGGGAGGGCACCTTTTGTTAGAAACGAGCGAACAGCAGGCATACCAAACCTTTGAAATTTTTTCTAGTATGGGGCTTATCCCTAAAGTAGCCAGAAATGATGAATTGGACGCCACGGTGATCATCGGTACTAAACCTAGCCTCTAAAGTAAATAGACAACTAGATTTAACCTAATATGATCATTACTTGGTACGATACACAATGAAAAATCCTTCTTCAACATAAGAGTGCAAGAGCTTTAGTTCATTAAGCTTTAAAAGATTAAAATAAGGAATGGCTCAGAACAGTGAACTGAGCCATTTTTTAAAAACACGACGATTAAATTAAACCGAGGCGCTTTAATCCGTAGCGAACTCCGTCTTCTTCTGCGGAGAGTGTGACCATATCGGCTACTTGTTTCAATTCATCACGAGCATTTCCCATGGCTACTCCCATTCCGACCAATGACAGCATTTCCATATCATTTAAACCATCGCCAAAGGCAACAGCTTCATCAGGTGCAATGCCGAACCTTTCCAACAATTTAGTCAAACCAACTGCTTTATTGGAATTGGACAAATTCACGTCACAGGTTCTTGCTCCTGAACTCCATCTTCTGAAATCTAATTCCGGAATCTTTGTTTGATAAGAAGCCTCTTCCTCCACGTCACAATGAAGGAACATTTGATAAATATCCTGTTCTGTCCAAAATTGAGGTGGGGCAAGTTCGGGCTTCCACGGATCATGTTGGTACGCTTCCACGACGAATGGATGGCTTAGATCGGTAGCTTTAAAGCTCGTAACTCCCAAAAAAGTCAGTGGATGTTGATAATCATTGGACAAAAGATGTACTCTCTCTAAAACATGTTTTTCAATCGCATTCTTGTATATTTCTTTTCCTTCATGATAGGCATACGATCCATTAAAAAAGACCATCGAGTCTACCCCAGTTTCCGAAAGGATGGACTCTGAAAAATAGGGAGCTCTCCCCGTTGCTATAACCACGTTTATTTTTTTCTCTCGTAACCGCTGAATCGCATCCTTTGTGGCAGGACTTAGCGTTTTTCCATGCGGGACGATCGTTCCGTCAATATCTAAGATGACAACCTTGTAATTCATATAACACACTCCTACAATGCAATCTTGCTTTGTTACGCAGGTATACTGCACAGTATAACATATTGCATAAAAAACCTATAAAAGCAACACTTATACATTTTAAAATGCAATAGGTAATATTATCAGATGGGTATATATATAAAAATTGTGTTGGCTAGAAATATTCAATTCATGATTACTGTAATAATATTATGTAAACTAACTCTTTTTAGGCTTAGAAAAAAAATCATTTATTTTTTTGGGGTAGCAGACCTAAAAAAAGACTGACTAAAAATAGTCAATCTAAGGTGACGAAAGGTGCTTCCTTTCGTCTTAGTATATTGTATGCAAGAGATAGGACAAGCGATACTATAAGCTTGATTAAAATTTACTAGGACTATCCACAACATCAATTATCTTATTAGTCCTCATCATTCCGCATACCTGTAAACATTAGAACAAAACGAAGTAATTCAGCTACAGCTACTACAGTCGCAGCCACATATGTTAATGCCGCAGCATTTAGTACTTTCCTCGCCCGATACTCTTCTTCATTTCTAATCAAACCAGAACCAATCATTACATTCAGTGCTCTTGAACTTGCATTGAATTCCACCGGTAATGTAATAACCTGAAATAGCACGGCCGCAGCCATTGCGATGATTCCTAGTAATAAAAGATTGGCTGAAGAAAGAAGTAACCCTATTAAAATTAAGATAAATGAAAAATTAGAGCCGATATTAGCCACAGGCACTAATGCATGTCTCACGCGTAAAGGTACATATCGGTCCCTTTGCTGTAAACAGTGACCCACCTCGTGAATCGCAACTGAAATCGATGCAATCGAAGTACCATTGTAATTAGTGGAGGAAAGTCTAACACTTCTACTTTTTGGATCATAGTGATCTGATAAATGACCAGACACTTGTTCGACTGACACATCATACAAACCATTTTGATCCAAGATTCTTCTAGCCGCCTGGGCTCCAGTTAAACCCGAGGAAGCTCCTACTTTTAAAAATTTAGAATAAGTATTTCTCAAGTACATTTGCACTAATAGTGGAATGATCATAATTAGAACAAAATAAACAATAAAACCCATGAAAGATGCTCCTTCTTTAGATGTCTAATTTACATACATTATTATACTTTATAGTGCACTTTTTTAGTATTAATGTGCTTGTTTCATTAAGGCCTAAAGATGTCATGAGAAATGGAGAAAGATAATAATTGAAGTGGGAGAAGCCTAAAGTGCTTTTTTAATGGTGAGATAAGCGATTTTACTATTTCCTTTGTTTATTTCTGAAAGCAATAATATTTGTTTTTAATGAAGCATATGTTCCGATCGCTGCATATCCATAAAACCAACCCATAAATATTCCGCCAAGGGTGTTGTGCTTGTGACTAATAAAAATTGAGATTCCCAGGCCAAAAATAAGTGCAATCGTCGGTACAAACCATTTCGGTATTTTGAAAAAAACCTTAATTAGTTGAGTTAACAGTATAATGATTGGAATTGCAAATATTGCATCCCAAAAATTCGTTTTAATAGTGGGAAAATCCATCGGCAATCACACCTTTTTTTGGTTAATATGTGCAAATGCCATAGATTTATTAATCATTATTAAAGGAAAAGTTATCAAAAAGCAGCGTAAAAACCCTAGCTTCAGCTATGGGGATACTCATAAATGTTTAGTTCATCGCAATATACCAAGCCAATCCTCCGATTGCACCTAAGATGACAATTACATAAATAGCCGTCAACCGTACTGTGTTTTGTTTTGTTGAACCTTTATAGTCCTCATCAGGTTTTCCTGTTAGCGCAAGTGTACCAATCAGGGCAGCTACTAAAATGATAATAATAAGAGCCATACCAAACTTCATATGTTTCATCCTCACTAAGATTAATAATCGAAAGAAACTGAATTATTTAATAATAAATAATTTTTTGCCAAAATTATGGACTTTTCATTAAAGTTTCAATGTATGATTCTTATATTAAGGTTTATGATATAAAAAATAACCATCCAATTAACAAAAAATTTGACCATCCACTTTTGACTTATTGATCACTGCTAACTCGAATTATTACAGTCACAGTTAAGGAGTTCCAAATGAATCCGAAAAATAAATGGAATAGCAAATATAAAGAACGTATAAATCAATTGGAAGCACCAATGCCGAATGAGAGATTAGCAATCCTGTCACCTTATTTAACCGGCGGGTCTGCGCTCGATCTTGCATGTGGGCTTGGTGGAAACAGTCTGTTTCTGGCACGATTAAATTTTCAAGTACAAGCGATTGATATATCAGATGTAGCTGTCAACTATCTCGAGGAAATAGCAGGAAAGCAAAAGCTCGCTATTTTTCCTCGTTTGTGCGATCTGACGGATATGACCCACCTTAATTTGAATAATAGTTCTTTTAGTTTGATTGTCATCACGTATTATCTTGATCGATCACTATTTCCGCTGGTTAAATCAATCGTTAAAGACAATGGATATTTCTTTATGGAAACCTTTTATAAGTCTCCAAAAAAAGAGAGTCAGGGAGTATCCGACCAATATAAACTGCTACCTGGAGAATTATTGGCTGAGTTTAGTGATTGGAAAGTTCTTTTTTATGAGGAAAATGAACATGATGGACGACAGACGATTTTTTGTCAGAAACAAAAAAGTGTCTGAAACTATAAGAGCATTCTTTAAGTGTCAGGCACCATTGATAATAGGAATGAAAGCGGTTGTTTTTAATCTCTTAAAAGTTTACTATATTGTGTGGGAGGGATAAACATGATAGATTTTGTTTTTCAAAACAGTACAAAGTTAATATTTGGTAAATATCAGGAGCAATTAGTAGGTCAAGAGGCCGTTGTTTATGGAAAAAAACTTCTCTTGCATTATGGCGGAGGTAGTATCAAGATCAACGGACTATATGATAGGATTCTGCAGTCATTACTTGAACAGGGCATCGAAATAATTGAATTGGGCGGAGTAAAGCCGAACCCTCGAGTCAGCCTTGTTAGAGAAGGAGTTGCCCTTTGTAAGGAACATAACATTGACCTTATTCTTGCTGTAGGTGGAGGAAGTGTAATTGATTCGGCCAAAGCGATCGCTGCTGGTGCGAAATATGATGGGGATGTATGGGATTTCTTTGAAGGGAAATCTACAGTTCAAGACTGTCTGCCGATCGGAGTAGTGTTAACCATACCTGCAGCGGGAAGTGAATCTAGCTCGGGCACGGTTATAACGAACGAAGATGGATGGTATAAGCGGTCGACGGGTCATTCGACCATGCGTCCTAAGTTTTCCATTCTAAACCCTGTTCTTACATACACCTTACCATCTTATCAAACAGCATGTGGGATCACAGATATGATGGCGCATATCTTGGAAAGATATTTCACTAATGAAAAGAATGTAGAATTAACAGATCGATTGTGTGAAGGGGCATTACGAGCCATTATAAATAATGCACATACAGTCATCGAGGACCCAACCAATTACGATGCAAGAGCTGAGATTATGTGGTCAGGCACAATTGCACATAATGATTTGTTAGGGACAGGAAGAGTTGGTGATTGGGGAAGCCACGATATTGAACATGAGATCAGCGGCATTTATGATATTGCACATGGAGCTGGTTTGGCGATTGTATTCCCAGCCTGGATGAAGCATGTGTATAAACATGATGTAAATAGATTTGTTCAATTTGCTAATCGAGTCTGGGATGTAGAAATTGACTTAAACAATTTAGAAAAAACCGCTTTAGCAGGAATCAAGAAAATAGAACAATTCTTTAGCTCCATCGGTATGCCGGTAACATTGAAAGAAGCTGGTATTGGTGAAGAGCACTTGGAGGAAATGGCTAAAAAGGGAACAGAAAGAGGACCACTAGGCAATTTTGTAAAGTTACATGAAGCTGATGTTGTACAGATTTTACATTTGGCTAAATAAGAAAAAAACCTCGCTCACAACATTTTAGCGAGGTTTCGTTTTGTTAATTTTATTTGTAGAAAAATTTAACTGATGAAATAAATATCATTAATTCAAGATATTTTACTTGACGATTTTTGTCGGATAGATATATTCTTGTTACATACTTAAGAAGTATAGTTTAACAAAATCTAACAAAATATCGGGGCTATTTGAGGGGAAAATAATAAAGGTCTTTTGATTTAATTGCTACGCCAGTTATTGCCAAGTCTTTATTCATATGATATCGTTCCTTTGAGAAGGTCACCTTTACAGGTAAAGTTGTAGCAGCATTAAGAAATGTGTTTGGTGGACATGCTGTCGAAAAGAATTAAAAAAAGCATTTATTTTATTAAAATTGGAGGAAAAAGATTATGAAATTTTTTATCGATACTGCAAACCTAGAGGAAATCAAAAAAGCCTATAAAATTGGTGTGTTATCAGGAGTAACAACCAACCCTTCTTTAGTGGCAAAAGAGGGAGTAAAATTCGAAGACCGTATTGCTGAAATCCTTAATGCTGTACCAGAGGTTGAGTCTGTTTCTGCAGAGGTAACGCCTAATGCTTTGACTGCTGATCAAATGATTGCAGAAGCAAACGAACTTATTAAAATTAACGGTGGCGATAAAAACATCACCATTAAACTTCCAATGACGTTAGATGGATTAGAGGCTTGCCGTTATCTAACGAAAAAAGGTGTAAAAACCAACGTTACCTTGATTTTTAGTGTGAACCAAGCATTGCTCGCTGCACGAGCAGGTGCAACTTATGTTTCACCATTCTTAGGTCGGTTGGATGATATTAACGAAGATGGTGTAGAATTAGTCGCAAAAATTGCTAAGATGTTCCAGATTCAAAACTTGGATTCACAAATCATTGCTGCATCTGTTCGTCATCCAGATCATGTAACCCGTGTAGCGATGGCTGGAGCTCATATTTCAACGATTCCATTCAAGGTAATTGAGCAATTATCAAAACATCCATTAACAGATCAAGGGATTGAAAAATTTGCTGCAGACTGGAAAACGACTGTTTAAAAACAGATTCTTAATACGTATTTCTATATAGAGTTATTTAAGCACCTTTATCTTAGTCAAATGATAAAGGTGTTTTTTTTTAATATTGAAGAGTATTCAGCATTAAGAAACAGTAAAAATACCTCTCCATAATAAAATTATGGAGAGGTATTTTCATCTATAACCATTAAATCTCATTGATTGGTGTATCTTCATGGTTTCCAAATCCTGGGAAGTTTGATAATTTCACATAATCTTCTATAATAAAACAAAAAGAAAATCCTCTGAAATCAAGATAATTTCGCGGTTTCCGGAGAGATAGTTAGTTCAAGAAATGAATTTATAGTATTAAAATTTTGCTAGATTTTCAGTGGATTACATTCTTTCTTTGATTTTATTACATAGTTTTAAAGGATTCTGAAGGGTGATATTAGTGGATGAACTGATAAGTAAATGTTGGCTAATTAAAAATGCTTTTAATATTGATGTACAAGCGGTCGATCATCAATTTCAAACGATTCTGCACATATCTGATGATAGTGAACCCCTAATTTTTGCAGAAGCTCGAAAAAAAATCTATTTGGACCTTAAAAAAGCTTTAGAAAAGGCAAATAAAAACAGTTTTTGTATTCATACAGATTCATTCCAACTATCGTATATGGCGATGCCTATAAACGAGGAAGAACTGTTTCAAGGAATGGTTTTGGTTGGGCCTTTCTTGAATGAGCGGGTCACTGACCATTTTATCTGGAATGCGATGAGGGAAAATCATCTTGAAAATAATTGGGTAAAACCATTGGAGAATTTTTATAAATCCTTACCCTATTTGGGACAATCATACATAGCAATTGGCGATTTGTTAGTGAATCTATTAGCGAATCCGCGAGTTGACTCCCATTTTATTACGACAAAAAAGCATAGTGAGCAATATCAACCGGATGTACAGCCGCAGGATTATGGCCAAGATGGTTTGGAAGTTAAGCTAAGGTATGAGGCAGAAAAGAAATTTTTACATTTTATCGAAACTGGGGATAAGGAAAATGCAATGAAAGCTTTGATTGAATTCACAGGTGATTTTTCATATAGAGTTCCAGGGAATCCTTTGCGAGCGAAAAAAAATCTTAGCTTTTCAAGTAATACTATGAATAGGATGGCTGCTGCTAAGGGAGGAGTTGAACCTCAATATTTACATGCTATTTCGGAAAAATTCGCACTTAAGATTGAGGCAGCGGTAGCGATGTCCGATTTAGATGCGATAAATTTCAGTATGATTGAAGAATATTGTGATGCGGTTAAGAATTTTGCTGTTAATGGATATAGTTCTGTTGTAAGGAAAGCATTAATGTATATAAATATCCACTTTAAGGAAACTATAAATGTGCAATCTGTAGCAGCTGAAATTGGATTTAATCGAGCATATCTTGCGAAGAAGTTTAAAAAAGAATTGAATATAAGTGTCATTGATTATATTCATAAAAAGCGGATTGAAGAGGCAATTTTTCTTATGGAACAGGGTCATTTATCTATTACAGATATTGGTATTCAAGTGGGTTTTAGCAGCTATAATTATTTTTGTAAAGTATTTAAAGAAATAAAAGGAATGACAGCTACAGAGTATAAAGGGAGTAAACCATTAGAAAAAAAGGAGTATGATTAAAATCATTGACTCTTCAACGTTAACTTTGTATTTTTATAAATTTGATTCAATTTCACTCTAAATAAATTTTATTTATAAAAAATAATTTAAAATACTGTTCAATTTTATATAAAAGTTAACAATAATGGATGTGAAAACGAACTCAAATTGCTAACATGAATCTATCACTTGTCCCAACTTTTCCCGAATGATGGGGATGAACAAGTTAAGGAGGCATTCAAATGGAAGTTAACCATAAACAACCGAATTTAGAAGTAAGAGTCAAGAACATTATTGAAGTTGATGGACTAAAATTTAAAGATCTGAATAACAGTGGGAAATTAGAACCATATAAGGATTGGCGTTTAAGTCCGAGAGAACGTGCGGAGAACCTAGTCTCATTGATGAATACCGATGAAAAGGTCGGAATGATGCTTATTAATTCTCGTCAGATGGGTCTTTCTCAAAAAGATAAGAGTAAGACAAGCCATGATGGTGTGTTAGATGAAGGAATTGTTGAAAAGGGCGAAACTATTTTTGCACTGGCAAAAGTATATGGAACCACGCATACGATTGAAAACATGCATTTGCGCCACTTTATTCTAAGAGACAATTGGAGTCCATCCGAAATGGCAGAATGGGTGAATACCATGAATGAAGTATGTGAGGGAACACGCCTTGGTATTCCTTGTTTAATCGCATCGAATTCAAGAAACGAAAATACTGAATTCATTTTTGGTATGAATGATGCAGCTGGGATTTTTTCCACTTGGCCTGGAACGTTAGGACTTGCTGCAGCGGCAAAAGGAGATATGAAAAATGGCGGTGATGCCTCTCTTATTAGCCAATTCGCCCAAATCGCACATGATGAGTGGGATGCGGTTGGAATAAGAAAAGGATATATGTATATGGCGGATACTGTTACGGACCCGAGATGGCAGCGGATATATGGTACATTCGGTGAAGACCCAGAATTTATTTCTGATGTTATCGGCCGCATCATTGACGGCTTTCAAGGGAAGACCCTCGGAAATCATAGTATTGCTATGACGACCAAGCATTTTCCTGGCGGTGGACCAAGGGAAAATGGATTTGATCCACATTATGAAGAGGGGAAATGGAACCTATACCCAACGCCAGGGAGTCTAGAAAAGTATCACCTGCCTCCGTTTCGGGCAGCGGTAGAACATGGGACTTCATCTATGATGCCATATTATTCGATTCCTAGTATCAAGAAAAGTGTGGTTCAAGAATTCGAAGGGGAAGACATTCCTTTCGAAGAGGTTGGTTTTACATTTAATCATTATTTCTTAAATACGATCCTTAGAGAAAAACTAGGGTTCAAGGGTTATATAAATAGCGACAGCGGCGTTACAAGTAAAATGAGCTGGGGCGTTGAAACCTTAAGCGAGGCGGAACGTTTTGCTAAAGCGATTAATGCGGGGACAGATCTTATTTCTGACACTAATGATATTGAAAACCTAAAAAAAGCGATCGAAAAGAAATGGATCAGTGAGAAGCGGATTAATGAGGCCAATGTACGACTGCTTACAGAAATGTTTGCATTAGGACTATTTGATGACCGTACGTATATTTCACCCGACCATGCTGCTGAAGCGGTGAAAAATCCAGCAAACTGGGAAGCTGCTTATGAAGCGCATAAAAAATCGGTAACTGTACTTAAGAATCAGAAGCAGACATTACCTTTAACAGCTGAAAATCTTGAGGGTAAGAAGGTTTATGTGGAAGTTTTCCACAAGGAGACCGAACGAGCAACTTCATATACTGAAAAAGCTAGACAGGAATGTCAAGAGCTTGGTCAATTTACTTTGACCGATAATCATGAAGAAGCTGATGTAGCTATATTATTTTTAAGTCCAAAATCTGGAGCTTATTTCAATGCGACACCAGGACTATTAGAACTTGAAATATGCGAAGATAAAACGGTAGCTGCTTTGGATGGTACTTCCTACCAAGAAACGACTTTGAGTGGGATGAACCATTTAAAAGAAGTGGCCGACAGTATCCATATTCGTGGCGGCAAAGTAATCATGAGTGTTAATGTCATTCTGCCATGGATCCTTGGAAATGTTGAGCCATTGGCAGATGCATTGATCGCTGGATATGATACCTACTATAAGGCACAGTATGAGGTTATGGCGGGCAATAGCTCACCAGTAGGTGTGTTACCGTTGACATTGCCAGCGAGTGAAGCGGTCATTGCGGTTGATGAAAATGGTGAGTGCGTGTCGAGAAATGATGTACCGGGTTATGTCAAGGACGAATATATGCCTGAAGGACTTAACTATGCTTATAAAGATAGCGATGGGAATATCTATAAACTTGGTCATGGATTAACCTATTAATTTAGCTAAGAGTCATAATGTAAAAACTTGCCAATATTAACTTGGCGAGTTTTTACATTATTATAGCTTTCTACAATTTATCATCAACCACTACTTTTACATCCCCAATTGTATCTATTTGGACTTTTTCTTCTTTCACATTTTCGTTAATCTGAATAATCTCTTCAAACTGATTCCTAAAAATTTCTACATCATTAAGGATAGTTGGGTTTAATATGACCTCAATACGATCTTCGCAGAGAGGAATTTGAGTGGTTTCAATTTGTGTAGTTGTTCCACTTTCTGGATTTAATATCTTTTTCTCAATAATTAGCTCTTCACGGATTATAGGAACGACAATTTGTTTCTCCAGGGTATACGTTTTCTTATATACTCTAACATCTGCCGTCACAACCCACTTCTTGTTAACCTGCAATTCTTCCTTATGTAGTTGGATCGTTTTATCTTCTTGATGCTCGGTCTTCTTTTCAGGCAACTTAATCTCTCCCTCCATTGGAAAGTAGTGCAAACACCTTTCCATTGCCCAGCAATGAAAAGGTGTTTTTGTTTTTAGCTATTATTTATATCGTTAAAGCTTGACCCGTCAGAAACGATATCGACACTTCCGGTTGTATCAACATGAGCCTCTTCGTGTCTGAGTGTCTCTTGTACTTTCTGAGTATCCTCAATTTGACGTTTCGAAGCTGAAATCTCCTCGGTCGCAACCGTATACTTGTTTACCTCAACTTGCTCCTGGGTAACAGGAATCGTAATGGTTTCCTGAGATATAGTAGATCCATCGCTACGTTCGTTATTTAACGGTGTTCTTTTTATGACAACTTCCTCGTGCATTACAGGAACGTCGACAGTTCTTTGTTCTTCCACGACATCTTTAGAAATAACTACTTGTCCAGCATCGACATTATTCTTTACAATGTCTAACTCTTCTTTATGAAGCTGGAGAGAGCCGTCAGTTTTAGTATCCTGGGTACTTGTACTGGGATCGTTCCCTTGATTGCTCATAGTGGTTTGGCTATTTTCACTTTCAGTGTTTTGTGATTTATCATCACCGAATAATCCTAAAAAGTCGCTCATAAAAATCCCCCTTGTATGTTGTTTATGGTCAAGCCTTTTTTATAATGTACTCATGTGGGTTCTTTATACTTTAAAATCATTAGAAAAAAGGTATGAAAAGATGATATTCGAGCTGATGTAAGATTCACTATGTATGAAATATTTTCATGGCATAATTATTGTTTAATTATGAAACAATCTTGTTTGGAGCTGGTGACTAAAAAGAATATAATTAAATTGAGTTTGAGCAATTGTATTGTGGAGGGGATTTCATTTTGACATTTTTTGAAAAAATTAAACCACACTTGATTAGCCATGATATATTAATTCAAGAAACGGTGCTTCATGCATTACACGATTATCCAAACGTCCCAGAAGAATGGACAATCGAATTATTGACGGAAGCCTTTAAAAACCAGGACAAGCAATCCTCTATTTTAATCTACATAGAAAACATGAAAATCAATGAAGACGCTGTCAACGTTTTACTAGAAAATATTCCTAGGATGGACAAGACCAAGATCCACTTAGCGGTGAATTTGTTAGAACGTATCGATCCAAGGCTCGCTCTAAAATATAGAGAGCAACTGCAAAGATACATTGGTGAGGATCGTTGGCCATTATATGAGCTAATCGTAAACGGGACGGAAGAAGAAGTTTGGAATAAATATGCAAAAACAATAAATACTCTTGACCAAGCGGATTCTTATCAACATCCACTTTACATACAAGCTAAAAAACTGGCTGCATGCATCGTTCAAAATGGCTGGATCACTGAAGATGAAGTAGAAGTGATTCTTCAAGAGGAATTAAAGGAACAATGGTTTTCATTTAATGGAATCTTGACGGTGTATATGATTGGATTACTGAAACTTGACAAGCATATCCCATTTCTATCCAGTTTGTTAAACCGTGATGAAGATATCTTGTTAGAAGAAGTTGCATCGGCGTTAATTCGGTTTCAATCGGATAAGGTTGTGAAAGAGGTTGGACCTTATTTAAAGCAATCGGATTCGATTATTTTTGCTAGTTCTGTTATTGAAAATATTAAATCAGACCTCGCTGTTCAGGTTTTGAGAGAGGCCTATCAATATTCAGATGAACTCGAAGATCAGGATATTCTGATCGAAGCACTCTGTCATCAGCTTTCTAAAGATGCGCTTCCTGAAATTAGCGATCATATGAAAAAGGAATACTTCTCAAGCCTCGTAGATATTGAACAGACTGTTTATAGTTATTATTCCATTTTAGGCGAGCCACATCCGGAACTAATGAATTGGAAGCTAGCAGCACTTGGAAGAGAAATAGAATTTAGAAATAAAAGCAAGCAGGGTGGAATTTCCCAAAACGGTCCAATTTTAACTGAAAATAAAATAGGACGAAATGATCCGTGCCCGTGTGGAAGCGGCAAAAAATATAAAAAGTGCTGTGGCAAATAAGGAGATTAAGTGCGATGAAGTTTGATAAAGTTCGTTGGGGAATCATTGGATGCGGTGATGTGACAGAAGTGAAAAGCGGTCCAGCCTTCCAAAAAATTAATAATTCTGAGTTGGTTGCCGTTATGAGAAGAACGGGGGAACTTGCCAAAGATTATGCAGACCGGCACAATGTTAGAAAATGGTACGATAATGCGGATGAACTCATAAACGATCCAGATGTAGATGCTATCTATATTGCAACACCGCCTGGTTCGCATAAGGAATATACAATCAAGGCAGCAAAGGCAGGGAAACCTGTTTATGTAGAAAAGCCAATGGCACGCAATTTCGCGGAATGCCAAGAGATGATTGCAGAATGTGAAGAGGCAGGAGTCCCATTATATGTGGCTTACTACCGGAGGGCACAACAGCGATTTTTAAAAATAAAAGAGCTGTTGGAAAATGGGGAAGTTGGTGAGGTACGGTTTGTATCATCAACACAATATCAAAAAGCTACGGAAGATGTGTTGGACCCACAACATCTTCCGTGGCGAGTTCAACCTGAATTAGCAGGCGGGGGACTATTTTTTGATCTAGCCAGCCATACGCTTGATCTATTAGATTTTTTACTTGGACCGATTACGTCTGTGCAAGGATTTGCTTCTAATCAAGCAGGCTATTATCGTTCCGAAGATATCGTAACAGGTACATATCGGTTTGAATCTGGCGTCCATGGTGTCGGAAATTGGTGTTTTACTGCTTTTGAAGATGTCGATGTGAATGAAATCGTGGGGAGCCTTGGGAAAATCACCTTTTCCACTTTCGGAAACGAGCCCATTGTTTTAACGACAGCGAGCGGAACGGAGCAATGGAGTTTCGAGCGACCAGAGCACGTCCATCAACCACTTGTCGAAACGATTGTGGCTGACTTAACAAGTGGCAGCTCTCATTGCCCTAGCAGTGGAGTGACAGGAACCAGAACGAACTGGGTCATGGGAGAAATGGTGAAGAATTATTATCAGTAGTATGGGACTAGGATCAACCTTTCACGGTTGGTCCTAATTTTTTAGGTCGGTCATCTTATGCCAGCGAAAGTGTTTGGCCCTTTCAGAAAATGATTGGTGCCTGACACTTTTTTTTATTTATTTTCAGTGTTTTTAGTGTATGTAAGCGCATACATTTATAGGGAGCGCTGGAGGTGATTTAGTTGATCTATCCTTATGGGAATGATTATATCAAATACTTAAACGATGAAGGTTCTTATGGGATCACGTATGAACAATGGAAGTTTAAAAATAGTAAACAATACTCAGACAAGTGCAGACAATGCGGACATGAAAAACACCGCTTTCAACCTTGTCCAAAGTGTAATTATTAAACGCCTTTAGGCGTTTTTTTTACATTTGTATTTCCTCTAGAATCGTGCTCGGGTCCAGTGCCAATTGCTATCCAAGCAATAATAAACGCTACGGTCCACAGCCAAAAACCTTTCTTCGGTGAAAATCTACGCTTTGTTACCATCCAAAAAATCATAACATGTAGCGATAATGATTAGAGCAATCGGAAAATGCACCACAATGGGGTGATTATGTGACATTAATGTATGGTAAAAATGCTGTGGAAGGATGATCGAATGTTTTTTCATAGTTGTTATTGGATATGAAAATAATATGTTTGAGTAAGGATCAGATAAAACAGACGAGCTGCATTTTTAGAAAGAAAGGAAGTACTTATAATGGAAAACTCAATTGAGAAATTACAAAAGTTGCACGAATCGGTACAAAGATTGGAGTCGGTGTTACAAGAGGTATGGAGTATGGTTGACGAAATTGGTGAGGATGATCAGTTCTCTGACCTTTTAAATAAAGCCAAAAAATATCAATCAAAGAAACAAAGCACAGATGAAAGTATGGAGGAACTAATAGTCAGGCTGGATGAATACGATAATAGCATGGAGCAAATTCCAGAAGACGGGACGGCGGCTGTCGATTTTGAGGATGCGATCGCAGAACTTATCGATTGGATGAGGAATAATCAATAATAATGGGTTGTAAAACCTGGGACTAACTAATTGGGTTAGCCCCTTTTTCTTTGGATTCTACATTGGTACTTATTATCTATTTCGCTGATAGAACAAAGGAATTCGCTGATAGGATTGGCAAATTCGCTGATAGAAATGGCAAACTTTGATAGATTTCGCGATTCGCCCATTGAATGCGAAAATCCGCTCATAAAGTAGAAAAATTCGCCCATTAACTATAAAAATTCGCTCATAAAATCTAAAACTGCAAATATGGCTGAATTTTAATAGGAAAATAATAAAAATTTCACCGCAAATTGACGGGTTGAACAAATTATTTTCTTTTATTGTCAAAAATGTGGGAACTTTTCATTGTATAGTTTTCTTATACCATCTAGGAAATACTATTGAGGTTAGTAAATTGAAACAAGGAGATCACATAGTGAAAGATAAAATCCCCTCGTTATCGTCCAACTCATTTTATTTGGGTATTTTGTTAGCGGTCGTTGGAGGTTTTCTAGATGCCTATACTTTTATCAGCAGAGAAGGCGTATTTGCCAATGCCCAAACAGGAAATTTGGTCCTGCTCGCTGTAAAAGCAGCGAACAGGGATTGGCGTGGCTCTCTGCATTATATCCCACCCATTTTAGCATTTATCTTAGGTGTTTTGGTATCAGAAATGGCTAAAATTCCTCGTGTTAGACAAGTTCTACACAGCTATAGAAGGTCAATTCTTATCTTAGAATGCCTTGTATTAATTATTGTAGGTCTATTACCACGAAGTGTGCCGAACATCGTAGTAACTGTATGTATCGCATTTGTATCCTCTTTACAAATTTCTACTTTTAATAAAATCGACAAATGGGCTTACAATTCAACCATGACAACAGGAAATCTTCGGACGGCAACTCAAGCAGCCTATTTGGCCTTAAAAGAAGATAATGATGAAGCCAGAAAACAATTCAAAGAATTTTTTGTGATCATTCTTTCCTTTTTATTTGGAGCATTAACCGGGACATTTTCCACCACCTACTTAGGGAACACCTCTATTTGGATTGCTTCTGGAATCTTAGTGATTGCAATTATTTTGTATCACCGGGATCGAGGGTATATAAGCAAGTCCTTAACGATAAGATAGTATGTTAGGTGCCGGGTAATTGTGTAGAGGAGGCTGGAACAAAGGAGAACCAGCCTCTTCCTGTCTTCCTATTGAAATCTTCCTACTCAACCATTTCCAACGTATGAATTACCTCTCTTAGTGCTTCTATTTCATCGTCCCCGGAAACTTCTAATATAATTTCTGCCTGTTTAGGGATCGCTAACGATAAAACACCGAGTACCGATTTTACATTAACCTTCCGTCCTTTATAAGTAAGAAAGATATCAGCATTAAATCGAGAAGCATTTTGAACTAATTGATTGACCGGCTGAGCATATAAACCTGCATTCCTGTTGATTGTTACTGTTTGTTGTATCATGATTTTCCTCCTTGGATACGATGTTATAGCATCTGTAAATAATGCACTTTTCTTATGTATGAAACTACGTCACTAAAAATGCACCATTGACTCAATATGGGCCATTTTGTGTGGTAGTCCTTCTGCGCTGCCTATTGAGTTCCCTAGTACTTTAGTTTAAATCTAGTAAATTGAATAGATGTCCCATAAAAATAGGCTTTTGAATCAGTGGCAATACCCACCCATTTTTCATATTTTGATGGAGAGAGTACTTGAAGCATCGGTGAATTCACCTGTAACACACTTTTTTCTGATTTGTTCTGTTCCCCTTTCATGTGCTAGCACAAATTGTTCATTTAAAATAGACGGAGGTATGAAAATGAATCCTTTCCAAAATGATCTCCAAATGTTGAACGTTGGCGATTTCCAAGCGAGTCAGGCAGTTCCTTTTGACTATAACCAATACTACAATGATGATCAGTCCCGACAATTCGGCGGTTTTGGCGGTATTGGCGGTATTGGTGGTATTGGTGGTTTTGGCCGCTGTTTTAGTTGTTTTAGTTGCTTTAGCTGTTTTAACTGCTTTAACTGCTTTAGTTGTTTCCGTTGCTCTAGTTGCTTTAGGTGTTCTAATTGCTCTCATTGCTCTAATTGTGGCGGCGGCCATCGATGCGGTGGACATCGGTGCGGCGGTTAATCGTTCGATTTTTCTAATGTAAAACTGATTTTTAAGAAGAAGAGACAGTCCCTGCATGAGTTTTTGTAGGGGCTCTTCTCTTTTAGCTTAGACATAAGGGACAAATTGCGGTACATAGAATTATAGTGAAGTGATGTTACAGAATGGAGTAAAGCTACGGCTAAGGAGGAGCGAAATGACAAGTTTGAACCCTTCTATGCGTCTGAAAGTGAAAAGGGATACGTTTTTTCTCCCAGATTCAAACAACGGTGTGTATTTTCGGAACAACATTAGCTCGTTCCGTATGGAAGGCAGTACGATCGATCAGTGGGTTGAAAAGCTGATACCGATGTTCAACGGGGAGTATACTTTGGGGAATTTAACAGAGGGATTGCCGGGCCCATACCGAGATCGAGTGTATGAAATTGCAGAAGTGCTGTATCGAAATGGGTTTGTCCGTGATGTAAGTCAAGATCATCCGCATCAATTGGAGGATCAGGTTCTTAAAAGGCATGCTTTTCAAATTGAATTTGTCGACAGTTTTGTTGATTCGGGAGCGTACCGTTTTCAAACCTATCGTCAGGCCAAAGTGTTGGCAGTTGGCTCAGGTCCTTTTTTTGTTTCGTTAGTGTCTTCGTTAATTGAATCCGGATTACCCAAGTTCAAATTGTTAATCACTGACACGGTACCGACTAATAGACGGCGGTTAACGGAACTTGTGGCACATGCCTGTAAGACAGACCCTGAGGTGGAGGTAGAGGAGGTCAGCCTGAAGGACGATGGGGTGAGTTTTTGGCGGGAGTGTGTGCAGCCGTTTGATTCGATTTTGTATGTGTCACAAGAAGGCAATTTAGAGGAGTTGCGGCTTCTGCATACGGTTTGTGGGGAAGAGAAAAAGGCATTCCTCCCTGCTATTTGCTTACAGCAGGTGGGAATAGCGGGTCCGTTAGTGAATCCAGAATCTGAGTCGAGCTGGGAGTCTGCTTGGCGCCGCTTGCACCAATCTGTGCTACTCAAAGACCAGCAAATTACTGCTTTCTCTTCCACTGCCGGCGCAATGTTGGCCAATGTAATCGTATTTGAATTGTTTAAAGAGGTTACAGGAGTAACCGAACTGGAACAAAAGAATCAATTCTTTTTGCTTGATCTTGATACGTTGGAAGGACACTGGCACTCGTTTATTCCCCATCCACTGGTGACCGGACGAATATCGACTAAATGGGTAGAAGATTTCGATAGGCGGATTGGACAGGGATTAAGCAGTGATGAACCGAGTGAATTGCTACTTTTTTTCCACCAATTGACATCAAAAGAGTCAGGGATTTTCCATATTTGGGAGGAGGGAAATTTAAAGCAACTTCCGTTAGCTCAGTGTCGTGTGCAGGCAGTCGACCCTTTATCTGCCGGACCGGCTAAGCTGTTAGGAGAAATTGTCTGTTCAGGACTGACACATGAGGAGGCTCGAAGGGAAGCCGGTCTTGCTGGGATTGAAGCCTATGCGTCACGAATGGTCGATTTGCTCGCTACGAGGCTACTTCCACATCAGGAAGTAGAGGGTAGAATGATAGAATTGCAGGAATTTGTTGGGGTTGGGACTGGGGAAACGTTTGCGGAAGGAGTTTGCCGCGGGTTGCAAAAGTGTTTGGCCGAAGAGCTGAACATTCAACAGTTTAATCAGAAGATATCTATCTCTCGGGTGCACTTGAGTGCTGTAGAGGATGAGCGTTGCCGGTTTTATCTGCAGGCGCTGACTACAATGCAGGGGGCACCAGTTATCGGCTTAGGGGAGGAAGTGTCCGGTTTCCCTGTGGCATGGGTCGGTACAAGTGACGGCTGGTATCGCAGTGTAGATTTGAATATAACATTGGCGTTACGGAAGGCGTTACAACAAGCACTAATCAAAGTTCAAAACCCAAATACTAGCCTCACCGAGCAAGTGTTTGATGTTTCATCCTTGCTTCTGGAAGAAATGGTGCCGCTAAGCCTAGTAATCCCTGCTTGTGAAGAGAGGATAAAATCCGAGAACTTGCAGTCCGCTATGGAAGTCTTGGAACGAAATCATAAGCGGCTTTCGGTGTTCGAACAAGAAATAGAACCATTTTTGAAAGAAGGATTGGCAGGGGTGTTTGGTGTGTTGCTTCGAAAGGAGGAATCTAGGTGAGCGCTGTCGTGTTGGTTGTTGGAGAAGGGGTGGTGGCGGACAGTGTATGTGAAGAACTGTTCGCTCATTACCATGTAGTTCGCCAGACCGAATTCGAGGCGGTTGTACCGAAAAAAACTGATTTGGCTCTGGTGCTGCAGGATGCCTGGAATCCTTCCGTTCATCAAAAGGCAGAAGAGATATTTCGGCTAACAGGTACACCATGGCTGCGAGGCTTCGTTTCATTTGGAGAGGGTGTAGTGGGGCCGCTAATTCGACCAGGGACGCCGGGGTGTTCTCAGTGTGCGGATATGAGACGTCTCATGGCTGGACGCGACCGAAAAGAGATGTGGGAGATGAAGCAGAGGCTGAAGGAATACCGTGGTATGCAGCCTGAAGGCTGGGTATCCTTCACAGGACTCTTGCAGCTGTCATACCAGATCAGAGCAGAGGCACAGCGAATTTTGCAGGGTGATCATGCACTTTCGGAAGAACAGGTATGTTTAATTAATTTGAAAACATTAAAGAGTTCATGGCATTCCTTTCTCCCTGACCCGCTGTGTCCGGTTTGCAGCCATTTACCAGACGATTCGGAGGACGCTGCTCAAATCTCATTGCATCCAAGTCCGAAGATCAGCCTAGACAGTTACCGCTGCCGTTCGTTGGATGATCTGAATAAAGTTTTAGTTAAAGACTACCTAGATCATCGAACGGGCCTTTTGAATGGTAAAATGGTTGACCTCGTGCCGCCATTTGCCGATGTCAGTGTGAATCTGCCTTTGTTCGAGGGGGATGAGGGAACAGCAGGAAGGACAAATTCATATGAGGTAAGTGAGTTGACTGCCATTTTAGAAGGACTCGAGCGGTACTGCGGTCTGGAGCCACGCGGGAAACGTACAGTCGTCTTTGATAGTTTCAGCAATTTGAAAAATAAGGCACTTAATCCTATGAAAGTAGGTGTGCATGCAAAGGAACAGTATGAGCAGCATGGTTTTCCTTTTCAACCGTTTAATCCTGAACGATCAATGAATTGGGTATGGGGTTATTCGTTTTTGGAAGAGCGTCCGATTCTTGTGCCAGAGTTGCTTGCCTATTACAGCTTGGGCTGCGGGCAGCGTGGATTTGTCTATGAAACTTCCAACGGATGTGCATTAGGCGGAAGTTTGGAGGAGTCTATTTTTTACGGAATTATGGAAGTGGTGGAGCGTGATTCATTTCTAATGACTTGGTACGCACAGCTGAACCTGCCGCGTCTTGACCCTTCCTCAGCTGATGACCAAGAATTGCAGTTAATGATCGAACGTATGAGGTCGGTCGCGGGATATGATCTTTATTTGTATAACTCGACGATGGAGCATGGAATACCAAGTATTTGTGCGATTGCTAAAAACATGAAGAAAAAGGGGTTAAATCTCATCTGTGCGGCTGGAGCACATCTGGACCCGGTAAGAGCGGTTAAGAGCGCTGTCCATGAGTTGGCTGGCATGATGCTGACGCTTGACGAAAAATTGGAGTCTAACCAGGAAAAGTATAGCCGAATGCTGCAAGATTCATCTCTGGTGCAACAGATGGATGATCATGGGATGCTGTACGGTTTGCCGAAAGCGGAAGATCGCCTGGATTTTTTACTTGAAGATAATCGTCCCTTGAGAACATTTGACGAGGAATTCAAGTGGAAATCGAGGCATACGGACCTTACAGATGATCTGCTGGACATACTTCAAGTTTTTCGACCATTAAATCTTGATGTAATTGTGGTGGACCAGACGGCACCAGAATTGAAACGGAACGGATTGTATTGCGTGAAAGTGCTGATTCCGGGGATGCTGCCGATGACATTCGGACAACATCTTACCCGTGTAACTGGGCTGGAGCGTGTGCTCAGGGTACCGATGGAACTCGGTTATTCAAAACAACCGCTGACACTTAAACAATTAAACCCACATCCGCATCCGTTTCCATAAGAGGCGAACTAGGAGGCAAGGAGGATGAGTCTAGAGGAGTTTTTACACAATCTGCATTTTGACATTGATAAGGCAAGTGTGCCTAACTGGGAAGTGGATTGGGAAGATGCGCCACTTTCTTATAAGCTCTACAGTGGCTTACCTGTGGTACCATTTTCTCTAGAAGTACCGCTGACACTTGAAGGACAAGAACAGCCCGCAAAGCCTGATCTTCGTAAAGTCGGTCATTTCCTCTGGTATGTATACGGCCTTACTCAAGTTAGCCAGTCAGTCTTTCCCATGGGTTCCAAGGATAAAACGGCGAATCTAGTACAGTCGTTTCGGCGGTTTGCTCCTTCCGGCGGGGCACTGTATCCAAACGAATTATACATTTATCTTAAGGTAGAGGATTCGCCTGTTGGGATGTACCATTATGATGTGGCCCATCACCGCTTGGTATTGTTGCGAGAAGGAAATTTCGATTCCTATATCGCCCGTGCTCTTGGTAACCGCTGTGATATATCTGCCTGCTTTGGAACTGTATTTGTGTCAACCATGTTTTGGAAAAATTTCTTTAAATACAATAACTTTTCTTACCGTCTGCAAGGGTTGGATGCCGGAGTGGTAATTGGGCAGCTACTGGAAGTAGCAAAACGTTTTGGCTTTGCATCAGGGGTTTACTTTCAGTTTCTAGATCGGGCCATGAACCATCTTGTTGGGCTTTCCGAACAGGACGAGAGTGTTTATGCGGTTATCCCGCTTTCAGTAGAACCTACCATTTGGTCTACTGCCGGGAGTGAAAAAGAAGGTTTTGTCTCTGCCGCCGAATTGTGCCGAGAGTTAACAGCGATTCAGCCCCATCATTACATCCGGTCACGGAGGGTTAAAGAGTATCCAATGTTAACAATGCTGAATGAAGCCTCCATGCTTGATTCAACACAAGCGTTTCGGCTGATCGAGACGAAAGAGAGTTTGAATGGTAACGGTCATTCGGAAGAGCTGCCTCACGTGAATCGGTTGTCATATGATCTAGCGTCGGTCTGCAGCAAGCGATTTTCTCCAGACATGGATTTTGTTTTAGGAAAGGTAAGTCAACCTCAATTGGCAACACTAATGCAGGAGGCGACCGCATCCTTCTCGTATCGTAATGATTTGGATGAAGCACATAGGAAGAACGTGCCTCGTGTTTCACTGTATGGCTGTTTATATAATGTTGAAGGTATTTCAAATGGTGCCTATCATTATGACAGTGCTGCTCATGCGTTACGAATGGTGGATCTCGGTGATTATCGACTTCAATTGCAATCCGGAATGTCTCTAGATAATGTGAATTTGCTCCAAATACCTCTCTGCTTACATGTGGCAGGAGACAGGGAATCATTCAGAACGGCACTGGGTTACAGAGGATACCGGATCCAACAAATGGAAGCAGGCATGCTAGTACAACGATTATTGTTAGCGGCGTCAGCCCTTGGAATGGGGGGGCACCCACTCCTCGGTTTTGATGGAAACTTGAGTGATCAGATTTACAAGATGGAACCACTAGGAAAAACTAGTCTAATCCAAATTCCAATTGGTCCCTATCGACATCGTCCTTGGTTAAAGGGAAGCTTGCATAGTTAGGATTAATAGGTTTACTTTAGTTCTAAGGTTAGTGAGGAAGAACTTCATGATGTTCCAGATAATCCTATGGTTTCAAAAAATGAGTTTAGTCCAGAAGCGAGAAAGGGAAGTATTCATGAGGATTTATATTAAGATGCCTTCACTTCCAATGAATGGGTGAAGGCTTTCCCAATTGCTTCGAGTGGATTTGAACATTTCTATCAGGAAGGGATAAAACACTGTCTTAACTTTATGATTCTGATAAAAGATGTTCATGAATCTTTCTTAAAGACACCTTTTCATATTCTCCTGAGTGATTCAAAAAATGCCTTAATTGGATGGGGGGATGTTTATGGCTGCCATTGGTATAGAACCGTATTTGCATGTTCGTTTTGCCAAAAATCCAGTATACGATCCAATAGGCCACAAGTTAAGCTTTATTGCAGATTATACTGGTTTGCCACAGGTTTGGGAACTTAATCTAGGGGAAGGGTGTGAAGGATGGCCTATCCAAACTTCCTTTACAAAAGAAAGAATCACCTTTATTAGCTATCTAAATGGTAAATCTAATTTGATTATTGGTATGGATGTTGGCGGAAATGAAAATCAGCAATTGTACTTACTTAAGCAAGAAGGAAAACTAATTGAGTTGACAAACTCACCAGACCATATACACCGTTATGGCGGAAGCTCGCCAGATGGAAAATGGATTGCCTGGTCGAGTAATCGCCGTAATCCAGCCTTTTTTGATATCTATATTCAAAATCTGGAATCGTTGGATATTCGTCTTTTGAATACTGGTGATGGAATATTTTCAGCGGTTAAATGGGCTCCTGACGGTAAATCCATTTTGGTCCAGAAAATAAATTCCCCTCTAGATAATGATTTGGGCATAATCGACCTTTCAACAGGGGCTATGAACTGGATAACAGAACATACAGGGGAAGCAAGTTTTAAAGATGCCCATTTTAATAAGGATGCGGACCATATATATTTATTATCGAATAAAGACAAAGAATTCTATGGGCTTGCACTAATAAATTTAAAAACCAAACATCTCGAGTGGCTAGAGCTGGGTAAGTGGGATTTTGAGGATTTGGCAATGAATAGCGATAAAAATTTGTTAGCTTATTCGATAAATGAGGGGGGAATTTCCAAGGGAGTACTTTTAGACATAAATCGAAGTTACCTTTATACGTGGAAAACTCCAATCGGACTCATATCAAATCTGAAATTTTCCCCTGATAGCCAAAAATTAGCGTATGTGTTTAAGGGACCGACATATCCCTCTGATATATGGGAACTTGACCTAAACACCATTCAGGCAGAAAGGCTTACTTATGTTTCCCGTTCACCAGTCCTGGAACATAAATTAGTTGAGCCGGAGCTTATATCCTATCGCTCTTTTGATAACCTCGAAATTCCTGCCTTTTATGCGAAGCCGAGAGATTCCACTGAAAAACATCCTGTTGTTATATACATTCATGGCGGGCCTGAGAGTCAAGCCCGTGTGGTATACAACCCAATTCAGCAGTATTTACTAAACCAGGGTTATGCCGTGTGTACACCAAACATTCGAGGAAGTACAGGTTACGGAAAAACATTTACACATTTGGATGATGTCCGAAAAAGAATGGACGCTTTAAAGGATCTCATTTTTTTAGTGGAATGGCTAAAGGCAAATGGGAACGTAGATCCTAAAAAAATCGGGATCATGGGCGGGAGTTATGGCGGGTTTATGGTTCTTGCTGCCATCAGTCACTACCCACAGCTTTGGTCTGCTGCTATTGATATTGTGGGAATGTCCAGCCTTAGAACATTCCTTCAATCAACAAGTCCATGGCGTAAGAAGCACAGGGAGAGTGAGTATGGAACAATAGAAAGAGACGGAGAATTTTTTGATAGAATTGATCCATTGAATTATTCAGATCGAATAACCACCCCATTATTAGTAATTCACGGGAAGGGCGATCCGCGTGTACACATAAGTGAATCTGAGCAAATGGTCAACAAACTAAAGGAACGGGAACACGCAGTTGACTTTATTCGCTTTGAAGATGAAGGCCATTCCATTGACAAACAAAAAAATAAAATTACTGCCTATAAGGCAATGGTAAATTTTTTCGATCGATATATCGGTAATGGATCCTAACTCGGGTGAGGGATATGGAGATAAGCCCAAGAGTAGCGGGTACGGCAGTTGTTGATTTTGAGGTTGCCATCGCGGAACTTATTGAATGGATGAGAATTAATCAGTAAAACACGCAGCAATGGGACTAATTTACTTAAGGAAACTGAGAGGATTTAATTACCATATCACAGAAAATAGGAAAGAGTCTCCCCAAACACAGGGAGACTCTTATTTATCTATGAATAATGTAATCTATATTACTTAGAAAACTGTAGTTCTTCAGACACAGATTCAGGTTTGTCACAGGTACTTTCCATGATATAGTGTTTTCCATTTTCTGATGATTCATGGAGTCCGTGCATTGCTTCTAGAACATGGTATGCTAATTCACCATTGGCTCGATAGTTACCGCCATCGAGGATCGCCTTGGCCATATCTGCGACACCCAGTCCTCTGCAGTTTTGAACGTACCCAGAAGTCAGCGGGACCTCTACAAATTCTTTTTCGTCACGTTTTCTTACTCGAACAGGACCGCCAAATGTATTAGGATCTGGAACGAGTATTGTACCTTGACTTCCATAGATTTCAATAGGTGGCAGCGATGTTCCGCCAAAGGCGTCAAAGCTGGTTGTAATTGTCCCGATGACACCTGAGTTAAAATCAATCACACCGGAAAGATGGGTAGGGGTAGAGACTTGAATCTCTGTTCCTGCTTTAGGTTTACTAATCACGGTTCGTTTTGGATAACTAATACGAGCGGATCCAGTAATTCGGTTAATAGGTCCTAACAGTGCTATTAATGCTGTTAAATAATAAGGACCCATATCAAACATTGGTCCGCCGCCGGTCTTATAATAAAAGGCAGGGTCTGGGTGCCAATGCTCATGTCCACGGCAAATCATGAAGGCCGAAGCACCCACAGGGACACCAATTTCTCCTTGTTCAATTATTTGGATTGCTGTTTGAATACCAGCACCCAAGAAGGTGTCAGGTGCACTCCCAACTAAAAGATGATGCTTCTGGGCTGTTTCTAGAATTTGCTTACCTTCCTCGCGTGTAACAGCAAGCGGTTTTTCCGTATAAACATGTTTTCCTGCTTCGAGTGCTTGAATACAAACAAGGGCATGAGATTTTGGAATCGTTAAATTAATGACTAGTTCAATTTCAGGGTCTGAAAGCAGTTCCACGACAGAACAAGCTTTTGGAATCCCAAATTTCTCAGCCTGAGCCTGTGCACGCGGTAAATCTAAATCCGCACAGGCAACAAGCTCAAGGTGGGAGAATTTCTGACAATTTTCCATATAAATAGAACTAATATTTCCGCATCCAATGATACCGATTTTAAGTCTTCTCATTATTGGTTCCTCCGGTTTAATATTCTTGGTCATTGTATAAATCTAATTATTATTGACTGTCTCCCATACCTGTATAAACACGGCCATTCCCATAAAGAGCGGCTACATCCACACCTTCGGCCCGTTTCTTTCCTTCCGCAGCCCATAAAAATCCGCGGCGCATAATAAGTGTTACTTCTGGCATTGTAATGACATTAGCTTGGTGTCCTAATGAACTATAAAAAACATTTCCAAGACCCCAGCGTTTTGTCCAAACAACAGGCATATCAACGGCTTTATTTGCAGCATGAGGACCGTGAACAACTGGGAAGCGAGTGGTCGCTAACACTTCAACGGCTGGATCAAAATGAAGGTAATACTGCTCACTGACAACTTTAAAATCGGAGATGCCCTCTAATAACGGACTTGTAGAATGCTTGATGTTTACCATATATTCCACACCATCATTTCCAGGATGTGCTACCCAGTTCCCGCCTGTCATGAATTGCCAATCGACATTATTGCGGAAGGAGTCACACATTCCGCCGTGGCACCCTGCTAAACCAACACCAGCTATAACCGCTTCGGAAATATTTAAGGCATATTTATTTTCAATCTTACCCATTGTCCAGTGGGGAATAATTAGATCTAAGGATTTCAGCTTTTCCGTGTCTGCATAAGCGTCAAATGTATTGGAAACCTCAACTTGAAAGTTTTCTTCCTCAAGTATCCCTCTAAAGATTTCTGCTACCTGATCTGGTTGATGGCCATCCCATCCGCCCCAGACGATTAATGCCTTTTTTTCATAATTAGAGCACTCCTTTAATTTTTATTTTTTTATACTTCAGATATACGAATCCATTGACGTTTTTCTATCGATAAATCAACCGCCTCCAAAACTTCTTGGCACTTTACGCCATCACGGAAGTTTGGAACGGGCTGGCGATCTTCACGGAATGACGCCATAAGTTCAACTACTTCGTGAATAAACGTATGTTCATATCCAATCGTATGTCCTGGCGGCCACCATGCTTCCGCAAAAGCGTGGGAAGGGTCAGTCGCTAAGACGCGGCGGAAGCCTTGGACATCATCTCTATCATCAGCAAAATAAACCTGAAGTTCATTCATGCGTTCAAAGTCAAAGATGACGCTTCCTTTACTGCCGTTGATTTCAAAAGAATTCTTACAGCGATGCCCTGTAGCAAATCGTGTAGCCTCAAAGCTTCCTAAAGCCCCGTTAGCAAAACGGGCTAAAAATAGGGTAGCATCATCAACCGTTACTTCGCCTTTTTCATCACTATCGCTGCCTTTAGCAGATAAACCAGACATTTGAGAAGGAATTGGTCTTTCTTTAATAAAGGTTTCATTCATTCCAATAACCTCAGTAATATCACCGATTAGATAATGAGCCAAATCGACAAGATGGGCCCCCAGATCTCCATGAGACCCTGAACCAGCAATTTCTTTTTGCAGTCTCCAGGCTAGAGGGAAGTTCGGATCTACGAGCCAATCCTGTAAAAACCAGGCGCGGAAATGATAGACTTCTCCTAGCTTACCTTCGTCGAGAAGCTTTTTAGCCAGCATCACAGCAGGGGCAAAGCGATAGTTAAAGCCGACCATATGTTTAACTCCAGCAGATTCAACGACTTCAAGCATTTCTCTAGAATCCTCAAGTGTAAGCGCTAACGGTTTTTCGCAAAAAACATGCTTGCCTGCTTTTGCTGCTGCAATTGTTATTTCTTTATGTACATCACTCGGTGCATTGATATCGATAAGGTCAATATCTTCTCTTTGTAAAAGAGTTTTCCAGTCGGTTGTGTGTTCCTCCCAACCGAATTGCTTAGCTGCAGCAGCGACAGCGTTATGGTCACGACCACAAATCACCTTCATTTCAGGATGAATGATCTTAGGGAAAAATAGGGGAAGATCTCGATAGGCATGACTGTGGGCTTTGCCCATAAATTTGTAGCCAATCATTCCAATTTTTACGGTTTCCATAACGAATCTCCTTTTCTTATTTAAGAATTAAAAAGTATAAAATATTAATAGATTTTTATTAAGATTGTTTGGTGTAAGTTGTCTTAAGTTGTGAAGATGCCCGTTCTATAAAGGTAATTGGCAATCGTTCATTAATTTCTGACATGGTACCTTGAGTGATCAATTGGAGAACTTTTTCAGCTGCCATTTGCCCCATATCAAAAAGCGGTACATGAACGGTGCTAAGTGGCGGGGAAGTCATCCTTGAAATTTCAGAGTTATCATACCCAATGAGAGCATAATCACGACCTGCCTGGTAGCCTTGTTCACCTAAACCCTGCATAAGACCAATAGCCATTCGATCATTCCCGGCAAAAATAGCATGGATTTCTGGCAGCAAAGAAGCTATACCGGCAGCCGCTTGAAAACCACTTTTACGGCTATAATTCCCTTGAAAAACGAACTGAGGATTGTAGGGAATACCCGCATTCAAAAGGGCAGTTTCATAACCGTGTAATCGATCGATACTATTTGAAAATTCATTTGGTCCATTTAAAAAGATTATTTGTTCATTCCCATTCATTAGCAGAGAGGATACGGCTTGTAAACTACCATCAAAATGTTCTGCGTCAATGGAATGAAAGGGATAGCCCGAAAAAGTTTGATTCACAAGACAATAGGGGAGTTGCAATTGGTGTAAATTTTCAAGTGCTTCCACTTCACCAGAAACATCCTTGGAACCTAGGATGATGCATCCATCTACCTTCTGGGTATGAAAAAGCTTCACATAATCTTTCGGCTCATCAGGGGATTGAAATAAAAGTAGCAAACCATATCCAAACTCACCAAGCTTCGCTCCAATTCCACTTAAAAGTTCCGAAAAATAATGGGTAGTCATCAAGTTTACTCTTTGAAAATATGGAACAATGACCCCAATGTTGTTACTTTTCCCTCGTGCAAAGCTTTGGGCAATGGCATTAGGGTGGTAGTTCAGTTGTTGGGCGGCTTGCAAAACCTTTTGTTTTGTTTCTTCACGTAAGGGACCGATATTATTAAATACTCGTGAAACGGTGGCTTCAGAAACGCCGGCTAATTTTGCAACATCTTTCCGGTTAGCCAAAATATCACCTCTAAACTTATAATGTACACGCGTTCATTCTCACTTATTATCTGATAATTGTCAATATTAAAATTTGTTATTATTTATTTTTAAAGTTGATAATTTCCAGAAGATATACAATATTAATCATCTCTATTGTGGGTATACCATTATGGTAATAGTAAATTGGTTAATTATTCTTTCTCCATATTTTGGAGGAGGCATAACAATGAAATGGAAGGGAAGACGGCAAAGCGCAAACGTTGAAGACCGAAGAGGAATGGGCATGGGTGGCAAAACAGTAATTGGAGGCAGTATAGGCAGTATAGGCAGTACGTTTTTTTTAAGCAAAAAGAGCCGTCATCTACGGCTCTTGATTCATTATTTTGCAAATACATGATCACCAATCGTCTTTACTACTTCACGCGTACGAATCCAATCATCCGTTGCAATTTCCGGGTTATAAAAATAAATGCAATTATTTAAACGATCAGCCCTCGTTAATGCTTCTTCGACTGCTCGTTTCGACTCATCTGATGCTGGCTTTTTAATTTCACCATTTTGAACCGGAGAAAAGGCATAGCTATTGCCTACTACTTGTTTAATTACAGCGGTCACTGTATTTGGGAAATGAGGAGAATCAACTCGATTCAATACAACAGTCGCAACTGCAACTTTTCCTTCATAAGATTCACCTTTTGCTTCAGCCTCTACTAATCTGGCAAATAAATCTTTCTCTTTATTTGATATTGACACTGCTGGTTCCTCTTGTTTTTTTTCTGGCGTTTCTATTTCAGGTTTTGATGATTTTATTGCTTTTACTTTCGGTTGATCAGGATTTTGCAACATTTCTTCAATATAAACCCAATCGTTCGGTTGATTATTAACTTGTTCTATATTATTAGTGTCTAATCCATATTGTTGTCCTAGTTCCCAAGGGCTATCTCCTTTTACAACTGGAGATTGGGTAATAGCCTCGGCCGTATTAATTTGTAAACCTATAAGTGCAAATGTAGCTACACAAGCTACAACTAATTTTTTCATGTAATTGTTTTTCATGTGGCTACCTCCTGTAAATTCGTATGGTACTACTTTATCATGTGCTAGTACACGATTTACAGAACGCTACTGTTACATTTCTTTTTAATTTGATGAACAACATTACAGGTAGAATAGATTTATGACAATTTTCCTATATAAATGACATATTCCATCCAATATAACGAAATAGAGGAATATTTTACTTGGAATTTCTTGTAATGTAATGGAAGTATTCGGTGAAGAGTGAATTTATTGAATTTTCTTTCATGTGGAAAGGAATATCATTCTTAGTTATTGTAAAAGAATAATTATGAAGGGTGGAATATTAGTGTGGGCAAAAATCACGAAAGTGAGCAACTACAACGAGGTCTAAACAACAGGCACATCCAGCTAATTGCACTTGGAGGTGCGATTGGAGTAGGTCTGTTCTATGGTTCAAGTGCAACGATTCAAATGGCTGGTCCGTCAATTTTGCTCTCTTACTTAGTCGGAGGCTTAGTTATTTTTACCATTATGAGAGCATTAGGGGAAATGGCTGTAGATGAGCCGGTTTCCGGCTCATTTAGTTCATACGCAAATAGTTATTTAGGACCGTTTGCGGGTTACTTAACCGGTTGGACCTATTGGTTTATGTGGGTTGTCGTTGGGATGGCGGAAATTACAGTTGTTGGTGTCTATGTAAACTACTGGTTTCCAGAAATACCACAATGGCTGACAGCTCTTGCAACACTTGTTGTAATCACAATGGTAAACCTTACAAGTGTTAAAGCATTTGGAGAGTTTGAATTCTGGTTCGCGATGATTAAAGTGGTTGCGATTATTGGAATGATTGTTGTTGGATTAGGAATGATCCTCTTAGGTATCGGCAACGAAGGCCAGCCCATAGGTTTTAACAATCTTTGGACTCATGGAGGATTTATGCCAAATGGGATAAAAGGTATTTTCATGTCATTGGTTCTAGTGATGTTTTCATTTGGCGGGGTAGAACTGGTCGGGATTACCGCAGGGGAGGCTAAAAATCCTCGAAAATCAATTCCATCTGCAATCAACAATGTGGTCTGGAGGATTTTAATTTTTTATATTGCTGCACTAGGCATCATGATGAGTTTATATCCTTGGAATGAAGTAGGGACGAATGGAAGCCCGTTTGTGTTAATTTTTGATAAAATCGGAATTCCTGGGGCTGCCCATATAATTAACTTTGTCGTGTTAACAGCAGCTTTGTCTGCTTTTAATAGTGGTTTATTCAGTACTGGAAGAATGCTATACAATTTATCTCTTCAAAATAATGGGCCGAAATATTTTGGAAAGCTCAACAAGCATTCTACACCCCGACGTGGAATCCTATTTTCGTCATCATTTTTATTAGTGGCAGTATTTTTAAATTATATTGTTCCTGAAAAAGTATTTATCTATATTTCTTCTGTTGCAACGGTTGCGGTTATTACTAGCTGGACCATAATACTGATTACACAAATAAAGTTCAGACAATCAAAAACGACAGAAGAAGTAAAAAAACTAGCATTTAAAATGCCGCTATATCCAGTTTCAAGCTACTTAGCCCTTGCTTTTTTAGCACTTGTCGTGGTCTTAATGGCCTTTATTGAGGGTATGCGAGGAGCATTAATTGTAGCACCTATATGGTTTATGGTCCTTTATATAGGATATAAATTGAAAAAGAAGGAATAATCAGAGAGCTCGACTTACAAAGAAAAAGTAAGATAAATGTAAGCCGACAATCCTACATTAAAAGGTGTCAGGCACCATCCAATTTTGGATGGTGCCTGACACCTTTTTGCTATAGACATCTTTAACCCAAGAAAGTGTTAAATGTCGGGAAATTATAGGCAATTTGTCATGATTTGACAGTTCGACAAAATATAAATATAATTTAAGTTATTCTGAATATTACTAATAATGGGATTTTCACATGTAATAGCTTTTAAAACAGGAGGTCAAGAATGATTGTATTTAATCAGGTACATAAGTTTTATGGGGATTTTCATGTCTTAAAAGATATTAATCTTACAATCAATCAAGGTGAAGTAGTTGTAGTAATTGGTCCATCTGGATCAGGGAAAAGTACCTTGTTGCGCTGTATCAATCATCTGGAAACCATCTCTGACGGGACACTCACCGTAAATGGGATCTCAGTAGGCGATAAAAAAACAGATATCAATAAGCTGAGGCGCAATATTGGAATGGTTTTTCAGCACTTCTATTTATATCCGCACAAAACAGTGCTGGAAAATATCACTCTTGCGCCTATGAAAGTCTTGGGCCAATCCGAAAAAGAAGCTAAGGAAACAGCCCGTCATTATCTTACCAAGGTAGGCATATTAGATAAGGCTGAATCTTATCCTTCCCAGCTTTCCGGAGGTCAGCAGCAGCGTGTAGCTATCGCCCGTGGCCTTGCAATGAACCCGGAGATCATGCTTTTCGATGAACCAACCTCAGCACTTGATCCTGAAATGATCGGCGAGGTACTGGATGTGATGAAAGCCCTCGCCAAAGAAGGCATGACGATGGTCGTCGTAACCCACGAAATGGGCTTTGCCAAGGAGGTTGCTGACCGAATCGTTTTTATGGATGAGGGGCGAATATTAGAAGAAGCAGTTCCGGCTGAATTTTATGAGAATCCGCGTGAAGAACGGGCTCGCTTATTTCTCAGCCGTATATTAAATCATTAATAGGGAGGAAATGGAATGTTCAAAACAAAAAATTTCGTAAAAATGGCGGTAGTGTCAACTATGGCCGCTATACTACTTGCGGGTTGCGGCGGGGACAAGGCTTCAAAAGAAAGCAGCAAAGATGTACTTGCTCAGATTAAAGAAGAGAAAAAAATCGTATTTGGTGTAAAACATGATACTCGTTTGTTTGGATTGAAAAATCCCTCGACAGGTGAGGTGGAAGGGTTTGACATTGATCTTTCTAAGGCACTGGCTGAAGAAATGTTTGGCAAAGAGGTTAAGCCTGAGTATGTAGAGGTTACTTCGAAAACGAGGGTAGGACTCTTAAATAATGGTAAGGTTGATGCGGTTGTCGCCACTATGACCATCAATGAAGAACGTAAAAAAGAAGTCGATTTTACAGATGTATATTTTGATGCCGGGCAATCATTGCTAGTGAAAAAAGGAAGCAAGGTTAAGGGCATTGAAGACTTGAAAAAAGGAACAAAGGTGCTTGCTGTTAAAGGCTCGACCTCATCCGTAAATATTCGTGAGAAAGCTCCTGAAACAACCGTACTTGAATTTGAAAACTACGCTGAAGCATTTACAGCATTAAAGTCAGGTAAGGGTGATGCCCTGACCACAGATGATGCAATCCTTTATGGTATGGCAGAAGAAGATCCGTCCTTTGAGTTGGTTGGAGGTACGTTCACAGAAGAGCCTTATGGGATAGCTGTTAAAAAAGGCAATAAAGAGCTTGTCGATGAGTTAAATAAAGCATTAAAAAGCCTGAAGGATTCAGGTAAGTACGATGAAATTAAGGATAAATGGATTAAACATTAATTATTTATATCGGGTTTCTCGTCAGGTTGGGCAGCAGTCCGCAGGCAAGTTTGCGGACTTGCTCATTCTGATCAATTAGGAGGAGATCGTTTGCTGGATTTCTCGATACTAACAAATAATATCGATTCATTTTTGGAAGGATTAAAAATAACGATTATAGCTAGTTTAATAGCATTAATATGCAGTTTTATTTTGGGTACACTTATTGCAGTCATGCGAATTGCCCCATTTAAACCTCTTAACTTGCTTGGTTCGGCATATGTTGAATTTATCCGTAATATACCTGTACTGGTTATCGTGTTTTTCACTTACTTAGCTGGAAACTTTGGCGGGATGACTGCAGGAACCATCGGATTGACCATCTATACAGCCGCTTTCATTGCCGAAGCAATCCGTGCCGGAATTATGTCTGTTCCAAAAGGGCAAATGGAAGCTGCCCGCTCGACAGGATTGAGTTACGGCCAGGCAATGAGAATGGTTATACTCCCTCAGGCTATTAAGATCGTCATCCCTCCTCTTGGCAACCAATTTATCAATTTAGTTAAAAATTCATCATTGTTAGCCGTAGTCGCAGGTGGGGATTTAATGTATCAAGGGGATTTAATTTCGGCAAAGACATACATAACTTTTGATACCTATATTTTTGTGGCCTTATTTTATTTAATTTTAACAATACCTTTAAGTCTTGGCGTAGGATTTTTAGAAAAACGCATGGCTAGAAGTAATTAAGGAGCTGTGTAGATGGATTTTCTAGCACCGTTCATTGAAGTGTATACACTGGACAATATTAAATTTTTACTGGAAGGGTTTGGGGTCACTCTTAAGGTCGCTGCCATTTCAATTGTGCTTAGCTTCATTATTGGCGGTCTCACAGGAACGCTCAGATATGCGAGGATTCCCGTTGTTTCTAAATTACTTGCCGTGATTGTTGAGACAATTCGAAACCTTCCTTTGCTGCTGATCATTTTCTTCACTTATTTTGCATTGCCCGAAATCGGAATTGAAATGGAAATAACTTCAGCGGCTATTGCAGCATTGACGGTTTTTGAATCGGCGATGATATCGGAAATTATCCGAAGCGGTTTAAACTCCATCGAAAAAGGACAGGTGGAAGCAGGACGTGCGTCTGGCCTGACCTACATCCAGACATTACGGTATATCATCATGCCCCAAGCGCTGAGAAGAATGGTTCCTCCGATTGTGAGTCAATTTATTTCTCTGCTTAAAGATACATCGTTAGCTGTCGTCATCGCCTTACCGGATTTATTGCACAACGGACAAATTGTTTATGCGCAAAAGGGATCGTATGTGATACCTGTATTTGTCATAGTTGCGTTGATGTACTTTATTGTTAATTATGCTTTGTCACTAGTTGCACGAAAGTTAGAATTAAAGCAGACTTAAGAAATCCGGCTCATGAAAGGGCCCGGATTTTTTTACTTAAAAATACAAATGCTTTAATTGATAAAAAATTGAAGATCATTACACGATTAGCCGTTTTAATGGAAAATACTTTTATTGATTCCTGTTATATGTCTGGATTAAGACACAATAAAGCGAAAAGGCCTATTTGTCACGATTGAAATGAGTGAACATGACGAAACATCCCATCTTTATTAGTTTTTAAAAATGGAGAAAAGCTTTGCACATTTGCAGAGTGCAAATGCCAAAACTCCAGATGCAGTAGGAGAATTCTTATAAACAATATAAAAAGAGTTGGTGTTCCAAAAATTTGGAGCACCCTTTTTTGCTGTGGAAGCACATTGCACTATATTTTTATAATAAAAGTAATTGACCTAAAGACAGCGGAATGGGGATCCGACCCCATAGACCCTGAAGAAGAAAATCTGCGAGTGTCAGGCACACCTATTTAACATTCCTAATAAAAGCCACTTTGGGCACAATAATTCCGACCATAAAATTGAGGTGATACCATGTCAGTTGATCGTATATGTACCATTGGACCGGCAAGTAATGATAAAAAAGTTCTAACTGAGTTGATTAATCATGGGATGACGATTGCACGATTGAATTTTTCTCATGGGACTCACGACAGCCACAGGAATGTCATTCGATTATTAAAAACACTTAGCGGAGAGAAAGGACATCCAATTAAAGTATTGGGTGATCTCCAAGGTCCAAAAATACGACTGGGCGAAGTAGAAGGTGAAAAAATCACCCTTAACACAGGACAGTCCTTTTCCCTTCACATCGATCAAGTAGTAGGTAACGATAAACAAGCTAGTGTCGATTATGAAGGTTTAATTAAAGATGTAAAATCAGGAAATCGAATTTTA
This sequence comes from Bacillus sp. ISL-7, assembly GCF_018613065.1. Next base: position 64,923 of record NZ_JAGGQW010000056.1, on the reverse strand, counting down.
ATTAATGATGGCGCCGTGGAGTTGGAAGTTACGAAGGTAGAGCAAACTAAAGTTGTTACCACAGTTAAATCAGGAGGGGAAATATCTTCCCATAAAGGAGTAAATCTTCCAGGTGTTGTTACCAGTTTACCTGCCCTTACAGAAAAAGATAAACAAGATATTCAATTCCTTTTACAAGAAGAAGTTGATTTCATAGCTTGCTCATTTGTCCGCAGGGCAACGCATATTAAAGAAGTTCGCAGCTTTATGGAAAGTGTGGGGGGACATACGCCTAAGCTGGTGGCCAAAATTGAAACGGTTGAGGCCATTCAAAATTTCTAGAAAATTTGTTCGGAAACTGATGCCGTGATGATTGCCCGGGGCGACCTTGGTGTAGAGCTGCCCTATCAATGGATCCCAATGTTACAAAAAGCGATGATTACCGAATGCAACCGGCTGGATACGTATGTCATAACAGCAACCCAAATGCTGCAATCGATGGTAGAGAATCCTCTGCCAACAAGAGCGGAAGTCACAGATATTTTCCAATCCGTAATGGATGGGACAAACGCTGTGATGTTGTCTGCTGAAAGTGCTGCAGGAAATTATCCTGTACAGAGCATTGGAACATTGAAACTTGTGTCCCAATTTGCAGACTGCGTGAGGAAAGAAGCACCTTTTGATTTTGCAGATATGCTAAAACTGTTGAATAATACAATTAGTAGTTAAAAAAGAAAAGCAGTTTTCGTAAAATTTGTTGTTTTTATAGACATCCAATATCCTTAAAACGTAATTCCTAGGAAAAAAAACATCCATTCCCTAACAGCAAAAAGGAAGGAAGGTGAATTTCACCTTCCTAATATTTTTTCTAATTTAATTTTAAGCTCGCTGAATCGTAGTGGTTGAGAAGTTTTTAACCATCTTTTGTAAGTTTCTATGGCCTTCTCTTAATTTTATTGTTTCTTCGATAATTTTTTGGAATCCTTCCAAATCTCTATCAGATGCATTTAATAACGACTTCGGTAGACCTTCGACGATTTGTTGTAGGGATAAATCCATACTCAAGGAAAATGACCACCTTTCAACTTATTCGTTAGACATCTGTTACGTCTTCTTTACTATTTTTGTAACGGGATGATTTTTTCCTGCTATCACGTTTTAAAACTTATCTACATTAATCTCCATATTTTATAAGGAATAGTTAAATTACTTCTTAATCGGACAAATTAAGACGGTAAATCATATGGTACCTCTACTGTTTGTAGAAAAATATTAAATTTAAATGGTCTTTTTGTAATGTTCATAAAACACTTTGAAAAGTCTCTCGTCACCAGATCGATCGGGATGAAGGGCTTTAAGTAGTTTCTTAAACTCTTTCTTCAACATTGCTTTGTCAGTCCCTGCATCTAAACCAAATAATGAGTTAAAGGTAAGTGGGGGATGATCGGAAAGAGCATATTCTGCTTTTAACATTTTTTTTAAGCCACTAACTTTTGCTTGTTCGATCCGAATAGTAGTTTTTACCTCTTCGATTTCCTCTTTTAACTTCTGGTTCTCTTGAAACGTCTTTTCCCAGTGCAGATAATCCATACCAAATTGTTTAATCTTGTCCTCAATTTTCTTTTCTAGTATGAATGCAACTAGATCTTTTGGTTGGATCAAGAAGTCAATATTAAGATGTTTGGTCCTTTTCGCTTTTATTTTCCCTTCGAGGATCCAACGTATGACGATTTGTTCACTAGCTGTTATCCCTTCATCCCTTAGCAGTTCAGTTACCTCTTTTACATTTAACATGTGATCCACTCATTCTTGTTTCTAATTTTTTTCACATTTCTATGTACTTTTTGTTTTTAAAGTTAAATTCAATGTATCATACATAAAAACTTTTCAGGTTTACGATAATATTAAGTTTTATTAAGAATTATTTCAAAATTAACTTTTAGATTAAATTTTTAGAAAGACATTTTCTTTTGTTAAAGAAGGTTAACAATTCCTTTAAAAGTCATTAAATACCCGTTCAATCGACAAATTCTTAAAAAATCTCATTTATAATTGCCCTTATGAAAGGAGTGGAACCCTTCTTAATGAAAAATAACCAACGAAAAGCAGTCCATCTAAAAAGGCAATTTTTAATAAATGAACTTATTAGATCCGGAATATTTAAAAAAAATAATAAACATTTGTATGAATGGACTTTGGGTGAACTAGAAACTGAGTACCAATATGTTGAAACAAATGGTTTGGATTCAAGTACAAAAACAATAAGATAAAAAAGCATTCTTCAACTGAAATAATCTTAGAATTTAATGATAATCGGGGCGGAGAACTATATTGTCATTTAATATGAAGTATGAAGTAGGAAAGTGATAATCGTAGGTTTACGAATTTGATTTCTTTAAAATTGTTTACATAGGTACCAATTATTAAATTAAAGGGAAGTAACAGTTGAAAATCTAGCTGCTTTGGCGGCTTTTTTGTTTTTTCCAATAAAGGATGCATCATAAAAGCTAGGTGTCAGGAACCACCCATTTACTGGATGGTGCCTGACACTTTTTTGTTTATAAGTGGATTTTAAAGAAACAAGAAATTTTTTATAAAAAAAGATTTCTAAATATTCAACGAATAGGGTATAATAAAAAAACAATAAAGAAGTTACTGCAACATTTATAAATTATGAAGCATTTCCTGCGCGGATTGGAGGACATATGAAAAGCTTTGAAACGATTATTAAGGAAAAATATGAAACGTTGTCTCCTGGACAAAAAAAAGTAGCCAAACATCTGATTGAAAAACTTGATGAATCAGCTTTTGACACGGCAACTATGATTGGACGAAAGGTAGATGTTAGTGAAACCACCGTCATCCGACTCTCCTATGCGTTGGGATTCAATGGATTTAGCGAAATGCTCCATTACATTCAACAGCAGATGGTAAACAAAAGTTTGCATCCATTCAATACAAATTCCAAAATCGAAAATAAAGAAGAAGAGCACACTTCTCTTTTTACGGAAATCTTGGAAAAGGAAATTCTTTCCCAGCGACAAACCAATCACCAGCTCAATGAAACCGAGCTTTGGAAGGTCGTTGATGTTTTAATCAAAGCAGATCGGATTTTCATTTTGGGAATGGGTGCATCCTATGCACCGGCTCACTGGTTTTCTTTTCAGCTTCATACACTGCGGGATCAAGTCACACTTTGTCCGTCAACAGGAGAAATCTATGAGCGGTTAACCGATTTAAGTGATCGCTCTGTTCTATTTATTATCTCGTTTCCTCGTTATTCGAAGGAAACCCTGCATATTGCAGAATGTGCCAAAAAACAAGGGGTTCCAATCATTTGCGTTACCGATCGATTATTGTCTCCGATTGGTCGAATCGCCGATTATACGCTGACAACAGAAGAAGATTCCGAATCGGCCGCCCACTCCATCACACCCGCGATCATTTTGTTGGATTTTATCATTGCTGGGATGAAGGTGAAAAATTCGGATGCAATCCAAGTTCGACAGCAAAAATTAGAAGAACTTTACTCAAACTATGGTGTGTTTGTTGAATGACAAATTTGGATGGGAGTTCCATTATGAGCCAGCTTATCAATTTTATGAACGAGCAGGAACAAGCGATTCTAAAGACTTATGCTGATCTGCACCAATTGGCGGAGCCAAGCTGGCAGGAACAGAAAACTTCACAATATATTCAGGAAGAATTAGCGAAAGCAGGGATCTCATTTAAAACATACGAAGGGCATTTTGGTATTGTTGCGGATATTCCAGGAGAAGGCAACGAGATCGTTGCTTTACGTGCGGATATGGATGCCCTTTTACAAGAAGTGAAAGGGAAGGTTCAACCCAATCATTCCTGCGGGCATGATGCCCACAGCACCATGGTATTACATACTGCCTTAGCCATAGCTGCTAATAAATCTTATCACACTAAACCGATCCGGTTTATTTTTCAACCAGCAGAGGAGAAGGGGGAGGGGGCGCTGCGAATGATGCACGAGGGTGCTTTGAAAGGCGTTCAATACTTATTTGGTGTTCATCTTCGTCCATGGATGGAAGTTCCAATGGGGAAAGTGGCTCCTGCCATTGTTCATAGTTCCTGTGCTACCATTTACGGGGTCATCAAGGGCAAGCAAGCACATGCATCGCGGCCTCAGGATGGAAATAACCCAATCGAAGCCGCTTCCTACTTAATTCAGGCATTGCAAAACATTCGCTTAAAAAGCCCGGACTCCTTTTCAATTAAAATGACAGGTTTACATGCTGGAGGAGATTCCTCCAATGTCATTCCGGAAACTGCAAATTTTATTTTGGATTTACGTGCAAGTACAAATGGAGCAATGGATGAACTGCAGTCGAGAGCAGTGGATTTGCTAGATAAGGTCGGTACTTTGACTGGGACAAGTATAAACGGAACCGTGAAAGAATTTGTTCCTGCTGCAAGATTAAATACTGAAGCTATAAAACTAGCAAATGCTGCCGCTGCCTCTGTCTTGGGAGAAGAAAATGTAGTAGACAATTGTATTTCACAAGGAGGAGAAGATTTTCATTTTTATACCCTGCAAAATCCGGATGTAAAGGCGACCATGATTGGATTAGGCTGTGACTTGCGTCCTGGACTTCACCACCCGGACATGCAATTCAATCAGAAGGCACTACTATATGGAACGAAAATATTAACAAGTCTACTTTATAATGCCGCTTCAAAAAATAATGAAAATAAACATTAATGGGGGATCATTATGAAAAAGTATATGGTTGGTTTGTGTTTAGCATGTCTAATCCTGATCATGGCAGCCTGCGGTGGCAGCAAAGAAACTAGCGGTTTAGCAAAAAGTGATCCCCTTAAATCCATTAAGGATAAGGGAAAAATTGAGATTGCAATGGAAGGGGCATATCCTCCCTATAACTACATCAATAAAAGTAATGAATTAGAAGGATTTGACGTAGACATTGCTCAAGAAGTGGCAAAAAGACTGGGTGTGAAAGCAGTTCTAGTCTCTAACCCATGGGATAGTATGATCCCTGCATTAACAGGCAAAAAGTTTGATATTATCATTTCCGATATGGCCATTACAGACGAAAGAAAGAAGAAAGTCTCTTTTAGTGACCCTTATTTTACAACTGGCAATCAGTTGTTTGTTCCAAAAGATTCTTCCATCAAAGCACCAAAAGACATGAAGGGGAAAAAAATTGGTGTAACGATCTCAACCACTGCTGCAGAAGAGGTAACAAAGCTTGGGGCCGATGTGAAACTTTATAAGAATGATTTTCTTGCCTTTGAGGATTTAGTAAATGGCCGATTAGAAGGTGTATCAACAGACCAAGGTGTCGGTGCAAAAATTATTCTCGATCAAAATTATAGTTTAGTAGCAATTGATGGTCTATTGAACACAGAGCTAGCAGGAATGACCATTCGAAAAGAAGATAATGATCTCCGTAAAGAGATCAATAAGATTATAGCTGAAATGCAAAAAGACGGAAAATATGAGGAAATTAGTAAAAAATGGTTTGGAAAAGACATCCGATAAGGAGCTAAAGATATGTTAGATTTTTCTCTTGTTACTCAGTACATTCCATTTCTACTCGAGGCATCTCTAATGACACTTGAAATCTCCATTGTTTCCTTAGTACTAGGGTTAATTATGGGAATCATTATCGTGATCATGAAGATTTCAAAGTTTAAGATTTTGTCTTTGTTCGCAGACTTTTATATTTGGGTCCTTAGAGGGACCCCACTTTTGGTTCAACTATTTCTTGTCTACTTTGGTCTTCCGCAAATAGGGATTGAGTTGAATCCCTTTACCGCCTCTGTTCTAGCTTTAGGAATAAATGCTGGAGCCTATATTGCCGAAATTTTAAGAGGGGGGATCTTGTCAATCCCTAAAGGACAGATGGAAGCAGCACAATCACTAGGTCTGAGTTATCCAACAGTCATGCGGAGAATTATTCTCCCGCAGGCGTTAAGAGTAAGCATCCCTGCGATTGGCAATGAGTCTATTACACTACTAAAAGATTCATCGCTCGCTTCTCTTGTTACCGTTTCAGAATTAATGATGACTTCACAAAGATTTGCATCAACCAACTATGCGTTTATCGAGTTCTATATTACTGCAGCCGTTCTTTATTTAGTGATGACAACGATCTTCTCGTTTTTCTTAAGAAAGGTCGAATTTAAGTTGTCGGTTAGCGAACGTTAGTAAGGGAGGACCTACCTTGTCAAATAAAGTGAAAGATCATCTTTATCCTATTATTGAAATTGAAAATGTCCATAAAAGTTTTAATCAGCTGGAGGTCTTAAAAGGGATTAATTTACAAGTGTACCCTGGCGAAGTGGTTGCCCTGATTGGTTCCAGCGGATCGGGGAAAAGTACACTCCTTCGCTGTCTGAACGGGCTCGAGACTCTTTCATCTGGCCGAATTTCAATTGATAGCACGGTATTGAACTATTCGCCGCGGAGCATTCAACAAATTAGACGGGAAGTAGGGATGGTGTTTCAACAATTCAACTTATTTCCGCACCTGACCGTTTTACAAAACATTATTGAAGCGCCGATTCAGGCGTTAAAGAAGTCGAAGGCAGAAGCCGTCGAAAAGGCATTAGTTTTACTAGAAAGGGTGGGGCTTAAAGATAAAAAAGATGTATACCCAAGGAAACTTTCTGGAGGTCAGCAGCAGCGAGTCGCGATTGCACGGGCGATGGCGATGAATCCAAAAATTATGCTGTTTGATGAACCGACCTCCGCCTTAGACCCAGAACTTGTTAGTGAAGTTCTTAATGTTATGAAGGGATTGGCCGAAGAAGGAATGACGATGCTGATTGTGACTCACGAAATGAAGTTTGCTAGAGAAGTGGCCGATCGCGTCATTTATATGTGTGACGGGGTCATTGAAGAACAAGGAGCTCCAGCACAACTGTTCACCAATCCTACTAGTGATCGTTTAAAAAGCTTTCTTAAAAATGTCATCTAATCAATTGGCAGGAGGATAGTTACTCAATATGGACTTACAAAAACTGATTACAATACGCATGTTACATACGACAGAAGAATTGACTGCTGTGAGAGATTTAGAAAGTCTTGTTTGGGCTGATGAGGATCCGGTCCCCGTTAACCATAGCATTGCCGTCGTTAAAAATGGCGGTATGGTGATTGGCGCTTTTTCTGGAACTCGATTAATTGGCTTTCAGTATAGCTTTCCAGGATTTGATGGGACAAAAGTCTATCTTTGTTCGCATAGTATGGGGATTCACCCAGATTTTCGGAAAATGGGAATCGGGGAAAAATTAAAATTAAAGCAGCGTGAAGAAGCACGAAAGATGGGCTATCAACTCATCACATGGACGTATGACCCACTGGAAACGGTCAATGGATACCTTAATTTAAGTAAACTAGGCGGAGTGTGTACGCAGTATATTGAGAATTGTTATGGTGAAATGCCTGATATTCTTAATGCAGGGTTGCCTTCTGACCGCTTCTTAGTGGAATGGAACATAGCTGAGGAAACGTCTAAGAGGATGGAAGATTTCGTTGATAACCATGAAGTGCCCCTCTTGATTCAAGTGGACGAGGATGCAGAGGGCTTGCCGGTACCGAAGGATATTTTTCTAGATAGCGAGAGGGATGCCTGGGCCAATCTCCTCTATGTTCCGGTTCCAAATCAATTCCAAACGATTAAATCGAATAATTTAAATGCTGCATTGGAATGGAGAATGAAAACGCGCAAGATTTTTACCCATTATATGAGCAAAGGGTGGACGGTTACGGCATTACGGAAAAGTGATCAGCCTTACCTTCATCATTATGTATTAACCAAGAAACATACTTAACGGAGAGAGGTATAAATAGGATGGAAATACAACGAATTGTGTTAAGACATATGAAAATGGATCTATTACACCCCTTCACGACCGCTGTAGGGACTGAATATGATAAAGATTTTATTTTGGTCGAAGTCAAAACAAAGGATGGCATTACGGGTTGGGCTGAATCCGTTGCTGCGATGGATGCAACATATAAAGAAGAAACTGTCAAAACCAATTGGCATATGATGGAGGATTTTCTGATTCCACTTCTTCTGAAAGAGCCAATTTCTCATCCAGATGAGGTCTCCGAACGCTTTCATCATATCCGAGGGAATTACATGGCAAAGGCTGCCCTTGAAGGGGCCATTTGGGATGCTTATGCTAAACAGCAAGGAGTTAGTCTATCGAGTGCCCTTGGAGGAACATTTGAAAAGATTGAGGTCGGCGTCAGTATTGGGATCCAGGATACGGTCGAAGAATTATTAGCATTGATTGAGGGTCATCTAGAAGAAGGATATAAACGTATCAAGGTGAAAATTCAACCAGGATGGGATTTAAACATTTTAGCAGAGATTCGAAAACACTACCCAGATATTCCATTAATGGCGGATGCAAATACCGCTTATACTTTAGAGGATATCGAAACGCTTAAGGCGATGGATCAATTTAATTTAATGATGATTGAGCAGCCGTTGGGCTTTGATGATATCATCGATCATGCGCAGCTTCAAGCCCAAATCGAGACACCGATTTGTCTGGATGAAAGTATCCATAATGTGGATGACGTTCGAAAGGCTATTCAACTTGGCAGTTGTAAAATTATTAATATTAAAATTGGGCGTGTCGGAGGCTTAACAGAATCTAAAAAAATCCATGATTTATGTGAGGCGAATGGGATTCCCGTCTGGTGTGGCGGCATGCTTGAGGCTGGGGTTGGCAGGGCGCATAATATTGCAATAACAAGCCTGTCTAATTTTACTCTCCCAGGTGATACAGCTGCTTCTGCCCGATATTGGAAGGAGGATATTATTGAGCCTGAGGTAACAGTGGAAGACGGGATGATTACGATTCCAAAACAACCCGGTATCGGGTATGAACCGAACCGGGAGCGTATTGACAAATATACGCTGTATAGCCGTACTTTTCATTCATAATTAATGTATATTTATAAAATATAGACCTAACCTTCCTAGATTCGCTGATAGAACATGCAAATTCGCTGATAGAAGCTAATAATTCGCTGAGAGAATCTATTCTCACCTATTGGAAACGAAAATTAGCCCATAAAATGCGAAAATTAGCTCATTTTTACACTTCTGGACGATTCCTTCCTAAAAAAACGCCAAACCTTTGAATTCCACAATGGTTTGGCGTTTTTTACTTTCGAGATAGTATGGTTTGATGGTTGTTATGGTTAGGGGGTACCATCGGATAGACGTTTTCTTCTTCCATTAATTAAACTCCATGAGAACTGGCCCGGTACACTGAAATGCTTCCGTAATAATCTGCTTTGCTTCTTCTTCGGTCTGGGCCCGAAATCCTGCTACACCACCTTCACCTGAATTCTATTTTTAAAGAATATTCTAAAATATTTGGATTCATTTGTATGTGAAATAAATCATGTTTCCTATTATTTTTGATTGTCTCCATTCCAATAGAAGAAAAAAAACGGGAACTGTAGTAGTATTATAATGAAGGTGATTGTGTGAAGCAGGTGTTAATCGTCTAGTACGGTAAACTCGTTAGTTTGTTATATCGAAATAATAAAACGATAAAGAGTGAATCCTTCACATTTACTATAATTCTTCAAAACCCTCTAGAATTGGACATTTTTAACAGGCTTTTGATGTAATATCTACTAATTATGGGTGGAAGTATGTGCATCCTTTTTATTAGCCACTTTCCTTTATTTATATAAAATATTATGTAGACGATAATATTGACTTAAAGTAAAATATAAAAATATGAAAGTTAATTGATAAATGTGATGTTTTGTTATTTTGAATATTCTATTTTTTGTGACAATTACGATTTTAGTTTAATAGATTAACCTGTTAATAAACGATAGGAAATATGGAGGTCTTATGAAATTTAAAACAAAGCTCTATACGAGCATCGGTTCATTACTGCTATTGTTTTTTATTATCGCCATCATTTTAATGAACATGCTCGAACAATCGACAGTGAATATGAACGTTGTTGTTAATGATCTAAATGAGAGAATCGAAATGGCTTCCGATATTAAATATGAGACTTCTAGAATAGGTCTAGAGCTAACTTCGATGTTAACTAACCGTGGAAATGATATCCATTTAAATGCGGCGAATTCTTGGGAAGATTCCCATACCAATTTGCAAGCGGCGATTGAATCACTAGAAAAAATGGACAAGCAAGAGAAATCTAAAGAACTAATTGCAAAGTTTAAAATATTGCAAGAATCATATAAAAATATGGGGCAGCAAGCTTTGACAGCAAAAAAGCTAAATGGGGAAATGGAAATTCCTGCAGTCTTTTGGACGGATTCTGAACTTATAAGACAAAGAATGATTCAAATTGCCGATCTTCTCTATGGATTGCAAGAACAAAAGATGAAAAATGAACTTTTAAGGTCTAAAGATACTTACAATATGGCTGTCACCATTATTTACATTTATCTTGCCATCGCCTTATGTATTGGCATTGGTTTCACGTTTTGGATTATTAGAGGTATGACAAATAACCTGAACAAAATAACAGCTGTTATGAAAAGTGCTACAACTAGTGATTTTAGTTCATTGCCCCGAATTGAGCTTTCCACTAAGGGTGAGTTGGGTGAAATCGCAGTTTCCTTTAATAAAATGGCACATGCACTAGAGGAACAAAGTATGCTAGAGAAACAATTAAAAGAAGTAGCAGAAGAGCAAAGTTGGCTGAATAGGAAAATTGCCGAAATTGCTACCATTTATCCTGAGGTTGAAAATGTTTCTATGTTAGCAGAATTGTTAATTACAAAACTTGTACCGATGGTAGGAGCAAGTTACGGAGTTTTTTATGTTAAGGAAGTAGAAGAGCGAGAGAAGTATCTAAAAAAGATTTCAGCCTATGCCTCTTTGAATGATAATAAAGATTATATGCGTTTTCGTTTTGGAGAAGGTCTGATCGGCCAATGTGCACTTGAAAAACGATCCATCTTACTAACCAATGTCCCAGATCACTACGTAAAAATTAGATCAGGACTAGGAGTAGGTTCACCGAAAAATATTATGATTTTACCGATACAATTTGAAAATGATGTACTAGCTGTTATTGAAATTGCATCATTTGAGGCCTTAAGTCCGCTTCAGGTTAAGCTATTGGAAGCCGTAACTAATAATATTGGTATCAAGATAAACAGTATTGTCAGCCATATGAAAGCAGAAAGATTATTGCAAGAATCACAAGCCTTGACAGAAGAACTCCAAGCTCAATCAGAAGAACTGCAGTTACAACAAGAGGAGTTAAGGACGACGAATGAAAAACTTGAGGAGCAGTATATAGCTTCTGAACAAAAGAAAGAGGAAATCGAAAAGGTTAGGGAGGCGCTTGAAGAGAAAGCTCAACAATTGGCACTAAGCTCACAATATAAATCGGAATTTCTAGCGAATATGTCCCATGAGTTAAGAACACCTCTAAATAGTTTACTAATATTAGCGCAAATACTCGCTGAAAACGGGGATGGAAATCTTACGGCTGATCAGGAGGAGTATGTTCGGACGATTTACTCATCGGGGAATGATTTACTTCATTTAATAAACGATGTTTTAGACTTAGCGAAAGTGGAGTCAGGTAAATTAGATGTAAACCCTACAGAGGTGGACCTACATGATGTGCAAGATTTTATTGAACGGCAATTTTCTCCTCTTGCGATTCAAAAAAATGTACAGTTTACTATTAAAATGGATGCAAATTTATCAGGGACTTTCAATACGGATGAACAACGTTTACAGCAAATTTTAAAAAATCTACTTTCCAATGCTTTTAAGTTTACTGAACGTGGCAGTGTTTCATTAGTTGTCCGGAAGGAAGTTAAAGACGTCAGTAGGAATCTATCTGAGGGTGTTCAAGCGAATTCAATGCTTGCTTTCTCCGTTATCGATACGGGAATTGGCATTGATAAAGACAAACAAGATACGATATTTGATGCCTTTAAACAAGCAGATGGAACGACAAGTCGTCAATATGGGGGCACTGGATTAGGACTTTCCATTAGTCGAGAAATGGCACAGTTATTAGGTGGATTTATTGAGGTAATGAGTATGAAAGGGAAAGGTAGCATCTTCACTTTATATTTGCCATACTATCAAACGATCAACAAAATAGTGGGAAATACCGCTTTAGAAGAAGTTGCGATAAGTCTTTATGAGGATGACCCACTTAAAGATATAGAAGATCGGGAAAATCAAAATGGGATTTCTTCTTTGAAAAACAAGAAAATACTCATTGTAGATGATGATATACGGAATGTTTATGCCTTAACAATTGCTCTTGAAAAATATGAAATGAATATTATTGTAGCAGAGAATGGTCGTGAAGGGATTGAGGTATTAAAGGACAACCCAGATACAGACTTAATATTAATGGACATTATGATGCCTGAGATGGATGGGTTTGAAGCCATGCGACAAATTCGCCAAATAACAGAATTTCAAGCATTACCAATCATCGCCCTTACAGCCAAGGCAATGAAACGCAGTAGAGAAGAATGTTTAGATGCTGGAGCAACGGATTATATAAGTAAGCCAATTAACTTAGACCAGTTATTTTCTTTAATTCAAGTATGGTTGTATAGTAAGGAGGGCCAGAAAATTTGATAAAAGCACCTGATATTCTCAAGTCAGAAGAGATAGAAAGAATTGAAATAGACTTACTCCTAGAGGCCGTTTTTCGTTATTATGGTTATGATTTTCGAAATTATGCCTTTCCTTTTATCCAAAGGAGAATTCGCCATCGTGTTTGTAAGGAGAATCTTGCAAGTATATCGGCTCTTCAGGAAAAGGTACTACGCGATTCAGAAGTCATGGGGGAATTGCTTTCTGATTTCTCGATTAATGTGACAGAGATGTTCCGGGATCCTTCATTTTTTAAGTCATTCCGAACAAAAATCATTCCGTTAGTAAAAGATTATCCTGAAATTCGAATTTGGCATGTTGGCTGCTCATCAGGGGAAGAGGTCTATTCCATGGCTATTCTCTTACATGAAGAAGGGATTTACGAAAAAACGAGAATGTTTGCTACCGATTTAAACAAAATTGTCCTAGAAAAGGCGAAGAAAGGTACTTTTCCATTAGATAGGATGCAGCTCTATACAAAAAACTATATCGAGGCAGGCGGGAAAAGGGCCTTTTCTGAATACTATAAGGCAGTGGATGATAAGGTTTTTTTTCATACCTTTTTGCAAAAAAATGTCGTGTTTGCCCAGCATAATTTAGTAACGGATCAATCATTTAACGAGTTTGATATAATTATATGCCGAAATGTCTTTATCTATTTTGATAAGGTTCTTCAAAATCATGTCCATACGTTATTATATAATAGCCTATGTCCATCAGGTTTTCTTGGGTTGGGTAAAAGAGAGGGGATAAAATTTACTAGTTATGAAAACTGTTACGGAGAATTTGACGCATCAGAAAAACTCTATCGAAAAATTAATTAGTCCCCATTTTAAAAAGGTAAATATCTTAATGGTGGATGATCATCCTGAAAATCTATTAGCACTGAAAGCTGTACTTACTTCTCCCAATTACCACTTGGTAAGCGCAAATTCAGGAAAAGAAGCGTTAAAATGTATGCTAAAACAAGACTTTGCTGTTATTTTACTGGACGTACAGATGCCGGGGCTAAATGGATTTGAAACGGCGAAGCTCATTAAGGCTAGAGAAAAAACAAGACATATTCCGATCATTTTTATCACTGCGATTAGTCAAAATATAGAACATGTGCATCAAGGGTATGCAGTAGGGGCCATTGATTATATTTTTAAACCATTTAATCCCAAAACATTGAAACAGAAAATCGAACAATTTGTTAAAATTTATCAAAATCACAAAGAAAATATCATTCAGACCGATCGAGAACGTAAAGTTCAACTAAATGAAGTGAATAAAAAGTTAGATAGAGCAACGTTAAATTTACGGCGGACAGAGGCATTATCCAAAGTTATTGGTGAAACCATCGTAGACACGATCCTTACGTTTGACGATCAATGTTCCATTCTATCAGTGAATCCAGCTATAAAAAGCATGTTTGGTTACAAGGCTGAGGAATTAATCGGTAAACATGTGGTAATGCTTTTTCTAAAATGGATGGGTAACGAAGTCCAGGATTCTTCGTTTTCATTCTTTTCCTCAATCAAGCAATCTGTTGGAAAGGTGATCGAATCGGTGGCTATTCGGAAAGATGAAAGTCACTTTTATGCGGACATTCTTATCGGGGAAACCACCGTTGACAATCAACTGCTTTTTGTTTGTTCGATTCGTGATGTCACAGAAAGAAAGCAGATAGAGGAAATTAAAAAACTCCAATTCACTACAATGGAACAAAAAGTAGAAGAACGAACGCTAGAACTGATAAGGGCTAACGAAAAACTACAAACAGAGATAGAGGAACGAGAAAGAATCGCCAACCATCTTTACCGTTCCCAAGAAAGATTTCGGAAAATTTTTGAATCTAGTCCCTGTTTAATGGCGATTTTTTCGCAGAAGAATTTAACTTTTATTGAAGTAAATACTAGTTGGATAAAATTTACTGGTTATAGCCACGATGAGTTGGAAAAACACAAAATAAATGTGAATAATTTTGTGGATGAATCAACGGGTAAACCGATTAATCTTGATCGGAAAATTCGTAATAAGAAAATTAGCTATAAAACAAAAAACGGGGATATTCGCGATGGATTATTATCGACTGAAATGATTGATATCCATACTGAACCATGTACGTTAATTGTTTTAACAGATGTTACCGATACCGTTCACTTAGAGAAAGAGATGTCCCGATTAGATCGGTTGAATTTGATCGGTGAAATGGCAGCAGGAATTGCCCATGAAATTAGAAATCCGATGACCACAGTTCAAGGATTTTTACAATTATCAAGGAATAACAGCGCTAATTTATCAGCAGAGATCATTGATTTGATGTTAGATGAATTACATAGGGCGAACGCGATTATTACTGAATTTCTTAATTTAGCCAAAAACAAGGTTAGTGTGAAGAAAAAGCAAAACTTAAATACGATACTAGAAGCATTATCTCCACTCATTCAAGCGGAGGCTTTTCGGTCAAATAAACAAGTTAAGCTTGATTTAAATAAGTGTCCGGATATTTATATCGATCAAAAAGAAATCCGTCAGCTAATCTTAAATATCGCCCTTAATGGACTCGATGCCATGTCGTCGAATGGAAAACTTACGATAAAAACATATACAAAAAGTCAAGCCGTCATTTTAGAAATAAAAGATCAGGGTCACGGCATCAGCCCGGACGTTCTACAAAAATTAGGAACACCTTTCTTTACAACGAAGGAAACGGGTACAGGATTAGGTTTGGCTATTTGCTACAGTGTAGCAAAACGACACCACGCTGAAATTAATATAACAACGGGAGATGAGGGGACCATTTTCTCGGTTCGCTTTCAATTAAATCCTATTCTTAATAACTGATCGTTACTATTCTTAAAATAAGGAGAGGGGAGGATGTATTGTTAAAAAATAGAAAGCTAGTTTATCTTGTAGGAGCGGTTATTTCTGTCATCATTATAAGTTTTATTTCAAATTCATTTGTAGATGAAAGACCGAAAGTGGTCATTGTTTTAAAAAGTTTAGACATACAATATTGGCAAATTATTAAAGCAGGCGCTGAAAAAGGGTTCAGAGATTTTGGCATTGATGGGAAGGTTATCGCACCACGTAATGAATCTGCTGAAGCACAAAGTAGATTATTAGAGAAGACCTATCAAGAAAATCCAGATGTATTAATTGTCGCACCGTCGAATGCAACTGTTATTCCTTTACTGGAAAAGTTTACGGAAACCAAAAAAACCCCTGTATTATTAGTAGATAATGATTTTCCATTGGAAAATAAAACTTCTTATATCGGTACCGATAACGTGGATTTAGGAAAAAAAGCAGGTTCACTTTTAGCCTCGCAGCTTCAACCTGGAAATAAAGTGGCCATTATCGGTGGCGATTTGTCCCTTTCAGTATTTAGAGAACGGATAAACGGCGCTAAAATGGCTTTAAAAGATGCAGGGATCACATTAGCGGCAGAAACAGTAGGGATATCGGATGATCCCAAGACAGTAAAAAAAGAAATGACAAAGATATTACATGATCATCCGGATATTAAGGGAGTCTTTGCCACACATGACACTTCTGCTGTACAAGTAATAAAGGTATTGGAGGAGCAAGGTGTTACGATACCAGTCATCGGAGCAGACGGAATTCCTGATATGCTAAAGTTAATCAAGGATGGAACGATATCTAGTACAGTAGCACAAAATCCTTATGATATGGGATATTTAAGCGTTGAAACAGCATTGAAAGTAACAAGAGGAGAAAATGTTGAAAAAGTTGTTGATACAGGCGTAGATATCATAATCAAAGAGAATGCGAAGCAGAGAC
This sequence comes from Bacillus sp. ISL-7, assembly GCF_018613065.1. The sequence continues at coordinate 48,502 of NZ_JAGGQW010000056.1, read as the reverse complement.
TAGACTTCCTGAATAAATTGTTAAATGAATACCAGGTAATGAATAAATGAGTGTCAGACACCAACCAGATAATTGGATGGTGCCTGACACTTTTTTTTGATGAACACGAAATAGTAATAATTTCTTGTTCCTGACCATTTCCTTTGTATTCCTTATTTTCTATATAGATTCGAAGAGGAAGTAACTCGTTCATAAAGCCCGTTTCAGTGAATAATAGAGGAGAAGGTCGTTATAAACCGTTTCACATAGCTCGTAATTAGCACCATCCAACACTTGGATGGTGCTAATTTTAATAAAACCCATTCATTTTACCTTTATAAAAAGAAGTGATGACTATCTTAAACTAAATAATTTAATCTCCTACTAATCTATTAATAAGTGGTTTATGTGGAACAAAGTGTGTGAAACAAGAAAATGCGGGGTGTATCACCGGAATTTAACTATAGAGAAAAAAATAAAAATATCACAAAAAAACCTAAAATTAATACAACGGTTAATTGTCTTAATTTTCGTATAATTTAATTGTCCCATTTTGTATCCGGTTACAAATAATAAACGTCAAGTTTTTGGGCTCAAGGGAGGGAAAAAATAAATATTTTTTTGTAAACGCTTTTATGTTTTACTTTCAACAAATCTCAAGGGGGTAGCAAAATTGGCAAAAAAATCGAAACGGTTAAGAAAAATGGTTATGTCTTCTCTGATCACAAGTGTGGCTGCTGCCACGATTGCCGGCGGGGCATTGGCCTCACCACCGGACCACTCAAATGCTGGTGGGAAAAAGGCGCCATCGGTTGAAGCTCATGTTAAGCCCACTATTAAGATTGGTCAACGACTATTCAAAGATCTCAATGCCAATGGCAAGCTTGACCCTTACGAGGACTGGCGCTTATCCACCGAAAAGCGTGTAGCCGATCTCCTGCCGCGAATGAGCATGGAGGAGAAGGCAGGCATCATGCAAATCACATCACTTAGCACGACCGCCATCAACGATTACATCAATAATCGCCATATTCGCTACCTTATTATCCGAGACAATCTTTCAGCTAAAGCTCTAGCGGAGCGAGCAAACCAATATCAGGAGATTGCAGAGGCCTCACCGCTAGGTATCCCGATCGTTTTCACCTCCAACCCGAGGAATAACATTAATGAACAGAACGAGTTCGGCATCAGCGAAGCTTCCGGTCAATTCTCCACCTGGCCTGGAACCCTGGGTCTAGCGGCAACGCGTGACCTCAGCCTCATTCGCGACTTTGCCGAGATTGCCCGCGACGAATGGCGCGAAGCCGGCATCCAGAAGGACTACGGCTACCAGATTGAAACCGCGACTGAACCGCGCTGGCGCCGCATTTCCGGCACGTTCGGGGAAGACCCAACATTGAATGCAAAAATTGCCAAAGAACTCGTCCTTGGTTTCCAAGGTGAGGAGCTTAGTAGCAAGTCTGTCGCCCAGACCGTTAAGCATTTCCCTGGTGACGGAGCGGTCGTCCGAGGCCTCGACCCGCACAATGAGGCCGGTCAGTTTGCGACCTATCCAACGCCTGGCAGCCTTTACAAATATCAGCTGCCGCCATTCCAAGCTGCCATTGATGCTGGAGTGAGCTCGGTCATGTCCTACTACAATGTCCCTAAAAATGAGGGCAGCGCTGCACAGCTTCCACGTGAGCTTTGGCAATCGGAGACACAGCAGTTCGAAGAGGTAGCCGGTGCTTACAACAAGACCCTCCTCACTGACCTGCTCCGTGACCGGATGGGCTTTAAGGGATACGTCAACAGCGACAGCGGCGTGCTGACCAACCGCGACTGGGGTGTGCATGACCTAACAATCGAGCAGAAGTTTGCCAAGGCAATCGATGCAGGAACTAACATTTTCTCTGACAACAACGACCCAAGCGGCCTTATCTCTGCTGTAAATAAAGGCTTAATTAAAGAGAAAGACCTTGATCCTTCCGTGTCCCAGCTGCTTACTGAAATATTCAACCTCGGACTTTTTGAGGACCCATATACGGATCCGACAGAAGCTCAGGCCGTTGCCAGCTCAGAAAAATCACAGGCCAGAGCAGACGAAGCGCATCTTAAGTCCGTAACACTTCTCCGCAACAATCAAGGAATGCTGCCGCTGACTGATGAAAAAATCGCACATGCAAAGCTATACGTAGAAGTGTTTAGCGGTTCCAACAGTGCCAGTCGCACAGACGCATTGAAGAAGATGATTGCGAAGGAAGACCCAACAGTAACGATCGTTGACACGCTTGATGAAGCAACTGCCGCAGTTGTTTGGCTGCGTCCAAGTCCATTCGAGTTGCCTGACAACTCTACTGTAGACATTAAATTAGGCACAAACACCGGAATTAACGTTGCAAAAGTTAAACAAATCGAAGCAGCCGTCCCAACGGCCCTTGTGATCAACATGACCAATCCATGGGTTATCGATGAGGTAGAGCCTGCTGCTGCGTCCGTCGTGGCTACCTACAGCGTCAAGGCTGAAGCACTACTTGATGTCCTTCGCGGACGCTTTAACCCAACAGGTAAGCTGCCTATCACAATCCCAGCCAATCAAGAGGCTGTAGAAAAGAACGCGTCTGATGTCCCAGGATATGCCGAAAGGTTTGACTATACTTACACAAATGCAGCGGGTGACAACTACACCTTCGGCTTTGGTCTCAGCTATAAAAAGTAAGAGCATCTTGCCGGTCATACTACCTTACCACTAAGGGTTTTCATCTAGGTTATATCTGAAAACTATTATCTTTGTTAAAAATCAGTTTTATGCAAATTGAGAGCCGAGGAGTACGGTATCCTCGGCTTTCTCTATTGTATTTTTACATTCTATTAAATTTCTCTTTTTTAGTAATATCCCTGACTACATCCTCAATGGTTACATTTCCGAGAGCTTTCTCCAAAGCCGCCTCGGCAATTGAAAACAGTGGACCAATTGTATTTTGAATATTTCTCCCTACGGGACAATTTGGATTGGGATTTTCATGTATGCTAAACAATTCTTTCTCCTGGACAACATTAACTGCTTTATAAACATCCAACAAGGTAATAGTAGATAGATCCTTTGCTAGTTCAGCCCCAGCAATACCAGGTCGTACATTTACTAATCCTGCTTTTTTTAACATGCCCATAATTTTTCTTATCACGGCTGGATTTGTATTGACACTTCCCGCAATAAACTCTGATGAGTTTACCTCGCCTTTATTAACCTCAAGAAGTGTTAATATATGAATTCCAACTGAAAAACGGCTGCTAACCGACATCTTTGCTCACCTTCTCTATTGTCTCTCACTTTAATATCTCCATATTATTATAATGTAATCAATTTGATTACAAGTGTATTATACCAAAATTACGAACAAAATATATAAATGGTTTTTACGTTGACAAAAGACCAACATGTTATTAAAATGATTACAGGTAATTGAATTGATTACAGGTTAGTGGCAATAATAAAAATAATTTTAACAATAAAACAATTGGAGGAATATCAAATGAAAATATTAGTAACAGGTGCAACAGGAAAATTAGGATCAAAAGTAGTGGATACCTTATTAAAAACTGTACCAGCGAATCAATTGGCTGTCAGTGTACGCAATCCTGAGAAAGCAGAAGGATTACGAGCTCGTGGAGTAGAAGTTCGCCAAGGAGATTTTGACCTTCCGGAAACATTAGATACTGCTTTTGCAGGGATTGATCGTTTATTAATTATTTCTGCGGATGGTGACAATGAAACAAGAATTCGTCAGCATACAGATGCAGTCGCTGCAGCTGAACGGGCTGGAGTGAAATATATCGCTTATACAAGTTTGGCTAATGCAACAGAAAGCACAAATTTAATGGCACCGCCTCATGTTGCGACAGAAGCAGCAATTATTAAAACAGGGATTCCATATACCTTCTTGCGTAACAATTGGTATTTGGAAAACGAAATTGGGAGCATTCAAGGGGCGATTGCAGGTGCTCCATGGGTAACTTCAGCTGGAACAGGCAAAGTAGGCTGGGCACTACAACAAGATTATGCAGATGCAGCAGCAGCCGTGCTTGTCGGAAACGGTCACGAAAATCAGGTATATGAACTTTCTGCTCCTCTATTAACTCAAGAAGAATTAGCATCTGCTCTTGGCGTTGTATTGGGTAAAGAAATACCTGTACAACAAGTCACTGATGAGACTTATGCAGAAATCATGAAAGGACTAGGTTTACCGGATTTTGTCATTCCGATTGTTGTTGGAATTCAAGAGAGTATTCGAAATGGTTCATTAGCAGTTGAAAGTAATGATTTTGAAAAGGTTCTCGGTCGTCCAATTACGCCGATTAATGAGGCATTAACCCAAATAGTTAACCAAATTTCTCAAACAAAATAAAATAAATTCCTTTAAAACCCGACCTTTTTGAATAAATCAGAGGTCGGTTTATTTTTAACAAAAAGTTTATTGTATTAAAGCACGTTAAATGGTAAAATATAGCTTCATTGTAAAGAAAAGCATCTACAAAAAATTGTAGATGTTTCTTTTTGTGCCAGTTCCCGTTGTAAAACTCATATTGAGAGGTGACGGATAAGAGAATGAGCTCGAAAAAACAAATATCAGTTCATGAACATAAAGATTATCAAACAGAAGTGGAGCGCCTAGAGTTTACAAAGGAATATATTAAAAGCGTTCTGGAAATATCGAAGGGAAATAAAGAACAGTTTGTCGAGAATTTGAAAGAAGCCTTTGCTGAACTGGATACGTCAGACAGTAGTTTAAGCTACATGACCCTTTTAACGAATGCTCAATATTTAGAATTGGCCGAAAGTGAATTGGAACGGTTAGCAAGCGTCATCGGGAAACCATATTTTTCGAGAATCAATTTTACAAGCAGTGGTGACACCAAAGAAGAGATTTTATATATTGGGAAAGCCTCACTGTTTGACCGTGTGAATCAGATTCCGATTATTGTCGATTGGCGATCACCGATTGCAAATGTTTACTATGATGGCCGGTTAGGAAATGTTTCGTATGATGCCTATGGAGAAACGCAAAGTGGCTATTTATCGTTAAAGCGGCAGTATGAAATCGAAAATGGACTATTAAAAGAGATTAGGGATATCGATTTAACCACACATGATGAACTATTGCAGAAATCCTTATCAGGAAAAGCGGATAATCGCTTAACAGAAATTGTGGCGACCATCCAAAATGAACAAAATGAAGTAATTCGAGCTTCACTTAAACACCCCATTATCGTTCAAGGAGCGGCTGGAAGTGGAAAAACAACCATTGCTCTCCATCGAATTTCCTACTTTCTCTACTCTTCTGGATATCGATTTCCTCCAGAAAAATTAATGATCCTTGCACCTAATAAATTGTTTATCGATTATATTTCCGCCGTTCTGCCTGATCTAGGGGTAAACAAAATTAAACAAACCACCTATATTGAATTTATGAGAAATTGTTTAGGGAAAAAATTAACATTAATATCTCCTAATTCAAAATTAATGGCGCTCATTAACGGAAACGAAAAATCAAAAAGGATTCAATGGGTGTCTAGTTATAAAGGATCGCTGGATTTTAAGGAGTTAATTGACCACTATTTAAAAGAAATTGAGTTTAATTTGGCACCTTCCGAGGATTTTATGATTGAAAAATCACGACTAATGAGAGGGGGGAAACTCAAAAAACTATTTATCAATGAATTTCACTACTTACCTATCTATAAGAGATTGGATAAAATTAAAAATCTATTAGCAAATGATTTAAGAATAAAAAAATCGATGATTCTTTCAAAAATTAATAGCAAATATGACGATGCATTAGAAAAGCTCCTTTTTAGCAGCAGGCTGGATTCAGAAAAAAGAACGGAAAAAGTAGTCAGCTTCATGGATTCGAAAGAAAAAAGAATAAGTAGGGTGGAACAAGAATCGAAGGTAGCGATAAAAAATTATATGGCACCTTTTGTTAAAAAAGATATTTTTACCTTATATAAGGAATTGATGACGTCCCCTGAACTGTTACAAAAATATTCTCGAACGCTTTCCGAGTTAGAATGCAAGAGGTTAAGTAACTATTGTCAAAGGATTTTTGCTAAAAAAGCGCTAGAGCTTGAGGATTTAGCTCCAATATTTTACATGAAGTCAAAATTAGAAGGTATTGAAGAACCATATAAAATGAAAAGTGTTTTCATTGATGAGGCACAGGACTATAGCTATTTCCAATTTGCCGCACTTAAAGAAGGTTTTGAAACAGAATTGTTTACGATTGTGGGAGATTTAGCCCAAGGGATTCATTCTTATCGAGGGTTAAACAGCTGGGAACCATTAGTAAACGACATTTTCCCAAATGCTAATTATCAAGCTTTACAAAAGAGTTATCGAACGACAGTCGAAATTATGCATTTAGCCAATGACATTCTTTCTATCATGGATAAAGACTTACCAAAAGTAGAACCAGTCATTCGACATGGGGACAAACCATGTTTTACGAAAATTGACCCTGGTAATTTGGAACAGGTAAAAAAGATACTTGAACATGATATTAATTTACTCAAAGAGGAAGAACTTAACTCGATTGCGATTATTGGAAGAACAGACAAAGAGTGCTTACGAATACATAAAATGCTGGAGAATAGCAGTCTTCCAATACAGCTATTAGAAGAAAAAGAAGATATGAAAAAGGGATGCGTTGTGATCCTACCTTCCTACCTTTCCAAAGGATTGGAATTTGATGCCGTATTGATTCTTTCCATGGAAGAATCGTACAGAGAAGAAGAGTTAGACATCAAATTATTGTATGTAGCCATGACCAGGCCGATGCATAGGTTGTATTTATATGCGAGTGCGCCATCGGAATTATTATTAAATAGAGCTGCATCCGTCCATTTTGATAGGACATGAAATAATAAAGTGCCAGACACCATTTGAAGAGGTGCCTGGCACTTTGTTTAAAAAGGTGGATTTATTTCTTGACACGGTTCTACATGAAAAAAGATACAAATTGTTCTGACTCTCTTATCTTTCTTGAAATAACACAACAGGATTATTGAATTAATTGGAGAATACATTAACAAGACTTAAAGTTTTCCACTGTAAATCATCATTGGAAAATTGGTAGTCAGGCGTTTTCCCTCAGAAACCAAATTAATAGAGTCAATGTAGATCATGTAATAAATGTATATCATTTTTTTAAAAGCGAGGTGGATTTAGATGATGAATGGAAAAACTCTGTTTATTGCCGGGCATGCAAAGTTACCTCAAGGGATGGCAGCGAAAAGTGTATTTGAAACATTGACGATTACAGCAGAAGTCGATAGAAAATATGGAGTCATTCTCGAGGCCTCCTGTACATTGGCTACTGAACATGCCCGTGGGTTTGTTGGCCAGGTGTTAAGGGGGATGAGTTTAATCGACGGAATCGATGACGCAATTGCTGCACTTCAAATGTATTATCGAGGTAAGGCTGCCAATGCATTGGTGGCGGCGTTAAAAGATCTAGATCTCCATTACCAGCAAATAAAATCTACAGAAAAGTAATTGTTGAAAAATTGAAATTATTGGTATATAGTTAGAATAACGACTGGGTGACAGCAAAAACCTTGCTGCATGACCAGATGGATCGTAATAAAAATGATGATATTTAATTGACTATATTCACTTGATCTTCCTTCGCCGGAAGACGAGCTATGAGTAGGAGTCAGTAAAGCAATCAATGGAATTTTTCATTGTTTGCTTTGCTGGCTCCTTTTTGTTTTATAAGTAGTCGGAAAGAGGTGATTTTGTGAAAGGGGCACTTGATGGAATCCGAATTTTGGATGTTTCTCGGGTACTGGCAGGACCATTTTGTTCTATGATTCTCGGTGACCTGGGAGCAGAAGTGATCAAAATTGAACACTATGCATCAGGCGACGAAACGAGGGGCTGGGGACCGCCTTTTGTCAATGGAGAAAGTGCGTACTATTTATGTGCCAATCGGAATAAACAAAGTATGACACTTAACCTTAAATCAGAAGAAGGGAAAAAGATCTTTTCCAAACTGGCTTTTACTAGCGATGTCGTGATTCAAAACTTTAAATCTGGAACACTTGAAAAAATGGGATTAAGCTATTCGCAGTTAAAAACAATAAACCCTGGACTGATTTTGGCTTCCATCACAGGTTTTGGGTCAACGGGTCCCTATAAGGATTTGCCAGGCTATGATTATATTATTCAAGCTATGAGTGGGCTGATGAGCATCACTGGCGAACCTGAAGGAACTCCAGTAAAAGTTGGTGTGGCGATCGCAGATGTGTTAACAGGACTATATACCTGTATCGGGATATTAGGGGCTTTACAGCATCGGACCCAGACCGGGGAAGGGCAGGAAATTGATATTTCATTGATGGACTGCCAGATTTCTTCATTAATTAATGTGGCAAGTAATTATTTATGCAGCGGAGTGATTCCAAAACGACTGGGCAATCGGCACCCAAATATTTCCCCGTATCAGGTGTTTAATACCATGGACGGTGAACTTGTCATTGCCGTAGGAAACGATGAGCAGTTTAAGCGATTTGCTGCTGTCCTCGGTAGACCGGAATTAGCGGAAAAGGAAGAATTTATTCATAATGAACAGCGTTTAAAGAATAACGATAAACTAGTGGCTATTTGTGAAGAACTGCTTTCAAAAAAGCCGAAAAAAGAGTGGAAAAAACGATTAGATGCTGCTGGGGTTCCGAATGGCCCAATCAACAACATCGCTGAAATGTTTGAAGATCCACAGATAAAGGCTAGAGAGATGATTGTCGAAATGGAACATCCATTAATTGATCATCTTCAATTAACTGGCTCACCGTTGAAGTTATCGGCAACACCGGTAACTATGAGGCGCCATCCTCCACTGTTTGGCGAACACACAGAATCACTATTAGAGAGCATTGGATACAATTCTGAAGAAATTTCGAGATTAAAACAAAATAATATTATTTAGGGAGGAAATATATATGATGAACTTTGAATTAACAGATGAGCAGCAAAGTGTAAAGGAAATGGTTAGAAAATTTGTTGATAAGGAAATCATTCCAAATATTCAGGAGTGGGATCGCCAAGGTTATTTTGAACCGGCTATTTTGAAAAAATTGGCGGATTTGCAAGTAATGGGTGTCTGTATCCCCGAAGAGTATGGCGGAGCTGGCATGGATTATAATGCACTGGCGATTGTATGTGAGGAATTGGAACGAGGAGATACTGCCTATCGTACAGCCGTTTCTGTTCATACGGGACTAAATTGCATGACGATCATGCAATGGGGAACAGAGGAACAAAAACAAAAGTATATAGTCCCCCAAGCACAAGGTCGTAAAATTGGTGCTTTCGGATTGACAGAACCGAATGCGGGATCTGACGTTGCAGCGATGAATACATCAGCTACTAGGCACGGAGATTACTATATTTTGAATGGGTCTAAAACATGGATTTCTCTTTGTGATGTTGCTGATCATTTCTTAATTTTTGCCAAGACAAATCATGATTTAGGGCATAAAGGAATTACTGCATTTATAGTCGAACGTAGTTTTGAAGGGGTAGAAACGAAGGCGATCAAGGGTAAGTTGGGTATTCGTGCTGGAAATACTGGAGAAGTATTTTTAACAGATGTAAAAGTTCCTGTTGTGAACAGATTAGGTGAAGAAGGGGAAGGGTTTAAAATTGCCATGTCTGCACTAGATAACGGCCGATTTACAGTGGCTGCAGGAGCAGTAGGTTTAATAGAAGCAAGTCTTGAAGCAAGCCTTAAGTATTGCCATGAACGGAAAGCTTTTGGGAAAGAGATTGGAAAGCACCAGCTTGTACAGCAAATGATTGCAAAGATGAGCGCAAATCTTGAGATTTCCAGATTGCTGGTTTTTAAAGCAGGGTGGTTAAAGAATGAGGGTAAACGAAATACAAAGGAGACGTCTCTTGCTAAGTGGATTTCATGTAATGCTGCTTTTGATGCTGCAAATGATGCCGTTCAAATCCATGGGGCTAATGGTTATTCCGATGAATATCCAGTTGAGCGCTTTTTGCGAAATTCCAAAGCTCCTGTGATCTATGAAGGCACAAGGGAAATCCATACGATTATGCAAGGTGAGTACGCTTTAGGTTACAGGGAAGATAAGACTCTTCGTAAACAATTGCCTTCATGGCCTTTTGAACAAGTGAGCATTACTAAATAGTTGGCCATGAGGGCATGGAAGCTCATGGGAACGGTTCTTGACAGGTTGGACGTTTTTCAAGTTAGTAAATCCGGATCAAGTAATCGGAAAATATAATTGAATGGTGCCTGACACTTTTTAAATGGTATAATAAGGAATAATGGGTGCGCATTTACGAAGTAAAGGCTATTCATATATTTTACGAATGTTTGATGGGGGTGTTTGTATGCTAGTTGTTACAACAGAAAATATCCAAGGCTACAAGGTGGTCGAAGTAAAAGGACCTGTTTTTGGTTTAATCGTTAGAAGCCGGGGCTTGGGTGCGGATATTATGGCGAGCTTAAAAGGTTTGGTAGGCGGAGAAATTAAACAATATACCGTAATGCTGGAGGATTCGAGAAAAGAAGCCATGGACCGGATGATCAAGAATGCAAATGCGATGGGTGCCAATGCAGTAGTTATGACTCGTTTTGACTCAGGGGAAGCTGGAAAAAATATGAGTGAAATCTTTGCATATGGAACGGCAGTCGTAGTCGAGAAAATGTAATGAACGGACTTTGGATAATTATCACCTATTACGGTTTGCAAATCATCGCTGTTATTGTTTATATTTTATTAGGAGTGCTTATTTATGACAAACGTTTCAAAGGTCGGCAGGGTGATAAAGTGCCCGCCGGATTTGAAAAAACAGATGAAATAAACATTGACCCAGTGACCAATGAGAAAACAAGAGTGTACTATAACCCCCTAACAGGGGAGCGTTTTTATAAAAAGGAAAGATAATGGCCTAAAAAAATGACTCGAATTGTAAAACAATTTGTAGTTATTTTTTTTACCTTTTCTATTTATGGCAAATTAATTATTATATTTGCTTAAAGGGAATTTCAGAAAATAAAGTAATAAAAGGGCTTGGAGGGTAGAAATGCAAAAACTGACGTCTTTATTTCATAAAAGAATAGGCATTAAGAATAACGAAACAATTACCTTTGAAAATTTAGCTGAGGTTCTTGAAAAAACAGCACAAAACATACCGTTTGAAAATTTATCTATCATTGAAAACAAAACTCATAAGATTACAAAGGGAAACTTAATGAACAAAATAGTGGAAAGAAATGAAGGCGGCCTTTGTTTCGAATTAAATCCACTTTTCTATTTCTACCTATTAGAAAATGGGTTTAATGCAGTCTTAACAGACGGTGTTGTTTATAATCATGCTGCCGAAGAGTATCATCAACTTGGAAGGACGCATGTCACGGTTCTTATAAACCACGAGGGACAAACCTATTTAGTTGACACGGGTTTTGGTGGGAATTTACCGTTAAAACCCGTTCCAATATCCGGTGAGACCATTTCTTCGTATAATGGGGAGTTTCGAATCAAAAAAGTAAATCATCAATATGGGGACTATTGTTTAGAGATGAAATTAAAGCATAAAAATACAGATTGGAAAATTGGCTATGCATTTAATTCCAAGAAACCTATTGAAGATTTAGCGGATTTGAATGAAATCCAAAGAATAATTACCGAACACCCGGAATCTTCATTTAACAAACATCCATTAATAACTCGACTTACAAATAACGGAAATATAACCTTAACGGATACCACATTTACCCAATGGGCTGACGGGATTCTCACGAAAGAGAATATTGATAAGGTAAAATTCATAGAGCTGGCAAAACAACATTTTGGGCTGTAAAAACATATTGTCATTTTTGGGGGACGAACTTAACAAACATTTCTGGCGAACAGTAATAGTATGTTTATATATTAAAAAAGGGACTTTCACTTTTTTATTGACTATGAAACCTTCATGATTACGTTTGCATTTGCAAGCTTGATCGTAGCCTTACTGTCATTTAACCAAAAAAATAATCCTCTTTTGACTTTAGCAAAGAGAGTAAAAGAGCATTTTTACATATGCATTTCTAGAGAAGCTAGTGCTTATTTTTCAACCAGCTAACGACTCCATAAATAATAAGCAGTAACCCCCCGATCTCGATAGCATGATCGGCCAAGTTAAGAATTCCACCAGAGCGAATAATAAAATCTGTCACCTGCCCAAACAAAAGTCGATCAATGCCATTTCCAATTGCTCCGCCGACTAGGAATCCAAAACTGCTATCGATGAGAGCACCTTTCATATCTCCGGTTTTGCGAAAATATAAAACACCTATAACGAACAACATAGCCACAACACCGAAGAGCCGCGCATAGCCTTGAAATAAACCTCCTGCCATCCCGCTATTTTCGATATGTGTGAATTGTATTCCCCACAATGTAAATGTTTCATTGATGTCAATGTAGGCCCGAATTAGATATTTAGAAAGCTGGTCCATCACAATAACGAGGATAGCAATTACGTAAAATAGCATATATAGTCCTTCTTTCTGGTAGAATCCTTTGCATCCTAATCATCAGTATAATTGAAAGCATATTTCTATTCTATTATGAAGCTCTAATACGTTTATTCGATATTGTTAAGTAGAATAATTGCGAAGTAGCAACAATTGGGATTGAGAACGGATCATTTAATTGATAGATAGATTCCATACCATTTTTATTTGACCACGGTATTAGTTTGATCATTAAATATTCACATGCTCCTGAAAAAGCACATGTCCGTTTTCTTCATAAAACCCTATATCTTCTATGTAGGTCAAGTAACAGAAGGTAATTTATTAAATGTTGTAGAAATTAAAGCTAGGTGAATTGTTCTTCACCTACGGGGATTGTATATTCTTCGCTAATCAAATGCTACAAGGGTGGGAGTAAATATGTTAATAAAGCCAAAGAAATTGCTGCCGGGAGATCGTGTTGCTACAGTAAGTCCTTCTTGGGGAGGAGCTGGTGATCCAGAACTTAGATGGCGGTATGAACAAGGTGTAAAGAGATTAGAAGAAGTTTTTGGACTGAAAGTTATCCCCATGCCGAATAGTTTAAAAGGGAGCGACTATCTTTATAAAAATCCACAAGCTCGTGCTGAAGATTTGATGACAGCATTTAAAGATGAAAGCATTAAAGGAATCTTTGCAAATATTGGTGGAGAAGATAGTATTCGTTTACTTCCTTATATTGATGTTGATGTTATACGTGAAAATCCGAAAATTTTTATGGGCTACTCAGATGTAACTGTTTCACATTTATTTTGTCATAAAGCAGGAATTTCTTCTTTTTATGGTCCGGCAATATTAACCGATTTTGCTGAAAACGTTGAGATGGATCCATATACGATTAACATGGTGAATCGAACGCTCTTTTCAAATGAGATGATTGGCGAAATTCAACCAGCCAAAGAATGGACGAGTGAACGTTTAGAATGGATAGAAGAGAATAAGAACCGGCGACGGGCAATGCGACAAAATGTAGGTTATCAGATACTTCAAGGCTCAGGTGTAGCACAAGGACATCTGATTGGAGGTTGTATTGAGGTACTAGAGTTTGCGAAAGGAACAGTGCTTTGGCCTGAAAAGAAGTATTGGAATGATAGTATTCTTTTCTTTGAAACATCTGAAGAAAAGCCGGAACCAAATAATATTAAGTATTGGTTGCGAAATTATGCCATACAAGGAATTCTACAAAAAGCCAATGGAATCATTTTTGGTAAACCGCAAGACGAGAAATATTACGAGGAATATAAAGTTGAAATTCAAAAAGTCATGAAGGAATTTAATTTGGAGGATTTGCCGATCCTATATAACTTGAATTTTGGCCATACCGAACCGAAATTTATATTGCCCTATGGAGCAAGGGCGGAAATTAATTGTGATAAAAAGACTTTCACGATTTTAGAAAGTGGCGTGGAATAATTAATTGCTAGATAATAATTAGCGTGCAGTGGGAATGATCACAAAGAAGGAAGTGGTAAACGATTCATGATTCTCCTGATCGAACGAAATCCGCGATGAATAATTTTATCTACACAGTCGTGATTTCATATTTACCGCTCCATGATAAGGCGTTGGAACGAGAACAAATGGTATTTAAAATTTTATCTATTGTGTTGATTTCACTGCCATGTTATGATTAAGTTGTCAAATGTGAACAATTTGTGAAACTTACGATTTTATTATAAAATAGGAGTCCCTTTTAATACGAAACAGCGAACCTGTTGATCGGTTAAGAGGTTTTTTAACTCATATGACAAGGGTAAAATATTATAACAGTTGGTGCGTAACAGCGAACCTGTTTGAGGCGAACCGTTGTAATGATTCAAATGGGATTCCGCCTATTTTAAGGAATCTAAAAAGAATCTATTACAATGGTTTTTATTTTTATTCCGTTATATAGTATACTTATAGAATAAACACCATTAACATAGTGATAACATTGAGTAAAAACAAGTGAGTTGAGTCATGTGAATAAATATGAAGCAGAATTTAGTAACATTGTTCGCGCGTATCGAAAACGTCATATGGGTAAAGGCCCTAGTCAAGTTCGAACAACGTTTTGTAAGAACTGGGCAATTTGTGAATTAGAAGGTAATTTATCTCCTATTGAAAAATTTATTGCTTCAGCGGAAGATGGGAGACAAATGTTACGATCTGCTCGTACTGAAATGGTCAAGGAGATTTATAAAAAAAACTATCCACAGGAAATGGAAGAACTACTTGGTGCAAGATTCATTCGTGTCTTTGTGGATATTGATATTGAAGACGACATGGGGATGTCAATCTTCGTGTTTGATCAAGATATTGAGGAAAAGTTTAACTTAAAAAGTTAACCCCAATGAAAACATCATTCAACTACATATTGTTGGCACTTGACAGCGACCCTGTTAAAGACTAACCACCTAGAGCTATTTGTCCGTTTTATCGGATGAATATAATCTTAGGTGGTTTTTTATTGGAAAAATTGCAATTGACATGATTGAGGAGGAAATGAAAATGGGAAAAACTCAACATCCAGGACCACAAAAAAAGGCAATGTTACCTGCCCCTAAATACTGGGTTAGTCCAATTCCTTTTGGATTAGGAAAGATTAAGCCGCAGCATATCCGCGATACGATGAAAATTGCTTGGGATAATAAAGACAATATCGGCTATGCCACACGTATTATTACAAAAGGGGTTTGTGACGGTTGTGCACTCGGTGTATCAGGGTTGTATGACCAAACATTAGAGGGACCGCATGTTTGCACCACACGTTTGAATGTGCTTCGGCTAAATACTATGCCTGCGATTCCGCCTGAAATTCTTCATGCCGATATCGATGTACTAAGGCAGTATGGTAGCAGTGAACTTCGTAAGCTAGGTCGGATTCCATATCCAATGATTCGTCGAAAAGGGGAACGTAAATTTTCACGGATTACATGGGATGGCGCAATGGATTTAATTGCAGATAAAATAAAAAAGTTGGATCCGAAACAATATTCATTTTATTTAACCGCTCGAGGGATTACAAACGAAAGCTATTATGTTGCAGCAAAGGTAGCTCGTTTTCTTGGGACCAATCACATTGATAACGCTTCCCGTATTTGCCATGCTCCAAGTAAAACAGCTTTAAAACGTTCCATTGGAGTGGGAGCTTCGACATCCAATTATTTAGATTGGATTGGAACAGATGTCTTATTGTTTTGGGGAAGTGTCGCTTCGAACTCATCACCTGTATCTTCGAAATATATGCTTGAAGCAAAGAAAAAAGGAACTAAAATCATTGTTGTTAACCCATACCGTGAACCAGCGATGGATAAGTATTGGATTCCTTCAAACCCTGAGTCTGCATTATTCGGTACAAAAATTGCCGATGACTTCTATCAAGTCAACATTGGCGGGGATATTGCCTTTATGCATGGAATCATGAAGCATTGGTTTGATATGGAGGAAAAAGCATATGGGTCAGCGATTAACCATAAGTTCGTAGAGGAACATGTAAACGGTTACGAGGGATTAAAGAAAAAAGTCCAAGAACAACCTTGGGAAGATATCATCGAGTCTTCAGGTGTTTCTAAAGAACGAATCATTGAATTAGCTGAGCTTTTAGCAAACAGCAAAAATGCGGTGTATGCATGGGCGCTGGGTCTGACCATGCACTCCTTTGCAACTGACAATATCTCTCAAGTAGCAAACCTGGCACTGCTTCGTGGACACTTAGGACGAAAGCACGCTGGTCTCATGCCGTTCCGTGGACACTCTAGCGTTCAAGGCAGCGGAGAAATGGGGGCGGACCCGTTTGTTTTACCTGGCGGAGGCTGGGATGAGAAAAATGTAGAGCGAATCGAAAAACTTTGGGGATTTGACCTGCCAAAGTGGCAGGGTGATATAGTTGGTGTCACACTAGAAAACGTTGTTCTTCCAGAAGATCATGAGCGGAAAGTGAAATTATATTACCTATCTGGTGGTAATTTCTTAGAAACGATGCCTGACCCAGATTTTATTGAACAAGCCTTATCTGAACTGGAGATTCGCGTTCATCAAGATATTATTTTAAATACATCGACTTTAGTTGATTCGAAAGAAGCAGTCATCGTGTTACCGGCAAAAACGCGTTATGAGCAAGAAGGAGGCGGCACGAGTACATCAACAGAACGGATGGTTTACTTCTCTCCTGAAATTACTGGTAACAAAAACATGATTGAAGAAGCACGTGCAGAATGGAAGATTTATCTGGACCTTGCCAAGCGTGTAAAACCAGAAACGTTTCATTTGGTCGATTTTGCTGACGGGCAGACAATTCGTGAGGAAATTGCCATAGCAAACCCTGAATACGACGGCATCCAGTATTTGAAAAAGCAAGGAGACGTTTTCCAGTGGGGCGGTGCCTGGTTATGTGAAGATGGAGTTTGTCCAACTCAAGATGGGAGAGGTACCTTAATTCCGGTTGATATTCCGGATTTAAATAAAAAGCCAGAACAATTTATTATTACATCTCGCCGTGGTAAGCAGTTTAACTCGATGGTGTATAAAGAAGTAGATCCATTAAACGGTGCTGGTCGTTATGATGTATTAATGAGTCCTGTTGATGGGCAAAAATTAAGCATTGCTGAAGGCGAAGGAATTGTTGTTTATAACGGATTTGGAGTCTTCCAAGGTACGGCTAAATTTGTTGATATTGCGAAAGGAAATTTAGAAGTTCATTTCCCGGAGGGTAACTACTTACTGCCGCGCGGTCGGTATGAGAAATTTGCCGGCATTCCGGATTACAACATCACGGTTACTGTTGAAAAAGCAGAACGATATCATGCGCGTAAAGATACCCAATATCTAGAAAAGCCGATTGCTGAGCTTGAAACAGAAGTTGGTTAAGGGCAAGAATATCTATGGAAAGGGGCACCAAATTTGTTAAAGGAAATCACTACTTCTCAAAACATTGTAAAGTATAATGGACATAACTTCATAGAGGAAAAGGATAACATTGCAGTCGAATCTGCCTTAACGATTATATTAGATGGAACTGAGTTTGCCACCATGGTATGTACCCCTTCTGAACTGAAAGAATTGGTGGTCGGCTTCCTAGCTTCTGAGGGTGTGATTCGAGTCTACCAAGATATTCAATCGATCCATATTGATGAAGAAACGGGATTTGCTTATGTTGATCTTTTGAGTAAACATTCGCTTCAAAAAGATTTCCATTCGAAGAGATTCATTGGTTCTTGTTGTGGAAAAGGGCGGCAATTTTACTTTCATAACGATGTAAAGACAGCGAAAACGGTAATGACCAAATTGACGGTTACACCGGAACAATGCCGTGAGTTAATGAAGCAAATGCAAGAAAACTCTACACATTTTCAACAAACCGGCGGGGTTCATAATGCCGCACTATGTACGAAGGATGGAATTGTGGCATCACGAACGGATATCGGTCGACATAATGCCCTGGATAAACTTTTTGGCTATTGCATGATTAACCGAATACCACTTAAGGATAAAATCATTGCTTTCAGTGGCCGAATTTCATCCGAGGTGTTACTTAAAGCAGCCAAGATTGGAGTAGGAATTATTCTATCAAAATCTGCACCTACCAATCTTGCCCTAGATTTAGCAGAAGAACTCGGAATTACGGCTGTTGGCTTTATCCGAGCTAACGGATTTAATGTTTACACCCATCAGGAGCGCATTCAAGGTATCGAATATAATCGATCATCGTCATCTGTTTTATAAGGATTCAATCATTTTAAAAAAAGATAAAACACTCACAAATATGAAAAGCCTAATTTCTATGTATTGTAAGTTAGAAATTAGGCTTTCATAAAAGGGCCCGATTATTGGAGAAGGGAAATGATACATATCTAGATTTTGAATGTGGAGCGCATGACGATGCGTTAACGAGTCGTCATACGGAAGGGGGACAAAAAGAAAAAGAAAATAAAAATAAAAATCAAAATAAAAAAGAAAAACAACAACAAGAAGCTTTTAATCCAAAAATAGACAAAAATCCTGACACAGATAATAATCAAAAAGTAGTAGATGTAAAAGAAATTATTGAGTTTTGGGACGACTATGGATTTGGTTTTTCGAACATGAATGCGAAAGAGCAGCTGCTAGTTTGGTTAGATGATTCTAGCCTTTTACAGCCGAAAGATATGATTTTAAAAGCGATACGGCAGGTGAAGAGTGATGTGTTTCGCGAAGTTCTGTGATTGCAGCCATCAAGTTTCCTTCTTTTGCATATAAAGACAATAAAAATTTGTATTATTTTATCAAATATATACTATTTATCCCTTATAATAGCATTAATGAATGATGTTAATAAGAGAAACGCAGTCAATTCTGAAAGGGGATACATATTTTTTGAATGCAAAATATCTAGATTTACTCGCCCAAAAATATGATAGTGCAGAAAAAGTAGCAACAGAAATTATTAATCTCGAATCCATCCTAAATCTACCAAAGGGGACTGAACATTTTGTCAGTGATTTACATGGTGAATATCAAGCCTTTCAACATGTATTAAGAAATGGTTCAGGGAAGGTAAAAGAGAAAATCAATGACCTGTTTCAATATATCTTAACGGAAAACCAAAGGAATGAATTTGCAACATTAATTTATTATCCAGAAGAAAAACTTCAGTTAATAAAAAATCATTTTTATAATGAATTAGAATTAAATCAATGGTATACAGAAATGATTGAGCGGATGATTATGCTCATCTCTTTTGCCTCCTCTAAATACACACGCTCTAAGTTACGGAAAGCTTTGCCGAATCAGTTTGTCTATATCATTGAAGAACTGCTTTACAAAAAAAATGATTCCACCAATAAGGATGATTATTATTCAAAAATTGTCCAACAGATTATCTCTTTAGGACAGGCCGATAAGCTGATCATAGGTCTTGCCTATACGACACAGCGATTAGTTGTCGACCATCTTCATGTAGTTGGGGATATTTACGACCGTGGACCCGAGCCAGATAAAATTATGGAAACACTGATCGGTTACCATTCAGTAGATATTCAGTGGGGAAATCACGATGTCCTATGGCTGGGTGCCTTTGCTGGATCAAAGGTATGTCTGGCAAATATTATTCGTATTTGTGCGAGATACGACAATTTGGATATTATTGAAGATGTATATGGAATCAATCTAAGACCATTACTTAATCTAGCGGAAAAGTACTATGAAGACAATCCAGCTTTTAGATCTAAGGTCCATTCCGATAAAAGTCCATCTGATCATGAACAACTGCAAATTACGAAAATTCATCAAGCAATCGCGATGATTCAATTCAAACTGGAAATCCCGATCATCAATAGGCGCCCGTATTTTAATATGTCAGAAAGGCGATTGCTTGAGAAAATTGATTATGAAAAGAACGAAATAACCATACATGGGAAAACCTACCCTCTAGTAAATAGTTGCTTTGCAACGGTTAATCCAGAGCAGCCCGATCAATTATTAGAAGAGGAAAAACAGGTGATAGAAAAATTGTTATTTTCCGTGCAGCATTCCGAGAAGCTGGCTAGGCATATGAAATTTCTAATGAAAAAAGGCAGCCTTTATTTGAAATATAACGGTAACTTATTAATTCATGGCTGCATTCCTTTAGATGAAGAAGGAAATATGGAAAAAATGACGATTGAGAATAAAACGTATGCAGGCCGTGAATTACTTGATACGTTTGAATATAATTTACGATATTCTTTTGAACACCCGGAAATGACTGATGACCTTGCAACAGATATGGTTTGGTATTTGTGGACCGGAGAATACTCATCCCTCTTTGGAAAACGAGCGATGACCACCTTTGAAAGGTACTTTATTAAGGATAAGGAAACGCATAAGGAGAAAAAGAACCCTTATTATTACTTACGAGAGAATGAAGAACTTTGCAAAAAACTCCTTGCTGAATTTGATCTCGACCCTGAGCAGGGTCATATTATCAACGGCCATACACCAGTGAAAGAAATTGAGGGAGAGAATCCCATCAAAGCGAATGGAAGAATGATTGTTATCGATGGTGGGTTCTCAAAACCCTATCAATCTGTAACAGGTATAGCAGGATACACCTTACTATATAATTCCTACGGTATGCAATTGGTGGCTCATAAACATTTTCATTCAAAAGAAGATGTATTAAGTGACGGTACGGATGTATTATCGGTAAAAAGAGTAGTGGATAAAGAACTTGTGAGAAAAAAAGTAAGAGAAACGAATATTGGTAAAGAACTATTACAGGAAATTTCAATTTTGAATAGTTTGAGGGAATATCGGTATATGAATTAGAGCGAATTGTGGGTTTTCTCCATTCTTTTTGTATAAAATAAGAATAGAAAATAAACTTGAAAAGGTGAGAACATGAGTCAATTATCCGAGTTGTTATCCAATCAACATAATCAAAATGTCGAGGAATTAAAAGAATTGCTCCGGATTCCAAGCATCAGTTCCTTATCCGAGCATAAAGAGGACATTCAAAAAGCGGCTTCATGGATTGCCAATAAATTAGAAAACATTGGAATGGAACATGTTGAAATCGTCCAGACGAAAGGTCATCCGATTGTTTATGCGGATTGGCTTCATCAGGAAAACGCCCCAACAGTCTTAGTGTACGGCCATTATGACGTACAGCCCGTTGACCCTGTTCATTTATGGGAAACGCCCCCTTTTGAACCAACGATCCGTGATGAAAAGATCTTTGCCAGAGGGGCAACCGACGACAAAGGGCAGACGTTCTTACATATCAAAGCAGTGGAAACACTATTGAAATTAGAAGGTAAATTACCGGTAAACGTAAAATTTTGCATCGAAGGAGAAGAAGAAATCGGAAGTCCTCATCTTCCGCCATACTTATCCGAAAATAAAGAAAAATTATCCTGTGATGTGGTCGTTATTTCCGATTCTGATATGTGGGACAGAGGCGTCCCTGCCATTACTTATTCATTAAGAGGTCTGTGTGCATTAGAAGTTTCCCTTAAAACCGCTAATTCTGATTTGCACTCGGGTATGTTCGGCGGGGGAGTTCAAAACGCCAACCATCTATTGGTACAGCTGCTTACTACTCTTCATGATTCAAATGGTAAAGTAAATGTTGATCATTTTTATGATGATGTAGTGGAATTAACCGCATTTGAAAAGGAACAAATTAAAGCACTGGGTTTCGATGAAGAAAAGTTAAAAAAATCGTTAGCATTAACTGAGTTAACAGGAGGGGAAAACAATTATCCTTATCCTGAGAGAATCAGCTCCAGGCCAACATTAGAAATCAACGGATTATGGGGCGGATTTCAGGGGGAAGGAACTAAAACGGTCATCCCGAACGAGGCTCATGCCAAAATCACCTGCCGTCTAGTCCACAATCAAAACCCTGAAAAGATTCAAGGATTGATTAAAAAGCATCTGGAAGAACATGCACCAATAGGATGCACGGTGAAAGTGTCGCTACAAGATACGGGGAATCCATTTTTAACGCCGATTGACAGTCCGATGATTCAAAAAGCGGCCGAAGCGTATGAAATTGTTTATGGGAAATCGCCTGTTTACAAAAGAGAAGGTGGCTCCATTCCTATTGTATCGGATTTCAACCAATCCCTACATGCACCTGTTGTTTTAATGGGATTCGGTCTTCCAGATGAAAATCTTCATGCTCCAAACGAACACTTTAACTTAGAAAACTTTGATAAAGGAATCTTAACGATTTGTTCCTTTTTAGAACTTCTAAATAAGTAAAATGGTGCCTGACACCACCTTCAGTGGTGTCAGGCACTTTTATTAGATTCAGGTGTTTGAATTTAAAGCTGAGTGTGTAGTATCGTATACACGAGGAGTGATTGTATGAACGAAACCATTCAATTATTAAGAAATCATCGCTCAGTTAGGGACTTCGACGCAAAAAAAGAGGTAAGCGAAACACAGATCGAAGTGATTATTGAGGCGGCTTTGGCTGGTCCCAATTGGATTAATGGACAGCAAGTGAGCGTGATCGAAGTTAGGGAGCCTGAAAGGAAAGAAGCATTGGCGAAAGCGGCAGGCAACCAAAGGTGGATTGAGGAAGCTCCAGTTTTTCTAGTGTTTTGCATGGATTTTTATCGGGCGAAGCTGGCTGCTGAAAAAAATGGTACGGAGTTTAAAATTATCGAGGACTTAGAAGCCATTATTATCGGTTCAACAGATGTAGGGATTGCTCTGGGTAGCGCGGTGATTGCGGCTGAATCGATGGGACTCGGGATCGTCCCAATCGGAGGATTACGGAGAAAGCCCCAAACCTTTGTTGATCTATTGAATCTTCCGGAATATGTTTTCCCAATCTCAGGTCTGGTGGTCGGATATCCACGATCCGTCCCTGGTCAAAAACCAAGGCTGCCAATTAAGGCAACCCTTCAGAAAGAACAGTATGATGCGAAAATTCAAAAGGAAATCATTGACCAATATGATCAAACGATCTCATCCTATATGTCTGAGCGGACCAGCGGAGAAGATACCAGTGACTGGTCAAGTAAGGTCGCTCAATTTTATGATAGCGGTTTTGACCAATACGCAAAAAATTCCAGTCCTACGGTAAAAAATCAGAGGTTCCGATATAAGTAAAAAATTCATATATCTGACTCAAAATAAGAGCAACGGACAAGTTGCTCTTTTTATTTATAAATTTTAGGATGTAATAGTAAACGTGTTTGGAACTCAGCGTCGTTACAGGTACATCGGGCAGTCGAATCAATTTCGATGATATTGTGATCTGCAATTAGTTCAGATGTCATCCATCACAACTATGGTGTAATTGCCTTAGAGAAAAAGGGGTATCTTTAAATCTTAAAATTGATGTGAACCCGTAAAGTTAGACAGGTTATGACCAGGTAGCAATGGAATGTGATCAGAAAGAAGAATTTTACCGAGAATTTTCTACCAGACTAAGTAAAGTTGTATCAATGGCAGATGGTACTGGATGGGGGTTTTATGAAGCGTTAGTGGAATGCTACTATAGGATTGAATGGGTTCATGAAGAAGATGAATAGGGTATAATTTATGAATACATAATAAAAAAAGATTAAAATCTTAAAAAAAGATATGAACTTAAAGAAGTTCGTTGCTCATGAAAAGGATAAAAGTGGAATATTGATGTATCGATTTAAGGGAGAATATAAAATTGATATTATCTTTAGGATTAATAAAAGGAAAGTGAAATATCGTTTAAACAGAGGAGGAAATTTAAATTAATAACTACGATAAATTTATAGAAAAACTTCAGCAGTTTGGAGTTGTTGACGAGTATCTTCCAACAATCGATCAACCAAAAGTAACCTTAGAAAGGGATGTTAAAGTTTTTAATAATGATTTTAACATTTTACAGTTAAGTTTACTGTACTCGATGATTTCAGTTGAAGAATGGAAGGATCAGCAGAATTTTTACATCATTTGGAAAAATTCTGACATGAAATCGAATCTGAAGCGGTTTGTCCTTTATTATAATCAGAAAAAAGGAATCCTTCGAAGAAAGTATGTGTATAGAAACGGTATTGAGTCAAGAAAAGAGGAAAAACGCCCGGTCCCTAAGGAGCAACTTGTTTATGAAGCAAGTAAGGGATTGCTTTCTATCATATTAGATGGCTTCAAACAAATCGAGTAAAGGGATTTTTATTTTTTATGTTGGGGGATACCCCAAAAGTGTCTTTTGCAGAATCTATTTTTAGGATAATCGATGCGAAATGACTTCATCGATTACTTTCGTGAAGACAGGCTCAAAAACCTGGTGCGGCATCTTCTGAAAAGCCTCATTCGTTCAACGAGAAAATGAATGATCCATACCTATACATTTATATAAATTAAGTCGGGGAGCTTGGTAAGCAGGAGGACCAAGAAAAAGTAAATTAGTTTCTGAAGTAGAGTATATATTCAGGGAATTCCTGAACGGTCGTTGAATGATGACTTTTTTTGGTCAGCTTCTTGTTTTAGGTAAAGGAAAGCATTAAACTATTTATTTGTTTCGGCCATTTTTTTTATGGACGAACGCATACAATGATTAACCTGCTACTTTATTCGCTTTCTGCTCTCTAACCATATCCTTGTTCTTTTTCACAGAGATTTTATTTATGGAAAGCGTTATGAGAAATGAACATATTAAACTTCCAGCCATTGCGATGATAAAGCCTGTCATATTATTGGATAAAAGTTTTGCCATAAATGATGGAACATAGGCCGTTCCACGAACATAAAAAGTCCAACAAGTAATCCGCCTAATCCGGATGAGAGGATTGCTCCAGCAAAGATATATTTGTTGGAAAACATAAACGGATAAGCGGCTTTACAAAGGTACCTAAGCCCATATTAATGGCAAAACCAGGTGCAGCCAATACTGCTTCACCTTTATCTCGAGGTGAAACAATATTGGCAAGGGTAATCCCCGCTGATACCATTACCAATCCTACCATATCAACGGCACCTAAGAAGCTGTTTCCTGGCTTTCCATTTCTAACAGTACAATCGGAAGGATAGCCGCGTGATAGACACCGCCAATAATAGCTGGCCAAATTAACAGCCCAGCAATGAGTCCAGCAGGTGTCCCCTTAGTAGAAACAAGCAGGCCTAATAAAGAGCGGATTCCTTCACCGAGCTATAAGACGACTGGCGCGTTGAGGAAAAAGACTGCCAAACCAGAAATCAACCCGGCAATTCCACCTGCTGCAATATTGACGGTTGTAGCGGGGAACTTCCACTCAACACACTTTCTAAATATGTATTGGACCAACAGTCCTGCTAAAATACCCCGATAATACCTCCAATAATTCCGCCTTTCACTGATAAGACTCCGGCGACAATCCCTGCCACAATCGATACATCATCAAGGTCCGCTACTTGTTTAGCTGCGACGACGGCAAGTATAACAGGGAGGGCGTTAATCATAAGATCAAATACTTCTCCTAGCATCGTTAATCCAGGAATCTTGTTGAAAGCTAAAACAAGGGCCATGGCAATAAAACTTGGAAGAGAAGACAGCATCATTCCCCGAAAATTGATTCGTTGAAATGGCTGACCAGAGGAAGCTGCTAGTTGATTGTTGTTAATTGCTTTAGTAGATAGGCCGGTAAGGCACACCACTTTGACGACGAAAGATCAATCAAATGTCCCGACAAGGTAAGTTTGTAGTGGAAGTTCCTGCTGATTTAAAACAATCCCAAATCATTTTCTTCTCCCATCACTCTCGACTGATTGAACTAATGAGAGAAGTAACAACCGAAAGTTCCTATCAATTAACGGAATTAAACACGGTATCAGTATAAGAGGGATATTGAAGCTGTCTCTTTAGCCCTTGAATAGGTGGGGAAACAAACTGGAAAATTGTAGAAAATAATATAGTAGCGAACAAAGTATGATTTCGTATAGATCGATCTATTTATTCTAGAAAGCAAAACGTATGTTCCTTATATTATGGCAAGTATCAGGGAGCCGCTGCTGGATAATCGCTACAGCAGTTATATACAGGAGTCTCCTGTTTACTTCCAATTTAATGATCGGGATTTGGCAAGGAATATCCGGAAGCTGGTTTCAAAAGGGAATGGCAGGGAGATTGCTGACACCATTGAAAATGGAAAAATTAGACCTTCTAAAAAATTGGTTGAAACAGTTGGATCATTAATTGAAGGCAATGAAGAGTTTGTTTTACTAGATGAACAGAAGGTTGCTTATGAAAAAGTAGTAAGTAAATACAGCCAATTCAAGGCACAGACGGATCAAAAACATGTCATTATAATAAAAGGCGGCCCAGGTACAGGGAAATCGGTCATTGGACTAAATTTAATGAGCTATATGCTAAAATCGAAAGCTTATGTGGAGTATATAACTCCGAATCAAGCATTCAGAGAAGTCCTTCGTAAAAAGTTAATTGGTTCTTCAGGTCATGTGGAAGTAAGAGATTTGTTTAAAGGATCTGCATCATATGTCCATGCACCTGAAAATTATTTTGATGTCCTTATATGTGACGAAGCTCATCGTCTAAAAGAGCAAGGCCATATGAAAAAGAAGATCGAAGGTGAAAATCAAGTAACGCAAATTATTAGATCATCGAGAATAAGTGTGTTTTTTATTGATGACTTCCAGAAAATTTCTAAAAAAGATATTGGAAGTGTGAAAGAGGTAGAAAAAGAAGCGGCTAGATTTGGAGCTGACATCCACACTGTCGAACTTGAATCCCAATACCGCTGCTCAGGATCAGGAAATTACATCTCATGGCTAGATAGCATACTCAATAATAATGAAGAAACATTTAAGCTTGAAGGGGATTTTGATTTTAAAATTGTTTCTAGTCCACAAGAATTGAAAGAAGAAATTGTTGATAAACGAGGGGGCAGACTGTTAGCTGGTTACGCATGGGATTGGACAAAAAATATGGTGGATGGAAAACTTGCGGAAGATGTAGTCCTAAAGGAGCATAACTTTGTCTTGCCATGGAATGACCCAAATAGAATTGACTGGGCCATACATCCAGAGTGTGCAAATCAAATCGGGTGTATTCACACAGTCCAAGGTCTGGAAATGGAATATGTCGGTGTGATTATTGGAAAAGATTTGGGCTATGATGAAGAAACTAAACAGCTCATTATAAGAAGAGATGAGTTTAAGGATAAAGGCGCAAAGCCTGCTAAGCCGAAAAAAGGACAGCTGGATCCACTAGTAGAACTTGTTCGAAATACATATAAAACATTGATGACCAGAGGGATGAAGGGTTGTTATGTTTATTGTTGTGATAAGGGGTTGGAACGATATATCCTAGAACATATGTAGATTATAGATATAAATTTAAAAGACTGAACAATAATATTTTAATTAATCCAGAACTTCCATATTCGTCGAAATAGTAATCGGTTTAATTTATCACTGTTATCAGGTGTCCCACGCGGTCTTCAAAACTGCTTGAGACCTGCGTGCCAGGTCTGGTGGGTTCGATTCCCACGCAGTCCCGCCAAAATAAGATTCTTAATGAGTTATCAAATTCTCACCGACACAGTCTTTTGTTCATTTTGAACGACACTGTGTGCGACCGAGAAGCTAAAACTGTGGTGTGTTCAGAGCCTTCAAATTATTATATTTGGAGGTTTTTTGTGTGCGTAAAAGTGTGAGAAAACATGGAAGTGTATTAGCCCCACCTACGCTTTATACCTTGACGGGCACACTTGCTATCCATCTATTTTTCATTATAAAGAAAATCTAATTCATTTTTAAAGTTTTCCATAATACAAGTTTTTACAATTACTTTAAGTATAGAGCATCAATTTGAATTTCTCCCCAATAGCCTTTTGACTTTTCGGCAAACCATTTGATAATAAAGGTGCCAGATGCCATCCAATATCTGGATGGCATCTGGCACCTTGTTCATGAAGTATAAATAGGAAGTGTTATTCTTATCGTTGTTCCTTTATTTAAAACACTATTTATCTTAATTTTCCCATTCATTGTCTCTATTGTTTTTACAACAACCATTGAACCTAATCCAGTCCCCTTTTCTTTAGTGCTATAATAAGGTTCGCCAAAACGGTTTATTTGTTCTTTGCTCATTCCAACACCGTTATCGCTTATCTCGATACTGATATCGAGTTTACTTACGAGTGTAACTAAACTAAGCTCCCCACCGTTTGGCATAGCCTCTATACTATTTTTAATCAGGTTTAAAAAACATTGCTTGAAATGTTGAATATTTCCGCGTGTAATTCCTGGCACTAACTCTTCTGATATCTTCACCGAATTCATATTGGCCAATGGTTTCGTCATTTCAATAATACTTCTTATTTCACGATCTATAAAAATAATACCTATATCTTCGGTTGCAGGTTTAGCATATGCTAAGTAATCACTAATAATTGTCTCTGCAGATTTAAGCTCTCTAACCACATGTTGAAAGTACTGTTCTCTAACTTCTTGAGAAAGGTTAGGGGCTTTTAGGAGATCAATAAACCCCTTTACAACTGTTAATGGATTTCTAACTTCGTGGGAAATACTCGCTGCTAACTGGCTAACAACTTCCATCTTTTCTAGCTTTGCTATTTTTGACTTTATACTAATTGCGTCACTTAATATTTCTATTATATATACAACGAAAAACATGACTACTGGAGGAAGGAAAATAAAATAAAACATATAAGCTTCAGTCACCCTAAATGAATCAGATATGATAACAGCTATAGAAGTTGTTAGTATTCCAAGACACAAAGATAACAGAACTGAGAAAATAAGCTTATTTTTTCTATTGAACATGCTGAACTTTTTTGAAAGAAGTGCCGTTATAATAAAGATCACGAAATAAACAATAAGAGTTAGAGAATTGAATCCATAAATAAAAAATCTAATCGCCAACGAAATTATCAACAAGGCAGCCCCGACAGGCCATCCGCCATAAAGTATACCAATTAAAAAAGGAATTTGCCTTAAATCATGTACACAATATTCATCAATATAAATAGGGAATTTCATACATAAAATACTTGGTAAACTCATGCATGCTGTAATAAGGATTTTTTGATAATTTTTAATCGTTTTAAAATTATCAATTAAAACGAAGAAAACAAAAATACTTACTAAAATGTAAAACAAGTTATCTAAAACATTTTGATTAATATAAATAAAGTCCATAGTAAATATCCTTTGTCAAAATTTATTAACAAATTTAATTATAAGGGATAAGTCCAATAAAAGAGAGCTTTTTTTATTTAAGTGAAAAACTCCCAATAATGGATATTAACCTACTAGTTAAGCTTCAATGTTATGACCAAAAAAAATATATTACTAGAACAAAGTTCACTGTAACGCCCTGAAAAGTCTTGTTTCATACGATTGTTCCACACACAGATAATTGAGAAAAAAGATTATGCTCCTTCAAATTATACAAAAAAAACATTTGCAGTAGTTTTCACATTTTTGATTGCTGTTTGTAGAAAAAAATAAATCCAGCCATAGACTTACTCACCTTTTCATCGCTCTAATATCTGTAAATCTGACGTGGATGCGCGGTCTTACGGTACTCGTACTAACCGTCACAAAAAGCCAAAGCAGCAAGTGTAAAATTACATATGCATCTTTTATTAATATTCAAAAAACAAGGGGAAATATTGGTGCCATGCTTGGTGCCTAAATTTTTTAAATTACAAATCACAAGAATACACTAGGAAGCAAGAAAGCCTGAATTATCAGTACTTGAGGGTATATCAAGGTACTGAACAATTGAAACAGCAAGGGAAAGGGTATTTTATTATTACCGATACGGCAAACCCAACGAAGATTCACCATGTAACCTGCAGTTTTGTGAGTTCTAATAATTTCAAAATACAAGTTATCGATGAAGACGATTTCAATTTTTCAAACCAATAGTACTCTCCATTTTTGTTGTTTTATAAGTTTCGAGACTTGGCTGGCAGACACATGATTTATTGACAGCGAAAAATAAAAATTCAAAATTAAAAAGCTCCCCAATTAAAATGGAGAGCTTACTTCGTTTTCTTTACCAATTTGTCTGGATGATTGTTTAATAGCTTTTATGAGATCACTAAAACAAAGCATTAGTTCAAACATTAGAAGAATTATACCAATACGCCTGCGTTTAAGATCGTGTCAATCACAAAAGATCCAATAAATAAATGGGTATGGATAAGGGATGTTAAAGTATAAAACATTGCAAAAGTAAAAACTCTACTCCACTGCGTAACATCATAAATAAAGATAGCTTTTTTAAAACCATAGTGTTTAATCCGTTTAAAAAGCCTGTAGATTTCAATAGACTCAACCGTTATGAAAATAGTAAGGGCTGCTCTCCATATCCATCTTATGGTTTCAATACTAATGATGCCTGTGACTAAACAGGCAATCCCGGAAATAGATAAAGCCCCATGTAAAATGCAGTTCGTATTGTTCCAATCCATTTCAATAGACCAAGAATTTTTTATGTATCTATTTATAATAAAGAAAACACAAACAAGATAAAAACAAAACCCTATGATTAGTAAGGATAGGTTAAAGATGTCCGGAAATTCTTTGAAAACAGTGTTAAGTAAAAGGACTATCGATTGAGTGCTAACCGTAGTAAGAAGAAGAATTCCATGGACATTCCGATATGATTTTGTCCGAGAAATTTCTAAAAAAGTTTTTACACTGATCCCAATATAAATAATCCACAGGACCATATTAATAATAGCAATAATGACCGAAATAAATCCCCATTGGAAAAATTGTTTATAAAATAAAATGCCATTAATAGATGTACCAGCAACCCATGTACCAATCCCAAAACGATTGATTAGATTGGAATAATGGATGTCTTTAAATTTTCCATCCAGACTAGCAATAATAAACGAAAGAATAAAGGCAAACCAAAGGGATAGGTTAATAATGCTTAGAATTTTTCCAAAAATGTGTTGGAAGAACTGGATTCCAAAATAGTTTAATAGAACACCTTGCGTAACAATCCCAAATGCCATAACCATGGCCATGGTAGAAGTTCTAATATAAAGTTTTTTAAAAGTGAAAAATAAAATAATACAAACCATAATGAAAATCAATATCAATAAATAAACCAAATTTATCACCATATAGTTTTAGATATTAAACAAGTATACCATCAATATATCCAGAGGTCTGCACATTTAATTGTATTGGAAGGGATATGTCATAAATGTGGTAATGAGGTGGCAAGAGTTATTGACTAGAAGGAGAAATGATCAATAATGCAAATCACATTTGAATATATTTTTACACTTGGTAATGACGGACTTGAAAATAATCAATACAAACATATCCATTATCCAGAACCGTTATGTAATTTAGGAGTTCGCTCAGTTAAATTGACTGAGCGATTTTTTTATAATGCAAAACTAGACTTACTTTATTTCAGTTTGTATAAAAGGAACTAAAATACTCGATGGTAGTAGACGAATATTACATCTTCCCCAAATTTCGTTCGCTGCTTCAATGTCCCGCCGAATTCACATGGTCCTATGCTGACAAGAATGGGACATGGGATCGTACCATGTCCCTGCTTTTGTCATTTAACTCGACAAGATCATTATGTTTTTTTGAAGAGCTTACTATTAGGTCTGCCCTAATTAAAAGCAGAAAGCAATTGCACCGATAATGATTAATAAAATAAACAACACGATGATAATGATAAAACTTCCCCACCCACGAACATTAGCACAATGTCCTTGAAAAGGAGTCGCATAGCCGTAAGACATTGGAGCCTGGGGAATAGCATTAGAGTAATCACTAAGATAAGGGATTGCGTTATTATACATTGAAACACTACCTTTCGATTGTATGGAGGGTAATTAGGCTAACACCCTTTATAATATACTTAGAGATGAAATTGGAGCCCGTATATATAAAATTATTGAGTGAGTGCCGGTCACCGCTCGAGTTTTGAAGATTTTTGTCGAAATAAAAAAAGTGCAGCCACCCTTCAATGAGTGTATGGAGACTCACTTTTCTTGAAAATTTTACAAAGATAATTAATTGTGCCTAGTAATTTATGAATTGGAGGCCTATCTATAAAAAGAAAGTTTTTTCATAAAAATGATGATCAGTTTGTTCAATAGGAATTAGTCCAGAGTTTCTTGAATATATGTAGGTAAAAAGTGTAAATGGAGAGATAATTATGGCTTTTGTTGCGATCTATACTGTCGGTAGACTAAAACATCCGTATGAGCATCCTGCCTCTCGTGAGTTTTTTGAGGTGGGATACGAAGTGATTCGCCAGGCTGCTAAATCAGGGCATCTTATAGAGGAGTTTTCACCAAATGGAGTGCCATTCCCTGAGGAAGTTATCCAAGGGGAGGGTGTTCCTATTCTTACACTAACGGTATGGAAAAGCCTTCAATCTTTATATCGTTTTACGTATTCAGGTCAACACAAGCAAGCCATACGAGACAGGAACAAGTGGATTGAAACTCATCAAGAGAAACAACCTACATATGTGGTGTGGTGGACGGAGAAGGTGAAGGATGTATCCTGGGAGGAGGCATTCAAGAGATACAACAATTATATTCAGCATGGACCCACTCCTTTTGCGTTTGACTATAAGCACGCATTTGATGAAGTAGGAGAGACGTTCTTGGTTAATAGAATGTACTAATTATAAAAACAGATCACCTTCAAATGGGTGATAATTATTTACTAGTATCTGTTTTTTAATCTTTTGTATCCAGTGTATGAAAAAATTGTTTTTACAAAAAATAATAAAGCAACAGGTCATTAACTAGGAGGTAAGACAATGCCTAAAGTTGAAGTATCTTGTGCGATTTCCAACTGTTCGTTTTATGGACAAGGAAATGTTTGTACAGCGGAAAAAATTATGGTTGAACTAGATAACCATGCAAGGTATGATACAGAAATGTCTGCCGAATTAGGTGAAAAGAATCATATCGATACGGCAGGTCATTCAGCCGAAACCTGTTGTAAAACCTTTAAACCTAAACGCAGATCTTAGATAAACGATTTACCTGTGGATTGCATTTTTTCGGAAAATGCTTTCCACAGGTTTTCACCTAATTAAACGCTATCTTCCTTATAGTAACAGGGGTATCCTTGTATGCCTGTAAGATGCCATGTTCCTTTATTTGTTCTTTTCTTACTGCCCTATAAGGCAGTTTTACTTCTAATTCACCTTTCAGAGGGGAGAAGGAGAGCGAAACCGTTTCTTGGTTTTTCCAATGAGCATCGATGGGTTTGTCCGTAACAAAAGGAAATAACTGTGGAAATCCATTTCGAAAAAAGGGATGTATCCTTTTATTATCTCCAGGTTCATTTAAACAAATATACAGGGAAAGATAATCACAAAATTTTAACAGATCTAAGTGGTACATTAAAGTTTCATTCTTATTCTCGTTTCCCACTATTTGCAATCCCTTTAAAAGTTGCTCCTGTCTTTGCTTTTCCTCATTCCAAAATTCCCTGACCGCGGGTTCTGTAGCATCCTGGATGAATGATGAATAGTGTAAACTGCATAAAAGTCCAGCATACTTGCTCATTTTTTCAACTTCATTCAATCCCTTTTTATAAAAAGAAATTTTAAGCACTATCGGGTAGTCGATAAAAGAGTACGGCATCTCCGTTTTATCATTCCATACAGGAGACGTATCCAGTTCTATCCAGCCTCTGTCATGTTCTTGGATCGCCAGTTGCACTTCTTGGGTTCGTGTATGATCAAAAAAATAATCATCTTTACAGTTTCGTGCGATTTCCCCTGCAATTTTGGCGTGATCATTCTGAGTTACCATAAAATAGCTTTGTTCTCTTTCCATTATAATCATTTTCGTGAATCCTTTCTTTGCAAAACTACACCAGTTTGTATTTCTCTTGTTTTTATATTTACCACTTATCCAGCAAAATATCTAAACGAGCACCAAAAGCGAATAGAAGGAAGCCGGTATGAAGTAAGGGAACCTTTGTTACAGCCCCCTTCAAAGACACCCCTGTTCCTCGTACGCTAACCCCATTTTTTCAACCCTCAGTTATTCCTGCTAATTAAAAATTCTAATCATTTTGGAAATTGCCTTAAATGAAATAAAAAAATTTAAAATAGTTTGAATTGTTAGTCATTTTTGATTATGATTAAATCAAAAATGACTAGGTGATGAAAATGAATAAAAGCTGGGATGATTCGATACTTTTAAACCATATTTTAGAACATTCTTTTGATGAGATCTTTATTGCGGATGCAACGGGAATGGTTTTATATGCAAGTCAATCTACTGAAACAGTCTTTGGTATTCCGTGTGAGCAAATCGTTAATCATAATATTTTCGAACTTGAAAAACAAGGACTTTTTTCTCCCTCTGTCATTGCAAGCGTGTTAAGAACTAACAAGGAAGTAACGCTAATTCAAGAAACAAATCATAATAGAAAACTAATCATTTCCGGATATCCGGTTTATGATCAATCAGGAATATTAATAGGCGCTACGAGTTTTTCAAGAGATATAACCGAATTTGAGTCTTTAAGAAAAGAAAATGAGCAAGTAGCAAAGGCATTACTAAAATTTCAAGAAGAAAATGAAAAATTACGAAAACAGGCGACTCAACAATTTTTTATAAGTAATGGAAAAATGGAAAAAGTATTTGAAGTTGTGTCAAAGGTAGCAGATATAAACGTTACTGTATTACTCGAGGGTGAGTCGGGGGTTGGTAAAAACCATATTGCTTATAAAATTCATCAAATGTCATCAAGAAAGGCTGAACCCTTCATTGATGTAAACTGTGGTGCAATACCTGAATCTTTATTTGAATCAGAGCTTTTCGGTTACGAGGAGGGAGCTTTTACCGGGTCTAAAAAAGGGGGTAAGAAGGGGTACTTTGAAATAGCAGGAAAGGGAACTCTTTTTCTAGATGAAATTGGTGAACTGCCATTGAATCTTCAGGTAAAATTATTGTCGGTTTTGCAAAACCAAACCCTAATGAGAATTGGAGGAACAAAAAAAATTGAGGTAAATTGCAGAATTATTTGTGCTACAAATCAAAACTTAGAAAAGATGATCATGGAAAGGAAATTTAGAGAAGATCTTTATTACCGAATCAATGTCGTAAAAGTAGAGATTCCACCACTAAGGGAACGAAAGGAAGAAATCATTCCATTAATTTACGAGATTAGTGAACAATTGAATCGTAAATATCAATTGAATACATATTTTACCCCAAAAATGGCTGCTTGGCTAAGCCAGCAAAATTGGCCGGGAAATGTCAGGGAATTACGAAACTATATTGAAAAGAAAATGATCACATCTAGTGGAAACGAAATAGACCTTGATTGGGGAGAAGAGGAAACAAAAAAGGATTCCTTCACCCCATCAACGAAAGAAATTCCCTTAAACGATTATTTAGAAACACTTGAAAAGGAGTATATTGTGCGAATGTATCATAAATATCCTAGTAGCATTAAACTTGCAGAAATATTGGGAATCAGCCAATCTACTGCCAATCGGAAAATACTAAAATATGTTGAGCAAAGGTAGTCGTTTTTGACTACAAAGTTCTCTTAAACGCTGACTTTATTAGTTGGCATGAAAATTGCACTCTTTAAGAATAGAAACTTAAAGGAGGCTATTTTATGTCAAATCAAGATGAAAAGCAATTTTTGAATTTACCTTTTACTGGTATCTGCACTTTTGGAAAATATCCTGTTTGTTCAGATATTAATGAACTAGATGCGGATGTAGCCGTTATTGGAGTTCCAAATGATATGGGTACTCAATGGAAATCTGGAGCAAGAATGGGTCCAAGGGGGATTCGTGAAGGATCTACACTTTACAGTTTTGGATTAAATGGTGCTTACGATATTGAAAAAGATATTACGTATTTGGGGCCAAGATGGAAAGTAGTAGATTGCGGGGATGTGGACATGGTTCATGGAGATATGATGCAATGCCATGAAAATACAGAAGAAGCCATTAGAAAGATTGTTTCAAAAGGAGCGATGCCGGTTGTATTAGGCGGAGATCACTCCATTACCATTCCAGTCGGCAAAGCTTTAGAGGAGTTAGGACCTTTTCATGTTATTCAAATCGATGCACATTTGGATTGGGCGGATCATCGTTCCGGGCAAAGGTATGGGCATGGTAGCTGTATCCGTCGTTTATCTGAAATGGACCATGTTCAGAAAATTTTCCAATTTGGAATTAGAGGAATTTCCAGCAGTTTGAAGGAAGATGTGGATGCAGCACGAGAATATGGAAGTGTTATTTTATCACCGCGCCAAATTAGGAAAATGGGAATTGAAAGTGTTTTAGAACTACTTCCAGAAGGAGAAAAATACTATATTACCCTAGATATTGATGGTTTGGATCCTTCAGTAGCACCCGGAACAGGTACCCCTTCACCAGGAGGATTTATTTACGATGAAGTAAATGAATTGCTTGAAGGAATAGCTAAAAGAGGAAAAGTGATTGGCTTTGATTTGGTCGAAGTAGCACCGCCATATGACCCAGCTGGAATGACCGGTCAAGTAGGTGCACGGCTTGCATTGGATTTACTCAGCTTTGTTTTAAAGGAAAAAGAAAACATAGATGAACGCAAGTTGAATAAGGAAGAAGTTCACTCCTAAGATAAGTCACCAAAATAATATATTTCAGGGGGCAGATCTATGAAAATTGAGACAAGAAGTATTGAGTATATTCCAGCCAATGAACGTCATGGAAAACCAAGAGGATTGTTTGCAGTTTGGTTTGCTGCAAATATGCATATTACCACACTTGTGACAGGAGCATTATGTGTCACTTTTGGCTTAAATCTTTTTTGGAGTGTTGTAGCTATTATTGTTGGTAATTTAATAGGGGCCATTTTTATGGCTTCACATTCTGCTCAAGGACCTAAACTCGGTATCCCCCAAATGATTCAAAGCCGTGCACAATTTGGTGTTATTGGAGCCGTGATTCCCTTAATTCTAGTTATTTTCATGTACTTGGGTTTTTTTGCAAGCAGTGGTTTGTTAGGTGCACAAGTATTGAGCAGTGCCTTAGACCTTAATTTAACTTTGAGCATCATTGTTCTTAATATCATCACTTTTATCGTGACAATGATTGGCCATGATCTTATTCATAAGATGCAAAAGTATTTGACTTGGGTGTTCTTTCTTGTTTTCATAGCTGCTACGTTTATTGTCTTCCAATTACCCGTTCCGTCTGGAAGCTGGTCTCCAGCTGAGTTCAATCTACCAATCTTTATGTTAAGTGTTAGTGTAGTAGCAACCTGGCAGATCTCATTTGCACCCTATGTCGCTGACTACTCAAGGTATTTGCCAATTGATACCAATTATTCAAAAACGTTTTGGTATACGTATGCAGGGACTGTTTTGGGCACTGTTTGGATGATGGTTTTAGGAGTCTTACTGACTACGGCCATTCCGAATTTCCTAAGTAACTCTGGCACGAATCTCGCTAATCAGTTTGGAAGTTTTTCGTTTCTTTTAATTGCTGTGATCATCCTAGGTCAGTTCTCCATCAATGTTTTTAATTTATATGGCGCCTTTATGTCAACCATATCTACAGTTGAGCCTTTTTCAAAAATAAAAGTAACCCCAAAAGTAAGGATGTTCTTTATCTTTGGAATAGGAACAGTTGGAACTTTACTGGCTATTTGGGGTCAGGGAAATTTCTTGTCCAATTTTATCAACTTTATCTTATTTATAAGTTACTTTTTAATTCCATGGACAGCTATTAACCTGATTGATTTTTATGTCCTGCGTCACGGGGAGTATAGTATTAAAGATATTTTTGATTTAAATGGAAAGTATGGAAAAGTAAACAAAATTACTGCTCTATCCTTCCTCGTTTCAATTATCGCCGAAGTTCCATTTATGAACACATCGTTCTATGTAGGACCTGGTGCGAAAGCAATGGGGGGAGCCGATATAGCCTGGATATTAGGATTGGTGGTTCCATCAGTACTCTATTATGTAATGATGAAAAGAAAATTGAAGGAACCGTCCCAGGTACCAATCCCGTATGACGAGAGTAAAACTTCTTAAAATTAGTTAAGTAATGAAGTAGAAAATGGAATTATTTTTAAAGGGGTAGGGAGCGGGAATATGTGATTCCTTTTCTATCCTTTTTTTGTTCACTAGACTTCATAAGTACCGATTAGCTAAAATAAATCCTTACAAACGTTTGGAACTGTACCCCCAAAAACAGGAAAATCTTATGTGGCCTTGTATAGATAAACTAGCAAAACTAACAGTACAATGTCTAAACGAGCACCAAAAGCGAATGGAAGGAAGCCAGTGTGCAGTAAGGGAACCTTTGTTAATAGAATGGCTGCAATCATAATACCAATTAAAGGTACCACTGCATTTTTAACAGCTTTATTAACCAATAGTAGAATTCCGCAAACCATTTCTATTAAAATGACAAGCTTTAACATCATGTGGGGATAGGGAAGTCCTAATCCGAGAAAATGATTTGCTACTTCGGTACTCATTAATTTCATAAGTGCTGAGGTAATAAAAACATAAGCAATAGAAATTCTAATAAGTTTATTTGAATATAAAATAAAAATCCCCCCTTTGTATATCTTTATGCAAGAAGAGGGACAGACCATTACAAAAAACTAACATACAATATAACTGATCGAAATTAAAATGACAAGTTTTTGTTGATAATATTCTGACAGCTAGGGACGGTTTAGCTCTTTGTGAATAAAATGAATGGTAACAATAATGATGTACATGCCTATTGGCTGAGCTACTCTACTCAAAGAGAATCTTGTTTCGATGATGGAAAATGGATAGTGATGTGCGGAGAAAACGGTGTGAGGGACACATGCATGAAGGGGAAGTCACAAAAATAGTGTACAGTAAAACTCCACAGTGAGGGTTGTCATGTTATAAAAGGATATGAGTGCCGGTAAAAAAGGGTTAAAAGCTTGAGGATGATTCCCTCAAGCTTCGCTTTTTTGTGTTGAATACATCATTCACTCGTTGGTTTTTGTTGATGATAGGGAAGAGTTTTCTCTACTTCTGCTACTTGTTTATAGATTCCTTCCATATCCTTCAGATCTTTCTTGTAATCATAGGTCTTTAGCTTTTTGTTTTCTACAATCAATTTCCCATTGACGATGACATCGATTACATTTTGCGGTCCTGCTGCATACGCTAACGTTGCATACGGATCATAGGTTGGAAAGGTATTAGGCGCATGAGTGTCTACAATAATAATATCTGCATATTTCCCAACTTCTAGTGAACCGATTTTTTTATCCAGCCCTAGAGCTTTTGCTCCACCAATTGTGGCAAGTTCGACAACCTTACTTGGCGGCATCACGCTTTGATCTTTGTTGACCAATTTGTGAATTCTTGCCGCATATCCGGCTGTTCCGAATACATCCATGGTGTTCGAGCTCATTGGCCTACTCCTTCTTCACCAATACTTCTAAACGCAACCATTGGAACATGATTATGAGTATTAATCATTCCCGGCATCACAATATTACCATTGGCATTAATGACTTTAGATGCTTTATATTGTTTTTCCAAATTCTCATCGCCAATTGCAATGATTTTCTTATCCTTTATTACAACTGTCCCTTTGACAAAGGCATCCTTTTTCGCATTCATGGTTAAGATGTGCCCATTCTTTATCACAAGATCTGCCTTTTGATTATTCCCTGGGATTCTTGCTGCTTCCACACTCATCGCTTTCGTATTAGGATAAAAGGCTCCTATTAAAATAGATGCTGTAACCAAAACGACCATCGACAATTTATACAGTATTCTGAGTCTCATTTATTTCCTCCTATAAATGTACCTTAATAACCTTCAGACTATAAAAAATTACCCATCATCATTCAAAATATTTATGTGTGGATACGATTTAGAAAAATATAATGATTCTTTTATTTTTATAATAGGCTGTGTTAAAGGTAATTGTTTTTGATATTGTAACCGTGTTGATTGGAGCGGAAGGCGCGAGACTCCTGCGGGAGGCTCCCCGAACCCGCCCTCGGAAAGCGAAGCGCCTGGACCAAAACAACATGCTAGTTTAAAGCAGCCTAATTATAAAAAACAAAAGGACTATTCGCGTAAATAGCCCTCTTGTGAAATCTATTCATTCTTTTTAAAGATCTTAATCTCGTAATCTGTCAATGACAGTACATTCCCTTGCACCTCTGCGAATTAATCGACGTGCTGCTGCTAATGGGATTTCGACAAGAACTGCTTCGTCCGTGTCGTTTTCTACATCAAACACTGCAAATGCCTCTCCATCTACAATCAAGATACAAATAAATTCTACTTCTACATCATCAGATCTTGGAATGCGAGTTGTAATTTCACATCGATGGACTCCTGCATCCAACAATGTCCTAGCCTCTTGTCGTGATATACGAATAAACACGAATTCCTCGAATGCAACATTACCTGCTTCCACTTCGATTTCTACTAAAAGAAAAAAGCGATTTCTGATTTGTACAATACAATTTGCTCCTATTGAAATAACGTCCTCTATATTCATAAAATTTCACCTCCCTTTCTACATTAAATGTAGGAGTAAATTGGGAGGTGTGGACAACTTGTATTAATAATTTAAATTATTTGTCTCTCTTTATGGCTTATGGATGGGATGGTAACCACTGTTTATATGGAAAGAACCATGAAAATGACAAAATGCATATAGAAAAAGTACTCATTTTGTTTTTTATGTATAAGTAATCTTTATCATTTGTACAAATTTAAGCACTTATTCTGTAAAAAGCTTGATATACCAATAAAAAATGACTATCAAATTAGTTTACAATTTGTTAGTCATTGTTGGTTCCATTTTTAATGTTAGCGATAGGGAACGGAACCCGTTACTGTTTTCGAGATTATTTAGTCACAAAATAGGTTTCACCTAGAATTTCCTTCACTTGATAACTGGTGGATGAAAGTTCTTTTTCAGCAAAAGCGTTAATTTCTGTTTTTTCAAGATCGTACATTACCTCAATCTCTTTCGAAAATAAAAGCTTTTCTTTTTCAAGCAGGCTAGAAAGTGCTGGTTGTTGTTTAGGTTGGAGAGTCTCTGAATCTAGTACTTGTTTTAGCCCTGCAACATAGTAATCTAATGGGCGAGCACCAACAATCTTCACACCTTTATTTTCCTCATTTATCATTACAATTGTTGGAAACCCTCTGGCACCTAATTTGGCAGCTAGCACGAAATATTCATTTAATAATTGCTGTCCGCTTGGCAGCTCCGCTTCTTTTACAATTGCTTCTCCATCAATTCCAAGATTATTCACAATTTCAACTAAAACCGACTTCTCTGCAATATTTTGATTGAATGCGAATACTGCTTCTCTCACACGGCGTAAAAACACACGAGCCAACGCTTCATTTTGCTTTTGAATGACTTTAAATACAATAGATGGGGGATAGGATGAGTGAATCGGGTTGTCATACCAAAGTGTGCCATCAATTGGCATGCGCGTATATTCACCAACTTCTCTCCAATGTCCAGCAACATCAGACGGTTTGGCGATTCCGTTTGCTGGGTCGACAGGTCCATCGCCCCATTTTTCTAATAATCCTCCCATAACCGTATGGAAGGTAAAGTTATCGCCATACTGCTCTTCAAAACGACTGAGCACTGGCTCTTGTGCCCAACAGTGGGAGCAAATTGGGTCGGTGACATAATAAAGATTAATCGTTTTTTGGGGTTGATTAAAGTCAATCATCTCCATTCCCTCGTCTCCTGCGCTTCCACAAACCCCTGTTTCCAAATCGCACATCATATTATTTTTGCTATTCATTTTTATCACTCCTATTTTTTAATTAAATCTTATCTTTATTCTCAATTGCCCACTTCTGGATAGGCTGTAAAGCAGAAACAAGTGCTTGCCCTTTTTCGGTTAATTTATATGAAATCGTTACGGTTGGTGAATCTATCACTTCTTTCTTAACCAGACCATACTCAATTAGTTCAGTTAACCTCATGGATAAGACTCTGGGCGTAATGTTAGAAATTTCTTGAACCATTTCTGTAAAACTGGTTGAATTGTTTTCACAAAGGGACAAATAGTGAATGATTAACCCGTTCCACTTTTTGCCTAGTATTTGGAATGAGTATTCTAAATAAGGGCAAATCTTAATAAAAATCACCTCCTAAGAGATCGAAACACTCGGTATAAAAAGTATACTAGATATATAAAATATATCAAGTGCGTGCCTGTGTCACAACTCGAATTTTGTCGAACGCGCATGCTTTATAAATTGAAAGACCAGTAAAAGAGTGTCAGGCACCAACTGTTACGAATATCAAATTTTTTTCTGATATAATGAACTCTATAAAAAATGGTTTGGGGAGGGGAAAACTTATGCCATTAGAAATTGTTCGCCATGATCTTATAAAGATGAAGGTGGATGCGGTTGTTAATGTACAAAAGAGAACCAGTGAGGATGAACGTGCTGAAAAAGTACTTTTCGTTATAACCACGGATGGGATGGAAAATGCCAGCCGTGAATTCACAGCCGACAAAATCAAAAAAATGGTTCAACACCAAAAGGAGAAATATGGCTGGGAATTCCTATTCCTTGGAGCCAATATCGATGCCATTTCGACTGCTGCTCGATTTGGAATCGATGAGGACTTCGCCGTTGATTACCACGCGGACAATAAAGGAACGCAATTAAATTATGAAGCGGTAAATGAAGCCGTGGTCAATCTTCGAAGTGGCAAAAAGATAGATCGAAGCTGGAAAAAAGGAATTGAAAAGGATTATAATCGCCGTTCGAAGAATGAATAAATTAATATCTATTTTAAGGACACCTTCTGTTTAGATAAACAAAGGTGTCTTTATTCTTCCAAAAAGTCTTTTTCGTGATGTAAGTCACAAATTTGGTTTATTATTTACACTATAATAATAGTAGAAACTACTCCATTCAAGAAAAAGAGGGAATTGATGATGTCGATTGCACTAGACCAGGAAAAAGTGAATGAATTGGTTGATCGCTTTTATGAAAAACTGTTAAATAATTATATGAAAAGTGTCAGTTTCTTTTGAGAACTGGCACTTTTTTACATTATTGACTTAGTAAAAGGCAAATGATGATGAATTACCTTTTTAATTTACTCTAGATAGTTTTAAAGTTTTACAGTAAATACCTCATCTTGGGAAGTTAGTAGATTATGTTACTATAAAAATAAATTTAATAAAATTCGAAAGAAAGGCTGTTTTTATGAAAAAGAAACTAATTTATAGTGGAGTTGGAATTTTGTTAGTGTTCCTTTTATTACTTGGAACCTATAAGTTAATGAATTCTAGAACCTTCCAGTTATTTGGTCGATTAGCCGACCAGGTGGAGACCAATCAAAAGGTAGTCGCATTGACTTTTGATGATGGACCAACAAAAAATGTAGAAAAAATTCTACCCTTGTTAAAACAATACAATGTAAAAGCGACATTTTTTTTAATCGGTAATGAAATTGAAAAAAATCCTGAAGAAGCTAAAAAAATTGTAAGTGCAGGGCATCAAATTGGAAATCATACATATTCCCATCAGCGGATGGTTTTTAAATCAACTTCATATATAAAGAAGGAAATTGAAAAAACCGACGAACTAATTCGTGAATCCGGGTATAAAGGTAAAATTGATTTCCGACCTCCGAATGGAAAAAAACTCGTAGGCTTGCCTTATTATTTATATAAGAATAATAGAGATACGATCACTTGGAGTCTTGAACCAGATACTTACTACACTTCTGCCACTGACAAAGTGAGTTATGTGAAAAAGAATGTAAAACCTGGTTCTATTATCTTGATTCACCCCATGTATGATGGTACTGGCGAAGAACTAAATACTATTAAAGGAATATTGCAATCATTATCAAACGAGGGATATAAATTCATTACAGTTAATGAACTATTGAAATTGAAGAAGTAAAAGTCAG
The DNA here is from genome assembly GCF_018613065.1 of Bacillus sp. ISL-7. The sequence goes on along the minus strand of NZ_JAGGQW010000056.1, from coordinate 4,603 downwards.
GATGTTATTTTCAAACATTCCTTGGAATAGCCCAATTACGCAATATAAAACGTTGAAGCCCAGAGTGATGAAGGGTTGTTATATATAATGTTTAAACTTCCACGTATAAGCTAAAGATAATGCTATCCAAGGAACAGTAAGGAAATCACTTTATGTTACATACTTTGGTTCGTGGTTTTTAGCTACTGTTATTCGGGCAGATAAAGGTGGTTAATATGTGGAATTCTATTGTTTCCTATCTTCCAGATTGGAAAGTTTTTATACAAGCTTTTATCGTGTTTTTCATTCCGTACATGATCTTCAGATTTTTTAATTGGATTCGCAAGGAAGAGTGATGAAAATGCGAGAACGGAAATTAAAGGTTAGAAAAAAAGAAAAACAACCTAACAAAATTGAAGATCAACAGGAATCTAAGCCTCAAGGCTCAAATCATCTGTTTACAGATGATTTCACTTTAAACCTAGAATTAGTTAGACAAGAAATCGGTCATAACTGGGACGTGCACTTTCGAGAGTTTAATATTGGGCGTACCGGCATTCGAGCATCCATTATTTTTGTGGATGGATTATCAGATAAAGATCTGATTAATAAACATATTATGACATCATTGATGGTTGATTTCACAACAGAATATAAACAGGAGCTATCCTTTGTGAAGGGAAGCAATTTAAACAAATTTGTAAAAAATCATGTGCTACCTATTAGTGAAGTAGAAGAGATTGGTTCTATTAAAGAGTTAGTATCAAAAGTAATAACAGGTTCTACCGCGCTTTTAATTGATGGATCATTAGATGCGCTAATCCTTGGTACAACCAAATTAAAAACAAGGACGATTGAAGAGCCAGTATCAGAGGCATTAGTCAGAGGTCCACGGGTCGGTTTCACTGAATCCTTAAGTGATAATACATCTTTTTTGAGAGGGAATGGTGAAATTGAAAATTTATCGTTAGTAAAATTTCAAGTAGGAAAGCGTTCAAAAAAAGACTTAGTTGTCGCTTACATAAAAGAAATTGTCGATCCGGAATTAGTACAAGAGGTAGAAAAGCGAATTAAGAAAATTGATCTTGATAATGTGCCAGAATCAGGTTATGTAGAGCAGCTTATCGAAGATAATTATCTTAGTCCTTTTCCACAGGTACAGAGTACAGAGCGTCCTGATCGTGTGATTGCTGCCTTGATGGAAGGGCGGGTATCCATTTTACTAGATGGGACGCCTTTCGCTTTGATCGTTCCAGTTACCTTTAGCATGATGTTACAATCACCAGAAGACTATTATGAAAGGTGGATTCCTGGCACGTTCATCCGTTTACTTCGTTATCTAGCAGCCATTCTGGCTCTTTTTACACCGGCTTTGTATATTGCATTTATCTCGTTTCATCCAGGATTGATTCCTACTAAGTTAGCCATTTCCATTATAGGGACGAGGTCTGGTGTTCCATTTCCTGCACTTATCGAAGCGTTATTTATGGAAATATCGATCGAAATTTTAAGGGAAGCTGGACTTCGGTTACCGAAGCCAATTGGTCCAGCAATGGGAATTGTCGGTGGGTTAATCATTGGTGAAGCGGCTGTACAGGCAGGGATTGTTAGCCCCATTTTGGTGATAATAGTGGCTTTAACTGCGATCTCATCTTTTGCCATTCCTCAATATAGTGCAGGGATTACATTGCGTATTCTTCGCTTCGTAGCCATGCTTTGTGCTGCCATACTTGGATTATATGGAGTCATTCTATTTCTCCTTTTCATGACAAGCCATTTAGTGAAACTAAAAAGTTTTGGCGTGTCTTATATGAGTCCAGCCGTTCCTTATCGTTTAAGTGAATGGAAAGATTTGATGGTTCGCATGCCCCTTATGATGATGAAACGTCGTCCAAAGATGATGCATACGAAAAATCCTATACGTAAAGGATAACCTAATGTGAAAGGAACATGAAAGGATGATTGTCAGCCCAAAAGATCGAATTACCACAGCACAAGCAGCTGTTATCATCAGCAACTTTATACTTGGTTCAGGAATCCTCACACTTCCCAGAACAGCTGCAGAGAAGGTGAATACACCAGATGTATGGATAAGTGTTATTTTAGGCGGGCTGATCGCGATAATCGCAGGGGTGATCATGGTCAAATTATGCCAACAGTTTCCCCAAAAAACAATTTATCAATACAGCCGTGAAATTGTAGGAAAATGGGTGGGCGGGTTACTTAGTTTACTTATAGTATGTTATTTTCTTTTAACTTCCGGGTTTCAACTCCGTTCAATGGCGGAAGTAATAAGGTATTTTTTGCTGGAAGGTACCCCTATCTGGGCAATTATGATGCTATTTATGTGGGTAGGTCTCTATCTGATCATAGGCGGTATCAACCCGATTGCCCGTCTGTTTGAAATTGTATTACCTATTACGATTTTCCTTTTTTTGCTAGTAGCCTTTATGAGCCTAAAAATATTTGAGATCGATAATTTACGCCCGATATTAGGGACCGGTTTCATCCCTGTGCTAAAAGGAGTAAAGGCGACAACTCTCGCATTTACAGGTCCTGAAGTCCTGCTGGTCCTCATGGCGTTTATGCAACAGCCAAACAAAGCAGTAAAAATGGTCCTAGTCGGAATTTCCGTTCCATTGATTTTTTATGTGATAACCGTTGTGATGGTGATCGGAGCGTTATCCGTCGATGAAGTGGTCACGAGAACATGGCCAACACTTGATTTGATACGAAGTTTTGAGGTAACCGGTTTGATCTTTGAACGGTTTGATTCTTTGTTGCTGGTGGTATGGATTATGCAAATGTTTACTACCTTTACCATCAGCTACTACGCAGGTGCTTTAGGGCTGGCTCAACTTTCGAAAAAGAACATTAGTTCAGTTATGTATGTTTTACTTCCGCTTATTTACGTCATTTCCATCACCCCAAAAAATATCAATGATCTATTTAAACTTGGGGATATGATTAGCAATTTTGCATTGTTTTTATTTGGTTTACTACCACTTCTCCTTCTTATTATCGCGAGATGGAAAGGAAGAAAACAATGAAGTTAAGTCATAACAATATACGATTTCTCTTGATTTCGCTGTCTGTCCTGTTACTCTTTTCTCTTACAGGCTGTTGGAGCAGTCATGAAATTGAAGAGCTAAGCTTAGGTGTAGGGGTGGCATTCGATATAGGGAAAAAGTCAACCATAGAGAAAAAGATAAACGAACAAGATGAAGGCTATTCCAAAAAAGATCAGATTACTACAACTTATCAACTTATTACCTCACAATTAGCAAGTTCAATGAGTAAAGAAGGGGAATCGCAAAAACAATCTTATGTTAATATTTCTGAAACGGGAGACTCCATCCTTCAAGAGGTTCGTGAATTATCATTAAGTACGGATCTTCCTTTTAATGCCAGTCACATGAAAGTCATTGTAATCGGTGATAAACTTGCACGATCGTATAGTTTAGATCGATTACTTGATCAATATCTTCGGGATAATGATTTTAGACCAAGCTGCCTTATGTTTATTAGTAAAGGGAGAGCTAGCAATACACTAGTATCAAAGAAAACTGGAGAAGTTCCAGCATTTCGTCTGTTTGGAATGGTAGATAATGCCTATCGAACGACAAGAATTTTGCCTCCTATCTCGATTATTAAATTAGACGGTAAGCTAAAATCAGGATCCAGTTTTCTTTTGCAAAATGTGATCTCGGCAAATGGAGAAGTGAAATTTGCAGGAGCTGCCGTGATAAAAGGAAAGACAAAAAAACTGCGTGGATTTTTAAATGAAGAGGAATTGGAGGGGATAACATGGTTAACAGGCAAGGGGAAAGGCGGTGTGGTGAAAAGTTTTGATAAACAGACTGGTGGGCTAATCGTATATGAGATAGAGTCTATGAAAAGTAAAATCACCTCTCATGTTAAGGGAAACAATATCTCTTTTGATGTAAACATCGAATCAGAAGGGCGATTATCTGAGAATTGGGTGGTTTCAGGTAACTCTTTTGATAATACATTCCTAAAAAGGGCAGAAGAATCCACCGAAAAAGAAGTAAAACGATTGGTTGATCATACAATTAAAAAAACGCAAAAGGAATATCGAGTAGACGTTGCTGGCTTTGGAAATCGTTTAAGAATTGAGCATCCGAAAGTATGGGAAAAAGTCAAAAAAGATTGGGATCAAACATTCAGTGAGGTTCCAATTTACTACAACGTAAAAATTACAATTAAAGATTATGGAGCGTCAGGTCACAAGTAAGCCTTCTTTTTTTACGGTACGAAAAAAGAATTATACTTCTTAAAACCCAAGCTAGAAGATATCTAAACTTTCTCACTTCACACTCTAATCATAATATCTAAACAATACTATATCACTTTAAATAATATTATGTATTTCATTTTAACCGATACTCATATATAATATTGTTAATTGAATATAAATAACTAGGGGTGCCCAATAAGTTGGGCTGAGAAAGAAACACGATGAAGTTTCTTGACTCTTGGGACCTGATCTGGATCATACCAGCGTGGGGAAGTTAGAATAGAACAATCTTCAAGCACCTCTACTTCTGCATACATAATAGCCGGGTCCAACCATTTATGGGCCCGGCTTTTTGATGTACTTTTA
>NZ_JAGGQW010000055.1 GCF_018613065.1 Bacillus sp. ISL-7 | reverse complement strand
ACCTGGTAAACCACTCATTCCCATTCCGGGAAATCCGCCCATCCCCATGCCTGGTTGACCGCCCATTCCCATTCCTGGTGAACCGCTCATCCCCATGCCTGGAAAACCGCCCATTCCCATTCCTGGAAATGACATCATACCTTGTGACCCTAATGTCATGTTTACACCTACTTTCTATTGCATACTATGCTAAAAGAAAATATGGGAGCTTATTTTACCTATAAATTAGGCGAAATACCCACCAATTCTTATGTAAAAAACTAAAGGGATGCATGTCAATGAAGCTGCTGAGCTCTGGATATGACAAAATGAACCCCTTCTTATTCTCATAAGGTCGTGTACACCAATCCAAGGATCACATTTATAGACTAGAATAAGAATTTACTTATCAGCATCCATAAATTCACTACCTAAAATCCACTTTCTATCTTTTAAAAATTATAGTATAATATCATTTTGGGAAAATAGATAAACATCAGGAATTTAGTGAATTTTTATAATGGCATAAAGGAGTAAAATAGATGTCAAAAAATTACTGGCTCACCACAGAGGAAATGCTGGAAAAGAAATAGCGCAAAAAGAACCTTACTTATAGTTTTATAGCCATAGGAACTATTATACTAAGCGCATTTGTAACAATCCTAGCAAACGGATCTAACGATCTAGTAGCAGAGCCCTATTCCCATAAATAGGTTTGAATTTAACTTTTTTAATAAAATCTAAACGGTTTATTCATAGTTTGTTCATGATTAAGTAGTAAGATAAATACATGAAGAGGACAACATTTAACTTTTTCTTTTTCATAACCCCCTTTTAATATATTTTTTGTAGATCCGGCATCTTGCCGGATATTTTTTTATAAAAAGCTTTAACAAGATTTGATGCCTCATCTAAGTTATTTTCAATTTTTAAAATATTTTTATTTTAATTTTAATGTTATTACAATATAACTTGTTCGCAGTGAATCGAAATAAGCTAAATTCAGTATTTGTTTATTTTCAAGCGGTTACACATTGCTATTGGAGAACACTTGATATACCAATATTATTTACCTTTTTTCAAATATTTTTACTATTTCATTCCCTGTTCACATGAAAAATCCACTATGTTACTATCAGAATGGGATTGGAATCGTATTATCATTAGAAGACGAAGAATAAGGAATCAAGTCATCATGCCTTCCAAACCATTGTTGGAAAAAAATATTATTTTACGAGGTGTATGATGGAAGCAATCGAATCTGCTCAAAATGAAAACATGGAACTTTTACAGGAAATAGTTACTCTTAAAACGAAACTAAGCGAAATATATAATCAAATAGGTCCAAGCAGTTCCGAATATATTACACTTTCAATCAGACTTAATTTACTTATGAATAAATACTTTGAGGAAAAAACCGTAACTCTAATGAATTAGGACTGGCATGTAACAGACAAAAACCCTCTTACCTCTTTTGTAGATATGGGGGTTTTTGTCTGTTTGAAATGTTCTCTTAACCATGATGACTTTAAATGTATTCATTTTTATTTTTTCCCAATACAAGTCGTATCATTTCAAAAAACAAGAAGTTAAAAAATATCCAGACACCACCATAAACATAACCCCCAACAATATCACTCGGGAGTTTTTCAGTGGATGCAATAATTGCTATGGTTAACCCCATTAATAAAACTAAAGTAAATAAAGGGCCTAATACTGGCGGTATATTCGTTTTTGGATGGCGAACAAGTAAAAATATGCATGTCCCATAAACAATGATTGTTAAAGTGGAACTTATATCAGGAAAATTATCGGAATGAAATTTTCCTACAAACCCTATTGATTGTAGATGGGAAAAAATCTGCATGATGGATTCATGAAACAGCCTAGCTCCTAAAATTGAAACGATGAGAAGAAGATACTCTAGGATCCTGTTCTTTCCTTTTCTCCAAATACGGATGATGGTTATGCCGATAATTGCACCAATAGCATACGGAGATTGAAATACTAGAAACCCTTTCATCCAACTCATATAGATAACTGACTTAACCATATATTCAGCTATTTCATTAAACTGAGTAAACTCATTAAATAAATAGTCTTGAGCCATTCCTAGCATCAAGGTCACCATACCAATTAAAACTAAAGTGAGAAAAGTAAGAAAGATCTCTGTTTTTCTTATGGTTTTTAGTCGATTAATTAACCAAGTTAACAAACTAATTAATAATGACTTAATTTGATTTTTATTAAACCGATAGATTAAATACCCTGCTAGTAATACTGCTATAACAATTATAAAAATCACAAAATATTTACTTGCTGCATGATGGAAAACCTCCCAGTGAGGTCCCAATACTTTTCCTAATGTAATAAAACAGAATCCCCATAAAAATGAACCTATATATGCAGGAATAATAAATTTTCGAAATGGCATTCTAGAAATCCCCGAAATATAACCAGTGAAATGCCTAATCCCTGGAATGAAATAGGCAAAGACCAGTAATTTACTACCTGAACGTTCAAACCAAACGGATGTTTTTTTATATCTTTCAGGTCCTAGATGGATAAATTTTCCGTATTTTTCGATAAGTTTATATCCCCCTGCCTTTCCAATCCAATAGGTTACAGTAATTCCTGCACCGCCTGAAACAAAGACTGTCAAGAGAGCCAAAAGGTAATTCATTTTTCCCTGAAATACAAAATACCCGGCGTAGCTCATTAGAAATTCGCCTGAAATAGGCAGGGCCATAAGTTCTAAAAAGATTCCTAAAAATAGAATCAGATAACTGTGCTGTTCAAATAAAGTGATTAAGTATGACATATAAATGCCTCCGTTATTTATAAAAACACTAAAATAAATAATCCATCAACTCTAGTTCTAAATACAATGTAGCACGATAAATGATTTCATTTTCCATCTTAATGAATTATTAATCTTGTATTAAGAGAACAAAAAGGATAATGGATAAAATAAAAAAGCTATTGCCTTTATGAAAAGGTTACTAGCTTTTTTACATCGGATAATAAAATTAAAGTTTTTTAACCCTAATTGGACTCACCATTAAGAGAGCAAGGATTAAAGTGATCCATGCATTGCTATATAAAAATAATCCCATTCCAGCCAATGGCAATCCCGCAGCTGGAATAGGTAATCCTTTAAAATACCCAATGGTTGGTTTAACACTAAATTTAGCTAATCTTAATGCCCCCATCGTTGGGAAAAGGATAAATGCCAATGAAGTTAAAATGGATGGCGCTGCTATCGAATGAAACAGAAGTGCAGGAGCAACTCCGAAGCTAACAATATCAGCTAAAGAATCTAATTCTACGCCAAATTCACTATTCACTTTTAATTTTCTCGCTATTCTTCCGTCAAGAAGATCTAAAACAGCCGATAAGAAAATAAAAATGGAGGCTAGTTCCAAAAAGCCACTCATATTAGAGGTAATTGAAAGAACACCGCACAATAAATTTCCCATCGTAAATAAATTCGGTATAGCCTTTACCATATGATTTAACAAGGTAGCCCCCCTAACAAAGACAAATCTTCCCCATTTAAGTAGCATTTTCTATATATCCTTCTGTTATTCGAAAAAAACAAGCAAATAAAAACAAAGTGAAGAACAAATTTTCATTTTCCATTTTAATGAAAAATTAATCTTTTATTAAGGGAGCGTACAAGTTTGTTTTGTAAACTTTAAATTGCCCAATTAGATTGCAATACCATTCTTGAATTCACGACAGAAAACGATAAAGTTATTGGGGTTAATTTTATATAAAAGATGGGGGAGGTAAAGCAATGAAAAAATTCGTAGAGACAACCATGCAAAGAGGCATTCTTATGATTGTGTGTGTTGTCATCATTTTGGGTTGGGGCGGTATATCTGCTTACCAGATGCAAAGAGATTATTTGCCTGGGATTAACAATACGACCCTTTCAGTTAGTATGAGGGTACCAGGATATCAAGCAGCTCAGGTAAAACAGCAAGTGACAGATAATTTATCAAGTGCCGTCAAAACAGTGGATGGTTTATCCAATGTTGAAACCACTTCTTATGACGGTGGATTATTTATGAGTTTGTATTTTCCAATGAATACAGACATGAAGCAAGCAGAAGATCAAGTAAACAAAGCCTTGGCAAATGCAGATCTTCCGTCAACTATTACGAGCACTCCTTCGATAACAAGATTAACAACTAGTTCATTCCCAATTTTGACATACAGTTTAACTAGCTCAACATTGGATGAACAAACACTACGTTCCACTGCAACACAGGAAATTGTTAAACAATTAAAATCTGTCCCTGGTGTAGCGGATGTATCCGCAATTGGGGGAGCAAAAGATGGATATGTATTAACTGTCCGCATGAAAGACCTAGTGAAAAACGGATTAACATTGGATGATGTGAATAAATCGTTTGCTTTGGCTGTTCCATCCATGCCACAGGGGAATATTGTAAACAACCAATTATCAATCCCAGTATCTTTTGATGGGTTACCATTAACTGAGCAGCAAATGGAAAACGCAACGATTAAGAATAAGGAAGGGAAAATAGTTCCTGTTTCATCATTTGGTACCATAACGCATTCTTTAAATGACGTTAAAACCGTCTCCAGAACAAATGGAACGCCAAGTGTTACTTTAAATGTAATCAAAACACCATCAGCAAATATCACAGATGTTGCAGATCAAGTAAAGGACCGTGTTTCACATCTTCACTTAGATACGGTAAATCCAAAAGATGTTTCTTTCCAAGTTTTACTTGACCGGGAAAAAGAATTAAACAGCTCTCTTTTCGGATTAGTTAGAGAAGGCCTACTTGGCTGCTTATTCTCAATGATTTGTGTGTTCTTCTTTTTCCGAAATGTAAGATCCACATTATTAATTGCGATTTCGCTGCCAATTTCATTGTTAGCCACAACTGCTTTCTTAAAGTCAATGGGTATCACATTAAACATTTTAACGGTTTCAGGTTTGATTGTAGCTATGGGTCGTATTGTAGATGATTCGATAGTTATTTTAGACAACATGTATCGAAAACGGGAAGAATCGAAAGATAAATCCTTACTTTCCATTCTTGCATCATCAGTGGTTGAAATGATTCCTGCGATATTGGGTTCTACGTTAACGACCATTGCTGTTTATATTCCGATCGCCTTTGTTGGGGGAGTAATCAGTGCATCGTATAGCGGATTTGCTTGGTCCGTTGTGATTGCACTCGTCATATCTTTCTTTGTAGCAATGCTTGTCATCCCTGCTCTTGCTTTTATGGGATGGAAAGGAGGAAATTCTACAAAACAAACGGTCAAACTAGATTCGACAATGAAACCACTATTACAATCTGCTTTTAAACATAAAAGAGCGATGATTATTGTTTCGATCTTAGTCTTTTTAGGTGCAGGCATCTATTCTGCATTTCTTCCAGTAAGTTTATTGCCTAGTGGAAAAATTGGACAAATTGCCATCAAGGCTGAATTACCTAAAGGAAGCACGTTAATTCAAGTAGATTCTGAAGTACAAAAAATCGAAAAAGCATTAAAGGAAAATCCAAAAGTCGATGCTTATTCAGCAAATTTTGGTTCGACGATGACACCACAAAGTGATGACGTGTTTGACCAAGGTGGAGGTTTTATCACCTATCCAAATGTCGCAAATTTATCTGTTGTGTTGAAAAACGACAAGGATGCGGATTCTGTGATTAAACAATTACAAACTCAGCTTCCAACGATATCTAAAAATGTTATTTATACCGTAACAAGCCAGAACATTTCTGGTGATGATTCACAAATGCGTATCTTGTTTACAGGTTCAGACCAAGCAACATTGGATCAAGTAGCTCAAGCAGCAAGAACGAACTTATCAAAAATTGTGAACCTAAGTGTAGATGGAAAAGTGGATTTAACAAATGGTTCACCAAAATACAAAGTTACATTTGACCAAAAAGCAATTCAAGATAAAGGTGTAAAAATTACTGACATTCTAACGGTCATTAATCGTTATATGTCTTCATCTAAAGATGCAACGATTACGGTTGACCATAAAGCACTTCCTGTGGATCAATATTTAGATCAGATTGCAACAGGAACAAATTCAACTATAACGTTAAATGCTTCTGCGGATGATGTTTTAGCATCTCTTGCTTCTGAAACTTTTAAAGGAACAAATGGCGAAATGGTTCGTTTTGATCAGTTAGGTAAAGTTTCAAAAGATACCTCTCCTTCTACTATTAGCGAAAGAGATGGTCAACCATTCTCCCTTGTGACAGCACAGATTACATCAAATGATATTAGTAAAGTGTCAAGCCAAGCAGACAAGGCTCTAAGCAGCATGAAACTTCCTAAAGATGTAACGTATTCATTGGGAGGAATCACTGAACAAGTAAAACAAATGATTTTCGATATGTCTGTTGCCGTTGCATTTTCTATACTTTTAGTATTACTTATTACCTCTTCTATCTTCAAAGGATGGAGAGCACCATTATCAGTACTTTTAAGCATCCCACTTGCTTTAAGTGGTGTCGTAATAGCATTAATTCTATTCAACGGAGAATGGAATTTAGCAGCATTAATTGGTATTCTGATGCTTACTGGTATTGTAGTAACAAATGGTATTGTGTTAATTGATAAAATTGAAAAAAATAGAAAAGAGGGCATGCCGGTTAAAGAGGCTGTTTTAAGTGGAAGTCTTTCTAGGATTCGACCGATTTTAATGACAGCAGCCGCAACAGTTCTTACTTTGTTACCACTTGCCTTTTCTCATAATGCAGATACCGTGATTTCTCAAACACTCGGCATTGTGGTAATTGGCGGTATGGTAACATCGACAATCAACAGCTTTATTATCATCCCAATCATTTACGAGTGGTTGCATAAAAAAGCAGGAATCAAAAACATTAATGCAACAAAAGAAAAAAGTATCAGCTAAAAAATCTTTTAAGGATAGTGAAGATGTCCATCAACCATCACTAAATCTTGAGTTTCCTCAATTATTAATAAAGCTCGCCATGCCAATCATTACTGAATGGAGAGAATCGGTACCTTGAAGCCAAGGGACGGGAACAACAAACTAAAATAGCACCGCATTTTGCGGTGCTATTTTAGTTTTACGATAGGAAACGTAACCTGTATAAAATGCTGTCTCTATTACTAACAAACTTACTCTCAATCAAGATTTACCTACTTCAGACTCCAATCTCTCAAGAATTCTTCTTTTCCGATAAAGCATAATCCCAGTCTCCGCTAGGTCATTAATCATTGACCTGTTTGTAAATGCACCAAAAATCATCCCAGCAATAGGTACCATTTGAAACAGCTTCTTCCACCCAAACTGGTCTCTGTATGTATAAACAACCTCACGCCAGCCTTGCAGCTGCGACATCATTTCGCCTGAACCGCTTCCTTGTTGATAATAGCTGGAAAGCTCATTCAAAATCGCACGTTTGCCGACAATATCGGCTGAGGAAAACTGCAGGCATTTAATTATAAAAATTCGTTCGCTTTTTTCGTTAGGATCATATCCATGAATGATAGCAATTTCCTGCAGCGTTTTTAATGAAATGCCCATTAAAGCCGGAACATCGATCGCAAGAGTAAAAATCCCGCCGATTCCGGTGCTCGCGCCTTGGATCGTCGCAAACTTCTTTCGTTGACCGGTCAGCTCTTCGCTTAACTTATTCATGGCATTTAAAGGGATCTCCTTGATATCAGCTATTTGGTTAATCGGCTTACCTGTCTCTTTTTCAATTTTATCAAATAGTTTATCTTCTTTAATTAAATAGCTGCCGCCCGTCTGAATATAGTTACCGACCTCTTCAAGTAATTTCCCCACTTTATTGTGGATGAATTGAGGAGTGATTTTATCAAGAATCTTAAATGGCAGTCGTCCCAGGCGATCCCAAATCCACAAATCGCTTTGGCCATTTTCCCACTTCTCAATAACATTTAGCTCTTTCAATAATTCATCTCTTGTTTCCATGTATTTTGAGTCACCCTCGTTTGTTTATTTTCTACAGAATTACCCTTATTCTCATTAATAAAACATACGTATGATAAATGAAAAGGTTTCATGGTTTCTGGTTTGGCAGGTTGTTCGGAGAATGACTAGGCATGGAATCAAAAAAAGACAGCGAGTTATTGCTCGCTATCTCCCTTCCATGACTATTTCTTTTCTAACACATTAATAAATTCCCGTAGATAGTCAGGCAGATCCGGTGGACGACGACTGGACACCAAGTGACCGTCCGTTACAACGGGTTCGTCATACCAAATCGCGCCTGCATTTTCCATATCATCTTTGATACCAGGAGTACTGGTTACTTTTTTTCCATCAAGGATTTTTGCAGAAACTAGTACCCAGCCTGCGTGGCAGATTTGTCCGATTGGTTTTTCATCCGCATTCATCTGCTGAAGCAGAGAAAGGACTTCAGGGAAGCGCCGGATTTTATCTGGTGCCCATCCTCCTGGAACTAAGATTGCATCATAGTCTTTAGCGCTAACCTCTCCATAGGCAAAATCAGAGATCGCAGGTACGCCGTATTTTCCAATATATTTTTCCTTTGCATTTTCTCCGGCAAGATGGACGACAGCCCCTTCTTCCTGAAGTCTGAGAATCGGGTACCATAACTCTAAATCTTCAAAATCATTATGAACGAGACTAATTACTTTCTTTCCTTCTAATCGCATGGGTTCATGTTCCTTTCAAATTAGGTAGTATTAGTGCTTGTAATCGGATCATTCAATAGCTTCATATTTCTTTTGATTATACAGGGATATGTCCTTTGCACCAAATATCTCACTTTGTGGGATAAAAAAGTAACCGCCCAATCCAGATGGATGAGCGGTTACTTTATTGCTTTTTATCGGTGATAATAACGTTCTGGTTGTCGTTATTTCCTCTATGGTAAGGTCGGATCAATTTCTTTCCAGAACTGGTCGGCAACAACTTGATAGCCTGCTAGACTTAGATGAATGTCAAATGGATTTGGAAGATACAATGGATAGTTTGATGCAATCACATTGTAAGTCGGCACATACGTATCGTGATTGGCTTTGGATAGCGTGTCGATTTTACTATTAAACGCAAACAACAATGGCAGCAGCCCGGCCTGTTGCTCCGCAGGCAGATAAGGGAAGGTATTGTAATAACCCATGACATAAACCTTCGCATGGCGGTTTAAATTATCAATCGTTTGTAAAATGATTTGTAAATTTAGAGATGCACGGGCAATTGCAGCTGGCGCAGTTTTACCAGTCGGATCGGCCTTTAGAGCCCCGAGAAGGTCATTTCCCCCAATATCAATGGTAATGTACTCAGCTTCTTTAATTCCCGCCCTTACCTCTTTGTTAGAAAGGACATCTTTCAACAATTGGGCTGAAGTATAGCCAGGGACCGCATAATTATCGTAATCAACTTTGTAATTTTCTTTCTCAAAATCTTGTGCAATATAGTCAGGATATCCTACATCACCTGGACCAAAGGGCGTATATCCTACTGCGAGGGAATCCCCTAGGGCCACATAATCAATGACCGGTTTTTGAGGACTTTTTGCGGCGTTTGCAAGGCCTTTTGCAAAAGCGTTAACGGGTAAGGACATAAGTAAAGCGCCCACCAATACTAAACTCTTGAATTTTTTACTAATTTTCATAACACCTCTCCATTTGTTATAAAGTACATTATTTTTTTTAACAAAGAGGTGTTGTGTTCATAATTAAGAATGTTTAGTCAAAAATCTACAAATCTAATCTTTTATTTTTGTTTTTGAAGAAAGTCATCATCTCACGGTCCCCGGGAATAAAATTCAGCCCATATTTCAACTTTTCCTACGAAAATGACCTCTTCACCGACAAATTCCGTTCAGAATTTGTCAATTTTTTTGTATAAAAATATATTTATAGCATCAAATCGTTTACCCGTAGCGAGCTTCCTCTTAATTAGGGTAGGAACATTTTGTAAATGGTGCCTGACACCACAGCCTTAGTTTTTATAATACTTTCGCCTGGAAATGAATAAACATGTACAAGCGAAAGGGGATAAACATGGACAATCATGGCTTCTTCAATTTTGTACTCTATAAGTTATTAACTATTACGCTAGAGTTCATATCCCTTTATCTCCTGATCCTATGGTCTGAATGGTTTGCGGAGAAAAAAGGCTATAACCTATTTGAAAGAGCGTGGTTAATCACCCTAATCTCCATGCCAATCTTAACTTTGATCCTTTGGACGATCATAATCGGAAGATTCCATTTGTTTTAATGAGTGGCTGCAAGAGTTGAAACTTTATGTCTATAAAAATCGTAGTAACTAAAAAATCCTGGAATGGAATGTGGGGTTTCATATGAAGACGAAAAATAAGCTGGTTCGGATGTCGAAGGTCCTTGCTCTGGCCTTTGTCATCTTCCTACAAATTTATTGGTACAAAATCCGCCGAAAACCTAAAGCGGAATGGGAAAAGCTTTGGGAGAAAATTGGAGAAAGGTTTCGACAAACCCTGTTTGAATTAGAAGGCTTGCTCATCAAACTTGGACAAATCCTAAGTACGCGTGCTGATTTGCTCCCTCCTGCCTTTATCCGTCAAATCGAAGATATGACGGATAAAGTCCCCCCATCGGACTGGAGCGAAATTCAGGAAATTTTAGAAAAAGAATGGGAAAACTCGTATCATCAGCACTTCCAATTGATTGAAAAAACGGCGATTGCTTCCGCATCGATTGGAGAGGTGTATAAAGGTGTGCTCCAAGATGGAACAGAAGTGGCGATTAAAGTAAAGCGACCGCATATTGATACAATTGTCCAAACGGATTTTCGGATTTTAGGTATTATCATGTGGTTTGTCGATCACTTAGTCCCCCTTCCAAAAGGGTTTATGAATTTTAAAGTCCTATTTAAAGAAGTCAAACAAGTGATTGAACGAGAGTTGGACTATTCAAAAGAACTGAACACCATCCTTACGTTTAGAGAGCGATTTAAAGAGATGGATATCGTCCAAATTCCATTGGTGTATCCTGACCTTAGTACCTCAAATGTGCTAGTCATGGAGTGGGTCGAAGGATTTCGGCTGACCAATAACGAGGCGATCGACCAATTACCCGTGAGTCGGCAGGAGTTGGCGCAACGGCTGATGAAAGTATTTCTTCCCCAATGGATGGAACCCGGTACCTTCCATGCCGACCCGCATCCAGGAAACGTTCTTGTATCAAAGGAAGGAAAAATCATTTTACTAGATTTCGGAATGGTAGGCGAACTTTCCAAAAATGATGCCGGCTATTTTCAAGGATTAATCGAAAGCTTTCTCGCAAAAAATTACCCGAAGGCGGTTGATTGCTTATTTCATTTAGGAGTGCTGCTCCCTGAGGTTGAATCAAGAACGATTGAACGGATCTTAGCGGAATTCATCACCTTTCAACCGGCACAATTAAAAGAAATGGACCTTCTGGCATTAAAATTGGAAATCAACGATATGATTCAAGCCCTGCCTATTCAGATTCCTACCAGATTTGTCTTTTTAGGCCGGTCGGTTGTAACGATTGAAGGGATCATCCGTAATTTAGCTCCAGAGGCGGAAATCCTAGAATTAGGTAAACCTGTTTTTATGGAGTGGCTAAACAACCAAGGGAATAATAAATGGCTTTTCGTCTGGCATTGGCTTCAATCGCAGCCAATCTTTAAAATCTTCCATTCGGTTACAGAATTCCTTAATGCACCGCAAAAATTAGAGCAGTTAAAGGAAGTCGAACAAAGAAGGCAATTCCAATTTTCCATGTATGAAACTACGAAAAAACAGCTTTTTCTGTTAACCCTCTTCGGATTTACAGGGATTGCCGCAGGAATCTATACCTCCCATGACATAATCTGGGAGCTAGCAGTCGGAGTATCTTCGGTCTCGTTTGTCGGGTATTTTATTTGCTGTTATAAACTGAAAAAATGGATGAAGTACATGCATGAAAAACGAAAAGTATGAGTGGCAGTTACTTGGCAGCATTTTCATCCAGAATATTTATTAAAGCTTGCTCTAATGTTTATCCTGATAGGGTAGTCTTGGACTGTATCTGCAATGGACCTTTTGCCTTCCGTTTCTCCTTCATAGATCAAAAAAATAAAGCTGCCTGGAATGACCGGCAGCTTTTTGAAGTAGTTATACTAAATAATCAATCAGTTTTACTTTAGGCTGGCCAAAGATTTCCGCTTCAAGCCTACGTCCGGTCGGGGTAGCCGCTAGTCCGCCTTCGGCTGTTTCCCTTAAAGAAGCCGGCATTGACTGTCCAATTGCATACATGGCTCCAATGACTTCGTCACATGGAATCCTGCTGGTTATCCCGGCAAGGGCCATATCGGCTGCTGTCAAAGCATTTGATGCACCCATTGCATTCCGTTTCACGCAAGGCACTTCAACGAGGCCGGCAACCGGGTCGCAAACAAGACCCAGCATATTTTTCAAGGTGATGGCCATCGCTTCTGCTGATTGCTTAGGCGTACCGCCAGCCATTTCAACGATTGCGGCTGCTGCCATACCTGAAGCCGAACCTACCTCTGCCTGGCAACCGCCTGCAGCCCCTGAAATGGACGCATTGTTTGCAACGACAAATCCAAACGCCGCTGCCGTAAATAAAAATTCAATCATTTCCTGCCTAGTTGGATTGAGTTTATCCTTTACCGCAAATAATGTACCCGGGACAACCCCGGCCGAACCGGCAGTTGGCGTGGCACAAATGATGCCCATTGCTGCATTGACTTCATTCGTGGCAACCGCCTTGCTCACCGCATCCAACAGCAATGTGCCCGTAAGGGACTTTCCGCTCTGAATATAGTTTTGCAGCAATACTGCATCTCCGCCTGTGAGTCCTGTGCGTGATTTTACTCCATTTAAGCCCCGTTCGATAGCCTGTTCCATTACCGTCAGGTTCTGATCCATTTTGGCAATCACATCCTCACGGGAAAGGCCAGTAACTTCTATTTCCTGCCGAATCATAATTTCGGCTATTTTAACCTGTCGTTGTTCCGCCAGCGAAACAAGTTCAGCTACATTACGAAACATAGGATTTCCCCCTGCTGTCTTCTATTAATTTATGTTCGTGCCCGAAAACACCTATTTATACAACCATACGGATTACACTTATAATGTTATCCAGCTTTTGTACTCCGTTGATCACCTGGTCATCTAGCTTTTCATCGGATTCAATTACCATGATTGCCATGTCGCCTTTATCTTTCCTGGACACTTCCATATGACTGATGTTTATTTTATTTTGCGAAAGAATGGATGTTACAGAGCTGATTACTCCAAAACGGTCATTATGAATGACCAGTATTGCAGGGTCACCCGATAATTTTAGTTTGAACGAATTGATTTCAGTGATTTCAATGGTTCCTCCGCCAATGGAGATGCCGATAATCTCCAACTCTTTATCTTCATCAAAAAGATTAATCTTTACTGTATTTGGATGTTCTGTAATGGCCTCTTCCTCTTGAAAGATGACTTCCATACCCAATTGTTCCGCTATATCCAATGAGTCGGGTATCCGCTCGTCGAACGTATCAAAATCCAATAAGCCCGCAACAAGAGCCAAGTCTGTTCCATGTCCTTTATACGTTTTTGCAAATGAGCCGTAAAGCGAGAGAACAGCCTTTTTCGGCTGGCCCTCGAATAGGGTCCGGGCAACGCGGCCAATCCGGACTGCACCAGCTGTATGTGAACTGGAAGGCCCAATCATAATTGGACCAATGATTTCAAATGCTGATCGATACTTCATTGTTTTCACCTGAGTTCTATAATTAAGATTCTCTACATAGATGTTCCGTTTGTTTTCTTAGCATGCAGCCAACAAGAAAAATAGGGACAATTTATGAAAACTGTCCCTATTTATTGATTCTTATATTAACAGATTCCTTATACCCTTCCGTTTCTCCCACAATCAAACAGTCAGGAGTTTAGATCGCTTTCCTCTCTGTCAGATCCTCTTCTTGAAGATCCGCAGGAACACGCTTGTTAATTCCGAAAGCATAAAAGCTTATAACCACAATAGCCAAGAACACAATACCCGCAATCAGCGATACACGAGTGTCTTCATTGAACCACATACCGACAAGCACCGCTACCAGATAGGCAATTGTCACATAGTTAGTGACAGGCGCAAAAGGCATTTTGAATGGATGAGCCGCCATTTTTTCAGCATGGACTTTCCTGAACTTGATTTGGCTGATTAGAATGACAAACCAAGGAACCATCCCAGGAAGAACACTTGAAGCATAGACGTACACAAACAGTTTTTCAGGTGCAATATAACTTAAAACAACTCCAAAGCCAAGGCCGATTAGTACGCCAATTGTACCGAATAAAGGCACCCCATTACTTGAAACCTTCGCAAACGCTTTTGGAGCTTGTCCATTGACTCCAAGTGTATAAAGCATGCGCCCTGCGCTATAGATACCGCTGTTACAGCCAGACAATGCAGCAGTGATAACCACAAAGTTAATGATTCCAGCTGCAGCAGTAATACCGATTTTTGCAAAAGTTGCTACGAATGGGCTTCCGATCGCATGTAATTGATCCCAAGGATAAACTGTAACAATAACAAAAATTGCGCCAATATAGAAAACGAGGATACGCCAAATAGTACTTTGGATCGCGTTTCTAATTGTTTTCTGTGGATCCTTCGCTTCACCAGCTGTAATACCGATAAGCTCTACACCTTGATAAGCACCAACAACAAGTGATAGGGCAAAGAGGAACCCTTTAAGTCCGCCAGTAAAGAAACCGCCATTTTTCCAGAGGTTTGATATGCCGATCGCATCTCCTCCGTTGCCAATGCCGAAGAAAATCAGGCCGAAACCTGCAATAATCATCAATACAATCGTAACTACTTTAATCAAAGCAAACCAAAATTCGAATTCACCAAATGATTTTACAGAAATAAAGTTAGCCGCCCCGAGAATAACCATTGCGATTAGGCCTGGAATCCAAGAAGGAAGATTTGGAAACCAATAATGCATATAAGTACCGATTGCGATAACTTCCGCCATACCGACAACTACCCACTGGAACCAGTTACTCCAGGCAGTCATATATCCAGCTATTGGATGGATATACTTATAGCCAAATGTTGCGAATGAACCTGTACTTGGTTCCAAATAGAGCATTTCGCCCATGGCGCGCATAATCAAATATAGAAATATTCCTGTAATTCCATAAGCGAGCATTACGGATGGACCCGTCCAGCCTATCGTGCTGGAAGAACCCATAAATAGACCTACACCAATCGTTCCGCCCAACGCAATCATCTGAATATGGCGTGAACTTAAACCCCTATTCAATTCCTTGTTTGCCATTTAAATTTCCCCCTCTTTATTGTCAAATTTCTAATATACATGAAATAGTCCATCTGAAAAATACATTTGTCTTTTTTCTGCAGATGAATTATAATAGTTTTTATAGAAGAGAGCGCTTTCCTTTACCCCAGATTTCATAAAATAGTTTTGGGAAAGAAAGGTAATAATTAATAGGCTAGAGTAAGCTCCCTAAAGGGAATGCCTAATTTCTCTGATAGGTTTTCCAGCATATCTTTTGTCATACGGTCCAGGTTATATTGAGGATTGAAATCCCATTCCTCGCGTGCAGCCGATACATCAAGGCTATTTGGCCATGAGTCTGCGATGCCTTGGCGTACAGGGTCAACATTGTATGAGATTTCGAATTCAGGAATGAATTTTCTAATGGATGCAGCAATTTGTTCCGGCTCAAAGCTCATGGCTGTGATGTTAAATGCATTGCGGTGCTTCAATCTTGAAGGATCAGCCTCCATCAATTGAATGATAGCATCGATCGCATCAGGCATATACATCATATCCATATAGGTTCCTTTGCCAATGAATGATACATATTTCTTATTCTTAAGTGCTTCATAGTAAATATCTACTGCGTAGTCGGTTGTTCCCCCGCCTGGAAGAGTCTTGTATGAAATCAGTCCAGGGAACCTTACTCCGCGTACGTCTACACCGTATTTTGTAAAATAGTAGTCGCAAAGCAATTCACCGGATACCTTTGTGACGCCATACATAGTAGCTGGCCTTTGTACCGTATCCTGTGGTGTCATTTCTGCCGGTGTTCCTGGTCCGAAAGCAGCGATGGAGCTCGGTATAAAGAGTTTCAGGTTTAGCTCACGTGAAACTTCAAGGGCGTTCATCAGGCCACCCATATTCAGGTCCCATGCGAATTTTGGTTTTGCTTCTCCTACTGCCGACAAAAGGGCTGCAAGATGCATGAGGGTATCAACTTCATATTTTTTGCAAAGGCCTAGCATTGCTTCGTAATCCATAACATCAAGTATTTCAAATGTACCACCCTCGATGACTGGATTGCCTTCGATATGGCGAATATCTGTTGCAACAACGTTTTCTGTTCCGTACATTACTCTGAGACGGTGTGTCAATTCCGAACCGATTTGGCCGAGACAGCCAGTAATAAGAATTTTTTTCATATGATGGGACCTCCTAAGGTTTATTTACCCTTATTTTACTGAAGCAAGAACATTTTTATCCTTGGTGAAATTGTAAACGTTTAAATAATAGACAATTCTTTACCTATTTTTCCATAGACCGCCAAAACCTTATCAAGCATTTCCTTGGTATGCGCAGCAGTAGGCATATTCCTAACTCTGCCTGTACCTCTAGGAACTGTTGGGAAGGTGATTGATTTTGCATAAACGCCTTCTTCCATCAGCCTGCGTGAAAATAATTGGGTCAGATCTTCTTTTCCTATGATGCATGGGGTAATTGGTGTTTCGGAATGTCCAATTTCGAAACCAAGGTTCTTTAAGCCTTCTTTTAGGTATCTTCCGTTTTCCCAAAGCTTTTCAACTTTTTCTGTCGATTCGGTCATGATATTGATAGCTTCGATACAGGCGGCAGCATCTCCCGGAGTCAATGAGGTTGAAAACAGGAATGGACGTGCACGGACTTTCAGCCAGTCAATCAGCTGCTCTGTACCTGCTACATATCCGCCTACGACGCCAATCGCTTTTGAAAGGGTCCCAATCTGTAAGTCAATTCGGTCTGAGAGGCCAAAATGCTTAACCGTACCGGCACCGTTACCCATTACACCAGAACCATGGGCATCATCTACATACGTGATTAACCCAAACTCATCAGCAATTTCGACGATTTCCGGAAGCTTTGCTACATCACCGTCCATTGAAAAAACTCCGTCTGTGATGTACATGACTTTTTCGTATAAACCGCTTTCAATTGTCTCTTTCGCTACTCGACGCAAATCGTCCATGTCCTGGTGCTTGACGCGGATAATTTTCGCTCCTGACAATCTGCATCCATCAATTATCGATGCATGGTTCAATTCATCCGAGAGAATGGCATCCTTCTTTGTCATCAGGGCTGAAATAGCACCCATATTGCAATTGAACCCGGATTGGAAGGCAATGGCAGCTTCGGTATGCTTGAACTTGGCAATTGTTTTCTCCAATTCATTATGGATTGTCAATGTACCATTGATTGTACGGACCGCACCGGCCCCCAAACCATATTCCTCGATTGCTTCATGCGCTTTTTGCTTCATTCTTTCATTATTGGCAAGGCCAAGATAGTTATTGGATGACATATTGATTAATGATTTGCCATTGATGGTAACTATAGCGCCGTTTGGTCCTTCTACAGTATCAATGACATTGTAGAGGCCGTTTTCCCGCAACTCGTTCAGTTGGGGTGCTAAGAAATCCTTTAAAACCTTTTTTGCCAAAATAATTCCTCCTTTTAAAATTACCTCACACAGTTTCGCACATAACATCTGCTCGTGTTGTTTCATTGGGATTTTATTGTTAAAATTTGCAAACGGTTTCAAATTGGTGCAAAAAAACAATTGCCTCACGAAAATAACTCCCGAAATTTTTCAAGCCTACTTTTGAACGCAAGATGTTATGCTATGGAATTGGAAGTGGAATAATAGTCTCGTTTAGTTGATCCCCTGATCACCCGTATTAAAAATTCATAGATTCATATATTTCAATGTAATTCTATAATTATGTCGAAAAACTGTCAATACTATTACAAAAAACTAATCATTCAGACTAATGTGTTGCTATTAAAGAGACCTAGATTTATAAAGGGTTTTATTTATTAGCTTAGAAATTACTGCTTTTATTTTCCAAAAGAATGTTTCGTTTCCACGCTTTAAAAATAGTCGAGTCATTCTAATCCATTTTATCGATTTTTGTTCTGAAACTTAATCCAATTTATCGTCAATGCGATTTTATTGTTCATTTCGTTTCTTTGAGGATCATACAAAAACTACTAAAGAATAATAATAATTGGATTTCACTTGTCCCCATTAATATTCGATGATTAGCTTTTTTACGAAAAAACCTAACTGTGCCCATAAATTTATA
The DNA here is from genome assembly GCF_018613065.1 of Bacillus sp. ISL-7. The sequence continues at coordinate 2,711 of NZ_JAGGQW010000055.1, read as the reverse complement.
TAGACAATTAACCCAATCCTTCTAACCCACATAAGTTATTATTGAAGTGAAACAGGAGGAGAGGCAGATGGTGATCCATGTGGTCCGGAGCGGTGAAACACTTTGGCAAATTGCTGCTCGCTACAAAGTAAATATGAATGGAATTGTTCAATCAAATGGGCTCCAAAACCCGAACCAGCTGTTAGTTGGCCAATCGCTTGTAATCCCAGTCCCCGGGACATCACACATCATTAGATCCGGTGATACATTGTGGTCGATTTCACAACAATATGGGGTGGAAATTAACTCGATTATCCAGGAAAATCAACTCACAAATCCGTCTCTTTTATATCCAGGGGCAAAACTCATCATCCCTCCAAGGATACACGTGACTCAATCTGGGGAAACATTATGGCAAATTGCGAATCGTTACGGGGTGACAGTCCAAGCGATTATCGATGAAAATCAGATTCAAAATCCAAACCTCATTTATTCCGGTACACGATTAAGAATACCAATCAAGAAACCAACCATCGAAGTCAATGCCTATACCTACCAACCCGATCAAGCAGCGGCTGAAACGGTTAAGGAACTTAGCCCTTTGCTCACGTATATCAGTCCATTTGCTTACCTAATCAATGAAAAGGGGGATCTCACTCCAGCTCATGATGAGTTAACCCTACAAGCAGCAAAGACCAGTAATGTCACACCGATGATGTCGATTACAAACTTTACTTCAACTGCAGCTGGCTCAAACGTGGCTCATACCCTTCTATCTAGTCCAGAATTACGTGAAAAGGTACTGACAAATATGCTTCGGATTATGGATGAAAAGGGCTATAAAGGAGTAAACATCGATTTTGAAAATGTGTTACCGGCCGATCGCGAAAATTACAATCTATTCCTCCAACTAGCCGTGAACCGTCTTCATCCGCGAGGATATTTTGTCTCAACGGCAGTTGCTCCCAAGCAAAGTGCGACACAAGCGGGTCTACTGTATGAAGCACATGATTATGAAGCACATGGTAGGATTGTAGACTTTGTCGTGTTGATGACCTATGAATGGGGATACCGGCTTGGACCGCCACAGGCGATTTCTCCTATCAACCAAATGAGACGTGTCGTGGAATACGCGCGGACCGTTATGCCGGCAGAAAAAATATTCTTAGGGTTCCAAATTTATGCCCGTGATTGGCTCCTTCCACATGTTAAAGGACAAGAAGCAGAAACATTTAGTACACAAGAAGCGATTGCGCGTGCAGTAAAATACGGGGCATCGATTCAATATGATGACACCACCCAATCACCATTTTTCCGTTACGTCGATGAAAAAGGCCGTGGCCATGAAGTATGGTTTGAAGATGCCCGCAGCGCCCAAGCCAAGTTCGACTTGGCTAAGGAATTTAATCTCCGCGGAATTAGTTACTGGGCATTAGGCTATCCATATCCGTCGAACTGGACGTTGTTAGCTGATAATTTCAATATAAAAAAATGAGTTTTTTGAACAATCAGTTCTAGCATGGACTGATTGTTCATAAGTGAATATTTCCGAGTTAGGGCTGATTACTGAAATATTCTCCAAAGAAAAACCCACCGTAACACCTGTTCGTTCCATTCTTTTCACAACTACTAAAAAAAATTAAATTAACACTCCACATAAAAAGGATGTAGTTTTTCGTTTAAACAATACTCGATTCTTTGCCTGAAATTATTCCAAGTGACCATTTCCAATGCTTCTTCAACTGGAAAGACTTTCTGAGTAAGTGGTCAGCTCTCCCCCGGTTGGTATCCCCAAAAATAATGTACTACATATCGATTGGCTCACATTTTGATATACACCACAAAATTTAATCACATCAATATCTATTCCGCTTTCTTCTTTTGGTTCCCTGATTGCCGCCTCCTTCAATGATTCTCCTTCTTCAACCTGACCACCAGGCATTTCCCATCCCCTTCTTTCACATAACCGATCCATGAAAGGACACAACTCGCCTATTTTCCCCATATTCCCCTTTCAACCAATTGTTTGATTAAAAGTGCCTTCAACCCTTGATAAATAAGTATTCATACCTTCAAATTTATAAATTAATTGTTGAAAAACGACCTAAAAATAGGAGATAAATAGCCTTTGAACAATTATTGTCTATAAACGACAGCCAATCGACGTCATTCCATATATGCTATACTAATCAAACGTTTGGTTGAAACAGCTGTAAGTACGGTTCTATAGGTATTTTCCCTGTAAAAGGTGAGTGGATATTGTCGAGATTCGCAAAATCATTCCGCAGGAAATAACCCACCTTCCCACAAAATCTGATGGGTTTCTCTTAAACTTCCATCATTCTATTAATTTCCCGCCTTTTCTCTACTACACCAACGTTTAATTAAAGGTGGTGTTACCCCTCAAAATACCTGAAAGAAATGTAGAAAAATGGCTTCATCATTTACTCACTCTCTATTTCAAGGCGTCCAGCCACTCTTCGTTAAGACCGGGAATTTATGAAAAAATAAAAAACGTAATAGGGTCGCCTATTACGCTTTTTATAGGATGAAGTTAATTTTTCATGTCCGGCTTGAAGTAACGCTCGATGGGCAAGCAGAAGGGACCCCGTGATCCCTGCATTATCCCCTAGACCAGGACTCACAATATAGCTGGAAGTGACCGAACTCTCCTTTTTTCTTCCTTCACGGTCACTTAGAACCTCTCTATGTAACCGGACTCTTCCTTTTTC
>NZ_JAGGQW010000054.1 GCF_018613065.1 Bacillus sp. ISL-7 | reverse complement strand
AAGAACCCTGAAAGATGATCAGGTTGATAGGTCAGAGGTGGAAGCGTGGTAACATGTGGAGCTGACTGATACTAATCGTTCGAGGACTTAACCAATTTATTGGGCATACTCATTTTTACAACTTCTTCTGTATTATCTAGTTTTGAGGGAATGAAAAAAAAATAATTTTCCTCTTGAAAAATATGAAAAAGACATTATAATAAAATAGTGTCGAATAAATGGTCTGGCAATTATGGCGAGAAGGTCACACCCGTTCCCATACCGAACACGGAAGTTAAGCTTCTCAGCGCCGATGGTAGTTGGGACATGCGTCCCTGTGAGAGTAGGACGTTGCCAGGCTGTAATACTATTATTCCGCAGTAGCTCAGTGGTAGAGCTATCGGCTGTTAACCGATCGGTCGTAGGTTCGAGTCCTACCTGCGGAGCCATTATGGAGAGCTGTCCGAGTGGCCGAAGGAGCACGATTGGAAATCGTGTAGGCGGGTAACCCTGTCTCAAGGGTTCAAATCCCTTGCTCTCCGCCATAATTTCTTTAAAAGATATGGCCCCTTGGTCAAGCGGTTAAGACACCTCCCTTTCACGGAGGTAACACGGGTTCGAGTCCCGTAGGGGTCACCAAAGTTTTTTACGCACTAGCGAAAAATAACATTCATTAATGTGGAGGATTAGCTCAGCTGGGAGAGCATCTGCCTTACAAGCAGAGGGTCGGCGGTTCGAGCCCGTCATCCTCCACCATATTTTCAAATTAGATTATTATTATTGTCGCGGGGTGGAGCAGTCCGGTAGCTCGTCGGGCTCATAACCCGAAGGTCGCAGGTTCAAATCCTGTCCCCGCAATTGGTCTGGTAGTTCAGTTGGTTAGAATGCCTGCCTGTCACGCAGGAGGTCGCGGGTTCGAGTCCCGTCCAGACCGCCATTTTCATTTGGCAAACTGTTATGGCTCAGTAGCTCAGTCGGTAGAGCAAAGGACTGAAAATCCTTGTGTCGGCGGTTCGATTCCGTCCTGAGCCACCATTTATATTAAAAACTTGCCGGGGTAGCTCAATTGGTAGAGCAACTGACTTGTAATCAGTAGGTTGGGGGTTCAAGTCCTCTCGCCGGCACCAGAAGTTACACAGTGAATATAATATGTGGAGGGGTAGCGAAGTGGCTAAACGCGGCGGACTGTAAATCCGCTCCCTCCGGGTTCGGCGGTTCGAATCCGTCCCCCTCCACCATTTATAGGGGTATAGTTTAAAGGTAGAACGAAGGTCTCCAAAACCTTTGGTGTGGGTTCAATTCCTACTACCCCTGCCAATTATATTGTGGCGATTGTGGCGAAGTGGTTAACGCACCTGATTGTGGTTCAGGCATTCGTGGGTTCGATTCCCATCAGTCGCCCCATAATATGATTATTAAATAATTAGAATAACATTGGGCTATAGCCAAGCGGTAAGGCATCGCACTTTGACTGCGACATGCGTTGGTTCAAATCCAGCTAGCCCAGCCAATTTGCGGAAGTAGTTCAGTGGTAGAACATCACCTTGCCAAGGTGGGGGTCGCGGGTTCGAATCCCGTCTTCCGCTCCAATGTATATGGCGGCATAGCCAAGTGGTAAGGCAGAGGTCTGCAAAACCTTTACCACCGGTTCGAATCCGGTTGCCGCCTCCATAAAACATTTGCTAGGTATGGATTAAAACAGGTAATTAGATTTTGCCGGGGTGGCGGAACTGGCAGACGCACAGGACTTAAAATCCTGCGGTAGGTGACTACCGTACCGGTTCGATTCCGGTCCTCGGCATTGCTTTATCAAAACAATTTTATACGCGCCGGTGTGGCGGAATTGGCAGACGCGCACGACTCAAAATCGTGTTCCGTGAGGAGTATCGGTTCGACCCCGATCACCGGTATCAATTTGTTTTAAAAAGAAAGTTGCTCATAAAAATATGAGCAACTTTTTTTGACTAAATTTTATTTTGCTCTTTTCTAAAAGATTGTTGCTCATAAAATTCGCCCATAAAAACACTAGAATCGCCCATAAAAGTTCGAAATTCGCTCATTAAAACCCAAGATTCGCTCATAAAACTCAAAAATTCGCCCATTGAATAGTAAATCGTTAAATCAATCAAAAAATCCAGATAATGGAGTGTAATTTTACACAAAATATCAATTTTTATGAGCATCTTATTTATAATTACATCATTATTGACGAAAACAGACTAATGGTATAATCCATAATCTCCATAATCTTTTATGAAGACTGTCAAACTAAAATTCTTGTTTCTTTCCCAAAATAATGCACCACTCTTAAATAAATTCGACAAAATTTGCGTTTTTCCCTTGACGATACTAAAAATAGTGTGTAATATAGAAAAGGTCAGTTGATGAACCAAAAATTTGTCACTTATTAATGCGGGTGTAGTTTACTGGTAAAACCTCAGCCTTCCAAGCTGATGTAGTGGGTTCGATTCCCATCACCCGCTCCATACATATTAACTAACGCAGTGTATCGTTACATAAGAGAACGATGCATTGCGTTTTTTTCTATACAAAGAAAAAGATGCCCTATGGACACCTAAGGATTTGGAAGGAAGCATCTCCTCCATGTAATTTTGTAAACATATTCATTAAAGATTCTGTTAGTTTCATCGCGTTTTCAACGTCGGTTGAAGGCCTCAAATAAATAATTTGCAGGGCATTTTTAGTAGCAAAAGTTACTGGTGTTCTCTCAGAATCGACGAATGGGCTTCCAAATGGCCCCAGTTCATCACAAGATACAATTAGTCGATTTAAAGAATTTATTCGCCCATTCAATCCGGTATATTCCTCACCCACCGTTCCCAACCGAATGCTCACCCGTCCCTTTATGAGATTCAGGTCATATATTCCGATTGGTACTTGATATTGTAAAGAGAAAAAATTATTTATATCTATCGCACTCTGAACGGAAGTAAGGTAATTTTGTTTTTGTACTCTCCTGTATAACGCCTCTACTGAGGGTCGATACCTGTTCGGGTCTTTACCGATTTTTTTAAAAATAGTACGCCATTCCTGAATGCCGGAGAGTTCAGTAACATTTTTATTTTCTAAATCAAAATAAATAGATTCTTGGAAAAGCTGGAGTCTTCCTTTTATCATTTGCTGCGATTCCCCGACCATAATATCTTTATATTCAATTATCCCCAGCTTAAAGTTAGGTATTTGCTCAAATAATTCCTGTGAGAGTTGAATTTCCAACCATTCCACCTCCAAAATTCATTGAAAATAGTTTATCATAAATAGATGCGCATCTAATAATATAACAAGCCAATTATTAAAATAAATGACTTCTAGGGAAGGAGGGGATCAAATGGATGTCCTAAACTTAAAGGAAGAACTCATCGCCTATAGTAAAGAAATTGGAATCGATAAAATTGGTTTCACAACCGCAGACACGTTCACTGAATTGAAAAACCGATTAATAAGGCAACAGGAACTCAAATACCAATCAGGATTTGAAGAACCAGATATAGAGAAAAGAGTGACCCCTTCATTATTACTAGAGGAACCTCGTTCGATCATTTCCATTGCCATTGCTTACCCTTCCAAAATGAATAACCGTGTTGAGAGTAAAAAGGGTGAGAGAAGAGGGATTTTCAGCAGGGCCTCTTGGGGTCTCGACTATCATCATGTTCTCAAGGACCGGCTGCACAAACTTGAGGAGTATATCTCTGCAAAAATGCCAGAAGCTAGGTTAAAATCGATGGTTGACACTGGAGAACTCTCAGACCGCGCTGTGGCCGAGCGTGCTGGAATTGGTTGGAGCGGAAAAAATTGTTCCATTATTACACCGGAGTTCGGATCATATGTTTATCTTGGGGAAATGATTACCAGTATCCCTTTTGAACCAGATACACCAATTGAAAATCAATGCGGGTCATGCACAAAGTGTTTGGATGCTTGTCCAACAGGGGCACTTATACAAGGTGGACAAATTAATGCACAGCGCTGTATTTCTTATTTAACACAAACAAAAACATTTATCCCAGATGAGTTTAGAGACAAAATTGGTAACCGCGTCTATGGCTGTGATTCTTGCCAAACAGCATGTCCGGTTAACAAAGGGAAGAATTTTCATTTCCATGAGGAACTTGAAGCAGATTCTGATATTGCCAAACCGTTACTAAAGCCCATCTTAAAATTAAGTAATCGGGAGTTTAAAGCTAAATTTGGTTACGTTGCTGGTTCATGGCGAGGGAAAAAGCCGATTCAACGGAATGCGATTATCGCGCTTGCCCATTTTAAGGATATAACATCGATTCCCGAATTAGTGGATGTATTAGAAAATGAGGGAAGCCCAGTATCAAGAGGAACAGCTGCCTGGGCCCTTGGGAAAATTGGCGGTGAAACTGCTTTTGCTGCCTTAAAAAAAGCTCAAGAGCTTGAAACCGATCTGGAAGTACAAAATGAAATAGAAAAAGGTTTAAGTTATTATAGGTAAAAATGAGTGAACTCAAGGGTTTGCTCATTTTTTTTGATTGAAATCCTGTCTTCTCTCATATGTATGAGAGAAAGGGGTGAGAAATATGCTTCATTTGATACAAGATTTATTTGATAAAAGAGTAAATCAATTTGTCTCCGATAAAAGAACACATAAAGTATTTTTTCCAAAGGCTGAAATAAAACAAAGTGCATTGTCAAAAAGGTCTGCAGAAATTGTCAAAGTAAAAGCAGCCGGCAGAATCATAGAAAGAAATGAAGAGGATGAATTTCAAACAGTAAAATATCATGCTCATTATCAATATTTAATTAAACAAAAAGGTATTCTTTACTTGGAGGAAGAAGTCGAAGAAAGATTAGCTAAGTTTTATAAAGAGGCTTTAGTGATGGATGAGGAAATCAACCCTTATGACCATCAAGAGCCTTATCAAGTACCAATTACACAGAGCTTTGAGGATAGTGATGAACGATTAAGCTTTCAATACAACCGCTTAAAAGCTGTACAATATGCGGAACGCTGGTGGAATAGCTACAATCCAGCCTACAAAAAATTTGAGAATGATTGCACCAACTTTATTTCACAATGCCTCCATACGGGCGAAGCGCCGATGAGAGGCTATCCAAATCGGAGCACAGGGTGGTGGCTCCAAAATAAGAATTGGAGCTACAGTTGGGCGGTGGCACACTCATTTAAGCTTTATTTTGCACATTCTAAAAGTGGTTTACGGGCACGGGAAGTCAGTAGTCCTGATCAATTATTATTAGGTGATGTTATTTGTTACGATTTTGAAGGGGATGGAAGATTTAATCATAATACAATTGTTACGGGTAAGGATGCCCATGGAATGCCGTTAGTGAACGCCCATACCTATAATAGCCGAATGAGGTATTGGGCATATGAAGATTCATCTGCCTACACACCTAAAATAAAATATAAGTTTTATACGATTCTGGGTTAAAAATGCATCATTATTGAAAGGATAAATCATAGTGGTATAATGGCATGTAGAGTTTTTTATCGAGGTGAGAAACGTGTCAATAAATGTAGTATTATATCAGCCACAGATTCCTTCTAATACAGGAAATATAGCAAGAACATGCGCCGGAACAGATACCAATTTACATTTAATCCGTCCATTAGGTTTTTCGACCGATGACAAAATGTTAAAAAGAGCAGGTTTGGATTATTGGCAACACGTTAATATTGTCTACTATGATTCACTTGATGACTTTTATGAAAAGAATGCTGGCGGTGATTTTTTTTATATCACAAAATTTGGTCAAAAGCCTTTTAGCAGCTTTGATTATAGTAATTCAAGCAAAGATTACTATTTTATCTTTGGACGGGAAACGACAGGACTTCCGAAAGATGTTATTGAAAATAACAAAGACTTCAGTTTGCGGATCCCTATGAATGAAAATATTCGTTCCTTAAATTTATCCAATACAGCTGCCATTCTTATTTATGAAGCACTTCGTCAGCAAAACTATGCACATTTAAAATAATAAAAGGAGGTCCTGTCGGGCCTCCTTTTGATGAAATGAAAGGAAGTTTGTCATGAATGAAGTTATCAAAACAATTCTTAATCATCGCTCCATTCGTCATTTTGAGGACAAGCCATTAGCAGATGAACAAATCAAAACGATTGTTACTAGTGCCCAAGCAGCGGCAACATCAAGTTTTATTCAAGCCTACTCTATTATTGGTGTTAAGGACAAAGAGAAAAAGAAAAAATTAGCTGAGATTGCTGGTAACCAAGAATATGTTGAAAAAAATGGTCACTTTTTTGTTTTTTGCGCCGATCTTTATCGTCACACCATTATTGGGGAGAAGGAACAAAAAGATGTTACTCCATCTATCGAAAGTACTGAAAAGTTCATGGTTGCTCTAATAGATGCTTCTTTAGCTGCACAAAATGCAGCGATTGCAGCGGAATCGCTTGGGTTAGGAATATGTTACATAGGTGGAATTCGTAATAACCTAGAAGAAGTTAAAAAGCTTTTAAAGACACCTGAGCGGGTTATTCCTTTGTTCGGACTAGCTGTTGGAGTTCCAACCAAATTGACAGACAAAAAACCTAGGCTCCCGTATGAGCATGTTTACCATGAAGATGAATATCAACAAAACTCTGATGTTTATCTTAGTCAACTGCAAAAATATGATGAATTAATTTCTTCCTATTATGAAGAGCGGACCAATGGGAAAAGAAAGGACCGCTGGACTGACCAAATAGCTACTATGCTTGATAGGAAGAGTAGAATGTATATGAAGGAGTTTGTTCAAACAAATAAACTTAATCTTAAATAAAAAAACTGCCGATTGGCAGTTTTTTTATTTTGAAGAACCTGGTTTGTCATTATAACCCGATGTGAAGATTGCCGCTAAAAACGTGACCATTACTAAACAAACGATGAAAGTGTTCATATTTATGTAATCCTCCTTCGTCATACATTTTTCATTTTTATCACACATATAGTTTTATTATAGCCTATCTTATAAAAATGAAAAGAGGGAGATTCTTTTTATTAATACAAAAAAGATAGACGCTACTTGGAATGGTACGCATGTTCAAAAGCTTATCAGCATAGAGTATATTAATCGTCTCATGATTAACCTACAGGGGGAGGGCCTTATGGATATTCTAAAAAAAATCGAGATGTATCGCGAAGAAGAAGAAAAGCTACGGTGGGAAGGGTCATTCGCAGATTATTTACAGTTGTTGAAAGAGAAGCCATGGGTTGCACAGTCGGCACATTCACGAGTTTATAATATGCTTAAAGATGCAGGAATTACTGAAGAAAAAGGGACGAAAAAGTACGAATTCTTTAGCAATCAATTATTTGGTTTAGAGGAATCGCTGGAACGGCTTGTTGAAGAATACTTCCATCCGGCAGCAAAAAGGCTGGATGTAAGGAAGCGTATTTTGTTATTAATGGGTCCTGTAAGTGGAGGGAAGTCAACTCTTGTTACCATGCTAAAAAGGGGACTTGAAGCTTACTCTCTCACGGATAGAGGCTCTGTGTTTGCCATTAAAGGATGCCCAATGCATGAAGATCCACTTCATTTAATTCCACATCATTTACGCAAGGATTTCCATGATGAGTATGGAATTCGCATCGAAGGTAATCTTTCTCCATTGAATATGATGCGTCTAGAACAGGAGTATGGTGGACGAATCGAAGATGTTTTAGTAGAAAGAATCTTCTTCTCCGAAGATAAGCGAACTGGAATCGGAACATTTAGCCCATCCGATCCAAAATCACAGGATATTGCCGATTTAACAGGAAGTATTGATTTTTCAACCATTGCGGAATTTGGTTCCGAATCAGATCCACGTGCCTATCGCTTCGATGGTGAGCTTAATAAGGCGAACCGTGGAATGATGGAATTCCAGGAGATGTTAAAGTGTGATGAGAAATTCCTTTGGCACTTGTTGTCTCTAACTCAAGAGGGGAATTTCAAAGCAGGCCGGTTTGCCTTAATTAGTGCTGATGAGCTAATCGTAGCGCACACGAACGAAACGGAGTATCGCTCCTTTATCTCCAATAAGAAAAATGAAGCACTCCACTCAAGGATAATTGTTATGCCTATTCCTTATAACTTGAAGGTGTCACAAGAAGAGAGAATTTATGAAAAGATGATTAATGAGAGTGATGTTTCTGATGTTCACATTGCACCACATACATTAAAGGTAGCAGCGATGTTTACCATCCTTACTCGCTTAAAGGAACCGAAAAAAGGCGATATTGATTTACTTAAGAAAATGCGCCTTTATGATGGAGAAAGTGTGGAGGGCTTTAATACGGCGGATGTGGATGAACTTAAGAAGGAATATCCAGATGAAGGTATGAGTGGTATTGATCCTCGTTACGTGATTAACCGGATTTCATCCACGATCATTCGTAAAGAAATACCTTCAATTAATGCACTTGATGTATTAAGATCATTAAAAGATGGGCTGGATCAACACCCGTCCATCACTACAGAGTTACGTGAACGTTATATGAATTATATCTCATTAGCCCGTAAAGAGTATGATAATATTGCCAAGAAGGAAGTCCAAAAAGCATTTGTTTATTCATACGAAGAGTCAGCTAAAACGTTAATGGATAATTACCTTGACAATGTTGAAGCTTATTGCAACAAATCGAAGCTTCGCGATCCACTTACTGGAGAAGAAATCAATCCAGATGAAAAGCTCATGCGTTCCATTGAAGAACAAATCGGCATCTCTGAAAATGCGAAAAAGGCTTTCAGGGAAGAAGTACTAATAAGAATTTCTGCTTTTGCAAGAAAAGGCAAACGTTTTGACTATAACTCTCATGACCGCCTGCGTGAAGCCATTCAAAAGAAATTGTTTGCAGATTTAAAGGATGTAGTAAAAATCACCACTTCATCGAAAACACCTGATGAACAGCAATTGAAAAAGATTAATAACGTGGTGGCCAGGTTGGTTGATGAGCATGGCTATAATACAACATCAGCTAATGAATTGCTGCGTTATGTTGGTAGTCTATTAAATAGATAAGTGGATTAAAATAGCTAGGACTGGCAGAAGGTAATCTGTCAGTCTATTTTTTTCCTTATGATGATAAGGAGAAATCCCGGTGCATCCACATGGATAATTTGTCCAATTTAGTAGGCAAAAGCACAATTGTCAAAATAATTTGTAAATTATTCTATTTTTCTGCATAGGATAAAGTAATCCATATTTATCTTAATTTTTCATTCGAGTTATATTATGAATTTGATAAAAATTTGTGCATTTTGGAAACTAATAAATTAATAAGGAGGGGTTTACATTGTCAGTTAACAACCATCAATATGTCATTTCAAGAGAAGATTGGTCCCTCCATCGTAAAGGCCACGATGATCAGCAGAGGCATCAGGAAAAAGTCCAGGAGGCAATTCGCAACAATCTTCCAGACTTAATTACAGAAGAGAGCATAATTATGTCTAATGGTCGAGATGTAGTAAAAATTCCGATTCGTTCATTGGACGAATATAAAATTCGTTATAATTATGACAAAAACAAACACGTGGGCCAAGGTGATGGTGACAGTCAAGTAGGTGATGTCGTTGCACGTGACGGTTCTAGCGGCCAAAAGGGACCAGGTAAAGGCCAAGGAGCAGGAGACCAAGCAGGCGAAGATTATTTTGAGGCAGAAGTATCATTAATGGAGCTTGAGGAAGCCCTATTTAAACAATTAGAGCTTCCAAATTTAAAGAGAAAAGAACAAGAAGAGCATCTCGTTGAAAATATTGAATTCAACGATATACGAAAAACAGGTTTAATGGGGAATATCGATAAGAAACGAACGATGATGTCTGCATTTAAAAGGAATGCAATGAGCGGGAAGCCTGCTTTTCACCCTATTTATAAGGATGATTTGAAATTTAAGACTTGGAATGAAGTAGTTAAACCGGATTCCAAAGCGGTGGTCATCGCAATGATGGATACAAGTGGAAGTATGGGGATATGGGAGAAATATATGGCACGCAGCTTTTTCTTCTGGATGACACGCTTTTTAAGAACGAAATATGAAACAGTGGAAATTGAGTTTATTGCGCACCATACTGAGGCTAAAGTTGTTACTGAGGAGGACTTTTTCTCTAAGGGTGAAAGCGGTGGGACAATTTGTTCATCTGCATACCGCAAAGCCTTAGAAATCATTGATGCCAAGTACAATCCACGTAAGTTCAACATCTATCCATTCCACTTCTCAGACGGTGATAATCTCACATCGGATAACGCCCGCTGCGTGAAGCTAGTTGAGGAATTAATGAAGGTGTCAAACATGTTCGGGTATGGAGAGGTAAATCAATACAATCGCCATTCAACCTTAATGTCAGCCTATAAGAACATTAAAGATGATCAATTCCGCTACTATATTCTTAAGCAAAAAGCAGATGTATTTCATGCGATGAAGAGCTTTTTCCAAGCCGAAGAATCGAAATTATTCGCTTAACAAAAACGACTGGTGTCAGGCACCAGTCGTTTTTTGCTATTGCTACAAGTTACTTTACATTAAGCTTTGTGGAATTGGTAAAGATGACAGGGGGATAGCAGAAGATACCCGATTTCTTAAGTGGAATCCAATTTGGATTATTAATACAAATGAAAGGCGATGACTGAGTGTCATCGCCTTTTTGTGTTTACTATCTTATGCAGCTTTATCAATGGAAGTGATGTATTCTTTACCTTTCTTTGAATCAAATCGTCCTTCCCACTTAGACATAACGATTGCTGCCAATGAGTTACCGAATACATTAACAACGGTACGAGCCATATCTAGAAGTCTATCGATACCCGCTATAAATGCGAGGCCTTCTAGTGGAATGCCTACAGTTCCTAAAGTTGCTAATAGAACCACAAAAGAAACACCCGGTACACCTGCAATTCCTTTGGATGTAACCATTAATACTAACATTAAAGAAATTTGTTGAGAAATACTTAAATCGATTCCGTACATTTGAGCAATGAAAATTGCTGCTAGCGCTTGATAGAGGGTAGAACCATCTAAGTTAAATGAATAACCTGTTGGAATAACAAAGGAAACAACATCTTTCGGACACCCGTATTTCTCCATTTTTTCCATCACTTTTGGCAAGACGCTTTCTGAACTGGCCGTTGAAAAAGCTAAAATTATTTCGTCCTTTAATATCTTTGTAATATGAAGAATGCTGGTCCCACATATCTTTGCTATAGCACCTAACACAACAACAATAAAAAAGAACATTGCGGCATAAACACAAATGACTAATTTTCCAAGGGGAATTAAGGACGCTACTCCAAATTTTGAAACCGTTACACCTATAAGGGCAAAAACGCCAAATGGTGCAAATTTCATAATCCGATTTGTTACCCAAAACATGGCATCGGCCGTACCTTGGAAGAATGCAAGAACTGGTTTTCCTTTTTCACCGATTGCTGCAATTCCTAACCCAAACATAACGGAAAAGAAAATGATAGGAAGCATGTCCCCATTTGCTATAGATTCGAAGATATTTTTCGGAACAATATTAACAAATGTATCCATAAAACTATGACTTGTTACTTCACTTGTTGAGTCTACATATGTTTGTATATCGCCTTTAGCCAGTTTGGCCATATCCACACCTACACCTGGCTTAAAAATATTCGCTGCAAGCAAACCTATTATGATAGCGATTGATGTAACAATTTCAAAGTAAAGAATGGTTTTCCCACCGAGTTTACCTAACTTTTTCATATCCCCGGTTCCGGCAACACCAAGGATTAGTGTTGAAATAACAATGGGAACCACAATCATTTTTATCATTCGAATAAAGATGTCACCAATGGGCTGTAAATAGGTTGCAACTGCAGGATTTCCGTAAAAAATGGCTCCGACAATAATCCCTAAAATCAATCCAACAAGTATTTGATAACCTAAGCTAAACTTAAATTTTTTCATCCAATATCCTCCTTAAAATATAAAGTGCAAACGCTTACTATTTTTTCTGTAAATTTTAGAATGTAAGTTAATTATATAAGGAGATTATTAAATCCTACAAAATCCGACATAACTGATTATAAAATATTTACGTTATTTTGAATTGACAGAAAAAATCCCAGAACTTAGCTAAAGATCTGGGGAAATAAATCGTTTCTTTTATGAAGTTTGAGAGTATTTTTCTGCTGTATCAAGGAACAAAACTTGGAGGAATTTTTTAATATTAATTTTTACTTTCGTTGCTTCATTGCTATTTTGATTCAATTCTTTCATTCGTACCCTTATTTCTTGAAAATCGAAATAACGGGGTGCATAATATTCAAAATTGGGGTTGGTATAATCCAATGTTCCTAATGAAGCCAAGTTGTTAAGTGCGGCTATAATGGCTCTGCGGAGACGCTGTTCAATCGATTTCGTTTCTTTTTTAATATCCAGGATGTCTGCTTTATTCGAACTGGAAATAGCTTCGTATAAATCCTTGAGAGGGGGCAATAGTGCAGAGGAATCATTGCGATTTATTAAAAATTCCATCATCAAAACCATATCCCCACTTCCTGATTCTCCGATAATCCCCATATCATTTAATATGGAATATACGATTTCTTTCACACTTAGTTGTTTTTGCGTAAACTTGTCTGATTCCATGTATGCCAGGGATTCCCGAATAGTCATTAACGATTGTCTAAGGCGATATTGTCCTACTGTTTTTTTTAGAATGCTTTGTACTTCTAATCGGTTGATTGGTTTATGAATAAAGAACTCAACACCCTTTTCATAAGCTTCACCGACAATTTCTTTATTTTCGATTTGAGAAATCATGATGAATTGTCCTTGAAATCCTTGAATCCTCAATTGTTCAATTGTTTCAATTCCGTCGAGATTAGGCATTAAAAAGTCGATTAAGACAACATCTGGACGGATTGAAAGGATGAGCGGAAGCGAATGGGCGCCAGATTCTGCTTCACCGACTACATCTCCTAGCTTGCCCTCTGAAATGATTTTCTTTAGCATTCTACGACTTGCTGTATCGTCGTCAACTATAAAATATCTCAGTTTTATTCACCTTTCTTTCTTATGTTATCGGTAGGAATTTTGATTCGAAAAGTAGTACCTTCATCTTGTGATTCTACTTCAATTTGGCCTTGAAGAGTATGAACAATTTCATGTACATGAGATAGACCAATCCCTGTTGCACCAACCCCATGATTATTGAATTTTGTTGTATAACCAGGTTCAAAGATGATTGATAGGTCCTCTTCGGGAATTCCATTTCCAGAATCGTTTATAGTGAAATAAATAAACTCTAGTTCCTCGAAGATATCTATATCGATTTTTCCTTTTTCCGAAATGGCCTCAACAGCGTTAGCGGTCAGATTATTCAATAATGCCAGTAATTGAATTTTTTGATGGGTATAAAAATCGGTAGAAATTGTCAGATTAAACGATATTTTTTTTTCTAACATTTCACTATATTTTTCATTTGCTGTAACCACAAATCCTAGCACATCAGAAAGAAAAAGATCATCATTACTTTTTTGAATCGTTATCTTGGACAGACCTGAAAGTATCCGCTGTGAATCCTTTTTCACTTCATGTATTTCTTGAGCAATGAGCAATGCTTGCACGCTTAGCTCGCCCTGATTGCTCTTCTTTAATTTTCGATATAAATCATGGCAAGATGCCGTGATTTGTTCAATATGATTCATTGATTTCTGAAGGTAGAGAGTTTCCGAATATAATTCCGATCCAACTTCGAGCATTTCTTGCATCCGTTTTTTTTGTTCCGAAACAGTTATGGAACTATATAGTCCTACAACAAAGTAGCTCCGGAATAAGGCAACCCCGCTTAATAATGCCCATTCGCTAAAGCTTGAGTTCACATGATTTAATAACAGGTAGCGCATCAGGTGCTCTGCGCCGTTTGCGATAAACTCTATTCCTGCAGCCAAAAAACCAAGTATAAGGGGAAAAGTTTTGTATTTCTCTATTTTAATCAAGCTGAGCCCTAAACCAAACAAGAAATAAAACAGAAATGCAGGCAGATGATTCTTTATGTTTGCCAAGAAAGGAACGGGATCGATCATCAAATCTCCAAGAATGCGAAAACAAACGACAATCATGCCAGTGAAGAACCCAGTTAGAGCTAATGAAGCTGGTGGCTGAATAAGAATTATTAGAAAAAAAGTAATACTTCCTAATCCGAAACGAAAAGCCTCCCCATTGAAAGGAATTACTTTGATTTCGCTAGCAAACGCGGTTAACAGACCAGTAAGAATTAAGGAAATCCATCTAGATTTGTTAAAAAATATCTCAAAAAATGAAAATGAAGAAAACATTTATGTCTCCTTTGAAGTAATGAAGGCACCTAACTAAACAGGTGCCTTTACTTATCAAGATAATTTATTTTACCATTTCCTGAGGCAAATCAATATACTATAACCTGTTTTTTGTGAATGTATCAAAAGATGTCATTTTTCATCTATATGATGCGGATGGCGATGTGCTTGCACCAGATAATAAAATTTCTTTAAGAAAAGTAAACATACTGCCATTTAAAAGATTGATTAAATAAATTCAATCGTATAAACATGGACTTCATGTATTTCATGCGATGAAGAGCTTTTTCCAAGCCGAAGAAGCGAAACTATTCGCATAAAAGAAACGACAGGTGCCTGACACCTGTCGTTCTTTTTTATTCAATCGATAGAATTCCACTTTGACCTTGAGGCGTGTGTCCTTGTTTCTTTACATTTAATTTTGTTAGGTTCGTAAAGATAATAGGAGTAACAGTAGATGGAGCGTACTTCTTGATAAAATCTAAATCAAATTTTAGAATTTCTTGCCCTTTTGTAATCTGCTCGCCTTCTTTTACAAGAACTGTAAAACCTTCTCCTTTTAAATTCACAGTATCCATCCCAACATGGATGAGAATTTCATATCCTTGTTTTGATTTGAGTCCAAGGGCATGTTTTGTTGGAAATATATTAATGATTTCACCGTCAACAGGTGAAACTACTGAACCTTTAGATGGAACGATTGCAAAACCATCACCCATCATTTTTTGTGAAAAGACCTGGTCTGGAACCTCATGAAGTGGAATAATTTCTCCTTCAATAGGCATAATAAATTCTTTTTCCGAAAGAGGTAGTTTCCGATTCTCTTTCACTGATGTGTCTTCGTTGGGAATTATATCAAGATTTACATTGTCCATATCAATTTTCTTCATAGCATCAGCAACAAATTCTACTTCTGTACCAACCACGATTTGCAGATTGGTTTTATTTAACTTCATAATTCCTTTAGCACCATGCGCTTTGAGGGCAGATTCGCTTACCTTCTCCATATCCTTAATATTTAAGCGAAGGCGTGTTGTGCAATTATCAATTGTTGTAATGTTTTCTCTTCCACCAATATCATTAATAAAATGATAAGCCATCGTTTCATATTTATTGTTACCAACAGTGGCAGCGGGAGTCGCATTATCGAAGTTTTCGTCATCATCCTCACGGCCAGGTGTTTTAAGATTAAATGCTTTAATTAATCCGTAGAAAATAACGAAATAAATAACGGCGTAGACAAGACCTACTACTAATAACAATAATGGCTTTTCAGCGATGTTAAAGTTTAATGCATAATCAATAGCACCTGCAGAAAAAGTGAAACCATCACGAATACCAAGCATCGATGTGATCACAAAGGATAATCCTGTTAAAACAGCATGAACACCATATAATAATGGAGCAATAAACATAAATGAAAACTCAACTGGTTCTGTAATCCCTGTGAGGAATGAAGTCAATGCTAGACCAATAAACATTCCTAATGTAGCTTTTCTTTTCTCCGGTTTTGCGGCAGCCACAATAGCAAACGCTGCACCAGGAAGTCCAAACATCATAACTGGGAAGAATCCAGTCATATAACCGCCCGCAGATGGATCTCCAGCAAAGAAACGAGCAATATCTCCGGTTTTACCAGCATACTCTCCAAATTGGAACCAGAATAAACTGTTTAATACATGGTGCAAGCCTAAAGGAATGAGCAGACGGTTTAAAAAACCGAAAATACCTGACCCTATTGCTCCTAAGCCTATAATCCAGTTGCCGAGCCCATTAATGCCATCCTGAATCGGCGGCCAAGCAAATCCGGCAATTCCAGCTAAAAGAACCATTGCAATGGAAGTAATAATTGGAATAAACCTTCGGCCACTAAAGAAGCCTAACCACTCAGGCAACTTTATATCATGGAAGCGATTGTATAATAATCCCGCAATAATCCCGGCTAATATTCCTCCAAGAACTCCCATATTAATATCTTTATCAATTGCTTTTGTTCCTTCAGTTAAAACCAAGTAACCTATTGCACCGGATAATGCAGCGGCACCGTTGTTATCCTTTGAAAAACCAATGGCTACTCCTATCGCAAAGATTAATGCTAAGTTTGCAAAAATTGCGTTTCCTGCATTTGCTATAAATGGAATATCTAATAAATCGGGTTGTCCAAACCGAAGCAATAGCCCTGCAGCAGGCAATACTGCTATCGGAAGCATTAATGCTTTACCAATCCGTTGTAAAAATCCTAACATAATAGTCCTCTCCTTTTTAAAAGTCATTCTAGTGAAAGCGCTTTTCCATCAGTAAATATATCACTAAATATTTATAGATGTCTATACCAATTTTTAATCCAATAATAGATATTTAAATTCCTTTACGATAATTGATGACCGAAAGGTGGAAAATTTGAGTAATTCGATTCAATTAAATTGGTATAGACAACTAGAAAAGGGTGATGCTAATATATAGTATAGAAATACCCGAAAGGAAGTAATTTCAATGATTCAAAAAATTAATCATATTTTGCTTAAGCGAATCCAAGTTTATGCAGAAGATATATTAATTGAAAATGGATTTATTAAAATTAATAACGGAAAAATAGTGGAAATCGGATCAATGGAAGAACTTGAAAATGAGAATGAATTTGAAGTTATTGAACTTCCTGGGCACTATAAAGCAATTCCCGGTTTAATCGATGTTCATATTCATGGGGTCAATGGTGCTGATACGATGGACGCCACTAAGGAAGCACTAGACACAATGGTTACAGCTTTACCGAAAGAAGGAACTACGAGTTTTTTAGCCACAACAATGACCCAAGAAGGTAAACAAATTGAAAATGCTTTAATAAATGCAGCGCAATACATTGAAAAGCAGAAACCAAATGGAAAGGCCGAAATACTTGGCCTCCATCTTGAAGGGCCGTTTGTAAACGCAAAAAGAGCAGGGGCACAGCCGATACAGCATATTATTGATCCAGACCTTGCTTTGTTTCAAAAGTGGCAAAATCTTACAAACGGAAATATTAAACTTGTTACACTTGCGCCAGAGCGTCCAGGTGGATTAGAAATGATTCGATATTTAAAGTCAAATGGGATCATTGCATCAATTGGTCACACCGATGCAACCTTTGATGAGGTTGATCAAGCCATTGATGCTGGTGCAAACCACGTAACCCATCTTTTTAATCAAATGAGGGGACTGCATCATCGTGAACCTGGTGTCGTGGGTGCAGCTTTTTTACGAGATGAATTAAAAGCTGAAATTATCGTGGATGGGGTGCATGTTCGTCCGGAAATGGTAAAACTTGCTTTCAAACAAAAGCAAAGTGAAGGGTTAATCTTAATAACCGATTCCATGCGGGCGAAATGTTTGAAAAATGGTAAATATGATCTTGGTGGTCAAGAGGTAACGGTAAGAAATGGAAAAGCAGTCCTTGAGGACGGAACCCTGGCAGGAAGTATTTTAAAATTGGGGCATGCAGTAAAAAATATTATTGCTTACACTAGCTGTCCACTTGAAGACGCCATTGAAATGGCTTCAGTAAATCCAGCAAAGCAGTTGAATATGTATGATCGGAAAGGCAGTATTGCTGTTGGAAAAGATGCAGACATTGTCATTCTAGATGAGCAACTGGAAGTTTATATGACACTTTGCCATGGGGCAATTGCATTTAATAGGGAGGAAAACTCAAAATGAGAATTATCGAAGTAAAAGATTATCAACAAATGAGTAACAGAGCGGCTGAATTTATCATTGAAAAGGTAGTTCAGAATCCAAGTATTAAACTTGGATTAGCAACAGGTGGGACACCAATCGGAACCTATAAAAGTCTAATCGAGGATCACAAAATGAATGGGACGTCTTATCAGAAAGTAACCACATTTAATTTGGATGAGTACACGGGACTATCAGGTGATAATAAGAACAGCTACCGGTATTTTATGAATAACCAACTTTTTAATTATATTGATATGAATAAAGCTAAAACAAATATTCCAAGCGGTATTGCTGCTGATTTTCAAGAAGAATGCAATCGTTATGAAGATTTAATTGCAAAGCATGGCGGCGTTGATTTACAAATTCTCGGAATTGGCAGTAATGGGCATATTGGATTCAATGAACCAGGAACTTCCTTTGGTTCCAAAACGCATATTGTAAAGTTAGCACCTTCAACCATTCAAGCAAATGCAAGATTTTTTAACCGAATTGATGAGGTTCCTACAAATGCGATTACGATGGGGATTGCAACCATTATGAAAAGCAAAGAAATTCTTCTTCTCGTTTCAGGTGAAAAGAAAAAAGAAGCACTGTTTAGACTTTTGAACGGCGAAATTAATGAAAGTTTTCCTGCATCCGTGTTGAAAAATCATCCCTGTGTTACAATTATTGCAGATAAAGCGGCAATAGCAGATCTAAAGATTCACTATAGCGCAAAGGTGCCAATGTAAAGGAAAGGGTGCAGTTGGAGGAAAATGATTAATAAGAATTCTCCCATTCCAATTTATTATCAACTTGAAGGATATATCAAAGAGTTAATTGAAAACGGCGAATTGCGACCTGGTGATTCTCTCCCTCCTGAGAGAGAATATGCGGAGAAATATCAAATTAGCCGGATGACCGTTAGACAGGCCTTTACACAGTTAGTAAATGAGGGCTATTTATATCGTTTGCAAGGAAAAGGAACATTTGTTGCAGAAAGAAAAATCGAACAGCCCCTTCAGGGATTAACAAGCTTCACAGAAGATATGAAGGCAAGAGGATTGGAACCAGGGAGCCAATTAATCCACTTTGAAATTATACCCGCGACAAAACAAATAGCAGGTCAGCTTTTGATTTCAGAATATGGACCCGTTTATGAAATCAAACGGATTCGTATGGCAGATAGTGTCCCAATGGCCTTAGAAACAAATTATATTTCAGCAAATCTCGTTAAAGGACTTACGGAACAAATTGTAAATAAATCCCTATACGCACATATTGAAGGACAGTTAGACTTAAAAATTGATAGCGCTTCTCAGATTATTGAATCATCAGTTGCCAGCCAAAGTGAGGCAAATTATTTAAAGATTAGCAAAGGGTCACCAGTTATGTTAATCCAAAGAAATACTTTTCTTAAAGATACTACCCCGGTTGAATTTGTTAAATCTGTATATCGTGCGGATCGTTACAAGTTTATGATTCAGATGAAACGCTGAAAACAAAGGAGATTATTTATCTTGTTCAATCTTTATTTTTCTAAGCTTAAAGAATTATTAAGCTTAATCGAAAAAGATGAAAATGAAAACCTAAAAAAAGCTGCAAAGAAAGTGGCCAAGTGCATCCAAAAGGATGGGATTGTTCATGTTTTTGGTTGCGGACATTCCCATATGCTTGGGGAAGAACTATTTTACCGAGCTGGTGGACTGGTTCCAATTAATCCAATCCTAATAGAAGATTTAATGCTGCATAAAGGGGCGGTTCGCTCCTCTCAATTAGAAAAAGAAAATGATTTTGCAGAACAATTCATGAAAAATGTTAAGATTCAACCTCAAGATGTTGTTATTGTCGCATCAACCTCTGGCAGGAATCCTGTGCCAATTGATGTGGCCGAGATTGCTAAAAATAAAGGTGCATTTGTCATTAGCGTCACATCGTATGTTTATACAAAAACCGTGAAGTCAAGACATAAAAATGGTAAATATTTGTATCATACGGCTGACCTTTCCATTGATAATCATATTAAAGTGGGTGATGCATTAATGGAGCACGAGTCAATTGGTGTAAACTTTGGTTCAGGTTCAACGGTTGTAGGGACAGCAATTGTTAACGGAATAATGGTTGAAGCCATCCGCATAATGATTGAAAATAATTTTGAACCGCCAATCTTTAAAAGTGGCAATGCAGATGGTGCCGAAGAACATAATCGAGACCTTATTAACAAATATAAAGGCCGAATTCCGATTCTGGAAAATTGACCCTTAAAAACAAGCCGACAGTTTCAATAGTTGGTTTTTTTTTGTGGAAAATTGTTATTATACCCGATTATTAAATACGTTTATTTTCCATCAATACTTTCTTTGAAAAACATTAACACTATAAAGGCAACATGAATTTCAAAAGGAGGTATTTCGATTGATAAAAAAACCAGTTGGGTTACTGTTAACAGCGGTCTTAACAATGGGCCTTGCTGCTTGTAATAACAATGATAATAAAGAGATAAATGATCAAGGGTCAAATCGTATAGGAATGAACACGAATAACAGAAACAATACCCCTTATATGGATGTACGTAATGGGAGAGATGATGGGATCGACCACAATGGTCCTTTAACTGAGGATTATACGAACAATAATAACAGCGAATCTGATTCTGATGTAAATTTTTATAACAATAAACGAAAAAATAAGAAAAATTACAACAACAATGATGATATGATTTCTGCATATCAAACAAATTTGAACAGTAATCAATACCCTCATACAAGGGCGGTATTAATCCAAGATGCAAAGTACCAGTTTATTCGTCTCGATCCTAGACTAGGTAATTTGGCACTCCAACAGATCCAACCTTATATTCAGCAGCAAAGACCGAATGGACAAGCACCAGTCCAACAACAACCGGCACCAATTCAACAACAACCAGCACCAGCACCTATCCAACAACAGCCAGCACCGAAGCAACAACGGCCAGCTCCACCACAAGCCCAACCTGCACCAAAACAGCCATCTACTACACAAAATAATGCACCGGCTACTGGGACAGTTAGTCAATACGTACAACAAGTAATTGACCTAACAAATGCCCAACGCAGTAAAAACGGACTTCCTGCTCTAAAGGCGGACACACAGTTAAACAGTGTTGCACAGAAAAAATCGTTGGATATGCAGCAAAAAAATTATTTTTCACATACAAGCCCTACCTATGGATCACCATTTGACATGATGAGAGATTTTGGCGTGACTTATAAATCTGCAGGTGAAAATATCGCACAAGGACAACGAACGCCACAAGAAGTAGTAACTGCTTGGATGAACAGTGAAGGGCATCGTAGAAATATCTTAAGTTCAAATTTTACTCATATTGGGGTAGGATTTGAAGCGACAGGCAAACATTGGACCCAAATGTTTATTGGTAAATAAAGCGAACAAACCGACAAAAGTTAATCTTCTGTCGGTTTGTTTTTTAAATGATAATATTTTCTTTTTTCATTATCGACGAAATCGTTGGAAATTTAAAATGAAAAGTGGTTCCCATTCCCACTTCACTTTCAGCCCAAACCGTGCCATCCATTGCACGTGCTATGCTGTAAACCACCATCATACCTAAGCCTGTTCCATTTTTTCCTTTTGTAGAATAAAATGGTTCTCCTAATCGCTCTAGTTGTTCTATGTTCATTCCTACACCAGTGTCCTTCACACTAATGGTTACATTGTTTTTACTATACTCCGTTGTGACAGTTAAATAACCTCCATTAGGCATTGCTTCAATCGCATTTTTGAGGACATTCACAAAGCATTGACGGAACTTTTGCCCATCCCCTTTTATAAACCCAATCACTGAAAAGTCTGTGTTAATCTCGACTGAATTTTGATGGGCTAAGGGCTGAAGAATATTAATTATTTGCCGTAATTCACTTTTTACATTTATTTCCTCAAATGACTCAATCGATGGTTTTGCAAAGGTTAAATAATCTTGTATAACCCGTTCAGCCGAAATTAATTCCTCTTTTACAATCGATAAATATTCTTTCCGTTTATGCCTTGAAAGATAATCATCTTGCAGGAGCTGAACAAACCCGCTAGCTGCAGTTAGTGGATTTCGAATCTCATGGGAAATGGCAGCTCCCATTTGTTCAACTGCTTTTAACTTTTCAGCTTTAATCAGCTGCTGCTGCATTTCATTATTTCTTCTGACAAATTCAATCCCATATGAAATGATCCCAATCCCGAGAGAGGGAATGAATAAGAACGCAGTCCACGCATCCAGCCAATAGGAATGAGTATTGGCGAAACTCATCCCGATAACTGTAATAACGCCGAGGATTATTCCCAAACATACTGTAATGAAAATACGGCGTACTGGAATTTGCTTTAAAAACCAAGGATATAATCTCCAGAATATTATCGAGAGAGGTGCATAAAGCATAATGGTTTGAAAAAAGCCTAAATCAAAACCATAGAAACCCCGAATAATAATAATTACTCCTATAAGAATCGGGCCAATTCCCAAATAAAGGGCCCCCAAAACCAAAGGAATAATCCTTAAATCATATCGAACATATGAAATCGGATTGTATGAAAATTGAATACATAACCATAACATGGCAATAAAAAAAATTGTAAGTGAGGGTTTGGATAGGGTGAATTTTTTATAATCGAAAAAAATTAAACAAAAAAACAATAAAACGATATATATTGAGAGGTTTAAGAAAAGATGTTTCGTAATTTCCATTGTCTCACCATCCAAAAAGGGCTGATAGGAAAATTTTACATGTATTTTCCGCATTATACAACAAAATTTGCATAATATTTAGAAAAATATGTTTTGAATTGATAAAAAAAGGAAGGCTTGTATTATTTACAAGCCTTCCATGCTTAAAGGAGAAGATGAAATTGTATTTCTACCTTTTGTCTTAGATAAATATAATGCCGAATCAGCCATTTGAATTAATGCTTGCGGTTTTTCTAAAGTTGTTGGAACCATTGTGGCAAATCCAATACTTAACGTAACAATATCAGCAATGTCAGAACTAATATGAGGAATTTTAAGTAACTTAATTGTCTTCTGAATTTGATAAGCAATTTTCATCCCTTCCTCCATGGTTGTAGAGGGAGAGATGAGAGCAAATTCCTCACCTCCATAACGGCAAAAAGTATAATGAGAGTTAACAGTCATTTGATTGTTAATAGCTTGTGCAATTGATTGTAAGCAAAAGTCTCCAGTTAGATGGCCGTATGTATCATTGTATTTTTTAAAGTAATCAATATCAAACATAATTAATGTGATTGGTGTATGACTTATAGAAGAATTAGCCCATGCTTTATTAAGTGTTTCGTCAAAATATCTTCTGTTGGCGATCCCTGTTAGTCCATCTAAGTAGGATAGTTGATTGAGTAATTGATTTGCCTCTTGTAGTTTTTGTTCGGTAAGTTTTCGATCAGTAATATTTCTTGATACAATAATGACTTTCTTACTTCCATCTTCTTCGAAATGAACGCTTTTTAAAGTAGATTCAATCCAAACATAATCTCCTTTATTCGTACGGTACCTGTAAGTTGATTCAGCCCCACCCTCATGAAGTGCTTTTTTAAACATGTCTTTTGTTTGTACAACATCATCTGGATGAATAAAAACCTCCATTTTTTTTCCGAGAAGTTCAGGATACTCAAAATGAATAATTTCTTTTACAGCGGGTGAAATATAAATATATTCGGCTTTTTCGTTGTGCATTGTAATCATGTCACTTGAATATTCAGCTATGAGGCGAAAACGTTCTTCTGTTTCCTTCAATTTCATGACATTATGCTTTAATTGATTTTGTACTTCGTATGACTTCACCACGAAAACAAAAAAATGATAAGCAAAAAAACCACCAATGAGAGAAATTAAATAATGTATGGTTAAAACACTTTTGAGCATTTGGAAGTTGTCAATTCTGATAATGAAAATGATTGAAACAATTAATAAACCAATCAGATTCATTATGAAAGCCTTTAAAGTTCTGGAATAGTTTAATGTTGCGATTCCACCACAGAGGATGCCTGTTAATACAGCCCCGATTGCTCCCAATAAGGAAGATTCATTCATACCAAAAAGAAGGATTCTTCCTGCTGCAATAAGAACAGCAGCCAATAATGCTGGGATATACCCACCGAAAGTTGCTGCGATCACTATTGCCAAATGGCGTAGATCAGCAATCGTGTTTACGTTAATTTGAATGCTAAACGACATTAAAATATTCCCTAGAACTCCAAAACAAAATCCCCAATATAATTTTAAGGATAGCGGAGAGGAAGGATTAATTGGCTTATCTTTAAATAACACTCCCATAATAGAAAAGGAAGCAATTAATAGTGAGGCATTTGAAACAAAATCTTTTAACATGCATACTCTCCTGGAATAGTGAATAAAGTTCTTAGAGCTATTGTGCAATATTATTTCATAAATTATTTGCATCTTTCCAATTATACTATGAATTAGATATTTATAACAAAGTAAGATTAAAAAAGGCTCCCTTGTGACGTTCTTGAACAGTTAGTGTCAATTTTTTTTTAATTACATCAATATACTACTTCTGACTACAAACTATCTTAAGCACTTAATCACGTAAGAGAAGGGACCTTAATATTTGGAAAATTTTTTTATTAAACGCTTACAAAAAATCTGTTGACTGAGTAAATAGTCGATGATAAGATACAACTATACTAATTAATTAGTTCAATAAACTAATTAAAAGAAATGCACTAATATTTTTTTAATAATCTTTGAAAGGGATTTCAAAGTACTGAAGGTTCAAAAAGTTTTAAGGATTTAAAGGAATAGGTAATCGGGTTAGATTAAAAACTAAATGCATAATGGAGGGGTCAAAAATGAGTCAAACTGCAAAAAAAGCCGCTGTAGTACAAGGTTCTGCAAATGAATTTAGAAAGTTTGGAATGAAAGACAAACTTGGTTATATGTTTGGTGATTGGGGGAACGATTTCTTCTTTGTTCTAGTTGCCGCATTCTTAATGGTTTTTTATACAGATGTCTTTCATATTAATCCTGCAGCAGTCGGTGGATTATTCTTACTTGCCCGTTTGTGGGATGCAGTAGCAGACGTATCATGGGGCCGTTTTATTGATACAAGAAAAGCAGGGAAAAATGGCAAATTCAGGCCTTGGATTTTTAGAATGTCTTTCCCGCTTGTTATTTGTGGTGTTTTAATGTTTGTTCACATTCCAGGAATGTCAGATGGATTTTATCTTGCTTATGCTTACGTAACATATATTATTTGGGGAACACTATATAGTACAGTTAATATTCCTTACGGATCAATGGCTTCAGTTATCACAGGCGATCCTGTTGAACGTACAGCACTATCAAGCTGGAGAACATTAGGTGGAAACTTGGCTGGTTTAATTATTAACGTGGTTGGCCCTATGATTTTGTTTGTTAACAACAAACCAGATGCTAATCGCTTCATATTAGCTGCATTAATTTTCGGTGGACTTGCACTTGCTTGTTATATGGCTTGTTATAAATTATCGGTTGAACGAATTGTAATGGATGAAACAACTAAACCAAAAGTGAATTTGGGACAAACAATGAAAGGTCTTGGAAAAAACAAACCATTAATTTGGTTCCTCATTGCTTCATTATTGTTCTTGGTTTGCTTTATGCTAATTGGTGCAGTAAACGTTTATCTATTTAAAGATTACTTCGGAAATGCGAAAGCACTAAGTATGGTTGGTCTTCTTCAAGCTATTGCAGTATTTGTAGGTATGCCATTTGTTAAACCATTAGTTGCGAAATTTGGTAAAAAAGAAGTGGCTTCTGGTGGTTTATTAATAGCAGCAGTTATATATACGATTTTGTACTTCCTTCCAAATTTAACTGGAACACAATTTATTGGTGTATTAACAATTGGGATGTTTGGTTATGGAATTTTCAACCTTGTCATTTGGGCTTTCGTTACTGACGTTATTGATTATCATGAGTATTTAACTGGTTTACGTGAAGATGGAACCGTTTACTCGATTTATTCAATGGCACGTAAAGTTGGTCAAGCAGTAGCTGGCGGCGTTGGTGGTGCAGCAATCGCAGCTGTTGGTTATAATCCAACTCTTAAAGCACAAACAGCTGATACGCTTCAAGGAATTCATACACTTGGAACTCTAGTACCTGCAATCATACTTGCTGTTGTGTTCCTAATTATTGTATTCTTTTATCCATTAAACAAAAAACGTACAGCGCAACTTACAGCTGATTTAGCTGAAAGGAGAAAAGGCAAACATTAATTCAATATTACCCGAAGGAAGATAGCTAACATCTAGCTATCTTTTTTCATCATGTCTTAAGTGATATTTTAAATTAGGAAAATATCGGCTCCGATTTCATACGAATTGGAGCCTTTTCTGTTATGTTATGAACTCCATTATTGATCTCTGCTGGATAAATGTTTATAAATGGGTAGGACAGGATGATATACGCTTACAAATTATTATTGACGAAATTTGTCGACGGTGGTATTCTATCAATGAAGTTAATTTGTTAGTTTATTAAACAAATTAAAAAAACTTTTTTAAGCGTAATATTCAAACCATATAATCTTTGTAGTTTTGAAAAGGGTTACAGGTAAAACTCATTTAATTAATATAAAAGGAAGAGGGAGACATAATGGAGAATAGTGCCCAAAAAAAATTAACCTTAAAAGAAAAAATCTCCTACGGTTTAGGTGATGTGGGTAACGGATTTATGTTTGATATGGGGCAAATTTTTTTGCTTAAGTTCTATACAGATATTTTAGGAATTTCGGCTTATTGGGGCGGTCTCGTATTTTTAGTATCGAAGATTTTTGATGCATTTGCAGATTCATCAGTAGGTGCTTTTGTGGATAAACGAAAGGTAGGTAAACGAGGCAAGTTCCGGCCGTTCATCTTATTTGGATCGATTCCGCTTGCCATTATGACTATCATTTCTTTCATGGCACCTGACTTTTCAGTTACAGGAAAAATTGTCTTTGCTTTTATAACCTATATGGCCTTTGGGTTGTCGTATTCCATTGTTAATATTCCTTATGGATCACTCGCAGCTTCCATGACCCAAGATTCTGTGGATCGGGCATCTCTTGGATCCTTCAGAGCTATTGGCAGCCAATTTGCAATGCTTATTTCTGGGATGGTTGTTATCCCAATTGTTTTATATTTTCCAGATCAAAAATTAGGATATACCGTGGGAATCGGTTCGATGGCGTTAATTGGGGTCATATTCCATTATATTTGCTATCGTAATACAAATGAAAATGTGATTAGGGTCCCTAAAAAAGAAGAAGAAAAGCTTCCAATGTCAAAACTCTTCAAATTATTGCTAAGTAATAGACCGCTAATTGCTCTATGTTTCGTTTGTTTGTTTATGGTTGCTGGGAGTAACCTACGCACGGCAGTTCAGTTATATTACCTACAATATAATTTAGGAAATCCAGGTCTTATGTCTTTGCTTTCATTTACTAGTATTGGAATCGCTGTCATTGGTTCATTTTTTATTCCAGCACTTGTTAAAAGACTTGGAAAAAAGAAAACATTTATTATCGGTCTTTTTATTGGAGTTGCCGCGGATGTTGCGAACTTTGTTCTACCAGCTAACGTACCAACTTTCCTTATATTACTTACCATTGGAAGCTTAGGTCTTAGCTTTGCACTAGGTTTACCATGGGTAATGGTTGCGGATGCAGTGGATTATCACGAATGGAAAACAGGACAACGGACAGAAGGGATTGTATATTCAAGTTACAGTTTCTTCCGTAAACTAGCACAGGCGTTAGCTGGTTTTATTCCTGGCGTTGCCCTTGGATTAATCGGTTATGTTCCAAATGCAGAGCAAACTGCTGGCGCACTCCTTGGTATAAAAGGGCTAATGTTCCTCGTTCCAGCCGGACTAAACTTAATTGCTGCGGTTATCTTAATTGTTCTGTATAATTTAACAGAGGATCTTTATAAAAAGATTGTTGATGAACTTAAAGAAAAACAAAAGTTGAACGATAGTTTAAAAAGTGCGTAATGAACATCGATAAAAACCCCTTTTAGCACTAGCTAAAAGGGGTTTTTCCTTGAAAGAAGGGGTAATCAAGTTCTAAATGAGTACGCTTCCAATTCGGTTGGATTTTATCTCATAAGGTAAATTTAACATCGGGACATCAAGAAAATGTTTGATAGCAAGTGCACATGCCCCAAGGACACAAGATTCTTTCCCGATAGTAGAGATCATTAATTCCCGGTAATGACTAATTGAAGAATTTAGATTTCCACTAATTTTATCGAGAGAGTCCGGATACATACGCAGCAGTTCACTATCAAGCACGAGTACGTCTGGATTATACATGTTAATCATATTATTCAATCCAATGGAAAGATAGAAAAGGAATTGTTCCATCAATTCGTGCACTTCCACATCGCCTTCATTAAGCCACTTTTGAATATGTTCGTAAGTTAGATTCTTTATTTGTCGTTTTTCAGATAAATGTTCAAAAATGACCGATTCCGAAGCATATTTTTCCCAGCAACCCTTATTTCCACAATTGCACGGTTTTCCTTGTGGAACAACAATCATATGACCTATTTCACCAGCATATCCGTCATTCCCTCGGAAAAACTCATTGTTCATCATCATACCTAGGCCGATCCCAGAATAGAGGGTCGCACATAACAAGTTGTCTGTTTCATGGTGCGCAAAAACCCTTTCGGCAAAAGAACTTAGATTTGCATTATTTTCAAGGTAGATAGACGTATCAAATTCTCTTTCTAAATCACGCTTGAGATTAATATCATGCCAATTAAATCGTGGAACATAGTGGATCTCTTCGTCTTTTGTGACCAGACCATGGATGGCAATAACAATTCCTACAATACCATAGCGGCTCGTAATGCAATCTGCTTTGAACTTTTTGATTTGTTGAATTAAAAGATGAAGTATCTCTGCATAATTAGAAGTATTTATTTCGATAATATTAGATGAAACAGGACAGCCAAGAAGGTCTGATAATGTAAATGATATTTGACCATAATCAAGGTCAATACCAAGTGCATAGCCAACTTGTCCGTTCAATGAGAGCATAATCGGCTTTCTTCCAACCGAAAAATGCTCAAGCTGTGTCTCTATAATAAGCCCTTCTTCTAATAAGTCTGCAACTTGTGCTGAGATGGTTGCTCTTGTTAAGTTAGTGGCTTTGGATAGATCTGCTCTCGAAATCATTCCTTCTTTAACAATTTCTCTAAGGATTAAAGAGCGATTAATTTTTTTTATATATGCCGCATCACCCGTAACCATTTTTATCCTCCATTTCGTGCATTCCTTTGTTTATATTCTTATTATATCAGTTCTTTCATTAAAAGGTCGTTATTATTCTATTAATTCCTAAATAGTTAATTGACTAAACATATTAAACATGATAAATTAGGAATGTAATTAATTTGTTTAATAAACAAATTAAAAGAGAATGATCTGATAACAAATACTTATATATTTCTGTAAGGGGTTACAGATGTGCATTTACCGTATGAATTTCTATCTAAAGGAGAGGTATTCGATGAAAAAATTTATGGATCAACACTTTTTGTTAAATACAGATACTGCAGTTAAACTGTATGAAAATGCCGCAGCATCTTCACCAATTTTTGATTTTCACTGTCACTTAGATCCAAAGGAAGTTTGGGAAAATAAGTCTTACGAAAATATTACTCAAATCTGGCTTGGTGGGGACCATTATAAATGGCGAACAATGCGCATGCATGGTATCGGAGAGCAATACATTACTGGAGATGCGGGTGATTGGGAAAAATTCTCAGCATGGGCAGAGACAGTTCCACATTTAATTGGAAACCCAGTATACCATTGGACGCACTTAGAATTAAAAATGGTCTTTGGTATTGATAAAGTATTAAGTCCTGAGACAGCTCGTGAAATTTGGGAAGAATGTAATGAAAAGTTACAGACGCCTGAATTCAGTGCAAGAGCTTTAATTGAGAGATCAAATGTAAAGTTTATCGGAACAACGGATGATCCAATCTCTACATTAGAATTCCATCAATTACTGAAAAATGATGAGACCTTTAAAACAATTATTGCTCCAACATTCCGTCCGGATGGTGCGCTTTTTATTGAACGTCCAACTTTCAAAAGCTGGATTGAAAAATTGGCGGATGTGTCAGGTATAAAAACGGATTCCTTAGATGGATTTTTAACAGCTTTGAAACAAAGAGTAGAGTATTTTCATGAAAATGGGGGCCGTGCCTCAGACCATGATATTCAAAAAATGGAATATGTAGAAACAACCAAACAAGAGGTTGAAGCGATTTTCAATAAACGTATTAGCGGTGAACAACTTACAAATGATGAAATGATTGCCTATCGTATTTTCCTCTTAAAAGAACTTGGAAAAATGTATGCAGAAAAGCAGTGGGTCATGCAGCTTCACATGGGAGCAATGCGAAACAACAACACAAGGATGAAGGAATTGCTTGGAACAGATGTAGGGTTTGACTCCGTTGGAGAAGCTAATATGGCTGAGGGGTTATCCCGATTCCTTGATGCCCTTGATCAGGAAAATGCACTTCCTAGAACTGTATTATTTAACTTGAACCAAAAAGATAATGTAGTCTTAGCTGGAATGATGGGTAACTTCTATGAAGAAGGGATTCAAGGAAAAGTTCAATTAGGCTCTGGCTGGTGGTTTTTAGACCATATCGATGGTATGGAGAGACAAATGAAGGATTTTGCAAATGTCGGATTACTCAGTCACTTTATCGGCATGCTGACAGACTCTCGCAGTTTTCTATCCTATGCACGTCATGATTACTTCCGCCGAATTCTATGTAACCTCCTTGGCGAATGGGTTGAAAAAGGGTTAGCGCCGAATGACATGAAGCAAATGGAGCAAATGGTAAAGAATATTTGTTTTGATAATGCCGAAAAATATTTTTTAAGACGCTAAAAAGCACTTTTTAATTGTATTAATGAAAGAAATATGGTTATCTAAGTAGTATTAATAATGAAAGAGGGATAGTATGTCTAAACAACAAATTGGTGTAGTTGGTTTAGCTGTTATGGGTAAAAACCTTGCCCTAAATATCGAAAGCCGTGGTTATTCTGTCGCTGTATTTAATCGTTCATACGATAAAACAGAAGAGTTTTTAAAGAATGAAGCAGAGGGAAAAAACTTTGAAGGTGCACGTACTGTTGAAGAATTCGTTAATTCTTTAGAAAAGCCTCGCAAAATTTTATTAATGGTTAAAGCTGGTACTGCAACAGATGCAACCATCGACTCTTTAAAGCCATTTCTTGAAGAAGGCGATATTCTAATTGATGGTGGGAATACATTCTTCCAAGATACAATCAGACGTAATAAGGAACTACAGACAGCAGGATTCCATTTCATCGGAACTGGCGTTTCAGGTGGAGAAGAAGGCGCATTAAAAGGTCCTTCTATCATGCCAGGCGGTAAAGAAGAGGCTTATAACCTTGTTAAACCAATCTTAGAAGCCATTTCTGCAAAAGTAGAGGGCGATCCTTGCTGTACGTATATTGGTCCAAATGGTGCTGGTCACTATGTGAAAATGGTTCATAACGGAATTGAATATGGAGATATGCAGTTAATCTGTGAAGCTTATTTTATTTTGAAAAATGTCCTTGGTTTAGATGCAAAAGAGCTTCATAAGGTCTTTGCTGAATGGAATAAAGGCGAATTAGACAGCTATTTGATTGAAATTACGGCTGATATCTTTACAAAAGTGGATGAAGAAACTGGTAAACCAATGGTTGACTTAATCCTCGATACAGCTGGTCAAAAGGGTACTGGTAAATGGACAAGCCAAAATGCTTTAGACTTAGGTGTTCCACTTCCAATTATCACTGAATCTGTATTTGCCCGCTTTATTTCAGCAATGAAGGATGAGCGTGTTAAGGCAAGTCAGGTTCTTAATGGACCAGAAGTTAAGGCGTTTGAAGGCAATAAAGAAGAATTAATCGAAGCAGTTCGTAAAGCATTATATATGAGTAAAATTGTTTCTTATGCACAAGGTTTTGCACAAATGCGTGCTGCCTCTGAAGAATACGATTGGAATCTTCAATACGGTAATATCGCGATGATTTTCCGCGGAGGCTGTATCATTCGTGCACAATTCTTACAAAAGATTAAAGATGCGTATGATCGCGACCCTGAATTAAGAAACTTATTGTTAGATCCATACTTCAAAGAAATTGTTGAAAACTATCAACAGCCATTACGTCAAGTACTTGCTGTGGCAATTGAGCGTGGTATTCCTGTACCGTCATTCGCTAGCGCGATTGCCTATTATGACAGCTACCGTACAGAAACTTTACCAGCTAATCTGTTACAAGCACAACGTGATTACTTTGGTGCTCACACCTATCAACGTGTTGATAAAGAAGGAGTATTCCATACACACTGGATGGAATAAGCAGTTTGATTTGGACCACTTTCAAAAGAGACAAAACTAGCTCAACAGGGGCTGGTTTTGTCTCTTTTTTTTATAGTCGGTTGTCTAAAATTCATTATGAAAAAGCAACGTGAGTCAAAAACCAACTATTTTTTAAGCAGTTTTAGAGAATGATTTTGGTTTCTAAGTGCAATATAATAATAGTATGTTCAGTTAACAAATTAATTTGTTAACGCTTACCTATAAGGGTGTGAGAGTAATGGATGAGTGGAATACATCTCCGAACCAAAAGAAAATAATGGATGAATGGATAAACGCATTCTACCGAGCACAAGGTATGGAGTCCAACATATTTAATTTTCACTCACATCAAGAATATGAGATCTATTTTTTTCATTCGGGTGATTGTAAGTATTTAATTAATAATAGGATTTATGAATTACAGCCTGGTGATATCATTCTTTTGGATGGTATGACATTGCATAAACCGAACCCGAGGACCGGCAGC
Source organism: Bacillus sp. ISL-7 (assembly GCF_018613065.1). The sequence goes on along the minus strand of NZ_JAGGQW010000054.1, from coordinate 41,069 downwards.
ACATATACAAGGAGTATGCTTCATTTTTCACCTACGTGGCTGCAAGAGTTATTGACAGCTCTTGGAATCCCAAATTTGTTAGATCCTTTTAAAAAACTTAACAATTGTTTGCTGCGAACACGATATGATGAAGCGGGACAATTTGTTGATGGACGGATAAAGGAAATCGCCGCATCGTTGGAACAGATTAATGAAGAAATGCAACGAACCGGTAAGAAAAATGAACTATTAGAAGCCGAAGTGAAACTTGAGTTAGTTCAATTATTGATAGGAATTTTTAAAATGAGTCAAAAAGAGTTATCTCAAGTAACAAGTAAAAAGACTGAAAAGGAACATCATGCAGAGGCCATTGCGTCTTGGATTAATGAACACTATAGCGAAAAAATAAGTTTAGATCGAGTGGCTGCAGAGTTGAATCTGAGTAAGTATTATGCTTCGCATGTGTTTAAGGAAGTCACTGGCTTTACGGTAATGGAATATGTGATGGGATGCCGGCTCAATCAGGTGAAATATTTGTTGGAAATGGAGCCTGATCGAACGCTAACAGAGGTGTCACGGGTAACTGGCTTTGAGAGTGTGGCCCATTTTAGTCGGTATTTTAAGGAGAAGGTGGGCACCACACCGTCACGTTATCGTAAAAATAAAATTACTAGCAACATTACTGTGAAAAAGGGGGAACAGTCCTAAATGAATAAAGACTTAATGATCTCAGGCTTTTCAGATGAAATCTCTTCTGATTTTGATACTCAGCTTGAAGTTGTCTCAAATCTTGGTATGCATTATCTTTCTTTACGCGGTATTGATGGGAAAAATATTGGTGATTATACTGTTGATGAGATTAAAGAAAATGTACAACCACGGCTTCAAAAGGCAGGTATCGGTGTTTCTTCAATAGGGTCGCCTATTGGCAAGGTGTTCATTAACGATGAAGATGGATTTGCCAATCAAAAGATCATGTTGGACACGCTTTGTCAAATTTCCAACCTATTAAATTGTCAATATATCCGTATATTTAGCTTTTATATTCCTAAGGGCGACAATGCCGACCAATACCGTGAGGAAGTCGTTAGTAAGCTTAAGGAATATGCGGCCATTGCAGAAAAATACGATGTGATTTTGCTGCATGAAAATGAAAAGGATATCTTTGGTGATATCGCGAGACGCTGTCATGAGATTTTAACAGAAGTAGATTCTCCTAACTTTAAAGGGATTTTTGACTTTGCTAATTTCGTACAGTGCGGTGAGGACACACAAGAGTGTTACGATCTCTTAAAAGATGAGATTGTTTATATACACATTAAGGATGCTGTAACATCAGATAGTCAAAACGTTGTCTGTGGAACTGGCGAAGGTAAAATACCTGAGCTATTAGCTCAATTTATTAAGAGCGGCTACAAAGGCTTTTTAACTCTTGAGCCACACCTCGTTCTCTTTGATTCACTAAAGGATTTAGAACTTGAGGATGCAACTAAGATTATAAAAGACAACAAGGGGCTGGATGGTGCCGGCGGCTACAAGCTTCAATATGAAGCACTTTTAGAAATTCTTAAAACAATTGAAAGCGAGGAGAAGTAATAATGGAACAAGTTAGATTAGGGATTATTGGTTTAGGTGCCGAAGGCGGTATGTACGCTAATTTCATTTCTGAAGGCAAAGTTAAAAACATGGTGATTGGTGCGATTTGTGATAATGATCCTGCTAAAAAACAAGTAGCGCAAGAGAAGTATCCTGGTGTTCCTTTCTACGACAATTATATCGATATGATGGAAAGCGGTGACGTTAATTCGGTCGTTACAACTGTTCCGCATTATCTCCATCCTGAAATGGGAATCGAAGCACTAAAACGAAACCTCCATGCATTAGTGGAAAAACCAGCTGGTGTTTATACAAAACAAGTTAAAGAGTTAAACGACTTTGCAGCAACAAAGCCTGAAGTTAAGTTTGCCATCTTCTTTAACCAGCGTACAAATCCACTTTATAAAAAAGTAAAAGAAATTATTGATAATGGTGAGATTGGCAGCATTCGCAGTACCAACTGGATTATTACTACTTGGTGGAGACCTCAAGGGTACTACAATCAAAGTGAATGGAGAGCAACTTGGGGCGGAGAAGGCGGAGGTGTCCTTGTAAACCAAGCGCCACACCAAATTGACTTGCTTCAATGGATTTGCGGCATGCCGAAAAAGGTTTATGCAAAAGTAAACTTTGGCTCTCAAAGAGATATTGTTGTTGAAGACGATGTGACAGCAGTATTTGATTATGGAAATGGTGCTACTGGTGTATTTGTAACTCGTACACACGATGTAGTGGGGACTGACCGTCTAGAAATCCTGGGCGATAAAGGAAAAATTGTGGTAGACGATAGTAAGAAAGTAACCATCAAGCGCCTGAAGAAATCTGAAAATGAAATGAGCAATTCCATGGATATGTCAGATGTTATGAAGCTGTTTATGGGCGGCGGTGCAGGTGATATTTTCACTGAGGAAGTACTTGATTTTGGCAATGTTTGGGGCGAACAGCACATTGCTGTATTAGATGACTTTGCTTCTGCGATTGTAGAAGGTACTCCATTATTAGCACCTGGCAGCGACGGCATTAATGGTGTTAGACTTGCAAATGCTATGCACCTGTCAGCCTGGTTAGGCAAGGAAGTGGAAATACCATTTGATGAAGATTTATTCCTAGAAGAATTAAATAAACGGATTGCAGAAGAAGGTAAATATCCGGTTAGAAAGTAATCAAACACATGAAACGAACTCATCGCTAATACAGCTTTGAGTTCGTTTCAAAAAAGGGGAGAAGCTCATGCTAAAAGTAGCAGTAATAGGGCTTGGAGATATTTCAAAAATTCATATTCCAGCTATACAAGCGAACCCAAATGCTGAGTTAGTCGCAGTTTGTGATCTTGATGAATCATTAAAAGATAACGTACCTGGGGTAAATTTTTATCGAGATTATCACGAGATGCTTGAAAAAGAAAACCTTGATGTTGTCCATAATTGCCTGCCTCACTATCTACACTATCCTATAACAAAAGCTTGTGTAGAAAAGGGTGTTCATGTTTTTCAAGAAAAGCCGTTGGGCTTGAACACGGAAGAGGGACAGGCACTCGTAAAACTAGAGGAAGATCACCGTGATGTTAAAATCGGTGTGTGTTTACAAAACCGTTATAATGAGTCGTTTGAAATGCTTATGGAGATTGTCAAAGGCGGCGAATATGGCAAGGTCACAGGAGTTAAAGGATTGGTGGCTTGGTATAGACCAAAAGCTTATTATGATGTGAAACCTTGGCGTGGAAAAATGGCGTATGCCGGGGGCGGTTCCATGATCAATCAATCCCTTCATACACTGGATTTAATCCAGCTAGTCGGCGGAAAAATAGAATCAATAAGAGGTTCAGTGGACCAATTATTGGATTACGGGATTGAAGTGGAAGATACTGCTTCCGCACATATACTCTTCGAAAACGGTGCAAGAGGATTATTTTTTTCAACCAATGCCAATCCAGAGAACTCCAGTGTAGAGCTTGAAGTATATCTTGAAAAGGGTAAATTCATCATTAAAGACAGCATTCTCACAAGAATAAATGAAGAGGGAAAAAAGGAAGAATTGGTAGAAGATGCTAAGCTGCCTGGCTCAAAATTCTATTATGGTGCCAGCCATGCGAAAACGATCAATCAATTCTATAACTGTATTTTACAGGGTACTCATGATTATGTTCATGCAAAGGATGCGGTCGTATCTATTCAAATGATTGATGCCATTCGACTTTCTTCAGAGACAAAACAAAGTATTAAGATGGAGGGATAACCATGAAAAAAGGTAAAATCGGGGTACAAATGATGATGCTTAAAGGCAAAGTGGAAGAACTAGGTGCTTATGAAACAATGAGAAAAGTTAGTGAGCTTGGATATCACGCTGTTGAAGTATCTCAAATACCTATGACTCCAGAAAACGTAGCGGAATTAAAAAGGGCGAGTGTAGATTTTGATATCAAGATTGCGGCTCTTTCTGCCGCTGTAGAGCCAATGTTGCCTGGAATGCCTGGCGAAACATTGACAAGTGATTTTGAAAAAATAGTTAATGATTGTAAGACACTTGATTGTAATTTCTTACGTATTGGTATGCTTCCGTTAACATGTATGGGCCATAAAGATAAAATCATGGAATTTATTGAAAAGGCAGAAGTAATGGCTCACAGATTAGCTGAGCATGGAATTGAATTGTATTACCATACTCATCATTTAGAATTTCAAAAATATGATGGTGAATATTTGTTAGACATTATTAAAAATAACACCACTAAGCTTGGATTTGAATTAGATGTTCACTGGATTCAAAGAGCAGGCGAAAATCCTGTGGAGTTTGTTAAGGAATATACAGGTCGTATTTCACTCTTACATTTGAAGGATTATCGAATTGGACAAATGGATTTAAGTGAAGTTGACTTCAAAGATATGGCTAAATTCTTTGACAAATTCACGAATACGATTGAATTTGCAGAACTCGGTGAAGGAAACCTTGATATCAAAGCGATTACTGAAGCCGGTCTTGAAAGCGGTGCACAATATTTCTTGGTAGAACAAGATGATACGTATGGTCGCGATCCATTTGAATGTCTAGAAATTTCAGCTAATCACCTGAGAAAACTAGGATTTGGCGAATGGTTTTAAGATTAAAATGACCGTAAAAAGATATGAAGTAAATTGGGTGTCAGGCACTATGGTGTCAGGCACTTTCTTTTTTTTTAAAGGCTGTGTTATAGGACATTGTTGATTTTATAGCCAAGTTGATTGGAGCGGAACTCAACAGCCAAGTTTACAAGCAAAAAAAAACCAAATCACATTTTATTTACGTGAATTGGTTCTGATAGGTTCAGATAGATGAAATGGAATGTATTCACCATGTTTTTCAATTTGTTTAACTAGTAAATTAATTAGATATTTCATTACAATTCCTCCTAGTAATTTGATACTCTTATTATCATTAATTATCAAAATTTAAACAAACTCACTGAAAACGGAAACAAACGCGATGAAAACGGGAACATTGGTTATGAAAGTGTTCACATCATCTTTTTTCTTATAATTACGCTGATTTTCTCGCTATTTCATCATTCCAAATGAAAAAGAAAAAGCCCTCTGGAATGAAGGCTTATAGTTACTTTTTGCTTATTCTATTTATCGAGAAAGTTCTCCTCACACAAAGTTAAACAAAGCTCTGAAACCCCTAAAAAGTTTTGAATGGTCAAAGCACAAGCACCCATGATACATGCCCTTTTTCCAAATTCTGAGATCAACAATTCCGAATAATGGCTAATAGAAGAAGAGAGATGGGCTTTAATTTCTTCAGCTGCATTAGGATATAAACGAAGGATTTCACTATTTACCACTAAGATTTCAGGATTATAAAGGTTAATTAAATTATTTAATCCAATAGAAAGATACATAATAAATCGATCTATCTCTTTTAGGAAAACAGGGTCATGTTCATTGATCCGATTTTGAAAATCTTCAAGGTTGAAAGCTATTCCTTTTTGATTTTCAGCAAATTGGGTAATAAAACTCAATTCGGAAGCGTATTGTTCCCAGCATCCCAAATTTCCGCAACGGCAGGGGAGTCCATTTGGAACGACAATCATATGCCCAATCTCACCTGCGTAACCGTGGAATCCTTTGAATAATCCGCCATTGATAATAAATCCAAGACCAATTCCAGAATACAAACTGACAGATAATAGGTTGTTACTTTGGTGGTGTTTATACACTTTTTCTGCAATGGAGCATAAGTTGGCATTATTTTCGATGTAAACATTGACTCCTATTTCATTTTCTAAGTCTTTTTTTAAGGTTTTGTTTCGCCAACCGTGTTGAGGGACAAAATCAATTATTTCATCTTTATTCACAATTCCATGTATTCCAATGGTAATACCAACAAGACCGTAACGAGTATGGGAGGATTTAAATTTATAAGAAGTAATCTGTTCTATTAATAACTTAAGAATGACATCATATTCAGATACTTGCATTTCAATTATATCTGTCTGAATAGAAGTACCAATTAAATCTGATATGGTAAAAGTAATTGAATTTTTATCTAGGTCAATTCCCAGGGCAAAACCTGCCTCTCGGTTAACTGAGAGCATGATTGGCCTTCTCCCCAAACTTTTGTGTTCCTGTTGTGTTTCAATAATTAATTCTTTGTCCAATAAATCTGATACCTGTACAGAGATCGTTGCTTTATTTAATCCTGTAATTTTTGCAAGCTCTGCTCTAGATATCATTTTATGCTCAACAATTTTACTTAAGATTAAAGACTTGTTCATTTTTTTGATAAATGCTGCATCTCCTGTGAGCATAAAGAACCTCCTTGCATTTTTAAAAGGAAATAACTTATTAATATTGACGTAATTTAGTCATAATGATATTATACAGGTAATTAGTTTGTTTGGTAAACAAATTAATAAATAATACTTTTTTTAGTTTCTTTTGTAAGGGATTACAGGGGGATTTCATTATAGCCTCATCAATACATGGAATGTAATTGAATGAGGAAAACTTTAATAGGTAAAAAAAAGGAGTGATACAAACATGGGTATCCTACAAGAATTATTAAAAGATATTCCAGTTCCTAAAATGGCAAAGGTTAAAGTTCACTTTGATAACACAAAGATTGATGACCTTGGTACTACGCTGAAGGAACAATTACAGCATGTACATATTCAGAAAAAAGTCCAGCCTGGGATGGAAATTGCGGTTGCTGTTGGCAGCCGCGGACTTGATCGCCTCGTTGAAATTACTGAGGTAACAGTCAAGTTTCTTAAAGATTTAGGAGCTAAACCTTTCATTGTACCAAGCATGGGGAGTCACGGGGGGGCGACTGCAGAGGGTCAACGCGAAGTTTTAGCGCATCTTGGTGTAACCGAAGAAAGTGTCGGTTGCGAGATTCGATCTTCAATGGATGTAGTAAAGATTAGTGAGCTGCCGAATGGATTACCAGTTTATGTGGATAAATTTGCTTCTGAAGCGGACGGAATCGTTGTTATTAATCGTGTGAAACCACACACAGCTTTTCGTGGACCAGTAGAAAGTGGAATTATGAAGATGATTAGCATTGGATTAGGAAAGCAAAAAGGGGCAGAGGCCTGTCATCAAATGGGATTTAAATATATGGCAGAAAATGTCCCAGCCATGGCAAAGATCATCATGGAAGAGACCCCCATACTTTTCGGAGTTGCAACAGTTGAAAATGCATTTGATAAAGTTGCAATTATTGATGTACTTACTCCAGAAGAGATTATTAATAGAGAACATGAACTTCAAAAACAAGCAAAAGAATTATTACCAAAGCTTTTCTTTGATCAATTGGATGTCCTTGTAATTGATGAAATAGGTAAAAATATTAGTGGGGATGGTATGGATCCGAATATTACGGGCCGTTATCCAACACCATATGCATCTGGTGGACCCGAAGTTAACAAAATGGCGGTGCTCGATGTAACACATCAATCAGAGGGGAATGCCAATGGCGTAGGAACGGCTGATTTTACAACACAACGGCTAATAGACAAGATGGACAAAGAAGGAACTTATGCAAATGGTTTAACTTCAACCGTTGTTGCTCCTACAAAAATTGCTACGACATTACCAAACGATAAACAAGCGATCCAAGCGGCTATTAAAACATGCAATATTCTAGATTTTAGAAACGTCAAATTAGTCCGCATTAAAAATACATTAGTGTTAAGTGAAATTGAAGTATCTGAGCCTTTACTTGAATATGTAAAACAGCATCCAAATATGGAACTAAGTTCAGATCTTTATGATATTCCTTTTAATGAAAATGGAAATTTATTTTAACAGAACAAAGGAGAGAAGAATGATGTCAAATTTATTTGATTTAAGTGGAAAAGTTGCAGTCGCAATTGGTGGAAATGGTGTGTTGGGTTCAGCAATGGCAAAAGGCTTGGCTTCTCAAGGGGCAAAAGTTGCGATTGTAGGACGTAATCTTGAAAAAGCTGAGGAAGTTGTCAAGGAGATTGAAGAGACCGGCGGGGAAGCAAAGGCGTTTTCTGCAGATGTTAGTTCAAAGAATTCTTTAGTTAACGTTGCGAATGAAATTGAACAATGGTCCGGTGGCTGGGACATTCTTTTAAATGCACCAGGTACAAATAGTGCTACACCATTTTTTGAACTTGGTATGGACGAATGGGACAAAATTATGGATATAAATTTAAAAGGAATTGTGTTAACCTGCCAGATTTTTGCGAAGAAAATGATTGAGCAGGATAGAAAAGGAAGCATCATTAATATCTCATCCGTTTCCTCAACAACACCACTTTCAAGAGTGTTTACTTATTCCGTATCAAAAGCAGGCCTTAACAGCGTTACCCAGTTTCTAGCACGTGAATTTGCTCCAAATGGGATTCGTGTTAATGCAATTATTCCAGGATTTTTCCCTGCTGAACAAAACCGAAAAATTTTAGATAAAGAACGCATTGAATCAATCATGCGACATACCCCAATGAATCGTTTTGGTGAGGCGGAAGAGTTACAAGGTGCTACTGTCTGGCTTGCCTCTGAGAAAGCGTCAAGTTTCGTAACAGGAACCCTCGTTCGTGTTGATGGCGGCTTTGGCAGCATGACTATATAATCCAAGGTACACATAAATCTACAGCTCAATAAATAAATTAACAATGGCGGACTTTAAATTGGATGAGGGATAGGGGGAGAAAAGGACCATGCTAACAGAGAAATACGAAAAATTAACGTCTATTCTCCGAGAAATGGAATCCGTGGTTGTAGCATTTTCAGGAGGAGTGGACAGTACATTTCTATTAAAGGCTGCTGTGAACGCATTGGGTGCTGAACAGGTTCTCGCCATTACAGCAGACTCTGAAAGCTACCCTTCTAGTGAGCTTGAAGAGGCAAAAGTACTTGCAAATCAAATTGGTGTCAGGCACCAAGTGATTGAAACATCTGAACTCGCAATCCCAGGATACGCGGAAAACAATAAAAATCGTTGCTATTTTTGTAAAAGCAGTTTATTTGAACACATAATTCCAGTTATGGAAGAAAAGGGCTTTCAAAATGTAGTTTATGGTGTCATTGCTGATGATATGAATGAATTCCGACCAGGTATGCAAGCCGCTAAAGAAAAGGGGATACGCGGTCCACTCCTAGAAGCTAATCTTTTTAAACAGGAGATCAGAGAACTCTCTCGGGAATTTAGTTTGCCGACATGGGATAAACCATCTTTAGCTTGTCTTTCTTCAAGAATTGCCTACGGTGAATATATTACAAAAGAAAAGCTGACGAAGGTTGAAAAAGCCGAAGCTTATTTAAAAACATTCAATATCCATCAGGTACGGGTCCGAACACATCAGGATATTGCAAGGATCGAAGTAGAACCTAATGATATGAAGGAGATTCTTGAAAATCATGACTCGATCGTGAAAGCTCTTCAAGGCTATGGCTACAAATATATCACGTTAGATTTAATTGGATATCAGAGTGGAAGCATGAATAAGGTGTTATCTGAATAGCTTTCTGCTCGGCAAATTAGCTTAGGAGTGTACACTGAAAAAATGGCTTTGGATCATCCAAAGCCTCTTATTTTAACGATAATATAAAATAGCAATAAAGGATCAAAATAAACTCCAATATTACTTATTGTTATGTGAAAAGGAAGAGGAAGTATGTCAAGAGAAGTTGTAATTGGACTTGATATCGGAACTACAAGTGTTAAAGCATGCGTATTTGACTTAAAAGGTAAATTAATTGCAGAAGCCGAGAGAATGAACACATTCACTTATCCACAGCAAGGATGGGTAGAACAAGACCCCATTGAGATTGAACAATCAGCTGTAAAAGCAATCAAAGAGGCGATCCAAAAAGCTGGTATTGAGAAAAATGAATTAATTTCAATCGGGTTTTCAGCTGCAATGCATTCACTGATTTGTGTAGATGAGAATGGCTGTCCAATATCTCCGGCCTTAATTTGGGCTGATGGAAGAAGTTATCTACAAGCAGAATCAGTGATAGAAACAATGGGTAACGAGGTTTATTCAAACACAGGAACACCGGTTCATCCAATGACACCATTCGTTAAGTTGTTATGGATGAAAGAAACAAAATATGAACCCTACCTCCAAGCAAAGTACTTTATGTCGATTAAAGAGTATTTACTACAATGCTGGTTTAATCAGCGGGTTATTGATTATTCGATGGCATCTGCGACGGGTTTATTTAACCCTGCCACACATACTTGGAATCAAACATTATTATCTCTAACGGATATTCATGATGGTCAGCTTTCAAGAATTGTCCCTCCAACTGAGATATTAACAGGGATTAATCCACAAATTGCGGAAGAAATGGGAATTGACCCGGAACTTCCTTTTGTGATTGGTGCTGCCGATGGCCAATTGGCTAACTTGGGAATTGGAGCGATTCTCCCTGGTGAAGTTGCGGTTTCAGTAGGTACTAGCGGGGCCATCAGACAAATTACAAAAGGCGTTAAGATAAGTGAAAATCAAGAAACCTTTTGTTATTCCTTTACTGAAGATTTTTCTATCATTGGAGGTCCAACCAATAATGGCGGGATTGCCTTACAATGGTTAAAAGACCTTTTGAACGACCAAAGAGACTTCTCCGAATTCCTTGCCGATGCAGAAAAGGTTCCGCTTGGCGCAGACGGAATCATCTTTCACCCTTATTTAAATGGCGAAAGAGCGCCGATTTGGAATCAACGGGCAAAAGGGAATTTCTTTGGATTATCTGTAACACATAAAAGAGAACATTTTATCCGAGCTGTTCTAGAAGGAATCACTTTTAACCTCTTTCAAATTGGCAAGGCATTAGAGAGGTTAGCTGGGAAACATCAAAAGATATATGCTAACGGTGGTTTATCCAGGTCACCATTGTGGCTGCAAATGATGGCAGATGTATTCGATGCGGAAATTTATGTGCCTGAGAGCTATCACAGTGCAGCATGGGGAGCAGCTTGGACAGCTTTAGTGGCTACTGGTAAAGTAAATTCATTTGAAGAGATTAAAAAGAATATTCCAATGGGTAAAGCAATCGTTCCTATTAAGGAAAATAGTGAAAAATATAGAATTATATATGAGAACTATGAAAAATTGGCAAGTGGAATGGCAAAACATTTTTGAAGTGTATATTAAGGGGGAGAACGAATGCTTGAAGAAATTTTAGAGCAGGTTCAAAGAGGTACCCTAAGTGTTAAAGAAGCTAAAGAGCAATTAGCAACATTTGAAAATTTGGGATTTGCTAAAGTGGACCATCATCGTAAGAAACGTCAAGGATTCCCAGAGGTCGTGTACGGAGAAGGGAAGACGACTGAACAAATCGTTTCAATTATTCAAGTGTTACGAGCTCGAAACAACCAAGTACTTGTCACACGTATTTCCAAAGAAAAGGCAGAAATTGTCCAACGTTCTTGCCCTGATTTTATCTACAAAGAAGAAGCACACATTCTTTTTTGGAAAGAGGACCATGCGAATGAGGCGGATCCACAAGGGTATATTGCTGTGATTTGTGCAGGAACCTCGGATTTAAGGGTTGCAGAAGAAGCTGCAGTGACGGCTGAAGTATTAGGAAGCAAGGTCCATCGTATCTATGATGTCGGTGTTGCTGGAATTCATCGCCTGTTAAGCCATGCTGAGGAAATTCAAAATGCCACGGTTTCCGTTGTAGTTGCAGGTATGGAAGGGGCACTTCCAAGCGTAGTGGGCGGACTTGTATCACATCCTGTAATTGCAGTCCCAACAAGTATTGGGTATGGGGCAAATTTTAATGGACTCTCTGCCTTGTTAACCATGTTAAATTCATGTGCTTCCGGGATTAGTGTCGTGAATATTGATAATGGGTTTGGCGGGGGATATAACGCAGTATTAATTGATCAGCTTGCACAAAAAGGGGCCAGAAAAAATTGAAAACACTTTATTTTGATTGTTTTTCAGGTATCAGCGGAGATATGGTCATTGGAGCCCTTATCGATGCCGGAGCAGATCCCAATCGGTTAGTAGAAGAATTAAAAAAACTTCATATTGATGATGAGTATAAGTTGACATGGACAAAGTTAGTAAAGAATGGGATTACAAGTACCAAATTTGACGTGGTGTTATTGAATAATTCTCATGACCATACACACGACCATGACCATGACCATGACCACGAGCACGAGCATGACCATGACCATGACCACAATCATGATCATAACCACCATCATCACAGTCATAGCCACGAACATGAGCACCATCATCATGAGCACCGTGCATATAAGGATATTGTTGGATTAATTGAGAGTGCTGGTTTTGCTGAGCCAGTGAAAGAAATGTCTTTAAAAATTTTTAAAAGAATCGGTGAAGCAGAAGGACATATCCATGGAATTCCACTAGAGAAGGTCCATTTTCATGAAGTAGGGGCAGTAGATTCGATTATTGACATTATCGGAGCTGCTATCTTAATTCATCAATTAGAAATAGACGTAATCAAGTCATCACCCATCCCAGTAGGAACTGGACGTATCCATATTGACCATGGTATTTATCCTGTCCCTGCACCGGCCACTCTTGAAATTTTGAAAGGTGTACCAATTGAACAATCGGACATTCGCTTCGAGCTCACTACTCCAACGGGGGCAGCGATTGTCGCTGTACTGGCAGAAGAATATTGCCCCATACCATCCATGAAGGTTACATCCATTGGTTATGGTGCTGGAACGAAGACCTTTATAAACCATCCCAATGTGCTCCGTGTCATCATTGGGGAATAGAAAAGTAGCTTTTAAATCCTTTTTATGAAAGAAAGGAAATGATTTAATGGTCTCTCATCATCCTCCCAGCAATGAGCATCTTGATGATCAGATGGTCAAAATGGAAGTTAATCTCGATGATATTCCTGGAGAATGGCTAGGCTATGTGATGGACTTGCTGTTTGAGGCTGGCGCTAATGATGTCTTCTATACCCCGATTTATATGAAAAAAAATAGACCAGGCGTATTGCTTCAATTGCTTTGCTCGATGAAACATATAAATACAATGAAGGAAATTCTTTTTAAGGAAACCACCACACTAGGAATACGCTATTATCCGTTAACAGTACACCGGTTAGAAAGAATGTTTAGGAAGGTTACAACTGAGTGGGGTGAAGTGACAGTAAAAGAAGGAATTTATGAGGGACATGTTGTGCAAAGAGCTCCGGAGTTTGAGGAATGCAAAAGCATTGCACAACTACATAACATTCCCTTGAAAAAGGTTTACGAAATGGTTTGGAAGGCTTTGGGTAATGAAAACTAAGCCTTTCAAACTGCTCTATAACAAGGTTGATATACAATATTAATAGATTTGGAGTGTAATAGCACATGACAACATTACTTAATGAAACAAAGCTTGATCAATTAGCCATAAATACGATTCGTACTTTATCGATTGATGGGATCGAAAAGGCCAACTCCGGTCATCCCGGCATGCCAATGGGTTCAGCCCCAATGGCTTATACGCTTTGGGCAAAAGAAATGAATCATAACCCAGTGAATCCTAAATGGTTTAACAGAGACAGGTTTGTTTTATCAGCAGGTCATGGATCAATGCTTCTATATAGTTTATTACATTTATTCGGTTACGACGTAACCATTGACGATTTGAAAAACTTCCGTCAATGGGGAAGCAGAACTCCTGGTCACCCTGAATTTGGTCATACTCCTGGGATAGAAGCAACTACAGGGCCATTAGGACAAGGGGTTGCTATGGCTGTGGGGATGGCAATGGCGGAAAGACATCTTGCAGCTACATACAATCAAGAGGGATATACAATAGTTAATCATTATACTTATGGTATTTGTGGAGATGGTGATTTAATGGAAGGTGTATCTGCTGAAGCAGCATCCCTGGCAGGTCATCTTAAACTTGGAAGACTAATTGTTATGTATGATTCAAATGACATTTCATTAGACGGAGATTTGCATTTATCCTTCTCTGAAAGTGTGGAGGATAGATTTAAAGCCTATGGATGGCAAGTGATTCGTGTAGAAGATGGAAATGATACTGATGCTATTCAAAAAGCATTACAAGAAGCAAAAACAGAGTTGAATCGCCCTACTTTAATTGAGGTTAAAACCGTTATCGGTTATGGTTCTCCAAATAAAGCTGGTAAGTCTGCTTCCCATGGGTCTCCACTTGGGAAAGAAGAAATTAAGTTAACAAAAGCTGCATATAATTGGGACAATGAAGAGCCATTTTTCGTTCCCGAAGAAGTAAAAGAGCATTTCAAGCAATTTACGCTAGATGGCCAACTCAAAGAAAATGCATGGAATGAATTATATGCGAGTTATAAGAAGGAATACGCAGAGCTTGCTAAGCAATTTGAAGCCGCGATCATTGGAGAGCTTCCGGCAAATTGGGAAGAAGCATTACCTGTTTTTACAGAAGGAGAAAAAATCGCAACTCGCGTATCATCGGGGAAAACACTAAATGCGGCAGCCAACGTTGTCCCACATTTTATCGGGGGGTCTGCTGATTTAGCAGGATCGAACAAGACACTTATTACATCTGAAAAGAATTACTATATTGATAGCTATGCAGGTCGCAATATTTGGTTCGGAGTTCGTGAATTCGCAATGGGTGCCGCACTAAATGGGATGGCTCTTCATGGCGGCGTTAAAGTATATGGTTCTACTTTCTTCGTATTCTCTGATTACTTACGTCCAGCAATTCGTCTAGCTGCCTTAATGAAGCTTCCTGTTACTTATGTGTTTACACATGATAGCATCGCTGTAGGTGAAGACGGACCTACACATGAACCAGTTGAACAGCTAGCAGCATTACGTGCAATGCCGGGAATTTCCATTCTTCGCCCCGCGGATGCGAAGGAGACTGTTGCCGCTTGGAGATTAGCAATGGAAAGCACAGATACGCCAACAGCCCTTGTTTTAACACGTCAGGACTTACTGACATTAGCGCTTTCACAACAAACGGTTTATGAAGGTGTTAAAAAAGGTGCATATGTTGTTTCAGAAGCAAACGGCAATGCTAGCGGTTTATTGCTTGCAACAGGATCCGAAGTGTCCTTAGCGATGGCAGCTCAAAAAGAGCTTGAAAGTGAAGGGATTTTTGTATCAGTTGTAAGTATGCCAAGCTGGGATCGTTTTGAGAAACAATCGCTTGAATATAAAGAATCAATCCTTCCTAAAAATATTAAAGCACGTCTTGCTATTGAAATGGGTTCGTCAATTGGATGGAGAGAATATATGGGGGACAATGGCAGCGTCATTGCCATCAATCAGTTCGGGGCATCTGCGCCTGAGAGTATATTACTTGAGAAGTATGGTTTCACAGTTGAAAATGTCGTTAAATGCTTTAAGGAGCTTAAAAATTAAGACGTTAAACGATAATAGAAATGGCTGCCAGATGGATGGCAGCCATTTTTTAGATCCATTTAATCTCTTTCACTATTTGTTGTCTAAACAACTGGATAATAAATTCATTATAAAAGTCTTTTCTAACGATTATTTGAAACCTATTATTCGGGTGTATATAAAAATGGATATCAGTTAGGATATTATTTGAATCAAAATACCCACGAATTTCTTCGATTTTTTTCTTCCATTTATTTTCAACAAAAGTAAGGGTGAATTCAAAATCATCGCCGTTAGCAGTTTCCTTTAAGTCGAGAAGCTGTTCGTTATATTTATACTCCACTTTCATCATACTCCCCCTAAATTAAATATCTTAGATAAATGTATACAGTACAGATTATGATCGATAAAATCATTAATGGGAAGGAAATTAACAAGAATTTACCAAAAGTAATCGGATGCCCTTCCTTCGCTGCTAGCCCGGCGACAATCACATTGGCACTTGCACCAATTAATGTACCGTTTCCGCCAAGACATGCCCCTAACGATAGACTCCACCAAAGTGGCTCTAAATTATTTATTCCTAGTTCTCCCATATCTTTAATCATAGGAATCATTGTAGCGACAAACGGGATATTATCAATAAAGGCAGATGCGATGGCGCTTACCCAGAGAATTAATATCGATGTAGAAGTAACATCACCCCCGGTAAGGTGTACAGAGTAATCTGCTAATAACGAAATCACCCCTGTTTCTATCAAACCTGATACCAATACGAACAGTCCAATAAAGAAGAAAATAGTTGTCCATTCTACTTTTGAAAATGCTTTATCTAAATATTTTTCCCCTGTTAAGAGAAGAAGCAGAAAGGCACCGGCCAATGCGACAGTTGCTGATTCAATGTGAAGCAGTTGATGCAGGAAGAATCCGACAATCGTCAGCAAAAGGGCAATTAATGATTTGATTAATAACTTTTTATCCGTTATTTCTTCCTTTTCATCCAGGTCCATTAGATTGGCTTTTAATTCTTCTGATGTTCGAAGCTGTTTCCGATAAATGAATGCTAATATTCCAATATTAACGAATAGGATAAAGAATGATATGGCTGTAAGATTATTAATAAATGCCATAAAGGTAAGTTCCTTCACGGCGCTACCTAGCATAATATTCGGAGGGTCACCAATCAGTGTGGATGTTCCTCCAATATTTGATGCGATAATTTCCGTTATTAAAAAGGGAATCGGATTTACTCGAAGCTGTCTTGTAATACTGAATGTAACTGGAACCATTAAAAGTACCGTTGTCACATTATCTAAAAACGCAGAACCCAATGCAGTTATGGTACCGAGCGCCAGCAAGATTTTTAAAGGATCCCCTTTCACTTTTTTAGCAGCCCAAATAGCTATGTATTTGAACAGACCAGTCTCAGAAGTAATAGCAACGATGATCATCATACCGGTTAGCAATCCGAGTGTATTAAAATCGATATGATGAAGTGCCTTTTCCTGCCCAACAATTCCCAGTAATACCATCATAATTCCGCCTGTCATGGCAATGATCGTGCGATGGATCTTTTCTGTGACAATAAAGGCATATGTAATTAAAAATACACCAATTGCGATTAGTGCTTGAGTTGACATGTAGCGACCTCTTCTCCCAAATATTTTATCCAGTACAATAGTAAAAAATGACAAAAAGGAGCCTGTTTGACAGACTCCCCCTAATAAAAACACCAATTATATTCTACATTATTTTATAAAATTATACTTTGGATGTAAAGAAAATCTTTTAACTATTAAAGCCCCAATTTTTTAATAAAATCTACCGTTTCCTGGTGCTCAGGTTTAACTAACTTATATAGTCCTTTATCCTTCCTTACAAGAGGAGTTCCTGACTCATCAGCAATGGGTCTTGTTAAAGATGTCCCTTTTACTACCCTCCACGTACTATTGATTTTTTGGATTCTGAGATCAATAATCCCAAGTCTGCTTCCAAAAGCCCCTGCCATTACAACAGGCTTTCCATTTATTTGCCCCATTTTTATGTTGGTATTGGGAGAATTTTCATAAACAGGTCCTGGAAAGACACTATGTGAATGTCCAGCTAACACGGCATCAATTCCAGGGATTTTTGTTAAATAATAGACAGCATTTTCTGATTCAGCATTATATGGCTCGTAGCTGATTCCTGTATGGGCAAGGGCGACAATGATATCCGCTCCTTTAGACTTCATGATTGGTATAAATTCTTTCGCTGTATCAACAATCGGTTTTGCAGTAATCTTCCCTTCAAGATTCGCCTTATCCCATTTCATTATTTGTGTTGGCATAAATGAGATGACCCCAATCTTTAGTTCATGTTTTCTTCCTGTTTGGTCAACCACATTCCTTTTTAAAATAACATAGGGGGTAAAATAGGGTTTATTCTTTTTAACAGAGAAAACATTTGCATTGATGACTGGCATCTTGGCACCCTTTATGGCGGCATTTAAGAAATCTAGTCCATAATTAAATTCGTGATTACCAATGGCAATCGCATCATAGTCCAAAAAATTAAAGGCACGATAAACTGGATGTATTTTTCCCCTATGAATTCCCCGAATTCTAGCTAAATACTCTCCAAGGGGATTTCCCTTAAGGTGATCCCCATCATCAAACAATAAAGAATTTTGGACTTCATTCCTTGCAGTACGGATAAGTGTTGCAGTCTTTACAAGTCCAATTCGGTTGTCTGCTTTTGTTTGATAATAATCATAATTGATTAAAGATGCATGCAAATCGGTTGTTTCTAGGATACGTAAATCAACTACTCCTTGTTGATTTGGCGTACTCTCTGCAATAGACAAAAAGGAAGTTTGCGAAAGACATATAAGAAAAAGGATAAGAAGAGTTTTTTTATGCAAATAGAATACCTCCTTCAGAATCTGGCTTTAAAGGTATTCTTAGTATTCATACTTCTAATTGAATTATGATTCTTTTTGACAATCAAGGAAATTAGGCTGGCTTTTTACTTGATCTATGTAGTCTTTTATTTTTTTTGCCAAAAAACCACCAGTTCCAATCACCAAGCAGCTTCATCAAGGCTGGCACCAAGACCATTCTTACAATCGTCGCATCAATGAAAATTGCTATGGCAATTCCCACCCCTAATTGCTTAACTGGCATAACCCCAGTAAAAGCAAACGCACCAGTAACGACAATCATAATGGCAGCGGCTGAGGTAATAATTTTACTGGTATAAGTCAAACCAGAAATTGTAGCCTCACTATTATCTCCTGTTTTTAAATAGAATTCCTGTATTCTCGAGATAAGAAATACTTCGTAATCCATTGAAAGACCAAAAACAAGTGTAAAAACAAACACAGGTAAAATTAAGGCAATATCAACTGGTGTGATTCCTAAATGACCTTTCTGGAAAATCCAGACAACAATTCCGAAGGTGCAGCCCAGGCTTAACACATTCATAAGGATGGCTTTCAATGGAATAAGAATTGAGCGGAAAGCTGCCATTAATATTACAAACGTAGAAATGACAATCAATAAGAATCCATAGGGAGCTTTTTGGAATATTTCTGAAAAAATTTCTTGCTCAAATTTTATGGGTCCGCCAAATGAAGCTTTTAAGCCTAAATCTTTATTCGACCAATCAGCTACCCATTGTCTTGCTTTAGAAGAATGTTCGCCTGTTTTTAAATACACCTCTATAAGCAGTTTATTATCTCTAATATAGTAATCATAAATAGGAGCCATCTTGGCATTTTTTCCAATGGTGAGGACTTGATAAAGTTGGTCCACATCCTGTAATCCTGTGGCTGAAAATGGTGAGTTTATAGAATTTACGAGCTTGTCGTTATCAAGTTTTTTTATCACTTCACTTACTTTTTCAAGATTGTTTTTTTCAATAATGCTGCCTTTTGTTTCTAGGATCATCGTCACTTTTTTCTCATCGCGCTGTTCTTTTGGTACGAAGTGATCCTTAAATACTTCCATGGCAGTTCGTGACGGGTAATTTGGCGGCAGAGATTCAGTACCAGGAATTGCTAAAACCATTTGTTTAAGAGGTATCAATCCTGCCAAAAGAATAACAAGGGCTGCAACTGTCATAAGAATAGGGCGCCTCATCACAATTTTAGCAAATCGGTACCATATGCTTGTTTTCTCGTCTGCCATGGGCAGTATACTTAATTTGTTGATCTTGGTTCCCAATATGGCAAGCAATGCAGGAAGAAAGGTTAATGCACAAACAGCAGAAATTAACACTACGGTCATCCCGCCTAGCGCAACATTTTGAAATATATCAATTTTGATAAACCAAAGAGCCGATAAGCCAATAAAAACACAAAGGCCAGAAAAGATGATGGATCGTCCCGCGGTTGATACTGTTATTTCAAGTGCAGACTGAATGGATTTGGTTTTTAGTTCTTCTTTATATCGATTGATAAACAATAAAGCAAAATCAATACTTAGTGCCAACCCGATCATTGGAACAATATTTAATATAAAAATGGTTAAATCAGCACCATAACTAAAAAAGTAAACGGTTCCCATTGTACATAATATCGAAACAACACCGATAACAATCGGAAGAGAGGCAGCAACAAGACCTCCGAACGCTAGGATAAGAACGATTAAGGCAATCGGCAAACCGATCATTTCCGCTTTTGCTAAATCTTCCTGACTCGCAGTATTTAGGTCTTGAACAATAATGGGTTCACCAGTCATTGTGACCTTTAAGCCCTTTTTATTTTCAAGTACATCTTTTAATTGGTTAATTTCTTTTCCAAGACTCTCCGCTTTCTTGTTAAAAGTAAGAAGTCCATAGGCATAATTATCCTTTACCATCCCGTCCTGCTCGAATGGAAGAATCATTTGTTGCCTATCATGAATAGCCGTTATTTTATCAAATATGTCTTGAATGAACTTCCTGAAATTCTCATCACTAACCGATTTATCTTTTTCGAACACAAGGATAATGGAAGATTTAGAATGTCCAAATTCTTGTTCGAGGAGTTTACGTGTATGATTGTATTCGCCTTTATACTCAAAACCATTTCCGCTAAGAACTGTCGGTAATTTTAATGCAAAAAATCCTAATAATAGGATCACTAAAATCCAAAATACCAGTACCCATTTACGTTTAAGGTATATATATCCGCCTAATTTCTGCAATGTATCGCCTCCTTAAAAGGAATCATTTTCCTTATTTCAGTATACAGAAGAACTGATGATTAGCGGATGACTTTTACATGTCTTTTTGTATTGTCAACAACTCAGATAAATATCTTAATAAATGTTCCCCATATTAGAAGATGAAAATTCACCGTCCTATTAAAGCCCACTTTTAAATATATTGAAATTAAATTCAAAATGTTGTTTACAAATGTAAACTATGAATGAAATCATTTGTTTTTTTTGTTACAATTAAGAAAATATTAAAACATAGGGTGATAGCAGTGGATCGTGAAAAATTAGCGAAAGTCATTGAAGCAGCAAAGTTATATTATCTATTGGATTATAATCAAAATGAAATTGCCAAGAAGCTCGGAGTTTCCCGCCCTACTGTATCCCGTCTATTACAGCAGGCGAAAAGTGATGGTATTGTCCAAATCAATATTTTGGATCCTACAGAAGATGTTGAGAATCTTGCGATGCAGCTTGAACAAAAGTTCAACCTTAAAAAGGCGGTTGTCGCTTCGATTCCACAATATGAAGATCACATCATAAAGAATTATCTGGGTGAAAAAGCTGCCGTTTATCTTGATGAAATTGTCAAGGATGACGACATAATTGGGGTGACTTGGGGAACAACTTTATACCATGTTGCGGTTGAACTCAAGCAGAAATTTGTAAAAGGGGTAAAGGTTGTTCAATTAAAGGGCGGTGTTAGCCACGCTGAAACAAATACGTATGCATCGGAGATTTTATATCTTTTTGGCAAGGCCTTTCATACAACCCCCCATAACCTACCGCTTCCTGCAATTGTCGATCATGTCGTTGTAAAACAGGCAATGGAGGCTGATCGTCATATTCGAAAAATCCTCGAGCTAGGAAGTCAGGCCAATATTGCTCTCTTTACGATTGGTCCAATTAAAACCGACTCTTTATTATTTCAGCTAGGTTATTTTACAGAAAGTGACTTGAAGTCTCTTTATGGAAAGGCAGTCGGTGATATTTGCTCGCGTTTTTTTGATGAATCTGGAGAAGTATGCAACGAGAGCCTAAATGAAAGGACACTGGGAGTAAATCTTAATGAATTAAAGAAAAAGGACCATTCCATTCTTGTAGCCGGAGGTCCGAATAAAATTGAGGGAATATACGGAGCATTAAAAGGCGGGTACGCCAATGTGCTCGTAACGGATCAATATACAGCACAATTCTTGCTTGATAAGAATTAAAAAAATCATTTTTTACATTTGTTCATAAATGTATTTACAAATGTTCAATGTGTTTGATATAGTTACATTGTGATAAATGCCATAAAATCTTTATATAAATTTACAGGGAACAGGGAGGAAGATTGGTTATGACTCAAAATGTTGTTAGGATGATTGATCATACATTATTAAAAGCAGATGCAACAAAAGAAGAAATTGGTAAATTGGTTGAAGAAGCGAAAAAATATTTATTTGCATCGGTATGTGTAAATCCTACTTGGGTAAATTTTGCAGCTAAAATGCTTGCAGATACCCCAGAAGTAAAAGTATGTACAGTCATTGGTTTCCCGCTTGGGGCAACTACATCAGAAACAAAAGCATTTGAAACAAAAAATGCCATTGAAAACGGTGCAAATGAGATAGATATGGTGATTAACGTCGCTGCGCTTAAAGATAAGCAGGATGATTTGGTTGAAAGAGATATCGCTGCAGTTGTGGGTGCTGCAAAGGGAAAAGCATTGGTAAAGGTAATCATCGAAACTTGCTTGTTAACTAAAGAAGAAAAAATAAGAGCATGTGAAATTTCTGTAAAAGCTGGGGCAGACTATGTAAAAACTTCTACTGGTTTTTCAACAGGCGGTGCAACAGTCGAGGATATTCGCTTAATGCGTCAAACAGTCGGACCTGAAATTGGCGTAAAGGCTTCTGGTGGGGTTCGCAGTCGTGAAGATGCAATTGCAATGGTAGAAGCTGGAGCAACTCGCATTGGTGCAAGTTCTGGTGTTTCAATCAGTAAAGGTGAGCAATCTTTAAGCAATTACTAAAAATACTATTGTGAGGTTCATTTGATGAGAGACGTAATAATGGCATTAATTGCCGGATTAATAGTTGGTATGTTGTTTAAATTTTTAAAGCTTCCGTTACCTGCACCTCCAGTATTTTCGGCTGTCGTTGGTGTTTTCGGGGTGTACTTTGGCGGCGTCCTGATTGAATGGATTACAAAAATAGTTCAGCATTAAATTTCCTTGGCGGAGTGTGAACATGATGGAAAAAAACGACTTAATCGTTGAAGCGAATAAAGCGAGAGAGTTTGCTTATGCACCATATTCAAAATTCAAAGTTGGTGCAGCCCTATTATCAAAAGATGGTCAAGTTTATCATGGTTGTAACATTGAAAATGCTGCATACAGCATGACGAACTGTGCTGAACGAACTGCTTTATTTAAGGCATACTCTGAGGGTGTCACACAATTTGATTCGCTCGTTGTTGTAGCGGATACTGAGGGGCCAGTTTCACCTTGTGGGGCTTGCCGTCAGGTAATTTCAGAACTTTGTGATGCAGAAATGGAAGTAGTGCTAACAAACTTAAAGGGTGATATTTTAAAACTCAAAGTAAAAGACTTACTTCCAGGAGCATTTTCACCTAAGGATTTAAATAAATAAATAAAAGAAGTTTATCCTTTTCTGATAAACTTCTCAGACTATCGAAAAACTTTCGATAGTCTTTTATTTTATTCTCTTTCGTTAAAATTAATTCAAAGAGTTAAATTGTTAAAAAATATTAACAAGAAACCTCGTGTTTTCTATCTACTTAAGGCGTTTGGAATTGAAGGGAAACGTCTCTCCAGGTCTCATATATTCTATACTTTCAATTTGTGCCCAATACTGAATAATAATAAAAAGCTTAGTTAAACTAACAAAAGGAAAATACTGGACAAATCCAATGTGACATGCAAGCCCTTAATCCGTAAAAGAAATGAATTGAGTAAAGGAAGGTTGTTCCTAGATGAATGAAATTGAATTGTATGGCACGATCTTTTATGACCCCGCTACAAACCAATGGAAGGGATCAGGTACGGGGTGGTGGATTGAGAAGACGGATGAGAATGTGGCAAAGATTACGTTTGAGGAGCCAATTACATTTGATCCGAGGTTACCATCAAAAACAAATAACTATAGTCTTTCCATCAGTAATATCAATGAAAATGGTGATGTGGATACCTATAATGTAGACGAAGACGGCTTTATTATGATTTGGAAGGATTATTCAAATGAAACTTGCATGGCTTCCTTTCATGTGGTCGGAACCAAAGTCTGCTTTGTACCGAATGACAGGGCTCTCGTTACGGAAGAAAGCGTGGCTGACATCTATGCAGCAGAGCTTTTATTTAGCTATGAAGCAAAGTATGGAGTTATTACACTGATGGGTTCCGGAACTATATCATGCAAAAAAATCGCAGAGGAAAAGTTAGATATCCTAAGTACCCATGAAAAGAAAATTAAGGATCAGCTGGAGAATCAAGAGGACTCATTCTGCAGGAAGCTGCTTCAGCACAAATTGGACATGACAAAGCTCAGGATGGACCGCCATAAAAGAATCATCGAAAAAAGTACAAAGTATTGGGATTCTGCTTTTAAGTTCGGGGAGTTATGGGGACATTATTCTGCAAATCAACAGGAAAAGGCACTAGGCGGATGTTATGTACCACTTTGTACAGGCGGAGGCCCTGGAATCATGCGGGCAGCAGCCCAAGGAGCAAGAAACCAGGATGCCCATGTCATTGGGATTGACTGTCAATTTGGTATTGACAACTTTTTCAATTTAAAGGATACATACTCTGTCACCTCGAATCAGCGGCTAAGAATGAATAATTTCTCAATCAGGGAGGGTGTTCTCATTAATTATTCCCATGTCATCCTGTTCTGGCCTGGAGGATTTGGTACGGCATGGGAAGTTTACGAAACCCTATCAAAAATTCAAACCAATCACCTTCGAAGACATCGAACCAAGGCCATTTTTGTCCATGCTGAGTATTGGCAGCCCCTTTTCAATTGTATCAACCATATGCGTGAGCATGGTGCCATTAACAGCTATGGGGACCGTATTAAGATACCTGGTATAGACGATCAATTACCAGATGAGGCCTATCTTGCAGAAGTCGCCAATGGTCCGGAGGAAGCCTTCGAAAAAGCACGTGCGTTTGTCGAAGAGCTATATCGAAAAAATCAATTAACATTAAAGGCATAGATTCCAAAAAGCTTCATTTACTAATTATGAATAAAGTAGGGAAGCCTCGAGAAAGGTTTCCCTACTTTAATCAATTCCCTATATATTGTAGCAGGCGAAACCCAGGTAGGTTCTTCACTTTTCTTAAAAGTCATTCTTTAAGAATGATAGCAGCAATTGCCTAACTTAATTTTTGCCGATTAACATTGGGTCTTCCACATTTACGACATTATCTCTTTAAATGTGTTATACAATTTATTATTGACAAACAAAATGTGACATACTATTATAATATTAACAAATAAAAAACGCTTACATTTTAAGAAATTAGAATTGTCTATCTTATAAAATTCAAACAAAAGGGAGTTTTTCTAATGGGAACTATCATTTGCCAAATTTGCAATAACACAATTGATCATTTTGAGAATGAGAAAGTATCAACTTTGTACGGACAATGCACTTGCTGTGATAAAAAACAAAAGAAGACTTCTAAATAATTCAAGGATAAATCAATACTATAAAAGCCGTTCTCAAATGTTGAGAACGGCTTTTATAGTTAATAAATCATCAAATATATGGTATTTTTTCTCAGGATAATAACCAAATATTTAACTAAAAAAGAAACAAAACCCCTTTTTCTTCAGATAACTTTTTGAAAAAGGGGTTTGTCTACACTCTGAACCCATCAGATTTATCTGATGGGCTTTTAATTGCTGAGAATAAGTATTATGCAACTAGAAATATTCATTATCTTAAATAACTTCTTTTTTTCATTCCGATCATAGACCTTTTCTGGAGTAATAAATGTTTAAAATCGCCAATCGGGTTCCATTAAAGGGCCATATTTCTTGAATAAGAGAAGGAATTATTAGAAAGTGAAACGAAGCTCTAAGTTGTTCAATTAATGGCAGGATTGTGGAGGAACAAATTTGAATAAATTCTTCATTTCAGTAAGGGGAGCAAGTGGAAGAAGTGTCTTGTTTAGGCTTTTTGGATATTATCGGTTTAACCAACAATTTCAACTTGTTTTGTATTTTTCCGTAGGATTATGTAGTTCTTATTATAAATTAAACCTAAAGTATTATTAAAGGGAATGTGAAAGCGCTTAATATTTAAATTTCTGGTTTATAGTTTATGACACGTATAAAATCCCGATCGTCCATGGAGGGAGAATATTGAAAAAAAGGATCGTTTCATTAGTATGTTTTACAGTTTTAATAAGCTTTATCGTTCATTTTTTGAAAGAAGATGAGAAGCTTAAAGTGGTAGTTGTTGCGAAAAGTTTAGACTTAGAGTATTGGAGAATTTTTGAATCAGGAGCTAAAAAAGCGTTTAATGATTTTGATATAGATGGTCAAGTGATTGCACCTGATTCTATCTATCCTATTAGAAATGAAGCTAATATATTGAAAAAAGTTTTAAGACAACATCCGGATGCACTGATCGTGACTCCCATGCACCCCTCCGTTACCATTCCAGTATTGATGGAATATAAGAAAAATAACATTCCCGTATTATTTGCTGGTAGAGACGCTGACTGGAAAGACAAAGTCACTTATATAGGAACGGATCACTTTAAATTGGGCATAATGGCAGGAGAGCTGCTAGGATCCATGCTGCAGCCAGGGGATCAAGTATTAATTATTCATGGAACTTTAAAAGATTATGCTGAGGTGGAGCGGTTAAAGGGAGCGAAGGAGGTTTTAGGAAAAGCCGGAATCGAGATTGCCACAGAACAGTTAGGAGAAGATCGATTTGGAAAGACAATATCTGTAATAGAAAATATTTTGAAGAATCATCCAGATATCCAAGGTGTATTTGCTACTGACGATTTAATTGCCCTAAATGTATTAAAAACAGCAGAAAAAGAAGGTTTGATAATTCCTATAGTTGGAGCGGATGGCATTACAGAAATGTTGGAAGCTGTTGATGCAGGAAAACTGAGCGCTACAGTGACGCAGAATCCTTATGATATGGGGTATTTAAGCGTAAAACAAGCAATAAAAGCAGTTAAGGGGGAATATGTCCCAAAAAGGATTGATAGCGGGGTTGATATTTTAACCCAAGACAGCGCAAAAGACAGATTAGCGTTTCTAAACAATAGATTATATAGCAGAATTGAGAAATTCAAACATTTTTTATATGAACTGTACAAGAAGTTAAAGGGTGATACATATTATACATGATAATATGCATCACCCTTTATTTTTTATGACTTTTTACGAATTAGGTCTAGATAACTGATGCAACCTTTTAAAAGTTGAATCGGAGAATAGTCTTGACGGTTCTCATTTTATTGAAGTAGCTACTACTATTATTTTATAGTACCTTACTTAAGAAAGCTTTAGTTCGCTCATGCTGAGGTTTACCAAATAACTCGTTTGGCTTATTTTCTTCTACAATATATCCTCCATCCATGAAAATAACACGGTCTCCAACTTCACGAGCGAAGCCCATTTCATGGGTAACAACGACCATGGTCATCCCTTCTTTAGCTAGTTGCTTCATTACCTCTAAAACATCTCCGACCATTTCAGGGTCAAGTGCCGATGTGGGCTCGTCAAAAAGCATGATTTTTGGATTCATTGCAAGTGCCCTTGCAATGGCAACCCGTTGTTTTTGTCCTCCGGATAGTTCTCCCGGATAACTGTTTGCTTTTTCTCGCAGTCCTACTTTATCAAGTAATTCAAGCGCTATTTTTTCCGCTTCGGCTTTCTCCATTCTGTG
The DNA here is from genome assembly GCF_018613065.1 of Bacillus sp. ISL-7. The sequence continues at coordinate 13,587 of NZ_JAGGQW010000054.1, read as the reverse complement.
AATTTTAATAGGGCCCATCGTGATATTTTCTAAAACCGTTTTATGTGGGAATAAATTAAATTGTTGAAATACCATCCCAACTTCTTGCCTAACTTTGTTTATATTGATCTTCGGGTTAGTAATATCATGTCCATTAATGACAACCTCTCCGCCTGAAATTTCCTCCAGGCGAGTTAAGCACCGGAGAAATGTACTCTTACCAGATCCAGATGGACCTATTACACAAACAACCTCTTTTTCTTGTATTTCTGCGTTAATGTCTTTTAATACTTCTATGTTTCCAAAAGATTTTCTTAAGTTTTTAACAGAAATAATACTCATCGAAGCTGAATTCTCCTTTCGACGAAATTAGCAAGCACGGTTAATAAATAAATAACGATAAAGTAAATGACTCCTACTGTCAGCCAAATCTTGAATGCTTCAAAGGTTGCCGAAGCTTGAATTTGTCCTTGCTGCGTTAAGTCTGCTATTCCAATAACGGATAACAGAGAAGTATCTTTTAAGCTAATAATAGACTGGTTTGTAATAGTAGGAAGCATTCTTCTAAATGCCTGAGGAAGCACTACATATCTCATCGTTTGTGCACTTGTAAAACCGATAGATCTTGCTGCTTCTGTTTGCCCTTTATCAATGGATTGAATTCCTGCTCTTATGATCTCTGCAAAATATGCCCCTGTATTGATAGCAACGGTGATTATTCCCGCTGTTGTACTATTTAAAGAAATCAACTGGAATGAATTTATACCAAAATAAATAAAAAACAATTGAACAATAAAAGGTGTTCCTCGAATCGCATCAACATACACCTTTGCCACCCAATTCAGGATCTTGATTGGTGAAAGTCTTAACAAAGCAACTACTAAACCAATTAAAAATCCTAAAATAATAGCGATAACAAAGATATAAAGTGTGACTTGAAGTCCTTTTAATAACATAGGTAAAGCTGCAGCAATTATGTCCATCCTTTTCATCCCCTTTCAAAAAGAAAGCGCGCCTTATAATCTTGTTTTTTTATTCACCAAGATAAGATTTTACGATTTTATCATATGTTCCATCTTTTTTAAGCTCTTCTATACCTTTGTTAATTTTTTTCAAAAGATCCTGGTTTTGTCCTTTTAATACAGCAATTCCATATTGGTCTCCATTTAAACGGTCACCCACGATTTTTAAACCAAGGTCTTTTTGGGCAATTGCGTAAGAGATTACAGGATAATCTTCAATAAGTGCATCTGCATTTCCGTTTGCTACTTCCTGGAACATTGCAGGACTATCGTTAAATTGAACAACTTTTATTCCTAGTTTAGCAGCATTATCCTGTGCATATTTTGCACCAGTTGTCCCTTTTTTTACTGCTACAGTTTTTCCTTTAAGGTCATCCGCTGATTTAATATTAGAATTATCATTTTTTACAATGACTGTTAATCCTGCATCGAAATAAGGTGTTGAAAAATCTACAATTTTCTTTCGTTCATCCGTAATACTCATTCCTGCAATAGCAACGTCCAACTGATTAGCTTGCATGGCAGGGATAATTCCGCCGAAATCCATTGGAGAAAGTTCGATTTTAAAACCTTGGTTTTTTGCAATGGCATTGATTAAATCGATATCGATACCTTTATACTGATCTCCTTCTTTAAATTCAAACGGAGGATAAGTGGTATCTACACCAACTTTATACACCTTATCATTGTTTTCTTTGTCGCCTTCTGTCTCTTTACTGCCACAAGCTGCGATAAAGATGGTAAGGATTAAAAATAACATAAAAAAACCTAATTTCTTCATTTAATCCACTCCTAAATTTTTAATTATTCTTTTTATTTGAATATAAAGCGTTTACATTTTTTAAATATAGGATTTTTTGAAGGTTGCCCTTCGGATTCGATAAGAGGTGCGGACTCTCCATTTAATTGTGTACCACTCCTTTCATGGCCGCATACGTATTTGTTAAAGCAGTAGATGAATAAAGTTCATCAGAAAGCAATTCTTGAAAGGGACTTGATGGGCACCGGCAATGGTTAATGAAACGAGACTGTAATCAATTCTACTGATAACCTCATCACAGGTAGGTTTAGAAATTAGAAACTTACAAATATTGTTAAGTGCTTACATTTCTTCTCTCTAAACGTAGTTTTAATTTATAATAGGAACTACATAATCATACAGAAAACTACAAAAATCTACAGAAATAATTTTAAATTTTCAAAAAAGTAAGTCTATTTTACAAATTTTGGTGTATATACGAATACAGTTCATAGAATCTGCCGAGAGAATTAATTATCTAAATGATTTAATACTTGAAAAGAAGGGGGAAAAGGTGGCGATAACTTCAAAGACTTACCAATCTGTATTAATAAATAAGTAAGAAATCCATCTTATCAAAGGTGGCTTTTTTACTTTAGGGAAATTTAGTTTGAAGGATAGTCGGCCTTTTTTAGTTTTTATATTTCGACATTTTTCTGCATTCTAAGAAGTGTAACAAAATACATAAGAGATTAGAATCATAAAAAGTTTGTTGATTTTATTGACTTTGCCAGTCATTACCGTTGCTAGTGAGTATAATAATTTTTGTTAAGTTCAGAATTTGTCAAATCTTGACCTTTTTTTTAGCTTTAATCACTTTCATTTTATTTGTAAAATAAAAAAAAGTTAAAAAACATTTATAGGGATAACTAAATGAAATTGGATTTATAAGAGAAGTGGAATGAACAAAGAGTGAGAATTATTAGAATTATATAAAGGAGATAGAACAAAATGTATAAGTATACAATCTATGTAACACATAAAGGTAAAGTTTATCAAACCAACGTAATAGCTGCCAAAAATCAAACAGAACATGAAGTTTATCGTATAGCAAAAGAACAAGTTATGAAACAATGGGCAAATTAAATACGGGATCCTGGGATTAAAAGGATTTCGAATGGAACTTCCACTTGAGGAATATATTTTGGATAGCTTCCTTTACTTGAATATCCCGCTGCCAATAGCGGCTTTGAAGGATTTTATGAAGAATATTAATTATATATAAATTATAATAAGAGGAGATGGTGGGTTTATGAAGAATACTAATAACCTTACTATAGAGGAGTTGGAAAGACGTATTGCTCATTTTGAGGATCGTCTTACGGATTTTATTATTACCGAGGAACAAAGAGAGTTAATCAAAGAAAGGTTAAGGGAACTAAAGAACGCTAAAGAGTGCAAGGCTTCCTAAACTTTTTAAATAAAATAATACATATAAATTAAAGAGCATTATCTTTTTAAGATAGATGCTCTTTTTTGTAACCGCATTTTATTAACCTAGTCTATACCTCTCACCGACACCAAGGGAATACAACATAGTTGACATTATGTTGCAAAATTCCAATTGGAAGGTATTGTCATGGTAAATATTTTTGTGTGGTTCGCGGGGGAAGCCATCATTTTAGACTTCCGGCAGCTTGGAAGCATAGTCATCCTTTTACAATCCCCTCTTCAACAATCTGGCCCTTTTAATGGAATAACATGACTGGCGTTTTTAAACAACTTTATTGTCATTCAACATTAAGGCTAATTAACATGATACTGATTTTAAGAAGCAAAAAAGCCTGATCCTAATTGGATTCAGGCTTTTTACCTGTTCGTCAATATGTACCCTTACGAATAATATGAGATCTTAGTTGATCGTTAATTAGGACTGGATTATACTAAAGCAGGTCGTTTTTCATCTGCCAACGCTAATAAGCGCTCTTTCACTTTTTCCGCATTAACAAGCTTTTGCGAAACACCTGTTTCCATTGCTGCGTTAGCAACGGCTTCTGCTACATGAGCCGCCACTCTACGGTCAAATGGATCTGGAATCACATAATTAGCGTGAAGATCTTCATCTGCAATTAATCCGGCAATCGCATAAACGGCTGCCAGTTTCATTTCTTCGTTGATTTCTTTGGCGAAAACGTCCAAAGCACCGCGGAAAATACCAGGGAATGCTAATACGTTATTGACCTGATTTGGAAAATCAGAACGACCTGTTCCGACGACGAGTGCTCCAGCTTCAATTGCAATTTCAGGCATGATTTCAGGCACCGGATTTGCCATAGCAAAAATGATTGAACTATGATTCATTGAACGAACCATTTCTTTCGTGACGACACCTGGGGCCGATACTCCCACAAACACATCTGCTCCCACAAGAGCATCTGCCAATGTACCTTGTTTTTTTTCTTTATTGGTGATACGAGCCATTTCCTCTTTAAATGGATTCATTCCGAACGGGCGTCCTTCATAAATGATTCCTTTTGTATCACATAAAATGACGTCTTTTACACCCATATGCAGCAGTAACTTGACAATCGCCACGCCGGCAGATCCGGCACCGTTTGCGACAACGCGAATCTCTTCTAACCTTTTGTTTGCTAGTTTCAAAGCATTGATTAACCCAGCCGCTGTTACAATTGCTGTACCGTGCTGATCATCATGGAAAACTGGAATATTACAAATCTTTCGTAGCCGATCTTCAATTTCAAAGCATTGTGGTGCTGCGATGTCTTCTAAGTTCACTCCGCCAAAAGTCGGTTCCAATAATTTAACGACCTCCACAATCTTGTCCGGATCTGTTGTATCTAAGCAAATCGGGAATGCATCCACATCTGCAAACGATTTGAATAACAATGCTTTACCTTCCATGACCGGCATGGCAGCTTTCGGGCCGATATTCCCAAGACCGAGTACGGCTGTTCCATCTGAAACAACGGCAACAAGATTCCCCTTCATGGTGTATTCATACGCTTTGCTTTCATCTTCATAAATTTCCAAGCATGGATCCGCTACACCTGGAGAATAAGCGAGACTTAAATCTTTCGCATTACGTACTGGAACTTTTGAATGAACACCAAGCTTTCCTCTATTTTCCTTGTGCATCTTTAATGCTTCTTCACGTAAAGTTGACATACAATGTCTCTCCTTTTGTTTAATTTAATAGATATTTGTTTTAGTAAACAAAGAGTTAAAAAATTCTCAGACCTCTTGGTAAAGATCTTAAACAGTAGCTAAGCAACATAATGATCATTAAAGTAAACAACCTCGGAAAGAATCCCGTTAATTCCGGATAAATCTTATTGAGCGCTTTCATATTTGTTCTAAAAAAGGATAATTTTAATTTATAATAAGAACTACTAAAAACTACAAAAACTCACCAAAAAATAAGAATTTAAAAAAATGATTGTTTTAATACCAGTTAGTTCTTTGGGTTTAAGGACGGGAATTGATAATTCATTTGTAATAATCATAAAAACCACGAAATACATTCCAGGATAAAATGCCAGTCAATGAAATCTAAAACAGAATGGAAATCGATATGTTTTGGAAAAAAGTTTTCTGTAAAACCTTCTCTTATCACGCTCATTCGATGGGTAATGGAGCGGAAATCAACAGCCCAGTTAGCAGGGACAATCAATTAATAAAAATCGGATTTTGAATCAGACAAAATGAAAAATTGCCGAGAAAATGAACCTTTTCTCCACAATCTGAGAAGTTTATCCTTTTGTGACTGTAACAAGAATTGGCAGTTGCATATTTGTGCATAATAAACATAGTAAAAATAAAGGATGATACCATGATTTATATCTATAACGATTTTGGCGGGACACATACAACTTCTATAGCAGCGGCCTATCATTTAAAACGATTACCACAATCTGAACGGAAACTTACGAAAGAAGAAATATTAAATGTGAAATATTTTAATAAATTAACAAAAGACGATTTTGGGAAAATTATTTTCCATGGGATCGATGAAGATGGACATTCTGTATACACTATTGGACGGAAAAGGAACAAATATGTGGTTCCTGCATTAAAAGAAATGTGTTTATTGCTGCAAGAGAAGTTTAAATTTGATGAGAAAATTGTCTTCTCCAATACTTCACCAACGGTGCCTTTTGCAATGTCTATGGGGGGATTTTTCTCAAGAGGTTTAAAAATTGATTTTATCGGGGTGCCGTTATTAGTTATTGGTGCAAAACAATGCTGTGATAATATATATAGGTTGGTTGAAAATACAAAAGAAATAGGGAGAACTACGTACGCAGAAAATATAATCGTACTGGAGAATGAAATGTATAAATAGGTGGGGAGTTAACATGAAGAAAAAAATAGGTTTTATTGGAGCTGGAAAAATGGCTCAGGCTATGATAGGGGGAATTGTAAATTCACAAATGATTCCAAAAGAAAACATCATGGCTAGTGCGAATACAGAAAAAACGATTGAAATAATTGAACGAACATACGGTATTATTACTTCATTAAATAATAGGGACGTTGCTAGGTTTGCAGACGTACTCATACTTGCTGTTAAACCCGACCTCTATGACACTGTCATAAAAGAAATAAATAATGATATAAAGGAGTCTGTAATCATTGTAACGATTGCAGCCGGAATTACATTAATAGATATTGAACAGTCGTTTGGATTCCAAGTAAAGGTTGTTCGAACAATGCCTAATACTCCTTCTGTGGTCGGAGAAGGAATGAGTGCAATTTGTGCAAATGAATATCTCTCCGAAAACGAGTTAAATGAGATCGAGAGTGTGTTCCACACCTTTAGTAAAACCGAACGTCTAGATGAAAAACTAATGGATGCCGTACCTGCAATCAGTGGTTCCTCACCAGCATATGTTTATATGCTAATAGAAGCTATGGCAGATGGAGGAGTAAGGCAGGGAATACCTAGGGATCAGGCTTATCGACTAGCTGCTCAAGCCGTACTGGGTGCAGCAAAAATGGTTCTTGAGACTGGAAAACATCCAGGTGAACTTAAGGATAATGTATGTACCCCAGGCGGTGCAACGATTGAAGCAGTTGTTACCCTTGAGGAAAAGCAATTTAGAGGATCGATATTGGCAGCAATGGACAGCTGCACAAATAAAGTAAAAAATCTTATATAAGCAGCAATTTCGGGATCCAATTTGATGGATCCCTTTTTTCTACATTCAAAATCAGGGGAATTCGACGAAAATTAGTATTTTTCGACACTTTCTGTATTTTACGCGTGACACATGGTTTTATTAATAATAAACTTTAGATTCATTCAAACTGTTAGAAAAAAAGGGAATAGTAAAAGCAATGAATCAAATACCGCGAAGGTCTGTTCATCATAAGGAAATGATCTTCAATCAGGGAGTAGAGCGTTTATGGGCTTAATTAATGAAATTACGAAAAAAACCTTGTTCATTTCGGTTATTGATGATGATGCGATTATTCGAACAATACTAATGAGAATACTCAAGGTAATGGATTTTAATCATTACGAACTGAACCTTGAAGCATTTGATAATGGTCTACAATTTTTTGAATCCAAGCGCTTAGCGGAAAAAGGAGATCATTTTTTAATACTAGATGGTGTCATGCCTGTCATGGATGGAATAGAAATCCTCCAGAAAGTAAAAAAAATAGAAAATAGAAGAAATATTCATGTCCTTATGTTGACAGGGAGAAAAAGTGAAACGGACATTGAACGTGCATTAAAGCTTGGAGCAGATGATTATATGACCAAGCCTTTTAGTATTAAAGAACTTCAATCTAGGATAGAACGGTTAATCAAAGGGATGAAATAGAATGCTGAGAAATGAGTTATTTTTCCTAACAATTCTAACGATAACCATTTTAGGGTTATTAATGGTTTTACTAATATACTTAACGATAAGAAAAGCAATAGATATTAAAAACAGAAAGGCGATTGAACAATATATAGAAAATTATCAATCCATCCTTTTCACGATGCTTATGGAGGGAGGATATTCTAGGGGAATGATTCCTAAATCAGTTCTTGAACGGAAAGCCACCGAAAAACTGCTAAGCATGTATAGTAAAGTTTTAGAGGGCGAGGATGAAAAGAAACGTTTATCAGAATTAGCATCCATGTATTTAGCGGAGTATTATCGTAAGCAGCTTAAAAGCAAAAAGTGGAGTCAACGGATGAATACCCTCTATCATATTGAGGATTTCAAACTAAGCCTACTTATCGATGATATACATAAGCTATCCCAGAAAAAACGAATTTCCCATGAAGAACTTATTCATACCTTGAGAATCCTAGCTTTATTTCAATATGAAAATTTATTTGAAATGCTGACAATCCACTACAATTCTTTATCTGAATTCGAGTATCGTAATATCTTAATGCGCCTCGAGCAACAACAATTTGAACAGTTTATTCTACATTTTCATAAAAGCAGCCCACCATTACAAAAAGCAATTCTTGATGTAATTTCGATGAAAAAAGAGATTAATTATCTATCTTTTCTTGAAAATATTTTTTCTACCTATAAAGGGGAAATCAAGCTGAGAGCCTTAAAGGCATTAACGGAAATTGGTTATGTAAAAAATTCAGATCCCTATTTAGAACTTTTATATTCCACCAAGTGGGAAGAAAGAATGGTAGCCGCTAAACTTGTGGGTTCATTAAAAGAAGTAAAAGGTATATCGAGATTGATTGAACTTTTACATGATCAAACATGGTGGGTTCGATCGCAGGCCGGCCAAGCAATCTGTCAATTTCCAAATGGGCACGAGATTTTGCGTGAAGTATTTGAAACATCAAAGGATGCATTTGCCAAGGACATGGCTTGGGAATGGCTTCATAAAGGGGTATAAATAATGATAATTTTACACTGGGGAGATGTTGTAACTGCTTTTGCTTGGTTTATTTCAGTTTATATGGTAATTGTCATTTCTTTCTACTCCGTTATTTTGGTTATTTCCTTTTTCCAGCTTCGGAAGGAATACCAACTAGACAGAGTTCAAGCTTATGAAGATTACTCGGATGAATTTTATACCAAACCTGTTTCAATTATCGTACCTGCATACAATGAAGAAGCAGGTATTGTTCAGAGTGTACGCTCATTATTAAGTGTTAATTATCCTACATTTGAAGTGGTTGTGGTGAACGATGGGTCAACTGACCATACGCTTGAAAAAGTGATTGAACACTATGGTATGAAGGAAATAAAAAAAGTGGTTAGAAAACAGGTGGAAACAAAACCAATTGGCAGGATTTATCAGTCAGACGTTTTATCAAATTTGTTTCTTATTGACAAGGAAAACGGGGGAAAAGCGGATGCGCTTAATGTCGGTCTTAACTTTTCCCATTACCCTTATTTTTGCTCTTTAGATGGCGACTCAGTTCTTGAGCCAGATGCCTTTTTAAAGGTGATGAAGCCTATAATAGATTCAAATGAAGAAGTTGTTGCCTCAGGTGGGAGTGTTCGAATCGCGAATGGCTGCCAAATCATAAACGGACATATTCAAAAAATCGGGTTATCCAATAAACCATTGGTCGTAATGCAAATCATCGAATATTTACGAGCTTTTTTGATGGGGAGAATTGGCTTAAGCCGTCACAATCTTTTATTAATTATTTCTGGGGCGTTTGGTGTCTTTTCCAAGCACTGGGTGATTGCTGCAGGTGGTTATAAAACAGATACGGTTGGGGAAGATATGGAATTAGTCGTGAGAATCCATAGACTCTTAAAAGAAAAGAATACAAAGAAAAAGATTGTGTATGTTCCTGACCCTGTTTGTTGGACTGAGGTTCCTGAAGACATTAACTTCTTACGAAGGCAGAGGAGACGCTGGCATAGAGGACTATTTGAAAGTTTATGGACTCATAGAAAGATAACATTTAATCCAAAATACGGATCGATTGGTCTTATATCTTTTCCATACTTCTGGATTGTTGAATTTTTGGGTCCAGTTATTGAATTATTAGGATATCTTTTTATGATCCTTTGTTTATTTTTGGGCGGGATCTATGTTGAATTTTCTATTTTGTTATTTCTTCTTTCCTGTTTATATGGGTCTATTTTTTCTATGACTGCTGTTCTTTTTGAAGAATGGAGCTTAACAAGGTATCCTAAAGTAACAGATATCATCAAGCTATTTTTATACTCTTTAACTGAAACTATATGGTACAGGCCTATGACTGTACTCTGGCGATGTGAGGGAATATGGCAAATGATAATCGGGGATAGAAGTTGGGGAGAAATGAAGAGAAAAGGTGTTTCCGAATGAAAAAACCCATCAATTTAATCATTTATACAATTCTATTTTTTATTATTTTGACATGCCCTTTTTGGTTATGGCAAATTCAGCCTGTGAAAAAATTAAACGTATTAATTGTCGACAAGACTGTGCCAAATCCTTCCTACAGAGAACATAAGGGGCTTGTTTGGATATTAAACAATGCTAAATATTATAAAAATGGACAAAGACCTTATTCGGTGATCGATGACTATAAGGGGTTTGAACCAAAAGAAGGACAGAAATATACGATTGCCCCCCTTCCTAAGGACTTAAAAAAATATGATGTTTTCTATTTAACAGACCAATACGGGGTTTATAAAGAAGAGTTTTTCGGACAGAATCTGTCGGGAAAAAGGTCCGAAAAAATATACGGCGGACTTAAACCAAGCGAAGTCAATCTAATTGAAAAAGCACTTATCCAGTCAAAAGGAAAAACATTAATAGCTGAATTTAATACCTTTGCGAGCCCTACATCAGAAACCGCCAAAGCTGAGATTTCTAATTTACTAAATGTAGAATGGTCTGGCTGGATTGGACGATTTTTTTCGGACCTTAAAAGTACGGAAGTACCTGAATGGGTAAAGGAGAATTATGAGGAACAAAACAAGAAATGGTCCTTTACTGGTGAAGGGTTCGTTTTTGTCAGTAAAAATAATTATGTAGTTGTCATAGGGGAAAAGGATGTTCATGATGAGGGGCTTCTTTTTCAATTAACAGATAAAGGAAAGAAACATTTTACACGTGATATTCATGGGAGGTATACCTATTGGTTCGATATTATTGATGCTAAAGATAAGGATGAAATAATAGCAGCTTATCAGCTGCCAATATCAAAGAAAGCAAAGGAAACGCTTAAAAAATATGGGATCCCAACCCATTTTCCTGCAGTTATTTATCACGAAAATGCTAAGTATTCCTCCTATTATTTCTCAGGAGATTATGCAGACGAATCCGAGGTTCCTGAAATTTACCAAACAAAGGGCCTGGATACATGGAAAAGGAATGTTGGAGCAAAGAATTCTTTTTATTGGAAATCATACGTTCCAATGATGAAGGACATCTTAGAAAATGGATTGCACCACATTGCAAATCAAGAAAAAGTAGAAGTGGCAGACCGTGATGGAATAAAGTCAAATAGCCAAACAGGAGATTCCTATATACAGGTTCAAAAGAATGGAAAATGGGAGAATTTGTTAATCAAGGGCGTGAACATGGGGATTGGAAAGCCAGGATATTTTCCTGGGGAGACGGCAATTACCAAGGAAGAATACTTCCGATGGTTTAAAGAAATTGGCGCAATGAATGCCAATGCCATCAGAATTTATACTCTTCACCCGCCACAATTTTATGAAGCCTTTTATGAATATAACCAAATTGCTAAAAAGCCGCTCTTCCTATTTCACGGTACATGGGTTAATGAGGAAAATCTCATCCAAACCCAAGACGCTTTTGCCAAAGTTAATCTAGAGGATGCGAAGCTGGAAATTAAAAATATGATAGATATAATCCATGGAAAGGCTAAGCTTCCTATGCGGTCTGGTCATGCTTCTGGAGTTTATAAATATGACATTTCAAAATATGTCCTCGGAATAATTGTCGGCACAGAATGGGATCCTGCTATGGTTATGAACACAAATGAAAAGCATTCAGCTATCGGTCAATTTACAGGGGATTACTTTAAATCGGAAAGAGCAAATCCCTTTGAAGTCTGGCTGGCTGGTTTAATGGACTATGCCGCTGATTATGAAGCCGATAAATACATGTGGCAGCATTCGATGAGTTTTACTAACTGGTTAACCACAGATATGTTAAAGCATCCTGCTGAACCTCTTGAGAATGAGGACATGGTTTCGGTTAATCCCAATCATATTATAGCGTCCAAGTTGTTTTCTTCAGGTTTATTTGCATCCTACCATATATATCCATACTATCCTGACTTTCTAAACTTTGAAGAATCGTACCTTAATTATGTTGATAAGACTGGGAAGAAAAACAATTATGCCGGCTATCTGAATGAACTGCGTGCTGCCCATCAAATGCCAGTACTTGTTGCTGAATTTGGTGTGCCAGCTTCTAGAGGCTTAACCCATAAGAACGCTTATGGGATGAACCAAGGGTTTCATTCGGAAGAGGAACAAGGGAATATTAATAATTATCTATATCAATCGATTGTTTCAGAAGGCTATATGGGCGGGCTTGTCTTCGCCTGGCAGGATGAATGGTTTAAACGGACATGGAACACGATGGATTTTGATAACCCAGACCGAAGACCATACTGGAATAACATGCAAACAAATGAACAGCATTTTGGTTTAAAAGGTTTTGAACCAGTAAAAAAGGAACAAGAAATCATTGTTGACGGTGTCTCTAAGGATTGGGACTTAGCTGGAGTTAGGAATAGTTATCTTACAAAAGATAAGAAAGATACTTTAAAGGAAGTTCGGTTTTCTTCGGATCATGGGTATTTGTATTTTCTTCTAAAATATATTCGTCCCGTTGATTTTGGTAACCAAGGAACTTTCCTATTACTCGATACCATCAATAAGCAAGGGCAAACTAATATACCATTAGCAGGTAAGAGTTTTATTAAAACAGACTATGGAATTGATTTTTTAATAAAACTTACAGGAACTAATAATTCCAGAATCATGGTTGATAGCTATTATGATACATTCTATTATCAATATGCTCAGCTTTTGAAGATGATTGAGGAGCAGCCATATGCTAAACAAAAGGATAATGGAGTGTTTCATCCCATTAGACTTGCTCTTTTTAAGAAATCAACTATTCCGTCCACAAAAACAATTATTCCATTTGAGAGCTACGAGACGGGAAAACTGAAGTTTGGGAATGCGAATCCAAAAAGTAAAGAATTCGATTCATTAACGGATATAAGTATAAGTAATGATTTGAAGGTTATTGAAGGTAGAATTCCATGGCAGCTATTAAATGTGAAAGACCCTAGTTTAAGAGAAGTAATGGGAAATGTGTGGGAAAGTGGTTTGGCAAGCAGCATTGAAACAAGCGGAATTAGGGTGGCTATTGTGACAACAGAGAATGGGAAGGCCCAGCAGACATTACCTAATATAACTAATAATCAGCTGCATCAAACCGATTCATTTTTCTACAGTTGGAAAAAGTGGGAGGAGCCAGCCTTTTATGAACGGTTGAAAAAATCTTATGGAATCATGAAAGAGGCCTTTCGAACGACGGAAATTAAGGATGGGAAGAATACAAATTAAAACGCTGGCTCAGAACCAGCGTTTTTTTAAAATTCCTTATTTTAATGGCTGTGTTAAAAATTATTGTTGATTTTTCTAACCCTGTTGATTGGATTGGAAGGCACGAGACTCCTGCGGGACTAGCAGGTCAGGGTGAGACCCCACAGGCGCGAATGCGAGGGCACTGAAAAACTTACGTTTTTATTTTTTATGGTTGAACAAAAGACAAAAAAAGCAACTTTCTTCCGAAATAGAAGATAAAGTTGCTTGTTCCCCTTGGCTATTCTTATTCCTTTTCATTTAGAAGCTT
>NZ_JAGGQW010000053.1 GCF_018613065.1 Bacillus sp. ISL-7 | reverse complement strand
GACTTTTTCAGTGGCTTCGGACGGTTCTCTTGGTCAAGCCGCATTTGAGTTTGCGATATCAATGATGATGAGAGCAGAAAGCATCAACAATAGACAGAAAATTTCGTAACATTTTGTAGGAATATATTGATTTTTTTAAATATTTATTCTAATATAATGTGTATTAAATTTATTAAATTAGTCGGAATTAATTTATAGGGGGAATTGTTTTGGAAGTCATCGAGAAAATCAGCAGCTTTGCTGGGAAAACATTTACGTTATGGGTATTGATTTTTGCGGTTTATGCTTATCTTAATCCTGGTAACTTTGTGTGGCTGGGAGGTTATATTGTTCCTCTATTAGGAATTGTTATGTTTGGAATGGGCCTGACACTCGAGCTATCGGATTTTAAAGAAGTATTTAGAAGACCGAAAGAAGTGGCGCTTGGGGTCATCGGTCACTTTATCATTATGCCGTTACTTGCCTTTTTATTGGCGGTCGGACTCCATTTACCTGAAGAAGTTGCTGTAGGTGTCATTTTAGTAGGATGCTGTCCAAGCGGAACTGCTTCCAATGTTATGGTGTTTCTAGCAAGAGGAAATGTGGCACTTGCCGTTGCAATTGCCTCAGTTTCTACGATTCTTGCACCAATTGTTACACCATTGCTTATTCTTCTGTTTGCGAGCAAATGGGTTGATGTCAGTGTTGCTTCCTTATTCCTTTCGATTGTACAAGTTGTCATTGTTCCATTAGCAGCTGGCTTTATCATTAAAAAGTTCTTTGGCAAACAGGCAAAAGCCGGTGCAAAAGCATTGCCGCTTGTTTCCGTTATTGCGATTGTGTTAATTGTATCTGCTGTCGTAGCAGGCAGCGCGACCAAAATTGCTGAATCGGGTCTACTTATTTTTGGTGTAGTAATCCTTCATAATCTGCTTGGATTCTTCCTAGGCTTTTTCTTTGCCCGTTTATGCGGGATGGACCTTGCAAAACAAAAGGCTGTAGCAATGGAAGTTGGTATGCAGAATTCGGGCTTGGGAGTCGCTATCGCTACCGCTCATTTCTCGCCTTTAGCGGCAGTACCAAGTGCCATTTTCAGTGTCTGGCATAATCTATCTGGCTCCGTTCTCGCTAATATTTTCAGCCGGATGAAAGAAAAAGATCAAAATGATCAAAGTAGTAAACAAGCAGTCTGATCCTGAAGACCATTCGCCTAAATTTAATATAGCAGAGAAAAACCACCTTTTAAGATTGTAAAAGGTGGTTTTTCTCTGCTTGGGAAAGGGGACAATATCCCTGTTCCTATTTTACTGTAATCATCCGCTTCACTACTGTCTTGTTTTGGGATTTATCAGTAACAGTGTACGTTAATGTATAGGAACCTTTTTTCTTTGTATTAACCGTTCCTGTAACTTTTATCTGACTGGTTAAACTGCCATCTAAATTGTCTTTTGCGGTTACCCCTGTTTTCGGATTGAAGGAAGATTTGTAACGAATGGTTATATTTTTAGCCCCAGAAATGACTGGCTTTGTACTATCAATCGTGATTTTTCTCGTAACAGTGGTAACGTTCTTTGAATTATCAGTGACCGAGTACTTTAATGTATAAGTACCCTTTTTCTTCGTATTAACGGTGCCGCTGACGGTAATTTTACTAGTCAAATTACCGTCAATATTATCGCTCGCCGTTACACTTGCTCTTGGATTAAATGAAGAATTTAGTCTAATTGTTTTGTTATTAGCACCTAAAATGATAGGTTTCACATTATCATATACAGTTATTCTTCTTTTAACTGTAGCCACATTCATAGACCTGTCAGCTACATTGTAAATTAAATCGTACGTGCCTAATTTCGTCGTATTAACCATACCCGTCACATGAATAGCACTTGTGATATCACCATCTACATTATCTAATGCTTTCACACCTGTTAAAGCATTAAAAGTGGATTTGATCGGAATAGATTTGCTTGTGGCACCTGTAATGACAGGTTTCACCGTATCCTTTATTATATAAGCTGAAGAAACATATCCTCTCATCTTATGGTCTTCGGTTAAAACAGGGTACCAAACAAATTGATTTGTAGAGTCATAAGTAAATTCTCCGTCAATGATCAATGCTGTATTTTTAGGTAAGGTTTTGAGAATTGAAGTACCTGGTGCTTCTCGCAATTTAACACTGTCCGCCGTCGTTACCACACGGTTTCCAACTTTAAAAAAATAAGCGGAGTTGTGTACTTGATCAGTTAGTGTGTATTCCAACCTATTAAACTTAATGCTTTCAGTGCTATCACGATCATAGTCAAAATCAGTTGTTTTAAATGGGTATTTGGCTAGTATGGTATCCTTTAAATAACTGTGCTCTTCTAATTTGGCAAAAACTTGTTCTTGATAAGCATCCTTATTTCTTTCACCGGTCTCTTGTTTCAGCGGACTGTTCACAGGTTTTGTCCCGTTGTATGCCATAACAGGGAAATACCAATTTTCAATCACCTGGCGTCCTGCCCCTTTGATTTTCGGCAAATCCGTTCGTGTATACATACTGCTAAGGACTCTTACACCGGTCTCAATATTATAGACGATATCGTTTTTTAACTTATCTTGGTCGTATTCCTTTTGATTGGTAAGCTGCATGAGACCGATACCACCATCTAGAGAAACAACAGGTTCACCCGCATCATCAAACTGCTCCCAGTTCCCATTTTCCTGTGTAGCCACGGCTTTTACTACTTCAGGAGGTATGTCCGCTTCTACTGCTGCATTCGTAAGTAAGCAGTTCATTTGCTGAAAAGCCGGGTTGACGTTCGGTTTAATCCCACCGCATTTGGCGGATAAATCTGACTCTGCAGAAGCGTTCACATTGAACAAACTAATAGTTAAACAGGTTAATATTCCTACTTTGAATAAGGGTATCTTCACGAAACAAAACTCCAGTCTATGAATATCTTTGTCTAGTATTATGATAACATAGTGACTGGTAATTTTGAAAGGACGCCGCTGTCAAGATTTGTTATTTTTAGGAAGATGACCTCGGAATATAGAATATGAAGAAAACAGAACAGTATGAGGGTTTGCTGTTTTCTTTTTTAAAGGAAGTGTATCTGATGACTTCAGGTTATAAACCCGCCGTGCATTTTAATCATGTCAATTATTCACTTGATGGAATCCATATTTTAAAAAATATTACGGGATCTTTCCCCGAAGGTTGTATTACCACTTTAGTGGGGCCTTCAGGAGCAGGGAAAACGACTTTGCTCAAATTATGTAATGGGTTGCTATCACCTGGTGTGGGAGAAATTCATATCAAAGGTAACATTATCTGCAGCTATGAACCCGTGGAATTACGCAGGCTTGTGGGGATTGCACTTCAAAGTGCGCCAATGATTAATGGCAGTGTTCTAAAAAATCTTGCCTTACCCTTAGCATTGCAAGGGAAACAACTAGCAGAAAAAGATGCAAAAAATTTATTGCATGATGTGGGGTTAGAGGAGGAATGTTTGCTTCGACCTATCAAGGATTTATCAGGAGGACAACGTCAAAAAGTATCGATAGCAAGGACACTTGTTAACCATCCACAAATATTATTGCTTGATGAAATCACTTCTTCACTTGATCGTGTATCACAGCTGGAAATCGAAGAACTCATTGTAAAAATTAATCAAAAATACGGGACCACTATCATCTGGATTACCCATAATTTACAGCAGGCAATGACGATTGGACACTACACTTGGGTCATGATGAATGGTGAGGTGATTGAAACAGGAAAAAGCAGCTTACTGCGCGCTCCTGTTAATGAGAAAGTGCAACTTTTTGTAAAGGGGGATATGGAATGAGTTATCTCCACTTAACTATTGCCCTTATTTTCGTTTTCCTTCCAATTATTTTATCCAAAACGCTTAAACTGGGACTGGAAAGAGACACCATCATAGCTGTGATACGTTCCATCATTCAATTATTGGCGGTTGGGTATATTTTGAAGTTTGTATTTGATTCCGAACATATGATGTATATTTTCCTGATGGTGACAATCATGATTGCCGCAGCGACACAAAGTGCCCGAAAAAAAGGCGTTTCTATAAAAGGGATCACATGGAAATTGATCGTCACATTATTAGTAATTGAAGTGCTGACACAAAGTATTTTATTAGGATTCAAGATCACACCTGCCACGGCCCAATACATTATCCCAATTAGCGGAATGGTCATCGGAAATTCGATGGTGCTCGCTATTCTCTTCCTCAACAGATTCACAGCAGAAGTAGAGGTGCATCAAGATGAGGCGGAACTCATCCTGTCACTCGGCGGAACACCCAAACAAGCCATACACACACAGCTCATCACTTCTATAAAAGCAAGCATGATTCCGACCATTGAGAGCCAGAAAACAATCGGCCTCGTCCAGTTGCCGGGAATGATGAGTGGCCAAATCATCGCAGGAGCCAACCCTATGCAAGCAGTCCAATTTCAATTGCTCATTCTCTTTCTCTTGTTAACAACCGCTGCAGTCACAAGCGCCATGCTCGGATATTTATCATACCCAAGCCTTTTCAACCAGCGCATGCAGTTACTAAGGGGGAAATAGTGCAAAAGGTGTCAGGCACCACGAAAAGACATTTGTCCATTTGTGGTGCCTGACACCAATAACTATATATTCCTCTTATTTTTGGTACTTATCTAACTTAGAGGTTACGGTGCTGGGCTTTCTCTCCTGAGGTTTGGCTTTTAGGGTTGATGCCCAAGCTATTTTTGATTCATATTTCTGGGTATGTTCCTTTTTGACTAGGTTCTGTAACCGATCTTTGTTTTTTTCTAGGGATTCCTCAAGGGCATGCATACGACGTGAAGGAAAGGCGAGTCCCGCCAAAATAGTCGTTACCGTTGGATCTGATTCCGAGAAGTAGGTCCCTTCGAATAATTCGAGTGGTTCTCCAATTCGTTCAAAAATGGATGGAACATTAATTAGTTTAGCCATTTTTTCTGGGCCTTCGTAGATTAACCCCGAGCGGATTACACCGGTTGACTCCACCGGACAGAATACGGAGGTAGCCCAAGATTGTTGTATTTTACTAGTAACATCTGAGGTTGTTTTTGCATCGGTAATTTGAGCAGAAGATATAATCGTTACTCCTCTTGTTCCCAAAATATTCATCAGATCAGTTTCGTCAAAGTTTCCGTAAAACGAGCTCTTTTTCGTTACTTGCAACACACTCTTAATGGCTTCCATGACTTGCTGATTAGAAGAAAGGTAGATTTGATGTTTACTGGATTGTGGGTTTAACTTTCTCATTTGATCATTATCAACTAGGAACACCGATGAAAGCGAGTTTATCTTGGAAAGCTCTTCAATACACTCTGTAGCATTGATGCGGTTACCTGTTAATACATTTCGATCAGGAACAATTGCAATGGCACCTATGTTAACGCCAGACAGATGTTCCAATAACAGATCAATCAATAACGGGCTCATCCCTGATCCAGTACCACCATCGGTTGAGAAGGCCACTAATAAAAGTTTAATTTTCTTAAAGGAATTCTTTACAAAGTCGACAATCTCTCGGTAGTTATCGTTAACCGCTTTTAAACCGATGGATCGATCCTGCCCAGCACCATTGTAACCAGGAACAAAATACTTCCTTTCCACTTTTGTGTTCACTATGCCATCGCGTTTGTTCGTATTGATAAGTGCGGTTTGAAACCCCATCGATGAAGCAACTTCCGCTAAATTACCGCCTGCTTGCCCGACTCCTAAAATCCCAATTGATTCCATCAGATCGCCTCCTTCATTACTAAAATGATACTCATGTTTTTCGAAAATAGACTTTTTCATTTAAAAAATGCCTAAAAATAGTAGTTGAAAAATGAATAAACCAACTGTGACTTAACAATCGCTACATATTAAAAATGGTGTCAGGCACCATGAAAGGACATTTGTCCATCTGTGGTGCCTGACACCAAGAACCATTCGCTGGCGAGGTGTAATTTTATACTAAATTTAAGCGGTTAAGGTGTTGAAAAGTAGTAAATAGCAGTAATCTTTACGAACATCCTAACAGAACATGTAAAACGATCTTGCTAGGTTAAAATAACCACTTAAATCTCGAGGAAGAAACATTAGATGAACCTATAAAGTACAACTACATTAAATAATGGGGTAAGAATGCTTTGGTCTGATATTGACGACCGGACGCACATATTTTTTATTCTCGTATTCTACTACCGTATTAAATTCTTTACTTTTTCTCTAGCACCACTGCGCCAACCTTTCACGGCTGATAAGGATACCTTTTCTAGTTCGGCAATTTCCTTGACCGATAGGCGATCACGGATGGTATACAGGAGCCATTTCTTTTGATTCGGTGTCAGTGTTTCGCAGTAGGATAATAGAATTTCCTCCTGTAATGGGTCATCCGAATAGGGATCTGCTGCCAGGTCCCAGAATTGCTCATCAGGGTGAACATTTCGTTCTTGGTCTTGGTGTAATTTTTTCAATTCCATCAGAAGATAGCCTTTGATATAGGTGTAGGCATAGTTGGTGAAGCTCCCTTTTTGGGGGTCAAAGCGCTGGCTTGCTTCCCAAAGGGCGATGAGACTGTGCTGATAGAATTCCTCATGGTGTTTGTAAAGGTGGAGCGAGTGCATGATTTTATGGAGCATGGGCTGGTACTGGTCGACTAACTGTTCAAAGCTTTCCAAGGGAAAGTCCTTTCAGAAAGCGCGCTTTTCATGTATTCCCGGGTACCTCTACCATAGCGGGAATGCTCGATCGTATCGAACGGACAATATTCACTTTTGGAAGGGATTTTGGGCTAATTGAGGTGATTTTTGCTAGCAAATTTGATTTTTGGAGGCGTTTTTTGGAGTTTCAGTCGATTTTGGGGTGAATTACGGATGCTTACTACATAATTATTGGAATTTACTACATAATCCCGTACACTTATTACATAATTTACGAAACTTACAACATTTGCTGGATAATTATTGGAAATCACTTAAAAAAAGAAAGCTCAGTCCGAACCAACCTTAACTTCAGGCAACCAAATTACAAAAAGACAAAAAAATTTCACGCAGATACAAAATGTGACAAAGTTCACACTTTATATCTAGTAGAATAGTAGTAAAATTTGAGAATTGATACTATAATTTATATTTATGATGCAAAACCAAAAGCTTCAAGTCGAAAGACGTCGAAAGCTTGATTGTTAGGTATGCGGGGGGAATTTTAATGGAAAATGCTGTGAAAGAATCAGTGGAAGAAATTGGAGAACGGCGGTCGAAATCTTTTAAATGGTATACGAACTGGAAGTTTATTACAACGGGTATAATCATTATTATAGCGCTCATATTTGGGGCAATCAGCTATTATCAGGCAAACCATTTTAATGCAAATATCAAGATTAATGGCGTAAATGTCAATGGACTGACTGCTGATGAGGCACTTAACAAATTAAACACAGCTGTTTTAAAAAACGTCGTCTTTGTCGGGCAACAACAAATTTTTGATGGACAAGATACGAAAATGGGTTTTACAGATAAGGATCTAGCAGGTGTTGAAAAAATATTAAACAGCCAGCGAACGTATTTTCCTTCTTCAAAGGCAAAAGAATTTTCATTAATGCCTAGCCAACCCGATCAGTATCGCAGCCAAGAGATGAAGAAACAAGTGGAAGAAAAGCTACTTTCAATGAATAAGAGTTTAACAGCGCCTAAAGATGCGAAGGCCAGTTTGGAACAAGGTAAAGTTGTCGTCTCGAAAAGTAATGATGGACAGCAGCTTGATTTTGCCAGTCTATTAAAGGACTACGAAAAGCAGGAATATACGAGTGAAATCCGTTTGAACCCTGTATATATCCAGCCAATCAAAGAAGACAGTCCGATTGTAAAAAATGAACAGAAAAGGCTAGAAGAACTCCTTCTGCAAACCGTTGATTATAAGGTACAGGATAAAGTTTTTTCGTTAAAAGGCAGCGAATTAATAAAAAATGCATCGGTGATAAAAGACTTGAAGGTCACGATTGACCCAAGTGATATTAACGAGAAAATTGCTGAAATTAATAGTTCTCAATCCACATTAGATAAAGATTTCACATTTAAGACCCATTCAGGAGCAGTCAAAACCGTAAAAGGAAAAGGCTATGGCTGGGCATTAGATGTGGAAAAAGAAACAACACAGATTAAGAAAGCTTTTGAAAAAGGCGAGAAATTGATCGCTGCTACTAATATTATCGGACATGGCTGGAGTGGTGAAGGCTATGGTTATGAAACGACATCAAACAATGGCATCGGTGATACATATGCTGAAGTTTCGATTGCACAACAGCGGATTTGGATTTACAAAAATGGTAAATTAGTCGTCACATCGAATGTTGTGACCGGGAAACACAGCACCGGTAATGATACATCAAAAGGAGTGTGGTATATTCTTTATAAACGAACACCTTCGATACTAACGGGCAGAGAACTCGGAGGAAAACCAGGTTATTCAGTAAAAGTTGATTATTGGGCTCCTTTTACGAATGATGGACAAGGATTCCACGATGCCGGCTTTCGGTCCAACTGGTCAAGTAATGCCTATCTTAATGCAGGATCACATGGCTGCGTCAACACACCGCCAGATGTTATGAAAACCGTATATAATAATCTCAGCACATACGAGCCAGTGGTCATCTATTAAACAATCGATTAGAGTCAGGAAATCGTCAATGATTTCCTGATTTTTTATTTGGAGTTTCTACTATTCTTGCTTCATCAAGTAAAAGACAAAAGCGATCATCCATCCTGACTGCCTAATAAGAAATCCAAATCTAAATATATTTTTCAAAACTGAGGTACTATAGAGATAGGTTCAAAATTCATAAATAAGTGAGGCAGAAAAAAGATGGAGTTAAATAAAGATTGTATGTATTGCATGAAGGATGAAAGACGAGACAATCTTATGATTGAAATAGGTGAGTTGGAGGTTTCAACAGTCTTTCTTTTTAAAGAACAGACGTATACTGGCAGATGTAATGTAGTTTATAAGGATCATGTTAAAGAACTATTTCAGCTCAGTCATGATGAATTAGCGGCTTTTATGAACGATGTAAAAAAGGTAGCTGCAGCGGTCGATCAGGCTTTCCAACCAAACAAGATTAATTATGGAGCGTATGGTGATACATTACATCATCTACATATGCACATTGTGCCTAAGTATGAAGGAAAAGAAAATTGGGGGTCCACTTTCGAGATGAACCCAGGAAAAACATACTTAACAGAAGAAGAATATCAGAAAATGATCGAAACAATAAAAGGAGCTCTGTAACATCTATATGAAATTGTTTTTTCAAATTTGATGTGTTTTAAGGGAGGCTTGGTTCCGAAAAAACTGAAATTAATCAACCTAAAAAGGTGATACAGAAATTTGTATCACCTTTAATTATGGCTTTTTTAAAACCGCTCTATTTATGATAAGGTTCCCCCGTAACAAGGCTATCGCAAAATTTTTATCCAAGTTATTTTAGCTCCTTAAAATTGGAACGGTTTATGAATAAATCAAATACTAGTATCATATGTTTTTTCCGTGTTGCTTAATAGATTTCCGAAGAATTATCCCGTGGTTAGCAAAATGGGAAGCCGCAAGCAATATCGTTCCTGTCGTAGGAATCAATTTTGAACCATGCAAGCTTGTTCTTTCCTCTCCAGTTCATTCTTTTATTCTCAAGTAAATGTTTCTCGGGTTACTAGATCTTAGGGGGGATTCACAATGAAAAAAACCTATTTACCTCTCATTTCGATTATTATTTTTCTGGGACTTTTCTTTTTATCCTCCAATACCGATAAAGCGTTCGCACATTCCGGAAGCTACGGCTTTGCTAAAATCGGGGCGGACGGAGATACGGTAAGAATCACCCTCCTTATCGATTCTTTAACCATTGCCGAATTCCCAGGTGTGGATGCCAATCATGATGAGATAATCGATCAAGATGAATTGAAAAACGCCTACGACGAGGTGGTTCGTCCCTATATTGAAAGAGGCTTGGCAGTAAAAAATAATGGCCGCGTTTTGTCTATGAACCATGAACTTCAATCGGTCCCCCAACTGTCGATGATTCAGATCGATTTATTTTTTAAGGATTCTTCCAAAATCGGGACAGTGTCAATTCTTTATAATTTGTTTTTTGACCGCTCCGAAAACAAACATACGAATGTTGCCACATTTAAAACGTTAGACGGAAAATCGTTCGAATATATATTTTCTAAAGATAAAAAGGAGTGGACAGGAACGTTTGGTGAAGCCCCGGGATTTTTTGACACGGCTTTTCAGTTTATATGGCTTGGAATCGAACATATATTAACTGGGTACGACCATATTTTGTTTTTACTGGCCCTTTTTTTGGTAAAAATGAAGTTTCGAAGTATGGCGGCCGTCGTCACCTCCTTTACTATTGCACACAGCAGCACACTCATTCTAGCAGCTTTGGACGTCGTGTCCCTGCCTTCCCGGATTGTAGAAGCGACGATCGCCCTTACCATCTTTTACGTGGCGCTGGAAAATCTTTGGTTACGGGATTTTCAGCACCGCTGGGCGTTAACGTTTGTCTTTGGATTGATACACGGATTTGGTTTTGCCGGAGTGTTGCAGGAAATCGGGTTGCCTAAAAACCACGAACTCACTGCGCTGTTTACCTTCAACCTTGGAGTTGAATTGGGTCAATTGCTCATCTTGGTCTGTCTCTACCCTCTGATTCGAAAAGTGGAAAATTTCCGCTGGTGGCCAAGAGCTGTACAAACCGGTTCCGTCCTGGTGGGATTTGCCGGATTGTATTGGTTTGTGACGCGTGTTTTTACCTGAAATTTTTCCACTTATAAATTAACTTAAAATTTATGGGAATGTTATCTAAATTTAACAATTTCTCCTTATCCTAAAGTAGTAATCCACTAAAGGATTGGGAGGGGAGAACTGAGTGAGGGCAACTTTGAATTGGGACGCAGTGAAAAAAGCAATTCCTGCTATTGTTCTTATGACCACAATATCTGCAGGTTTTGTTTTGGCCAACGGAAATTCTGAATCTCCAGGCATACCCAAAAACACCGAGAATGATAAGAACCGTTTCATTCAAGTACAATTACTCGGCCTTAACGATTTGCATGGACAATTGGACAGGACCCGAAAATTTAACGGAAGGTATATGGGCAAAGTCGAATATCTAGCAGCCTATTTGAAGCAAAGGAAAGGGGAGAACAAAAACACTCTTTTGGTCCATGCAGGTGACATGGTGGGTGGCAGCGCACCCGTATCTTCGCTTTTGCAAGAGGAACCTACGATTGAAGTGTTGAACAAAATAGGCTTTCATTTGGGAACGTTAGGGAATCATGAATTCGATCGGGGTGTGAAAGAAATGATGCGCCTGATCCACGGTGGAACCAACCCGAAGGACGGATACTTTGAAGGTGCTCAATTCCCTTATGTATGTGCCAACGTTATTGACGAAAAGACGGGTAAACCAATTCTCCCTCCCTATGAAATTAAAAAATTTAATGGCATACCGATCGGATTTATTGGAGTTGTATTGAGCGATACGCCCAAGATTGTGAATGCGAGTTTATTAGTAGACGTAAAATTCACAGATGAAGTGAAAGCCATTAATAAAGCAGTGGCAGGACTCAAAAAACGAGGCGTTAAAGCTATCGTCGTTCTTGCACACAAAGGTGGCAGTCAGTCCGCCCTGACTGGTGCTGCTGCCGGAGACATCATTGATATCGCCAAAAAGGTGGACGATGAAGTAGACGTGATGTTCGGCGGTCATACTCACACGTATCTTAACGCCAAAGTGGACGGAAAGCTGCTTGTTGAAGCTTATTCTTACGGAACAGCTTTCTCCGACGTCGACTTGGAGCTTGATCCGGCAACTAAAGAGATTGTGACCAAAAAAGCTGAAATTGT
Source organism: Bacillus sp. ISL-7 (assembly GCF_018613065.1). The sequence continues at coordinate 14,425 of NZ_JAGGQW010000053.1, read as the reverse complement.
AAACGTCTATCAGGACGCCATCAAACCGGACGAGGAAATTAAGAAAATGATGAAAAAGTACGAGGCCAAGGTCGCTCCCATTGTAAGTAAAGTCGTTGGAACGGCTGCAAATGACATTACCGGCATTAGGAACAAAAACGGTGAATCCGCTTTAGGAAATCTGATTGCCGATTCCCAACGAAAAGCCATGAACTCTGACTTTGCTTTTATGAACCCTGCTGGAATCCGGGCCGATATCCAAGCTGGGGAAGTCAATTGGGGAGAGCTGTTCACCATTCTACCGTTTAAAAATAATCTAGTTAAAGTGACTTTGACCGGCGACCAAATTCGCCGAGTCTTGAATCAGCAATGGCAGCCGAAGGGAATCGTGCGTATGCTGCAAATTTCCGGACTGAAATACACCTGGAGCGGACCTAAAGGAACGAAAAGAAAGGTCCTTGATATCTTCCGTGCTGACGGGACTCCTATTAACCCTGATTCCAAATATACAGTTACGGTTACCAGTTACCTGGCTAATGGCGGTGACGATTTCACCGTTTTCCTTGAAGGGACCGACAAAGTGGACGGTCCGGTTGACATCGATGTCTTTGAAAATTATGTGAAGCAGCTGAAGCAGCCATTTACTTCTTTGATCGAAGGACGGGTCACGAAAATTAATTAAACCCATGTTAGGAGACCAGCTTGCTTTCTCAACCGCTAGAAGCAGAAAATGAAATTCCCTGGAAGGGATCTATGTTAAACGACAAAAATATGATTCTATTACAATTGCACCGTTCAGATTTATGGGGAACGGTGTTTTTTATTTGTGATCGCGACGGTTAAACTGGACTAATTTTTTCAGGAAATTTACAAACTCTTTAGAAACATTTTGAGAGTCCTTAATCCTTGCCATTTCTTTATTTGCTAAAATTGAAATGTTCAAACAAAAGGTGACCGTTTCAACCTCAACTGCAAATATACTTGTGGAAGTTTATTTCGCTCCTGAAGACAATTCTGATGGATAATTAAAGGAAAAAAACTCAAATAATAATGAGGTGATCAATTATAAAATAACCTTTGATATTAATTATTTTACACTTTAGAAAGTTTGTCCATACCATTGTTCCTCTAAAACATAAAATAATTATTAAGAGTTTCTTACTATCTTTCATAAAAAAAATCTATGATAAGCCCATGGGGTATAACCATTATAATGTTACATTTCTTATTACTCATCTGTTCTGTCTTTGATTAGGGGCACTTCCAGGATATTTACTAGCTAGGAAAGTAATGAAAACTCATTCATCATCTACTACTTTTATCATTATTTTAATAAATTTGATTGTTTTGATAGATAGAACTCTTAACAATTTTTCTATAAAATTTTATTAAAGGAGAGGAATAATCTTGGCCAATGGATGTAATCAGAATCCCTTAGGAACCTGTTCGGAAGCAGAGGGAATTGGTACAATCTCTAATGGTTCAGCCTCCCATGCGGAAGGAATTAATACAAGAGCTGTGGGAAATGCTTCCCACACAGAAGGTTATATTACCGAATCGGCAGCTGATACGGCACACGCCGAAGGGACAACTACCACAGCCAGAGGAGTGGCTTCCCATGCAGAAGGATACTCCACGACGGCCGGTGGAGCACATGCTCATGCAGAGGGAAACCATACAATCGCTAGTGCTCAGGACTCTCACAGTGAGGGACGGTTCACAACAGCCAGTAATTTAGCTGCCCATGCAGAGGGAAATTTGACGACCGCATCGGGCATTGCTTCCCATGCAGAGGGAGAAAATTCTGTCGCTAGCGGACTCGTTTCTCATGCGGAAGGTCAAGGTACGATGGCACAAGGAGAATCTTCGCATGCGGAAGGCGACCAGACGGCAGCAAACGGAAGGGCGTCTCACGCGGAAGGAAACTTGACAGTGGCTGGTGGCATTTTTGCCCATGCAGAGGGGCAACGCTCCGTAGCTTCCGGGGATCTTTCCCATGCACAAGGAAATCAGACGCAGGCACTCGGCCAAAACTCTCATGCAGAAGGCGCTCTTAACATTGCGAGCGGCTTCACTTCGCACGCGGAGGGAGTGAACACGGTGGCTTCCGGATTTTTCTCCCATACGGAGGGGCAATCGACGGATGCGAACTTTTTGGAAGGCGTTCATATCATGGGGAAATTTGGTGCGGCAAACGAACTGCCGTATTCGTGGTACCTGGCTAATGGTACGGATGCTTCGACTCCGGGTTTGGCCGCTAAAATATTAAGCGACGGTAACGTCAAAATTGACGGAGCCGTCTCTACCCCGGCAGCAGATTATGCGGAAATGTTCGAAACGACAGATGGGAATCCGATCGATTTCGGCTACTTCGTCACGTTAGAAGAGAATAAAGTGCGCATATCAAATGGTCAAGATGATTATATACTAGGTATCACAAGTGCAAGGCCTGCTTTCTTGGCCAATAGCGGAGAGATGCGATGGAAGAACAAGTACATGACTACTGAATGGGGAGAAATTTTGTACGAAGACATCCCAATTTCTGCGGTTTTTGACGCTGACGGTAATGTCATCGTGCCGCAACGGACAGAACACAGTCCGGTCTTGAACCCTAAATGGGACTCTACTAAGGAATATATTCCACGGTCCGAAAGACCGGAATGGGTGGCGGTTGGTCTAATGGGACAACTTCTAGTTCGGGATGATGGCACATGTAGGGTGAATAGTTATTGCAAACCAAACAATGAAGGGATTGCAACAGCCTCAGACCAAGGTTATAGAGTCATGAAACGTACAAGTCAAAATCAAGTCTTGGTTGTCGCTCCTCAGCTTTATAGAAATCCTAATAACAACACAGTTGATTATCTAGTAAAACTAGCAAAATTAAAAGAACAGGGCTACCTTACTGAAGAAGAATTTCAGATTGAAAAGAAAAAGTTATTAAAACAAAAAGGTAATTAAATTGAATCTACATGATATTAAAAGATCTTATGATGTAATAGTCAGTTCATGATTTTCCTATACTTCCAGATCAAACTCTTACTAAATTTTACCATATAAAAATTCTTTATTTGTAACTATAACTATATTGCATTTTATTTATTTCCATTATTGCATTATCATTGGTTTGAGGAAATGAATAAAAACTTCTTTAAATCCTAAAGTGCGGATTTCATCATGCTAAATCATCCTTGAGGTTAAACATAGCTTATGTATATTTTAGACGTTTGTCGGTAGGACAGAAATGATTTATAAAACATAGGAGGAATTTTTATGTGGATTATCACTCAATATTTAGATTCAAATATTTCCATGTTTGAATATGAAACAGAAGAAGCAGCAAGAAAGGCTCTCAAAAACATGAAAGGCTGTAAAATTCTTTCTGAAGTTGTATACTTCAATGATCCTTGTTTCCAGCAGGAAGCAGCTTAAGATATTTGCGTACTAATAAAGGATAGAAGGTTGAAAATGAGGCTAGCTCTCCAGTGCCTAACTGAACAGTCAGCCCTCATTCACAATCTAGAATATTAACGAATCACACTTAATAAAGGGCAAGTCGTTAGTTGTCTATTGATCTTCTAACGATCTACCCTTTTTTAATAAACAATTACTTTCATTTGTATCAAAAAGTAACTCGTAATTGACTCAAAACTGGTGACAGACAGGTACTGCTGATTTTTCCTTTGGATTACTCAATATTAAAAAATACCTAGCGAAAATTTGATTGGTGTTTATGAGGGATGCCGTCCTGGTCGGGGATGGTGTCCCTTTTTTGGTGGATTGTAGTGCCCGTCATAGAGGAAAGAATTCGGAAGGGGAAATTACTGCATACTTAAGGTCACTTACTACATAATCAATGAGGCTTACGACAAGATTGCGGCTACTTACTACATATATTACGAAACTTACGACATTTGCTGGAAAATAATTAACATGTCTAGAGCCATATGAAATGGCCCCAGACAGATGTCATGATGTTAACTCACATGGGTTGTAATCGACTCACTTTTGGTATCATTTTCATTAGAAAACGCATGTCTAACAGGTATGGAAGCTAGGGCCGCTGCTGCTATTAAACCAGGGATGGCAAAGGCAATGAAATTTAAGTGAATCGGTAACGAAACAGATAACAGGAATCCGCCTAAAAGTGGTCCGAGCATACCACCCATTCTTCCGATGCCAGAAGCCATCCCTAAAGCTGTGGATCTCATATTTGGAGGATAGTATTGTGACACATAGGCCTGGACTATATTTTGGGCACCGATGGTCGCAGCACCTGCAATGGCTACTAAGAGATAAATCAAAAATGAACTTCCTCCAAATCCGAGCAATGTCAACGCCACTGCTCCTGATGCATACATCGGAATGAGCATTTTTTTGGAGCCGTATTTATCACAAAGTCGTCCAATGATAAGCGTTCCGATAATGGCACCGCCTTGAAGGGTAATGAGGAAGGTTAGGCTGGAATTAAGCCCATATCCTGCTTCAATCATCAACTTAGGAAGCCAAGTATTTAAACCGTAGACCATCAATAAACAACTGAAAAAGGCGATCCAAAACATAACTGTACTTAATGCTCTTTTTTCTTTAAATAATCCAAAAATGGGAACTTTTGTTTCTTGTAATTTTATTTCTACGATTTCATCATGTTTATTAAATTTTGATCCGGGGCTTACCTTCGTAAGTGCAGAGATCAACTTTTCCTTTTTGCCTGTCCGTATCAGGTAGCTTGCTGTTTCAGGTAGTTGCTTATACATAAAAGGCAACAGTAATAGAGGCAGACCTGCAACCCAAAAGATCGATTCCCATCCGAACTTTGGCATTAAAAAGATTCCTAATAACGGAGCAAGGATTCCCCCAATTGAATAGCCGCATAATACGATGGAAACTATCATACTTCTCATGTTTTTAGGGGCATAATCTGTCAATAATGCGATGACATTTGGCATGATTCCTCCCAGTCCTAATCCTGCTAAAAAGCGAAAGGTTGAGAAAACAGTGGGTGTTTCTGCAAAGCCGCATAAGAAGGTAAAGAAACTAAACAAGACTAAGGTAATTGCAATTACGTTTTTTCTTCCAATCCGGTCTGCGAGTGTTCCGAAAAGGATGGCACCGAACATCATCCCAAATAATCCATAGGTTCCGATGGCTCCTGCTTCAACAGGGGAAAGGTTCCATTTCTCTATTAAAGTTGGGACGACGGTTCCATAGACGACTAGATCATACCCGTCGAACGATATGATGAAGAAGCTCCATAGTAGTAAGCCTAGATGAAAACGGTTAAATTTACTGTTAGCAATAATCTCTGTCGAATTAATTGTTGCCAAATTTTCTCCCCCTTTTTTCATTTCAAACTTAGTGAGAGCGCTTACGGTAATGCAATTAAGCTTGTAAGCACCATTCTGATTATAGATATAGTGAATATTGTTATCTAATTAGAGATTATAAAGGGCGATTTCTTTATTTTCAATATAAAAATTATAATATTTAAAGTTTTTTGTAAATTTTACGTATTTTTATGGTAAATACACACAAAAAAAAGCGGGGATGATCCCGCTTTTAGTTTCTTACTATTTATTCTTATTCCTCATTTGATAAAAATCCGAAACTACTTGAAATTTCTTTGCTGGTTTGGATGAAAAATTGACTTAGTTCTTCTTCTTCATTACTAGGGATTAACTCGGAAAAACCTACGATTGTTACGGCTCCAAGGAGTTTCTTTTTAAAGTTAAAGACTGGGAACGAAACGGAGGACACGGATGATACCAGCGGCTCCCTTGCAAAAGAGATTTCTTTTTCCTGAATCAATCTGCGTTCTACTTCCAGCTGGCTTACCTTTTCTGGAGGACTTTGTAGCAATTCCCTCGCTTTCCACTCACGAATCGTTTGCTCATCCATGAAGGCCATAAATACTTTGCCGGCTGAGGAATAAATGGGAAGTAAGGTCCCGATCTGAGCCCCAATATTATATCCTCGATTGGTGTTAATATCTTTAACGATCATTGGACCATTATGGGTCCAACTGGAATAAAGGACAGTGCTTGAACTTTTTTCGTTCAGCTCTTGTAAGTAAGGGGTGATCCGATCGATAACGTTTTCGTGATCGACTGCTGCCATTCCGTATTCAATTAACTTACTTCCCAGGACATAGGACCCGGTAGCTTTATCACGATAAAGGATTCCTAATTGTGTAAAGGTATTTAAGTATTTATAAAGATTACTTTTTGTAATCTGTGTTAGATCTTGAATATCGGTAAATTTTAATGGCCTTCCTTGTTTGGCCATTAAATCTAGGATACCCATTCCGATTTGTAATGATTGAATGGTCGTTCCTTTTTTGGTGACTTCCATTGTGAACCTCCTTTATACCCTCGTTATTATTTCCTATATTAGCATAGTGGTGAGTCATTCGCTCCCTGTGAAGCCTTTTTGTCATGCTTATTAAGCTTTTTGAGGCTTACTGTAAAGGTTGTAACATTATTATCTACCATGTAAGAATCTTAATAGATTTTTAACATAAAAGTTACCCATTCTTTCAATGAAAATCCCAACCTCTATGTTAAGATAATTCAAAGCCAATTTTTCAGGAAGTATTCTTTATTGATATTAAATATAATTGGCGAAACATTAACCATTCTTATATGAATGGTTGAATGTATAAAAGGAGGTCTTTTTTTGAAACGAAAATTACAAGCAATGTTTCTTGCCATACCGATGCTTTTCGCTGTTCCTTCTATCAGCTTTGCAGACGTAGCAGAAGGAGATGTCATTGTTACATTAGGAGAAAACCTAACCGAACAGCAAAAAAATGATATGTTAGCAGAGTTAGCGGTACCGGAAAACGCACAAATTATTACCGTATCCAATAAAGAAGAGCATGATTATTTAGGGGAGTCTATTCCTAAGGCACAAATTGGTTCTATTGCTATTTCATCAGCGAGCATCACAATCGGTGCCAAAGATTCCGGGTTAGACGTTCAAACGAACAATATTACATGGGTTACGGATGAAATGTATACAAATGCCTTGTTTACGGCGGGTGTAAAGGATGCGAAAATTCAGATTACCGCTCCGTTTTCTGTTACAGGTACAGCTGCTTTGACAGGAATTATGAAAGCTTACGAAACGACAACTAATGAAGAAATTCCTGAAGAAATCAAAAAAGTGGCGAATGAAGAAATGGTGAAAACCGCACAGCTCGGTGACTCCGTTGGAGCGGAAAATGCTGCTGCTCTCATGGGAAAAGTCAAGGATGAAATCGCCAAGCATGAACCGAAAACAGAAGCTGACTTGCGTGCATTAATTGAACAAGTTGCCACGGAGCTTGGGATTACTTTAAAAGATGCAGAGTTAGATATGTTAGTAGACTTCTTCAATAAACTAAACGCTATGGATATTGACTGGAACCAAGTAAAAGAACAATTTAGTGTTACGACAGAAAAAATCTCGACATATTTGCAATCTGAAGAGGGTCAGTCATTTTTTCAAAAGCTGCAAGATTTCTTAAATCGCTTACTTGATGAGGCTCGTGTCCTCTTTGCTTAGAAGGATAAGGGGAATGAGGAGATTTATTAATGGCTACACTCCAATCTTAGTTTTGGCATGTTTGTAATCGCGGTTTTGAAATTTATGATCAAGATAAGAATCCTTGAACACGCTGTAAAGGCGTGTTATTTTTTTGATTTCATGTGTACATAAATTAAAAAGCTCTTTCCATTTTATCGGAAAGAGCCTTTTTGCAGCTAAGGTGCAAAAAAATAAGGATAGTGCCAATAAATTTGGCAAATTGTTTTAAAAAAAGTTAATAAAATAGCGTTTTTAATATAAATAATGTGTCGATCATCCGGGTGGTGCCTTGCACCACTTTTTATGTTTTTCCAACCCAGGCATTTTCTGAGTATCCACGTTCTTCCCAGTACCCAATATGTTCATCTTTAATGAGTTCAATCCGGTTTAACCATTTAACGGATTTGTAAGCGTACATTTTCGGGACGATTAATCGAACAGGACCGCCATTCTGTTGATTAATTAATTTTCCATCTAATAACATGGCGACCATTATATCCTTCTCAATTGCTTGCTTTAGGGATAAGGTATCGGTGTAAACTCCATCAGCAGAATAAAATTTTACGTATTTTGCCTCTTTTTTAATACCTGAATTCTCAAGAAGCCTCTTTAATGGTATGCCTTCCCATGTGATATCATAAACGCTCCAGCCTGTTACACAATGGAAATCACTTACTTGTACATCCCGTTGAAGCTGAACAAATTCACTCCAATTATAATGTTTTTTCTGTTCAACTAGACCATCAATCGTCAAGCTCCAATTCTCATTGGTAAATTTCGGAACCTCTGTAACTGTATAATACCGAAAATCTCCCTTCTTGCCCCCGCCAATAGGCGGGGAGGAATTTAGCTCAGGCTCGGGCAAGGGCTTTAGTTGATTACCATCTGTTAAAGCTTCTGTCTCCCCGTATGTTGGGAGATAAGACCTTATCCATTTTGTAAAGGTTGGTAAAAAGGTAATAGCGATTAGGCTTCCGCTTAACACTTTTAAAAAGGTTCTTCTTTTATAAATCGGATTCCGGTCATCAATGATGATAGGTTCCTGTAAGCTCTTTTCTGATTGTTTTCCTTCCCCCAGTCGATTAAACCATTTACTGCGGGTAATGCTGTGATAGATGGCATATGGGGCCCCAATCCATGTGGCTATATCATGGACGAACAATGACCAGGAGCTAATATACGGTGGAAATTGTCTATGAAAGGTTAACAAAAAACCTGAAGCAATCAGTAGAATTAAGATCGTAAAGATAAGATAGAGATTGCGACGATTATTTTCCTTTTTTTGAAGTGTCTTGAGATGCTTCTTCATTTTAGGAAGATAAAACATCAAAGGTAGACAAAGAATGACTCCAATCCAAATATGAAGATCCCTGATCCATACTCTGACGGATGGAAAAATGGAACGAAAGGTAGAAGAAAATAAGATAAAACCTGTTATACTTAATACTAGAAATAAAATGGCATTAGAATGATGTAGTCGAATAAGTCTTTTGCCGAAATTCAACTTTCTTTGAAAAAAAAGTCTATAATTCATTCCTTACACCGACCTAACGTTTAATAATGGGGATAGTAACAGTAAAAGTACTCCCTTTTTCAAGCTCACTTGTCACACTAATAGTGCCGTCATGACTTTCCACGATCGTTTTTGCAATCGCTAGCCCCAGCCCAGCCCCTCCAAACTGTTGATTACGTGACTTTTCGACGCGATAGGTTCTTTCAAAAATATGTGGAAGCTCATCTTTAGATAATCCCTCACCAAAATCACAAATAGAAATTTCAAGCATGTGATCTGAAGGAAGGCACACATTGATATTAATTGTCCCATTTACTTCAGAAAACCTTATTGCATTATCTAATAGATTAAAGAGTAATTTTTGAAAATAGGAAACATCTACGTAAATTGCAGGGATCTGTTTAGGTAAGTCGGTTATAATTTCTAAGTTCTTTTTTTCTAAATGGATTTGCTCGTGCTGTAATACGGAAAGCAATAATTCATCAACATGGATTCTTTCTTTCTTAAGCTTAATGGCTCCTGAATCTAACAGAGAAAGCTGAAAGAGCTGTTTAATAAGTTGATCCATTCTTTCCGTCTCCAGTGAAATGGTTTTTAAATAACGTTGGAATGTTGCTTCGTCGTCAACCACTCCATCCTCAATCGCGGTTACGAAGGCCTTGATGGATGACATGGGAGTTCGCAAATCATGAGAAATATTGGCAACTAATTGTCTTCGAGAGGCTTCTGATTTTTTAATTTGAAGAAATGCCTCATTCAACTGTGTATTCATAATATTAAAGTGTCTCGTAAGCTCTTTTATCTCTGTGGGTCCTTCTTCAGGAAGAGAACCCGCAAATTTTCTTTTAGCAATTTGCTGCGACTGCATAGTGAGTAACTGAATAGAGCTCTCAATTGGCTTCGTAAATAAATAATGGATAAAGCTCGAGAGTACAGAAGAAAAAATCGTAATGAACGACAACCACATGATCACCTTATTAGGTAAAACCATATACAAATAACTAATGAATAAGAATGTAAACATTATAATGACACTTACACTATTGGCAATTAAAAAAATCCACTTTATTCTCATTGGATTTCACATGGCATAAATTTATAGCCAATACCCCAGACGGTTTGAATAAATTTTGGCGCAGAAGGATTTTCTTCCACTTTCTCTCGTAATCTTCTGATATGAACGGTAACCGTGGTGGTATCACCATCAAATTCTGTTTGCCAGACCTGGTAAAGAAGTTGCGAGCGGGAAAATACCTGCTTGGGATGTGAAGCAAGCAGGTATAGCAAATCAAATTCTTTCATCGTTAAATCGATTCGTTTTTGATTCAAAAAAACTTCTCGATTGACCGTGTTTATCGTGAATGGATCGGTTGTTATCATTGGTGAATGATCCTGATCGGTTACTTGGGAATAGTTTCGGTATTCCAATAGGCGACAAATGCTATTGACTCTAAGGACTAGTTCTCTTGGATTAAAAGGTTTTGTTATATAATCATTCGCACCAATGGTAAGACCAACCAAACGATCATATTCCTCTCCTTTGGCTGTCAAGAAAATAATAGGAATATCATCACTTTCACGAATGGCCTCACAGACTTTCCAGCCATCCATAATAGGCATCATTAAATCTAAAATGATAAGGGTAAAATCATTATCCTTCCATAGCCTAATGGCTTCTTCCCCGTTTTTTGCCGTCCAAACAAGATAGCCCTCGCGATCCAAATACCGTTGGCAAACATCCAAAATAGAGGGCTCATCATCCACAAGTAAAATACGCTTTTCCAAACACGATTCATCCCTTTAATAAATTTTCCTTAATTTTAACATGCTCAAGGGAAAAGTAATAAGCGGTAACCTATTTCGCATCCATTTTCTCATTGCTCTTCATATCTTTGCTAGGAATAACAATCCTACCATAGCCACTGTCATACCCAATACCTTCATACTTTTCATTTTGTTCTCTCCTTTGTTTTTTTGATATGTATAATCATAAAAAACAAATCTTACATGGATCAAAACAAAATATTAAATAAGTCTTACAATTTATTAATAAGTAAAGTTTTTTGTTAGGATAGATTTTTAACGGCTAATATTTGATTAGATAATCTTTTATCTATGAGTCCAACAAACAGGATAATAAATAAGGCTAAACATACATAGTACATCTGGTCCCATGGTACGAGACTGTGAAGGATTCCCATCTTTATTAAAACTTGATTCACTGTATAAATAAATAATCCTGTTAAAATATATTTTATCCACTTCGGTTTCCAATTGATTTTAACCATTACACAATAAAAAAGGCTTGAGCATAAATAGTAAATTGCTGAGAAGGCAATGGAATCGCGACCTACATTTTCAAACCATCCAGGGCGATAATATCGATTTAATAAAAAAAGCATTGGGAGAATGTGGGCACTGGCAGAAATGGAGCCAGTGATTAAATAGAGAATCAAATTGTGTTTGAATCCTCTTGAAGGCAGTAAAATCCATTTATAAAAAATCTTAGCCAAAGCATAATACATCGGGAGACCCAATCCGGTATATTCTAACCTCCACCAGTGATGTGTATAGATATGAAGCTTTAAAAATAACCATTCAATCCCTACAAAGTATCCGGAAAAAAAGACAATCCAAAGCCAATTTAAGTGAAAAGTTGCTATCAATGTTGCTGTGACCGGTAAAGACAATGCGTTTGAGAAAAACGCTCCTAATTCACTGTCATAAAAAGAATTATGCTTGATAATATTTGGGTTATAATCATAGCTTCCTAAGAAATTAAATATGGTGGTCTCGATAATATAACCATACCCAACCATTGTTAAATAAAGAAACAGGGTTTGCGTGTTTCTTTTTTTTAATAGTATAAAACAAAACAATATCGTGCTTGAAATAAGTAGAGCAAAAAACCAATAAGAATTATGCACACCGTTCACTCCGATAATTGCCGAATAAATAAAGTTTGTTTTAATAAATATTATTATATTATTGGAGATTCTCCAATTTTTATACAAAATTCTATGTAAGCCCTGCCTCTGGATACCGTCATTTTTCCGGCCCAACCCGACCTTCATTTTCTATTTTGCATCTACATATACCGGGCTTTTAGAAAGCAGATGGGTAAAGTGAACAAAAGAAAGAGGCTTACTCCTTGTTTTTAGGAGAGTTAGCCTCTTTTTATTTGATAATAAATCCACTTTAGGACGTTACTTGAAGGAAAAATTTAAATTACACTCATCATTAATTTTACATCGATATTCCCTTTTGTTGCTTTAGAGTAAGGACAAACACCATGAGCTTTCTTTACTAATTCCTCAGCCTCTGCGAATGATACCCCTTTTATTGACACGTTTATGACCGCAGCTAATTTGAATCCGCCATCGTGATCTTTTCCAAGTGAAACTTCCGCAGTAACTTTAGAGTCAATTCGTTTTCTCTCTTGTCTTGCGACCAAATTTAACGCACTATCGAAGCAAGCTGCATAGCCAGCAGCGAATAATTGTTCAGGATTTGTTGCATTTTCTTTTCCTTGACCGCCTAGTGATTTCGGCATTGATAGTGCTAAATTTAAGGTTCCATCACTACTTGATACTTTCCCAGCTCTACCACCCTCTGCTGTAGCACTTGCAGTGTACAATGTTTCCATAAAAAATCACTCCAAAATTTAGTTTTATAAAATTAAATTGTGTACAACTTATTTTATAAAACTATATTAGCAATAAAATAATCTACAGTCAACAATTAAATTGTGTAAAATTAATTTGTGGTTTAAATAAATGTTTATAGTATTATAATGGTACTGATGAAAGAAGAAAGGACAAGAAAATGGACAACAATAAATTAAAACTAGAGAACCAAATTTGTTTTAAGATTTATTCAGCAGAACGTGAAATCACTAAATTATACAGAAATTTATTAGAAGAGTTGGATGTCACATATCCTCAATACTTAGTAATGTTAGTACTATGGGAGGAAAAATCGGTGACTGTTAAAGGGCTTGGGCAAAAGTTATTTTTAGATTCGGGAACATTATCTCCTATGTTAAAGCGTATGGAAGGGAATGGTCTCATTGAACGCCGGAGATCCTTAGAGGATGAAAGAACGGTAATCATTTCATTGACTAAAAAAGGCGAAGACTTGAAGGGCAAAGCCCAATGTATTCCTACTAAATTAATAGAAAATTTGTCTTTGGACTTGGTGGAATTAAATAATTTAAACCAAACGCTATCAACCATTTTACACAGAATACAACAGATTAACAGTTGAATGTATTAGTTATGCCTGATTGTGTAGTATATGAAATTGACAGTGGCCATATAAAAAAGGGGCGTTAGGAAATAGTAAATAAAAAAATCTCAATTTACGAGACCTTTTCACTACTTTTACAACCCCTGTATAGAAAAGTCAAAAAGACCTTTTGAAGAAAGCTCAAAAGGTCTTCTTCTATTTACCTACTGCTGCAAGACCTGTCAGCTAAACAAGGTTCCTTTTTAAAAGAGTCTTTATTGAAGACAGTTCTCGACATTCTTTTCATGCATTTGAAGGGATAAAGTCAGGAATGAAGCATGCTGAAGGTACTTTTAATCAAACGTTTGAGTGGTGGGGAAAAGGCAGGAATTTAGTGAAATGATGTAAGTTCAGGAGAAATTTATCTGATTTTGGGGAATGGTAGATTATTTCCTGCGGAATTTACTTGCAGTTCTCGACAATTTCCCGACTTATTTGGAAGATTAAATGCTTTTAAATCAGTCCTGGCAGCTGTTTCAACCAAACGTTTGATTAGTATATCCTATATGGAATTTAGTCGAAAGAATGTCGGATTGAGGTATTTAATAGACTCTAGTTCTCTATGGATATTAAACTGGTCATACGGAAATTTTAAAAAGTTTATTATGTTAAATGCTATTGGCCAAGCAATTTTTGTATCTCCAATTACAAGGTTATTTACAAAATTAAAATTCTATAAATTAGTTCAATTTAACGAATTTCAATTCTTTGAATTCGGTTTTTTATTAGAAGACAATTTCGAAAAGGACAGTTATATAAAAAAGGCAAACTAGTATCTAAACTGTACCCGTTGTAAAGGACATTTTTAAAAAGGTTATGCTACATTTAGAAGATGATTTCTGTATTCAACAGGAGTCATCTTCTTTAAATTCCATTGATATCTAAAATTGTTATAGTAGGTCATATAACTCCTTATTTCTCTTTTAAGTTCCTCTAAGGAATTACATGGTTTTATATATGCTTCATCCTTAAAATGACCAAAAAAAGACTCTTGTGGAGCGTTATCCCAACAATTTCCTCTTCTTGACATAGATTGCCCTAGCCCTAATTTTTTTACATTGAATCGGCTACACTTAACTG
>NZ_JAGGQW010000052.1 GCF_018613065.1 Bacillus sp. ISL-7 | reverse complement strand
CTAACTTTACGGGGTCACTTCAGGAAGGTGGAGTCGGCTTTTTTCCTTTATTTATGCTCAAGGTATTTTTTACTCATTGTTGGTTTAATCAATGCCTCTTTAGGTGCCATGTACAGAAATATTTGAAGGGCATGTCATATTTCGAACTTTCTACCACGGAGATAGCAGATAGGGCATATATAGACTTCAATTGAATTGCTTAAACCACCAGCTGGCGATTACCCATGTAATCTCTAAAATTTTATGTATTTATCTAAATTTATTGTCGGATAAGCAAATTAAAATGGAAGAAACTAATTTATATGAAATATTGAATTATAACAACAGGGGCGTAATAAATTATGATTGAAATGTGGACCATTCTTTTGGCAATTGCAGTTGGAGGAGCCTTTATAGCTGAAAAAATAAATCAGCCTTACCCAACCCTTCTTGTAATTGCAGGACTTTTCATAGGGTTGCTTAATATTCCGACTCTGGAAGGGATTAAGCATCATGTAACGAGTGATGCGTTTTTCCAAACTGCAATTATAACAATTTTCTTATCTGCATTGTTGGGAGAGGCTACCCTAAAAATGCCATTCAAAGAGCTGACAAAGAACAAAACAACAATTTTATTATTATCTCTTCTTGGAACATTTCTTACCTTTTTATTGGTTTCAGCAGCCTCCGTATTCTTCTTAAATTTATCCCTTCAAGAATCTCTTATATTCGGAGCTGTTATGTCAGCCACTGATCCCATTTCAGTTCTGACGATTTTTAAATCAATTAGGGTAAATGAAAAATTATCCATTATTGTCGAAGGGGAAAGTTTAGGGAATGATGGTGTGGCGGTTGTTCTTTTTAAGATTGCCCTAGTAACTACGTCTATAACAGCTACTGGTGTCTTTGAGGCTTCAACAGAGTTTCTAAGGGTTGTCTTGGGTGGAATAATTGTAGGTGCTGCATTTGGCTTTCTAGCTTCACGAATTACTCGTCTAATTGACCAGCATTTAATTGAGATTGGCTTATCCATTGTCCTCTTTTACGGAGCTTACGAACTAGGTGAACACTTTCATTTTTCAGGTGTTATTGCAGTAGTTGTTGCAGGTTTAATTTTTGGTAACTACGGAAAGAGAATTGGAATGTCTGAAAACACGCTTCGTGAAATGGATTCGTTTTGGGAAGCTATTGCATTTCTTTCTAATGCTTTGATTTTTTTTATGGTTGGATTAGAGATTGTTCGAATAGGTATTAATGGGAAATGGGCAGTTGTGATAGGAAGTATTGTAATTGTTGTTCTTTCACGAATTGTAGCTGTATTTGTGAGCTTAGCCTTTGAGGGAACAATTCCATTTTCGTGGAAGACTGTAATTGGTTGGGGAGGGCTAAAAGGGTCTTTATCCATTGCACTTGTTTTATCGATTACACCTAATTTTCAAGGAAAAGATTTGTTATTAGCAATGACCTTTGCAAATGTTCTGTTTTCCTTACTTGTGCAAGGAACAACTATTAAATTTCTTGTTAATAAATTAAAAATTTAGTTTATCCATAAATGCTATCTAATTTTAAAAAAAAGAAATAGCTTGCAATCAATTTCTGAAAGCCAAGATTTGTTTTTTTAAAAAATCAACACATTTATTAAACAGAGCCTTTTTTAAATAAAACAACTTTCATATACTGCTATTTCGGGCATCCATGGTTTCAACTGTTTTTAGGTGCAAGCTTTAAGTGACTTTAGCAAATTCTTCAATAACCATAAAGTATGAAAAAGCTATCACTTCCTACAATTAGGAAGTTGATAGCTTTTTTTTGGTTAATATTGCTTTACAAGGATTAATATGAAAGGGTTTAGTATCAAGGCCCAATTACGAATGAACTGCGAAATTTGCAATATTAAAGATGGTAAATAAAGGATGATCGACATTTTCTCGACTATTTTTTAAAATTCCCCCAAGTTAAAAAGTAATCCCTTTCCATTTGAGATTAAAGGTTCCCACGATTTGATTGATTTTTCCTATAAAAGTTTCCATTTTTAGTAGGGGGAATAGGAATTTTGTTTGGTTTTGTCAAATAAAAACGACCTAATTCCCCCAATGTACGAAATTTGTAGTTTCAAGTAATATTTAAATATATAGATAATTGGGAAAATAATTACTATTAAATATTATTTGAACACCTAGTAAAATGATCGACGAGGGTGGAAATTATGAATGTTACATTTTTATTCGTTCATATAGGATACCTCACAATTTGTGAAGGAAATCCTTTTTGATATCGTTTATTAAACCATGAATCTAATGGATACAGGTTTATATAAGCAACTATTTTAATAGTTTAGAAGGAGGGTAAAAATGACTAAAAGAATGAGAAAAACAAAAAGACTGTTATCTATCTCTGTGTTAACTGCAATGCTTTTAAACTTTGCGCTTCCTCAGAGTTTAACACTCGTACATGCTGCTGCTAACACTAGTCAGAAAAGTCCGTCCAGTGGAACTTTTGATGCAAAAGAAGTAAACCATATTCTTGAAGGTCTTACTTCTGAGCAAAAGGCAAGCATCAATAAGCTCACTGGAGCAGATAATTCGCAAAAAATTCATGTGGATCAAAAAGATTTACGTAGCTCCAAAAATATTAATGTAATCGTTCAATTTAAAGTGGATCCTGCAAAAATACAAATCATCAAACAATCATTGGCTAAAGGTGGAGCGACAGTAAATAGCCAAGCTTTTACTACCGAATATTCGGGCGCGAAAAAAAAGGTTAAAGATTCTCATTCAAAATTTAAAACCTTTGTAAATACACAAACTAGTAAACAATTCGTTCACGGAAAACAAGTTACCCAGAAGATGACCATTAATAGAGAATATTCAGAAGCATTTAATGGTGTAGCTTTATCTCTACCAGCAAAGCTAGTTACAAATCTTTCAGAGAATCCAGAAGTTGCTTCCGTTTGGTCTCAAGAAGAATATACGGTTGCTAACGAAGGAAGTTCAGCACAAAATGCAGCAACAAGTAGTTCTGTAGGAAAGCCTACAACTGGTCTATCATTACTAGGAATAGATAAACTTCAAGCTGAAGGTAACACAGGTATTATTAAAAAAGGTCCACGTCAAGGGCAAAAAATTAAGGTCGGTGTATTAGATACTGGTATCGACTACAATCACCCTGATTTAAAGGCTGTATATAAAGGCGGACATGACTTTGTCAATAATACTGTCGATGCAAATGGGAATGTAACTTTTGTGGATGACCATGACCCAATGGAAACAACCTATGATGATTGGGTAGCTGCTAAGTCTAATCCAGATCCAATGGTAGGGCCACCTCCACCAGATTATAAGCAGTATATTACAGAACATGGATCACACGTTTCAGGGACAATTGCAGCAAATACGACAAATAATAATGCCATCTATTCAGCAAATGGTGTTGCTCCAGATGTTGAACTTTATGTATCTCGTGTTTTAGGACCAGGTGGTCGAGGTTCATCAGAATCTGTATTAGCTGGGATTGATCAAGCAGCGAAAGATGATTTGGATGTCATCAATCTTTCTCTTGGTGCAACAGTTAATGACCCCTTATACCCAACTAGTATCGCTATTAACAATGCTACGTTAGCAGGTGTTGTGTGTGATGTTGCGGCAGGTAATGCAGGTCCAGGTGCAGCGACCGTTGGTTCGCCAGGAACTTCAGCACTAGCGATAACCGTTGGTGCAAGTTCGATCCCGGTAGACGTTCCAGTGATGACCGTAAAGAATGGTTCAACTCCCTATCAAGCACGTTTATTTGGTAAAAACTATATACAAGCAGATGATGCATTTAAAGGGCAAACATTTCCAATTGTTGATGTCGGTTTAGGTAGTGCGGCAGATTACGGTGGACAAAATATGTCTGGTAAAATTGCTCTCGTGCATCGTGGAGTAGATTTTTTGTCAACAAAAATGGCAAATGCAAAAAATGCCGGCGTTGAGGGTATGATTATCTGGGATAACAATGCTGATGAAGAGACCCAAGGATATATACCAAACGGCTTAGGCGTAAGCATGGATAATGTTTATTCGATTTCATTAACGGAAGCACAAGGACAAGCTCTTTCGGATGCGATTCAAAAGAATCCTAAAACAGCAACCATTATTTTCCCGTCTACACTTGATGAGCCGATCAGTAAGAAAGGTGACGAATTGGCAAGCTTTAGTTCAACGGGTCCAGTAAAAGATTGGACAATCAAGCCGGATATTGTAGCGCCTGGTGTTGATATTTCGTCAACTGTTCCATATGACGTTTGGGAGCCACAAGATGGTGTAAGTGTAGAAAATAGAGATTACAAGTTTGCTTATCAATCGATGTCTGGGACTTCCATGGCAACGCCTCACGTTGCAGGGATTTCAGCTTTGATTTTAGCTGCTCATCCAGACTATACACCGGCGGATGTCAAAGCGGCTATGATGAATACTGCGAAGGATATAAACACAGATTCAAAGACATATAGCGTATACCAAGTCGGTGCTGGACGAGTGGATCCTGCTCGTTCCATCCATGAGGACGTTCGTGTCGAAGTGTTAGATAAAACACTAAACCTTGATAATCTAGCAGATGCATCAACGTTGCATCAAATTGATAACCCTACAGGAAGCATGTTCTTTGGCTTTAAAGGTAGAGGTGAAGGTGCAACGAACGGTTCTGATGATGTTGTTTCGTCAAAAGACTTTATCGTAATCAATCAAGGAACTAGCAGTAAAGTATTTAATGTAAATACTAAATTTATCTCAACAAAATTTGCTGGTTCCAATAAAGTTGGACCTGGAACAGGAAATGATGTCAAAATCGATTTCTCTACAGGTGGCACAAACGAGACATCTATTCAGGTTGGCGGAGGCAGTACCGTTAAAGCAACAGCAAAAATGACGGTTCCATCAAACGCAGTAGAGGGAACTTACGAAGGGTATATTACCCTTGTAAACGCAGCGGACTCATCAGAGTCTTATCGCATTCCTTTCACGATTACCGTTGCAGAAAAAGGAATTGATTCGTTTAAAGTTGATTACAAGGCAATGGCATCAGATGGCCTCGCAGGTTTTAATTTCTCGATTAATAGCGCAATGGAAAGCTTCTATATTTTAGTAAAAGACAAGGACGGAAATTATCTGGGCGTCTCAAACAGGTTAACGAATGCTAGTGAGCTTTCCCCAGGTGTTCGATATGGTCCTTACATAGCGCTTTTTATGGGACAATATCTTCCATTTACAAAGCAATATGATGGAACATATGATCAATCCGGACTCGCAGCAAAGTCTGAAACCATTAAAGCGGGTACTTATTCACTAGAGATGGTTACAACTGACGCAAGCGGAAAACACTACAGGGCAGAAGATACAGTCTATGTAGATAATACACCACCAACCATCACAATGGACGGTGATTCAAAACCAGGAATTTATGAAATCGATCCGACAGGTTACCAACCTGGACAAGAGATTAAAGGATTTTATGGTACAGTTTATGATTCGAACATCGACGTCATGAAAAACAATGGCGAAACTTCGGTGATCAGTCCGAAAGATGGAAGGACACCGGTGCCTGTCGATCAAGCATTGAACGGGGTTGTTGGTTACCAAGATAGTTCATATCCAACTGTCTATTTTGATACAAATGACAAAGGTCGTTTCCATTTTGGCATTACGCCTGAAGACTTAGCTTCAAAATTTGGTAGTTCGTTTAGGATCTATCCATATGACTATGCTGGGTCATCGGATCCAGATACAACGTCACAACAATATTATTTCATCAAAAAAGGTACGCCATATCTGACGATTACCAACTCTGGTGGCGTGGATGCAGGTCCAGGAAATGAAGACAAGGTTGTCATCGATGCGAAAAAACCATTTAAATCGACAATCGCAACAAAAAACGGAGTAGGAATGACTGGTGGTACCATTACTCTTAATGATAATTTGGTATACAAATTTAGTAATATCAGACTATCAGATGAGTATAAAGCGTATTTAACTAGCAAAGGGATTGACCTCTCTACGGTTCATCTAACAGTAGGAGATCCGTATGTACATCCAATCTATCAAATAGGCGAAAACACGGATGTGACGATATCTGGAATCGGCGCAAATGGTGCCCTTGATCATGATATGAACATACTCGAAGCGGATGTGACCTATACACACCCTGATCCGGTTGTTGGTCCGTTTGAATTTATCTTATTAAAAGCTAATTTAACTTTATCAGGTGTCGATACAAAAGTTACGTGGTTCCCAACAAACACACCTTTTGTGAGACAGTCAACATCCCTACTTAGAGGACAAGTTGCAGCTGAAGCTTTCTCAAGAAATACAATCAACAATAACTATCCTCAATTCACAGTGGATTCAGGAGCGAAGGTGACGGTTACAGATGATAAGGGTAAAACCTTTACGACGGACAATCCAACAAGCGAAAATAATACCATGGCTTATGCGTTTATCAATCCATATTATGCCGTTACAATGGATGTAAGTGATTCACCATATTCAGTGGAAGCAAGCGTACCAGGACATTTCAAAGGATATGGGAAAACACCTGTCATTGGTCAAAACAAATTTGGCTATCAATCAGGAACAGTAAAAGATATACGGGGTCTTTTCGGTCCAGTTCAGTTAGGTGGAGATGTCAATGGAGATAACGTCATCGACATGAAGGATTTGAAAGATGAAATCAATACGTATTATCAATATAAAAACCTTAATTCAGTTGATAATCCAGATAACAAGTTAGCAAACAAAACTGCTTTCCTTAACAGCAATCGAAATGCTGATGTTTATTGGATCAAACCAGGGTCTATTGGCTATGGAATTGATTACAATGATTTCTATTTCATTTTCAAAAACTTTGGAAAACAAAATCAAAGTGCAATTGATGCAGGTATCACGGTGCCAACTGCACAACTGACGGTGGGTCAAGATACGACCATTACAACTGATTTTGCCGGATCCATCACGTTAAACGCGGGAGACACACTACAAAATGTGATCCAAAAGCTAAATTTTGCAGGTCCAACCCAAAAAACGATTAGTACGACCATTCCAAAGTTACAAGACTTACAAAACGGGGCTTCAATCTCTATCGTACCAAATAGCGATGTGTTCGTAGATGATGTGGTTTGGAGAAATGCGATCAATACGGTTATGCTCGGTACAACAGAAGTAACAAGTGCCGTGACTATTAAAGCCGGATATCAGTATTTTGACCAATTTGGGCAAGAAACAACGATGCCTTCTCAGATTATAGTACCTGGTTCGTTGTTCACGACGGCTGGTACGAATACAGTGAAGATTAAGGCTGCTGGCTACAAAGATGTAAACGTTAGTTTTACGGTTTCGGTTGTTCCGATTCCGACACCAACGATTCCAAACGTAACCGACCCATCAAAGGCACATATAGGCAAGGATTTAACCCTTACCTTTACGGAGGATGCGAATTGGCGTAATGGAATCAATAAAATCGTGGTTAAAACATTAAACTACGCAACTGGTGTTGATATCACCAATTTGAAAGACGGTAGTGGTAATAAATATTACGACATTAGCGTACCAGGGCAAATTACGCTTAAAGCAGATGTATTTAAGACGGAC
This sequence comes from Bacillus sp. ISL-7, assembly GCF_018613065.1. Next base: position 29,984 of record NZ_JAGGQW010000052.1, on the reverse strand, counting down.
GCATCACCTGTGGATTCAAGGTCCGCGATCAATCCAGGCGGAACGAACTGGTTGCCTCAGTTGTACAAGTTTGAAATCAGTTCAACAGGTGCGGATAATACGATTTACCCGCTTAAAACGATAGGATTGGATGAAAACGGTATTGCTTCACAAGCAGTTGGATACGGAGTGGAATTCGATACGCAAGGTGGTGCTCCAGTTGCCCCTATAGCGGTAGGATACCAACCAAATAGAACTAAACTGAATGGTGACGTTCTTTCAAATAGCATTGGATTTTTCATAAACCCTAGTACAACAAGACCTGGATATAAGCTTGTCGGTTGGTATAATGATCCAGCAGGTACGACCCAATGGCAAGCAACGGGCACTATGACTGCAGACCAAAAAGTCTATGCAAAATGGCAAATGAATTACACCCAAAACTATTCACCTGTTGATCCAATGAAACCGAATGGGTTGAAGTTCGACGGAGTAAGTGGAGCAAACGGAATTGGTTGGGTACTTGGTGAAGGCGATGCGAAAATCAGCATCCCAGACTATACAACGAATATTCCTTGGTTAACAGGTAAAGATAAGATTGCCAAAATTGAGGCAAGTTACTATAAACTGAATAGTGATGGATCAACTCAAGCGTCACCTACAACGTATACGTTAGACCCAAGCACATACGACTTGTCATCTAACGATCGAATTGGAACACTTTCATTCACAACGGCTACTGAAAGCTATGCAACTGCACATCCAAATGAAAAGTTTGCCTTTAGTGCAGCGCCAAGCTTATATAACCCAACTCCAAATAGAGGGTATAAGTTAACCGTAACAGCAACAACTGGTGAAACGATCGAAATTCCAGATGTGAAACTTAGTTATAGACGTCACCTTGACTTAAATGGTGGAGCGTTAAAAACTGCAAGTGACTTATACTTGACCGATGCACTAGTCAACGGTAATTTTACTCAGCCTAATATGCAAGCGGTTAGTTCTCATGTGACAAATGGAACACTATCGTTAAGCGATAAACTCTATTTGGACAGCGCGAACTCAAGTAATAAAGTTGCCGATTTTGGACAAAACGGCATTTATTTGACCAATAATGAAACGTACTATTTATGTTGGATTAAAACGCCTCCAACTGTTTCAAAAGATATCGTTGACAACACTGTAGGAAGCGATATTACGTTATCATTCCATGATGACGGAACTTGGAAAAATAATATTAAACAAGTTTGGATTGGTTCAAAACAATTAGTTCTAAATACCGATTACACCATGACTGACAGTACGATCACGCTGAACAAAGCCTTATTCACAGCAGGACAAAAGGTGAATGTGACGATTAAATCAGAAGGTTATGCGGATGCACTCGTTTCGGATCAAGTTGTTGGTCATAAAGTAACATTTGTATCAAATGGCGGTGATCCAGTTCCGGCACAAATCGTCGATCGAAACGCAGTAAAACCAATCGATCCAACAAAGGTCGGCTATAAGTTTTTCGGTTGGTATACAGATCAAAATTTAACAACAGCATATGATTTTGCAAACATTGTGACAAAACCAATCACACTTTATGCCAAATATGCTTTAGCTGGATCGCTTGTATTAGCAGATAATACAGATAACAGTCTCGGAAACGATATAACCCTTGAGTACAATGATACGGATTGGGCAAAAGCCATCACTAGCATCAAGGTTGGCGGCCTTACTGTTGATGGAACGAAATACAAAGTAGATGCGACTACACATGAGATTACGTTAGATAAGAGTCTATTCAAAAAAACTGGAGTTATCACAATCTTCATCAGTGCGAAAGATTATGCAGATGTAACTGTGAGCCAAAAAATAGTGAACGGATATACTGTCCATTTCATTGTGAAAGATAACGCTCCTTTTGAAGTACAAGACAAAATTGTCGCACGCAGAATAACAGAACCGGTTGTTTATGGTTACGATTTATCTTGGTTCGCAGATGAGGCATGTACAATTCCTTGGGATTTCACGAGCTCTATCTATTCTGCAAAAACACTTTATGGAAAATGGTCACTGCATAAATTCACTGTTATCTTCGATCGTCAAGATGGAGGCTTAGTGGAGAATATGACAGCAGATTATAACACTACCATCACAGCTCCGACACCGACAAGAACTGGTTATGCATTCCTTGGCTGGTATAAAGATGCTACAGGTAAAACGGTATGGAATTTTGCAAAAGATAAAGTGACAGAAAACGTCATTCTATACGCAAAATGGGTAAATGGTGTCGAAAACAACGGGTTTTACAACAAGGATGTCACCATTACCTTTAATGAAGCAACAGCTAAATTAGATGGTAAAGAATTCAAAAGCGATACAACAGTTACAGACGAGGGTAACCACACATTAGTGGTAACGGACGCATCTGGTAACGCAACAACGGTTAAGTTTACAATTGACAGAACAGCCCCAACAGCACCAAAAGTGGACAAAGTGACTTCTACCACTACTAAGGTTACAGGTACTGCGGAAGCAGGCTCTACGATCGTAGTCAAAACAGGCACAAAAACACTTAGCACTGGAACAGTTGATAGCAATGGTAAGTTCGCTGTATCAATTGTAAAACAAAATGTAAGTACACACCTTTACGTAATTGCAATTGACAAAGCTGGAAACGAAAGTTCAGCTACAAAGGTTACTGTTAGTAAATAAGAATGAAGAAATATCCCTGAAAATTTTCAGGGATATTTCTTATTGAATATAAAGATTAATAAAAAAAGGCATGAATATGACAAAAGACACTCGAAGATGATTCAGAATGCCTTTTTTCATATTTTTATAGGTTAAATTACCTATTTAAGTGTTGATTATTAATTGGGCTAGTTCCAATGCGTCTTCTTTTAATTTGTTCTTATAATAATAATTGAATAATTCCTTTTTTGAACGATCGATCAAATAAGTGAAGCCGAATTTAGTATACATTGGTAATGCCTTGTTTGACAAATATTGATAGTATTGTTCTTCTTTTGATTTTAATAAATAAAGTAGAAGTCTAAATAGATGAATATATAATAATTGATTAGTATTAATTGCTACCCTTAACCCGTTTTCAGCCTTTTCTATTAAATTATCTTTAGAAATAAGCCCTCCATCAAACGAACTCCGTAAATATCCTTCTAATGAAAGTAAGTATGGAGGGGACTCTTTTTCTTTAAGAGACATGGATTCTTTAAAATACATACTGGCTTGATCGTATTTTTTTCTTCTATAGTATGCATAAGCTAAGTTATGCATTACCTTTGCTTTTCGATCAGGGGCATTTACTAATTCGCAGCTCTTCATTAATTTTTTAAACCGGTTTATAATTTCTTCTTTAACTTCAGCATCGTCAATTTGAATGATCATTATCATTTCTGCATCAATTACTCTCAGGTAGTTATTCATATCTTTAAAAAATTGATGTGATTTTTCAGCATAATAATAAGCCAAAACAGGTGATTGTATAGTATGGTAAGCCATTGCCAGGTGATAGTAATATTCTGGGTTATTATAATTCTCATTTTGTATGGTTTTTAATGTTTCTATTGCAGTGACATATTCTTGTTTTGCCATATAGTAGATACCTAAAACATGTTTTAATAAATTTGTTTCATAAGGTGTTAATTTATTTTCTATTTTCTGTATTTTTTTAATGATTTTAAATGTCTCATGGCAATTATTATGCATTAATTGATACCTTGCCCGAAGTAATTGGTATATATTAAAATATTCCGAGATTTCAATTAATGCTTCTCGCTCTAGTTCATCATTAATTTGGGCCGCATCAGCTATCAAATTCATAATGATGGCTTCATGCCAAGTGAATATTTGTTGTTTAATATTGATAAGTTTTTTTACTTCTAACTCCATATTAATTCCAAGCCGTTTGGATAATAGAGAAAGGATTTGGGATGCGAATGTTGTTTGACCACATTCGATTTTACTAATATGTGTTACAGAACAAATATCTTTCCCTAACTGATCTTGAGTTAGTTTGTATTTTTCCCGATAAAATTTGATGATTTTTCCCTCAAACATACTAATTTCTCCTTCGGCAGTTAGCTCATGATTGACAGGAACTGACCATTTACTACGTATCAAATAAGATTTTACATTCCTAAATATATTATGTACATTTAGAATTTTAGAGGTTTTTATGAAGTAAAGCTTAAGGATAAGTGAAATTCTTTGGTGGACATTCTGCTTCGAACGGAGTAGTGGAAGGAATTATGGGCAAAATAGGATAAACGTACCGAGTGCTAATTAAAGTCTGGTTATACTAAACTATGAAGTACTGAACATATAAACAGGTAGTTGAGGTGAAAAGATGAATTTCGAACAAATGGAGTATATAGTAAATGTTGCGAATGAGATGTCAATTTCAAAAGCGGCTGAAAAATTATTTATATCTCCTTCAGGTATGAGTCAATCAATTACTCAACTGGAAAATGAGCTAGGGATAAAAATCTTTAACCGATCAAAACAAGGAGTTACGACCACCTTTGAAGGTAAAATAGTTATTTCGAAAGCAATAACTGTACTAAACACCATTAAAGAACTAAACAAAGAAATTTATGATTATAAAAATAGCAATCAAACTCATTTAAAAATCCTTACTGCGCCTACTTTTTCTTTTATTCTACAAGATACCATGGTAAAGTTTAATTCAAAAAATAGTGAAATTACATTTGAATTAGTTGAGCAAAACCCTACTGATATTATTAAGAATTTCAACAAGGAAAATTACGATTTTGCTTTGATTCATGCATCTATAGATGAGTTAAAAAAAGAAAAAAATATTCGGTTCGAACATATACATGAGGGTCATATATGTATTGCAGTGGGTAAAAATTCACCTTTTTATTCTTTTGATTGTGTAACTCTAAGTGATCTAGTACATTCCAAATTTGTTATGTATAATTCATCCGATTATAAAAAGGTATTAAAATTATTAAAACTGAATCCAAATGCAGTTTTAATTAAATCGAATAGCAGCAGTCTTCTTTTCGAGCTGGTAAAAGAAAGCGAGGCCGTTTTATTTTTACATAATTTTTCTATTAAAAAAAGTCCAATGGTTATAAATGGAGAGATAAAAATAATCCCATTAAGGGAAGAAAATTATTTTCCAATTGATTTCTGGCTTATTTATTTAGAAACGAAAGGTTTAACACAGGTAGCTGAGGAATTTATTAATGACTTTTTACATAATTTTACAGAAAGTGTATAAATGATTCCTAATGTAGACCGTCCTTTAGATAAAAATTAAACAGCCTGAATTCGTGTCAATATAGAACTCAGGCTGATTTAAGAATGATTTTATAAGTTTTTTTATGTTAAAGACTAATAAACGTTAGCGATGATAAAAGAAATGATGTAATAATAATGGCAATAAGTGGACGTATTGCTTTGGTTCGTAATTCTTTCAAGCTAATATTTAAACCTAATCCGGTCATTGACATGGTTAACATAAATGATGTACCGTATGCAATATCAGACATCACTGTTTTTGATACCACTACCTGATTACCAATGATATAGCTTCCCACAAAACTCATAACGATAAAACCAATTAAAAACCATGGAAACTCGAATTTTGTCTCGCCCTCTATTTTTCCTTTCTTTTTCATCCAAAACATAAGGATAAAGCAAACCGGGATTAATAGGAATACTCGTGCAAGTTTGGCAAGTAATGCTTGAGCAAGAGCATCCTGGCCTGCTGGGGCAGCAGCTAAAGCAACATGGCCGATCTCGTGTAGGCTGATTCCAACCCAATTTCCGTAGGTCAAAGGACCAAATGATAAAAAAGGAAATATTAACGTATAGATTATTGAAAACACTGTGCCGACTAATGCGATGATGCCGACTCCCATAGCTGTATCCTCATCTTTTGCTTTTATAATTGGCGATACGGCCGCGATGGCAGCCGCACCACAAATGCCTGTGCCGAGACTTAATAATAAAGAAAGATTAAAATCGGCCTTCAGCCATTTTGCAAGGGTCATAAGGACAACGATTGAAAAAATGATCGTTATTGACCCTCTTAGTAATAGTGGAAATCCCTGATGAAATATCACAATCATATTAAGCTTTAATCCATAAAGTATGATAGCCAATCTCAATAATTTTTTTGATGAAAATTGAATACCAGTACGTAATTTTTCTGGATATCCAAAAACCTGTCTATAAACCACAGCTAGTAAAATAGCACACGCAAGAGGTCCAATATGATTTAGACCTGGAAGCGCTGCCAAAATAAAACCTAACACGGCTATAATCAATGTAAAACCAATTCCAGAAATCAAAGAAACATCTAGCTTTTTTGCCGCTTTTTTTTGCTGATTCGGACTGGGAATTATTAATACTTTTTGTTCCAATGTTTTTCAACCCCTTATTTGAATTCTATATAATTTATCGTAACTAATAATTTACAATAAGGAAAATAAATGATTATTATAGTTATAATAAGTAAATGCGATAGTAAGAAGGAGAACCTATGGATCAACGATTATTTGTATTTTTATCTGTAGCTGAAAAAAGAAACTTTTCCAGAGCAGCGGAAGAGCTTCATATGACTCAGCCTGCAGTCAGCCAGCAAATTCAACAATTGGAAAAGTATGTAGGTGCAAAACTACTTCTCCGAACAAACAAAAGTGTGCAGCTAACTAAAGCAGGTGAAATAGTCTATTTACATGCTAAAGAAATAACAGGTTTATATAAACGAATGTCGATGTTAGTGAATGAATTAAATAACGAGCCAACAGGACCATTAAAAATTGGCGCCAGCTATACCTTTGGAGAGTATGTATTACCACATATACTTGCAAGAATGAAAAACCTATTTCCTAATATCATCCCTTCGGTACAGATTGGCAATACAAGGGATATTGCTAAAGCAATTACAAGTCATGAGATAGATGTAGGAATTGTTGAGGGAGAAATTTCTCAACGAAATATATATATAAAATCCGTTTCCACCGACCAGATGTATATCGTAGCAGGGGGTAAATATCCCATTTATTTCAATAAGGAAGTTACACGAAGACAGGTAGAACAAGAGAATTGGATTGTCCGTGAAGAAGGTTCGGGTACAAGAGAGGCAACAGAAACATTATTTCAAACTTTACAAATACGTCCTTCCAGGTTAATGGAGTTCGGCAGCACACAACTTATAAAAGAGGCAGTTGAAGCCGGCCTTGGCATTAGTTACTTATCTGAACTTACTGTAAAAAAAGAAAGAATGCTTGGTACCATTCAAGTATTAAATGTTAAAGGGACACCGATAAAAAGAAATTTTTCAGTTATAACAGAATCTGTGGAATTGCATACGAAATCTATGAACTTATTTATTGAGTTAATAGAAAAATATCTAAAGAATCAATTATCGCAATAGCTCTATTTTATAAATTAATCAAAAATATAAAAAAGACAAAGCTCTTTACTGGGGCTTTGTCTTTTTATTTAGAAGTAGATGTAGAGATCATCGAAGTAGTCCTCCCGTTATCCTGAAGTCCCTTTTTAATATTAGTATTACTTACATACAATTTAAAATATTTAATTTTATTTAATTATTATTTATGAGTATACTTAGTGTAATAATATTTTTAATATTCACAATAGTAGGCATTCAAAGTCTCCTATGTGAGAAAAAGGGGGGGATTCATTTAATGAATTATAACTTAAACGAAAATCTGAAGAGAAGTGCAAGTAATTTCCCGGAAAGTATCGCTTATATCTACAGAGATAAGAGTGTTACTTACAGGGAACTAAGTCAGCAGGTAAATCAATTCTCTGCAGGCTTGACTGCCCAAGGAATCGGGAAGGGAGATGGAGTGGCTCTTATATTAGGTAATAGCCCTGAATTTCTCATTGCGTATTACGGTATTTTACGGCTTGGTGCTTTTGTTATTCCGATCAATCCTTTGTTTACCCGAGGGGAAATCAACTACATATTAGACAATAGTCAAGCCAAAGCGGTCATTGCTCATGTATCTGTAGAACCGAAGTTAACAGTAGTAAAGAAGCAATTGGAAAATCTGAGGCTAGTGGTTTATACCGAAGCAGAGGATCAGGAATCGACATGGGAGAATCTCATGGAAACAAGCACAAGCAATAATGTTTATGGAAGCCCTTACATTAATGTGGAAGCCCTTGCAGTCATTCTATACACATCAGGAACAACTGGGAAACCAAAGGGTGCAATGTTAACGCATCGGAACTTGGTTTCAAATGCGGACTCTATTTTAAAATTACTAGAACTCGATGATAAAGATCGTGTCGTAGCTGCTCTGCCAATGTTCCATGTATTCTGTATGACTGTTTGTCTGAATGCGCCAATTGCTTGCGGGGCAACAGTCCTGATCCAGCCTAAATTCAGCCCTCTTGACGTTGTCAGCACCATTCGAGAAAAAAAGGCAACCGTGTTTGCTGGAGTACCTACGATGTACAGTTTTATCTATCAATTGCCTGAAGCGATTGCGGAGGATTGCCAATCTATTCGCATCTGTATCTCTGGAGGTGCCTCGATTCCAGTCGAGTTGCTGCATAAATTTGAAAACAAGTTTAATGTTTCTATCCTGGAAGGATATGGGCTTTCGGAAACCGCTCCTCTCGTCGCTATTAATCCTTTAAAAGGAACACGCAAGCCAGGTTCTATCGGCTTGAATATTCCAGCTGTACAAAGCAAAGTTGTAGATGAGTTCGGAACGGAATTGCCGAGAGGAGAAGTCGGAGAATTAGTTGTCCAAGGGCCAAATGTAATGAAGGGCTATTTGGGGATGCCGGAAGCTACTACAGCTGCTTTTAAAGACGGGTGGTTTTACACTGGTGATCTCGCAACAATGGATGAAGAAGGATACTTCTACATTGTTGACCGCAAGAAGGACATGATTATTGTTGGAGGCTACAATGTTTACCCTCGTGAAGTGGAAGAAGTCCTGTATCAACATCCTGCCGTTGTAGAGGCGGCCGTAATCGGAGTCCCAGATGGGGAATACGGAGAAAGTGTTAAAGCTTTTGTCGTAGTTAAGGATGAACAGATCACCATGAATGACATTATCCAATTCTGTCAGGATAAGCTGGTGAAGTACAAGCTTCCTAAACGAGTAGAATTTTTTAAAGAGCTGCCTAAGAACTCCACAGGGAAGATTTTGCGCAGAGAGTTAAGAGAATTGACAGAAGTAAAGTAAGAAAATAACCAAATTATTAAAGGGGGATTACTTATGTCAACCATTTTTAAGGAAAAAGTTAAAGGACCAGTAGCTTGGAAAGGCACTGACCTGGCCAAAGATGAATCATGGATTTATTATATGTCGGAAAAAACGATTGCGTCACTTGAGGACGCTTTAGTTAATGTTAAACAAAAGGGTTTAAAAGCACCTAATTTTAACAAGGAAGATTTCCCGATTTCAGATCTCTTAGATGAAATCGATTACTTTGTTGAAGAGCTGGAGAATGGGAGAGGGTTCCTTTTAATTCGTGGCTTACCTATTGAAAGGTATACAGATGAAGAAGCAAGCATCATTTACTGGGGTCTCGGACTTCACATGGGCATTCCGGTATCGCAAAACGCAAATGGTGACCTCTTAGGGCACGTCAAAGATCAAGGTCTTAGCTTAGAAAATTCTAATGTACGCGGTTACCAAACGAAACTGCATCTTCCATTTCATGCTGATGGATCTGATGTTGTTGGACTATTAAGCCTGCGAAAAGGGAAATCTGGTGGCCACAGCAGTATCATCAGTTCGATGACTGTTTACAATGAAATTCTGGAGAAGAACCCGGAATATCTTGGAGTTCTCTGTCGTCCATTTTACTTTGATCGTCGTGGAGAGGAAGCGCCAGGAGAATCTCCAGTATTTTCATCATCAATCTTTAATTATTATGATGGTAAACTGAGCTGCAGATATGTCCGTTTATTTATCGAATCAGCACAAGCAAAAACAGGCATCCAATTGTCAAAAGTGGAAATTGAAGCATTAGACTTACTGGATTCCCTCCTTCATGACGAGAATTTACATTATAACATGATGATGGAGCCAGGTGATATGCAGTTCGTCAATAATTATACGGTTCTCCACTCACGTACTCAATACGAAGACTTTGAAGAGCCGGAACGCAAACGTCATCTATTAAGATTGTGGCTCACGATGCCAAATGGTCGGGAAATTTCCCCGGAATTCGCGATGTTTATTGATGAGAATACGGGTAAACCGGGTCGCGGCGGTGTACCTCCTCGTAATAAAACAGCTGGCGGTATTGTTGAAACCTTAAAGTAATTGTGCATCAGCAGCTTCGTTAAAACTAGTGGGAACACCTTTTCTCATTTCAGGAAAAGGTGTTCCTTATATAGAAAAAAGTGAGGATATATATATGTCAAGCACTCCAAAGTATTCTTGGATTATCTTATTATTTCTAGTTCTTTCCGGTATGATCAACCAAGTAGATAAAATTATCATTGGTTTGGTTTCCGTTCCTTTAATGAAAGAGTTACATTTAAGTCCTTCGCAATGGGGAGTTGTAGGAAGTTCGTTCTTTTGGTTTTTTACCTTCGCCTCTATCTTTCTTGGCGGCATGGCCGATTCCAAAAACACGAAAAAAATGTTAACGTGGATATCGCTTGTATGGTTGATTGTACAATTTGCCACGCCCTTCGTTTCCAGTTTGTCTCTGCTTTTGTTAACAAGAATGATTTTGGGAGCAGGTGAAGGTCCAGCCCCAGCTCTTTCTACGGCAATCATGGGAAAGTGGTTCCCGAAACATAGACACGGAATAGGCTTTGGTGCTGTTCTCTTAGGGACTACAGGGGGATCGGCGATTGCTTCGCCATTATTTATCTCTTTAATTGATAATTATGGATGGAGATCTGCATTTATTGCCATGGGTATACTGGGACTGATTGTTCTGGTTTTATGGATGATTTTCGGTAAAGAAAGTCCAAAAGATATCGGGCTGACTGCCATTCATCAAAAGGAGCAACAGTCGTCTAGCCTTTCTAAGGTTTCATGGCGTCAATTTCTTCCGCATCTTTTATCTAAAAATTTTATTTTGACCGTTTTGTGCGGTGGGTGTGCTTATTGGTTATTGTCCGTTCAAGCGGTATGGTTTCCAGCCTACTTTACCAAAGTTCAACATTTTAATGGTCAAACATTAAAACTAGCCGTGTCTTTACCTTTTCTTTTTGCAGCTTTTTGCCAATTTGGATTTGCTTTGCTATCAGATCGGCTTTATCGTAAAACAGGAGATATTCGTAAAGCACGAATTAATCTTGCTGGTTTCATGATGATGTTATCCGCTTTATGTATATATTTGGCAAATACCGTGAACTCAACGTCTTTGTCCATAATATTCTTTACCCTTGCACCCGGTTTTGCGTATGTCATTCTATCACTCGCCCCTGCCATATTAATGGAGTTTTTTTCTCCTCAAAACATTGGAAAGGCACAAGGGACGTTCATTGCTCTTGCAAGTATTGCAAGTATTATTGCTCCACTTGCTTTTGGCAATCTTATACAAAATGCAGCGACTGAAGCTATCGGATACGGATACGCATTTCAAGCCTCTTCTATAGGGATGCTCATTATCGGATTATTGTTTTGGATCGGTGTACGTCCCGCTAAGGAAAGCCATACAATGATTGAAGCAGAGGAGCAAGTGAGTATTTAAGAGATATAAAGGTAGATTGGAAGATTCTTAGCAAAATTATATTAATCTAACTTAATTATAAGTTACAAATGATAAATTCATTTAATTAATAATAATAAGTGTGCCATAAATAAAAAATTCGAAATAGTCGGTCGATTTCGGCGTCATAACCAAAATAAAGGAGGAATATTAATGTCAGTCATTTTAAAGGAAAAAATTCAAGGGCGTTCAGCGTGGAAAGGTATCGAACTAGCAAAGGATGATTCATGGATTTATTATTTGTCAGAGATAACCCTTGCAGCTCTTGACAAGGCTGTATTACATGTTCAACAAAAAGGGTTAAAGGCACCCAATTTTAACAAGGAGGATTTCCCGATTCCTGACCTTGCTGAAAAAATCGCTTATTTTGTTGACGAGCTGGAGAATGGAAGAGGATTTCTATTGATTCGTGGATTACCAATGGATCAATATACTGACGATGAAGCTAGTATCATTTACTGGGGTCTTGGACTTCACTTGGGCCTACCCATCATCCAAAGCAAAAATGGTGACCTCTTAGGGCATATCAAAAACATAGGTAAAGACTTTAATGATAATACAAAAGTACGTGGTTACCAAACAAATGTGCATCTTGACTATCACACAGATCTTGCTGATGTAGTCGGATTACTATGTCTTCAGAAAGCGAAATCTGGCGGTTTAAGCAGTATCGCAAGTGCGATGTCTATCTATAACGAAATTCTGGAGAAGCACCCAGAGTACCTTGAATTTCTCTATCGCCCATTCGCTCATGATCTTCGTGGGGAAGAAGCACCAGGTCAAACTCCAGTCGTTCCATCACCGATCTTTAGCTATTACGATGGTAAATTAAGCTGCAGATATATGCGTCAATATGTCGAATCAGCACAAACGAAAACAGGTATCTCCTTGTCAAAAGAGGAAATCGAAGCATTTGATTTTATAGATTCCCTTACTCAAGATAAAAACTTTCATATTGATATGATGATGGAACCGGGTGATATCCAATTCGTTAATAATTATACCGTTTTTCATTCACGTACACTATTTGAAGATTATGAAGAAGATGACCGCAAACGTCATTTATTAAGATTGTGGCTCATGATGCCAAATGGCCGAAAAATTGCTCCAGGTTTCGAGTTTTATATAGGAGGAGCACCTGTAATTAGATAAAAACCGGTGGTAATAATAATCACCAATATATCTTATATCAAGTTGTATGGTGATTTTATTCAACGAAAATGATGAATAAAATCACCATTTTATGTTTTTATTTTGAAGATAATTTGAGAGTGTTGTGACAGGAATAATGGTTTCGCATATAGATTGGGTAATTTAAAAATAACCTGAAGTGAGGATGATGTTTTTTGACAAATCTAGATCCGCAAGCAGAAAAATATTTACAAGCATTTAATCAGCTGCCACCTATTCATACAATGGATCATAAGTCAGTAAGAGAGATGCTTTCGAAAGCGCCGCGTCCTGCTGTAAAATTAGAACCGCTTTCAAAAGTTGAGGATTTCATGATACCTGTAAGCGGGGATGAAACAATCAAATGCAGGGTATATATACCGGAAGGGCAAGGTCCTTTCCCTCTATTTGTTTACTACCATGGTGGAGGCTGGGTTCTAGGAGACATTGAATCATCGGATGCAAGCTGCCGTATGATAGCGAATCGAACGGAAAGTATTGTTGTATCCGTAAACTATCGTCTTTCTCCAGAGTATAAGTTTCCGACGCCAGTAGAAGACGCCTATTCCGCATTGCAATGGGTTTATGAAAAAGGGACTTCATTTAACGGAGAAGTTTCTCGATTGGTAGTTGGAGGGGATAGCGTAGGTGGAAATCTAGCGACTGTAGTTACGATGATGGCGAGAGACAAAAAAGGTCCAAACATCACTGCACAGGTCTTAATCTATCCTGCGACAAATCTTGAGTTCAATACGGAATCCCATCGAACCTTTGCAAAAGGATTTGGACTTGATCGTGAACAGTTGATTTGGTTCCGTGATCATTATTTACGGAATAATGAGGACAGGTGTAATGAGTATGCTTCCCCCTTGGTCGCTCAAGATCTAAGTAGTCTCCCGCCAGCAATTGTATTCACAGCGGAAAATGATGTGCTTCGGGATGAAGGAATGGCCTATGCTGAACGTCTGAAAAAATTTGGTGTTCAAGTTGAATATGAATGTGAACCCGGTATGGTCCACGGATTTTTTGCAAACATGGCCATTTTCTCAAAGAACATAGATTCGGTTGTTACTAGGATCGACAAGTTCTTGAGTTCCGTTAAATATAAAATAAAGATAGATTGAAAGAAAATGTTCTTATATGAAAAAATTATAAAAGAGGGATTATATTATAGCTGTGATTTTCAAGTGAATGTTAGTTATATTAAAACCTACATTTGATTACTTTAGAAAACCAATCTAAAGTAATCAGTCTTTGAAAAAAACAGGAGTTTCTCTGTCTATTATCTAATTTTATAAAGTGACAGATATATATAGGATATGATATGCGTTTCTACATAATATCAAATAATAAAAAGAAGAGGTGCTTGAATAATGAATAAGGAAGAATTAGTAAATGCTGTCGCAACACAATCAAAACTAACAAAGAAAGATGCCACAAAAAACTACCATATCTTCCGGACGAAGACTCTAACATTCGGTCCAAATCCGGTCGGTTCCGTTATGTTCCAGTTATTTTTTCAAAGAAAATACGATCACATCCAAATTCTTCAAGTTGTTTCTTTTGACGATCTAAATTTTGGTCAAATGTAGAAACACGCATATAGCCAAACTTCAAATTAATCCTCTCCTCTACCAAATATTGTACCAAAAATGATTCAAGAGGAAATATTGTTACAAAATTTTTTGTTACATATTTTTGTTACAGACATTATGGAAGTTTATTAGGTTGTGATTTTGAGAGATAAATTGCACACTTTTTAAACGCTAAAAGAAGGATTTTTGTAATTAAAACAGAATAATTATAGTTACCTCCAGAATTTGTAAGTAAGTTATTTGTCATTAGGTATCAATTAAAAAATACAAGATCATGAAAAAAAGGAGGAAATTTAAAATGACGTATCCGGCATTAAAAATGTACGACTACCATACATGGGCAAATGGAGTTATAATTAATCGTTTAAAAGAACTTCCGCAAGACGTTTATCATAAGGAAATTCAAACAGGTTTTTCTTCAATATCAAAGGTGTTGTCTCACATTTATGCCACCGATTACACATGGTTTGACATTATTTCAGGTAAAGACATGAAAGAAGCATTGGCGTATGCAGATCAATTAATAGAGCAGGTAGAAACAAAAAGTATTGAAGAAATGAAAAAGATCTTTTTAGACTTATCTGAACGTTACAAAGAACTTCTGAACAGCCAAGAAAATATTGAAAAGGTGATAGTGGTTGATAACCCCTATGCTGGATTACTTGAAACTTCTGTTTCTGAAACGGTGCTACATGTTGTCACTCACGGATCTTATCATCGTGGCAATATAGCTACCATGTTACGGCAAATGGGACACACCTCTGTGATGCAAGATTATGGACTTTACCTATTCATGCCCCAAACTTCATGATTACTCGTCAGGGGGTCTTGTATATTTTTATAAAAATTCTTCAATTAAAAGAGTGCTAATGTAGAGACAACTAATTAAGGAGGCGACCATCATGGTCATGACATTGGAGCAATTTCGCGAAATTTTGGATGAGAATCGGCGTTTAACCATTCGAACAATTGAGGCTTTCCCTGAAGACAAGTTATTCACTTTTGCACCGGTTGAACCGCTGCGGCCATTCTCAAAAATGATTTTAGAGATACTAGATATTGAACGCGGATATATACGCGGTATCGCTCTCGGTGAATGGGAATATAGCCAACCTTTTGCTGGTGTTTCAACCAAAGCGGAACTTTTAGACGGTTGTCATGAAACAAAGGAGGATGTCCAAAAATGGTGGCCAAAAATCACCGAGGAACGGTTGCACACCGTAGAAAAAGATCTCTTTTTTGGTGGCGAAATGAGTCATTTCGAACGTCTACATTATGCGTTGGAAAATGAAATCCACCATCGGGGCCAAGGTTTTATTTACTTACGGTTACTTGGGATTGAACCGCCAGCGTTTTGGGAGCGACAATAAAAAGGGACAACATTTTCATTTAACTCGGATTCGTTCCGGTACCGGGGTAGTACCAGCGAAGCTGTCACTAGGCCAATTAAGTTACATTCTAAAGCCTAATTTCTCACTTACAACACCGAGAAATTAGGTTTTTTAATAATGAAAATTCCTTAACGTTATAAATACGCATTTTCCTGACGCATACATTGAATACTGTAAAGTCACCTATTATGATGAGTTAAGATAACTGACACCACCCGCAAAGTAGATGGAATTAAATTAGAAATTTATTGATTACTTCGTTATTCATATGTAGATTTTATCTAACTCTTGGCTGCACCTTAATGTTACATTGCTATTAATACCTGTACTATTTTTTCACTAGGATTTGGCAAAGAGATTTATTCAAACGTTACAGGTTAATTTAGGGAATATAGACAGCGATGGCATAAGCTAATCGCTGTTTTTTCTTGGGGGAAAATTTTTCGAAATGGAGCATAAGGCCATGAGGCAGGTGTTTCAAATTGTGGAGGAAGGCTGGGGGCGCTGACAAGAGCGCCATTTCATGTCTTTAAGGGGAATCGAAATTTACCTAGGAAAATCATTTGACTCAAATTATTTTTCTAGTAAATCATTTTTAACCGGTACCATATATTCTATATCATATCGATATGAGTTATTTTCCAATGTTCATTCTTAATCAGGTGCTCCAAGCTTTCTTTGTCTTTATTCTTAAAGTAATCAATAATTTGTTTATGCTGTTCATTCATTTGTTCTAATGATGTAAAGAGTTTTTCTTCGTCTTTACTTAAATAAATCTGCCTGACAAAACTATTCTGTAAAGAATCAAGAAGCTCAATTAATGTAGGGTTGTAACACTTATCAATGTATACTTTATGGAATTGGTTTTGGTATTTTTGATAATCTGTATAATTTTTCTGAGAAATGGAACGGTCGATTTTCCTAACCAACTCTTCCATTAGTTCCATGTCATCTTCGGTCAAATTCTCCAGAGCTAAAGTGGCTGCAAAGGCATCTAGTACACCAACAACACTAAAAACATCGAGCTTTTTCTTGGTATCAATTTCCTTAACGATAAATCCTCTTCGAGGAAATGACTCTAGTAAATTTTCAGAAGCTAGTTGAATTAAGGCTTCCCTCACAGGGGTTCTGCTTACTTCTAATTTCTCGCTTAGTGCTATTTCATTTATCTTTTGATTGGGAAGCAATGTTCCATTCTGAATTTCTGTGGCTATATAATCATATACATGATCTTTTAGTGATCGGTACCTCTTTTTGATAGTTATTCCCCCCTAAGTTAAAAAAAGTAGCAATTCTCGCTTTTTATATTAGCATGAGCATCCAAATTCTTCAATATGGTCCCAAAGTAACTCATTATCCTTTTAAATCTATTGTCTCCAAGTCTAATATGTTATGAATCGATGCATATTAGATTCCTATTTTAGGAAAATTAAAAGAATAGGGAAGAAGCGGAGCTGTGGTTTTTTAAGACCAGCCAATACAAATATATCTTAATTATTAAAACTAGACAGTTAGATTTTAAAATATATTTTTAAAGTTTTACATTGAAAATGGAAAAGGTCCATTATATAATCTTCATACGGATATTTTTCAGATAATTCAGCGTATTATACATTATACATTATACAATATATTGTATAATTTAAAGCGTCTTAGTAAGAATGTGTCCAAAAAACGCACTAATTAAAAATGAGAAGTGCAAACAATTTAGCGTAAAGGGGGATTTTTTTTAATGAAATTTAGTTGGGATACAAAAGGACATTTTCAAAATTATAAAAATGAGAGGTGGTAGAAACATGAGTGAAAGAAACTTTAAAGATATACAAGACGGTACAAAAGCTGTATGGGCAGGTGAAAAAGAATCTCTTGCTTACAATGCAACCCAAGTTCCTGTGGTGCTTAGTGTAGCCTACAATTACGATGACGTGGATGAGTGGCAAGAGGTTGCTATCGGAAATAAACCTGGACATATTTACAATCGAATGACAAATCCAACTGTGCAAGCTTTTGAAGAAAAAGTACGAATTCTTGAGGGAGCGGAGGAAGCGATTGGTTTCTCATCAGGAATGGCCGCTATTAGCAGCACCTTATATACATTTTTAAGGCCTGGAGACCGGGTAATATCCGTAAAAGACACCTATGGGGGAACTAATAAAATCTTTACCGAATTCTTACCGAATATCAATGTAGATGTAACGTTATGCAACACTGGAAATCATGAAGAAATTGAAGCTGAAGTGGCCAAAGGATGTAAGGTTTTATATTTGGAGTCTCCAACTAACCCTACCATGAAAATTACGGATATTAAGAGAATGGTGAGAGCTGGAAAATCGGTGGGGGCATTGGTGATAATAGACAATACTTTTGCTACTCCTATTAATCAAAATCCAATTCAATTAGGAGTTGATATCGTCATCCATAGTGCCACTAAATTTTTAAGCGGACATGCCGATGCTTTAGGGGGTGTGGTGTGCGGCTCCAAAGAACTGATGAAAAGAGTTTATCACTATCGGGAAATTAATGGAGCAACCATGGATCCGTGGTCAGCTTATCTTATTTTAAGAGGGATGAAAACGTTAAAACTTCGTGTTCGACAGCAAGAAAAGAGTGCAATGGCGATTGCAAAGTATCTGCAAAAGAAAAAGCTTGTGGAAGCAGTTTATTACCCTGGATTAGAAACACACCCACATCACCAAATTGCAAAGAAACAGATGAAGGGTTTCGGCGGAATATTAAGTTTTGTATTGAAAGATGAAATGGAGGCGATCAAAATTTTATTGCCAAAATTACAATATGCAAACAAAGCTGGAAATCTTGGAGCTGTTGAAACGATATACGGACCGGCAAGAACGACTAGCCATGTCGAATGTACTCTTGAAGAACGGAAAGCTCTTGGTATTCCGGAAGGTTTGGTTCGTATCTCCGTAGGGATTGAAGATACAGAAGATCTTATTTCGGATTTAGATCAAGCTTTTTGCCATTTAGAATCGCAATTGCCTGTTAATAGCAGCAAGTGAAAATATAACAATGGAAGAGGTATTGAGTATGACACATAAAATTGCGTTGCTTGGTTTTGGTGTAGTTGGTCAAGGATTTGCAGAAATTTTAGAAGAAAAAGGTGAATTGTTACTAAGCGAACTTGCCTTTGATGCAAAAATTGTTGCCATTTCCGATTTTCTTAAGGGATCTCTTTATCATCCAGAAGGCTTAGATATTGCAAAAGCATTACAAGCTGTAAAGGAAACAGGGAAACTTGATCGTTACCCGGAAAGCCCTGGTTTGGTAAGAGGATGGGATAGTTTTCAGACAATCCGTGAAAGTAATGCGGACACCATTGTAGAAATTACTTTCACAGATGTCAAAACCGGCCAACCTGCTATCGATCATTGTAAGGCAGCATTTGAAAGCAGAAAGAATGTAGTAATGAGTAATAAAGGCCCAGTTTCTTTAGCTTACCAAGAGCTAGTTGAGTTAGCCAGAAAGAATCATGTTCGATGGGGCTTTGAAGGAACCGTTATGAGCGGAACACCTGCATTGAGAATGCCCCTCGTTGCATTGGCAGGAAATAATATTTCTGAAATACGTGGGATTTTAAATGGAACGACCAATTATATTTTAACCAAAATGGAAGAAGGCTTGAGTTATGAGGCAGCATTGGCTGAGGCACAAACTCTTGGCTATGCAGAGGCAGATCCTACAAGTGATGTCGAGGGGTATGATGCACAATATAAAGCTACTATTCTTGCTAATATTGTCATGAACGTTCCGATGAAACGAGAAGAAGTAGAATGTGAAGGAATTAGTCATCTTACACAACAAGATATCCAATGGGCAAAATCTGAGGGGAAAAAGTGGAAACTTATTGCTAAATGTATAAAAGATGGTGATAAAGTCATCGCCAAGGTAGGTCCCGAAGCGATACCGATTACAGATCCTTTAGCTGGAGTCTCAGGTGCACAAAATGCGATTACATATGATTGCGATTTAGCCGGTCCGATCACGCTTATTGGTGCCGGAGCTGGCCGAAAGGAAACCGGATTCTCTATTCTTATTGATTTAATTAATATTAGCCGCGGTCAATTGTAATCTTTTGCACTATTAAATTACAAAATAAAAAATTAGTCATATGAGGTGGTTACATAATGACATTTATAGAGACACAGACAAAAGAAAATAAGATGTTTCTAGCTGGAAAGTGGGTATCCCGCTCCAAAAGCATTAAAGTCTTCGACCCCCAAGATAATCGTTTAATCGCAACTGTCCCTGCCGCTAATGAGGAAGATGTACTTCATACCATAGAGGAGGCAAAAAAGGGAGCAAAAATTGCTGCTGACATGTCGACGCACGAAAGAATCACGATTCTAAGTCGTGCTGCTGACTGGATTTATGAACATAAAGAAAAATTTGCAACCACGATTGCATGTGAGGGAAGTAAAACAATTAAAGAGGCAAGAAAAGAAGTATTACGCTGTATTGAGACTCTTCGTATTAGTGCTGAAGAGGCAAGGAGAATGAATGGAGAAACGATTTTAAATGCCGGGAAGTGAAGATCGCATGGGATATTATTATCGTTTTCCTATTGGAATCATTGTGGCGATCACGCCTTTTAATGATCCATTAAACCTTGTTGCACATAAAGTGGGGCCAGCTATTGCTGCTGGAAATGCGATTATCGTTAAACCAGCACCAGCTACACCATTAAGCGCTCTTTTATTGGCAGAAGCATTTGAAAAAGCAGGATTGCCTCCTAAAGTTTTATCCGTCATTACCGGTTATCCAAGTGATATGGGAGAAAGCCTGATTACCCATCCAGCGATACGAATGATATCTTTTACAGGGGGACTTTCCACTGGCCAAGTGATTATGCAAAAGGCGGGCATGAAAAAGTTCAGTATGGAATTAGGATCGAACTCACCGGTTATCGTTCTGGAAGACGCTGATTTAGAAGAAGCCGTTGAATCAACTGTTTCCGGAGCCTTTTGGGCCGCAGGTCAAAATTGCCTCGGAGTGCAAAGAGTATATGTTCAAGAAGGGATTTATCAGGACTTTGTCGGAAGGTTCCTTACTCGTACTCTAAAGTATCGAGTGGGTAATAAATTTTCAGAGGAAACCGATATGGGGCCAATGATATCAGAAAAGGAAGCAAAGCGGGTGGAGAGTTGGGTTAATGAAGCCGTTGAAAGCGGTGCAAAATTGCTTTGTGGCGGCAAACGAAAGGGATCTTTTTATTACCCAACTGTTTTAGAGAATGTACCAGCTGATTGCAAGCTGGCAACGGAAGAAGTCTTCGGACCAGTTGTTACCCTTTATAGTGTTCCTGATCTTGATACAGCTATTTTTCAATCTAACAATGTGGCTTTCGGTTTACAAGCAGGTATTTTCACTCGAAATTTAGATTATGCTTTGGGGGCTGTACGTAAGCTGGATGTAGGCGGGGTTATCGTAAATGACAGCTCCGATTATCGAATAGATGCGATGCCTTTTGGGGGGGTAAAAGGTTCTGGTATAGGTCGTGAAGGAATTAAATTTGCACTTCAAGAAATGACCGAACCAAAAGTTGTTTGTTTTAAGGTTGCCGTTAAAAGATAATAAGAAAATTTAGTGGTATAATGCTAGTTTAATAGGAATTGACCTAATAGGTTGGCCACGTGGTTACCTATACCAAAGGAGGAAACTGGATGCTACAGGCAAATAATTCTGATCAAAATCAGTTAAAGCGTACAATGAAAAGCAGACATTTGTTCATGATTTCGCTAGGAGGGGTAATTGGAACGGGCCTTTTTCTAAGCACGGGCTATACCATTAATCAAGCTGGACCAGGAGGGACGATTCTCGCTTATTTAGTTGGGGCATTGATTATGTATCTTGTTATGCTGTGCCTTGGTGAATTAACTGTAGCCATGCCGGTAACCGGTTCATTTCAAACGTATGCTACAAAGTATGTCGGTCCTGCTACCGGATTTACCATTGGTGTAATGTACTGGCTTACCTGGGTGGTAACAGTAGGATCGGAATTTACCGCATCCGGTCTATTAATGAAGAGATGGTTCCCTGATACTTCCGTTTGGATATGGAGTGTCATCTTTGCGATTACCCTTTTTCTACTAAATGCCTTTTCAGTAAAATTTTTTGCGGAAGCAGAATTTTGGTTTGCCGGAATTAAAATAATTACCATTATTTTATTTATCATATTGGGGGGAGCTGCGATGTTTGGTTTCATACCAATGAAAGGCCATGCATCTGCCCCGATGCTCTCACATTTTACTGGTGAAGGAGGTCTTTTTCCTAATGGGCTGCTTCCAGTTTTAATGGCTATGATTTCCGTAAACTTTGCCTTTTCAGGAACAGAGCTCATTGGAATTACCGCGGGAGAGAGCGAAAATCCGGAAAAAGACATACCCCGATCCGTTAGAAATGTAATTTGGAGAACCGTTTTCTTCTTTATCGGTGCTATATTTGTATTATCTGGATTAATCTCTTGGAAAGAAGCGGGAGTCATTGAAAGTCCGTTCGTTATGGTCTTTGATAATATAGGAATTCCTTATGCAGCTGATATCATGAACTTCGTTATTCTTACAGCTTTATTATCCGTAGCAAATTCCGGTCTCTATGCATCTACTCGTATGTTATGGTCTCTTTCCAACGAAAAAACAATAAACCCCCTCTTAGGAAAGGTAACCTCAAAAGGAGTGCCGCTTAATGCGTTAATTGTAAGTATGGCAGTAGCCTGCTTGTCGTTATTCTCTAGTGTAGTTGCACCAGATACGGTTTATTTAGTGCTTGTAGCTATTTCAGGATTTGCCGTGGTTATTGTGTGGATGGGAATTGTGTTATCGCAGTATATGTTTCGTAAGCATTTTATTAAAGAGGGGGGGAATATTACACATTTGAAATTTCGTACACCGCTTTATCCCTTTGTGCCCATCACTGCTTTTGTTTTGTGTTTCGCTTCTTGTGTAGGACTTGCTTTCGATCAAAGCCAACGAATTGCTCTGTATAGCGGAGTACCCTTCATTGCTTTATGCTATTTTTACTACTATATTAAAAATCGTGGAAAGAAGAATCTATTTGATTCTCATGATGAACTCGATCAGTATATAGAGAATATTAAGTAGAGAGGGTCTAGTGTAAGAGATCCATTAAACTGGAATATACTACTGATACTATCGGGAGAGGTGTAAAAAACTGTAAATAAAATAAAAAAACGTACAAAATCTTCGGTTGTCAGACTGTTAAGCTATTAATCCAATCCATTGCTGAATGAATTTCACCTGACTTTGGACAGGCTTCCCCACAGGAGAATCTGTCCTTTCTAACCAAATTCATCGCTTCGACTCTACCTAAAATCTGTTTAACTTAAGTAACGGCCAAGACATTTTTCCAACTTTGGTCTATATTGATGAACTCAGACACTGATGATATAAGAAATAGAAAGTCCTCGTCCTTTCATCATTTCTACGGGATCACAGAAAATTGACTGTAGCGGAGGTACTACAATGAATCCTATTGAAAACATATTACAGAAATTCCCGCTAGTTATACTTGACGGTGCAATGGCTACTGAGCTTGAGCGTCATGGCTGTGATTTGAACGACAGCCTTTGGTCGGCAACCATACTTATGGAAAATCCGGAGCTTATCAAACAGGTACATACGGATTATTTTACAGCGGGAGCTGACTGTGCTATCACCGCCAGTTACCAGGCAACTGTCGAAGGATTTGCCCGACGCGGTTTAAGCGAGGCTGAAGCGCTATTTCTCATAAAGAAATCCGTCCAGATAGCCTTAAAAGCACGCGATGAATTCTGGGGAAAATCCGAGAACCGGTCAAACCGATCGAAGCCTTTAGTAGCCGGTTCAGTAGGGCCATATGGCGCATTCCTTGCTGACGGATCTGAATATCGAGGAGACTATACGATGACCGAAGATAAACTTATGAGTTTCCATAGGCCCCGTATGAAAGCCCTGATTGATGCCGGTGCCGATATCCTGGCCTGCGAAACTATTCCATGTCTGATGGAGGCCAGAGCAATCGTCAGGTTATTAGAAGAGTTTCCCAGAACCTATGCATGGATCAGCTTCAGTGCAAAAGACGAGCTGCATATTAGTGATGGAACCCCGGTTGCTGAATGTGCAGAATGGCTGGATAAACATGATCAAGTGGCTGCCGTCGGAATAAACTGCACGCGGCCCCAGTACATTTCTTCGCTAATAAAAAAAGTGCACAGTCACACAGTCAAACCCATCATCGTATATCCAAATTTAGGCGAGCAGTACGATGCAGTCACCAAAACATGGCATGGGGCATCATCCGAAGAAACTTACAGCGACAGTACCCATCACTGGTATGAATGCGGTGCCCGATTGATTGGCGGCTGCTGCAGGACAAAACCGGAGGACATAACAACCATTGCTGCATGGGCGAGGTAAGAATAAAAAAGCAAGGATTTTGGTGTTAGAGTATTTTCTACATCCCTTACCTTTTCGCTAGTATCTGGTCATGGTGCAACAAAAATGTTGGTTCTGGTCAAAAAACTTCAAGATAAGTAAAGAGTCAGTGATGTAATAATAACGCACGTTGATTCAGAAGGAAATACGATTGATTTTTATTTAAGTAAAGCAAGAAATCATAAGGCTGCAAAGCGTTTCTTTAAGAAAGCTTTGCTGTCTTTTCATATTTTAAAGCTCCGCTTTATCACAGTAGACAAGAACCTCGTTGTCCTATATCGATTGAAGTGTTGGGGAAAGAGAAAAAGATGCCTATAGACATCCAAATAAGGCTATTAAAAAGAGAGTTTGTTCGATGTTAGGATTGAAATTTTTTCGAACAGCCCCTTGGGATTATAAGTGGCAGCGAAGTTATGTATATAAAAGACCAAGGGTGGAAAATCAATGATGTTGAGTATATTAGACAATAATAGGAGGATAAAAAGTGAGGAAGGCAATCTAAAGTCGTATTCACGATTACATATTAACTTTCCGATAAATGTTTCAATCGTATTTACACACAAGACATTCCGATTACTAAACTCCAATAATTAAATGATTTACCTTTATTTTAACAAAAAAACTCCCCGAAGGGCGTTTCTTCTAAAAAATTTAAGTGTTTTACAGTGTCCTCTGTAAGGGGAGAATTTTTTACTTTTCTTACTGTTTACCTGTTCGAAAAAGTACACTTTAAGAACGGTTTGTTTTAGCACAAAAAGGGCCGTTTTTTACGTTCGTTTAAGTTTGAAAATCATTTGCGAACGTTTGGGATTTTTTAACCACTTTTACGGACGGTTTTGGTAGAATAAGAGATAAAATGAGCCAGAAAGGGAGTAAAAAATGGACGTTCGGAAATTTGGGTACATACGAGTCAGCAGCAAAGATCAAAATGAAGGCCGACAACTTGAAGCCATGAAAAAAATGGGAGTCGACCAACGTGATATTTTTATGGATAAACAGAGCGGAAAAGATTTTGACCGTGTCCAGTATCAATTGTTGAAACGCATCATTCGTAAAGGGGATATTCTTTATATCCATTCACTTGACCGTTTTGGACGGAACAAAGAAGAGATCTTCATGAGTGGAATGACATTACGAAAAATATTCAGGCGGACATCGTCGTTTTAGACATGCCTTTATTGGATCCGACACAGTATAAGGATAGCTTGGGGACCTTCATAGCTGATTTAGTTTTAAAGATTCTTTCCTGGATGGCACAAGAAGAACGAGATCGAATTCGAAAACGGCAGCGTGAAGGAATTGATGTGGCTTTGCAAAAGGGTGTTGCATTTGGTCGACCAAAATCTACCATTACTGAAGAGTTTAAGCAAGCCTATCATCGATGGAAATCGGGGGAGATTACAGCTGTGAAAGCAATGAAAGATATCGGTGTTAAGAAGACAACTTTTTATAAGCTGGTTATAGAGTACGACAGAGAATCAGAAAGTACCTATATATAATAGAAGAAACTCGTCTTGTGTACTGATTTCGATTACCAATCCACTTTGGGTACGGCCAAAAAATAGTTAAGTTTCTTAAAAAATTTAAAAGCAATGTAACATATGAAGATTTTTTTGATATGTAATAAAACCGTGCCGTATACTTATTAATTAATAAGTAAGGAGCGAAGAAATGGATGTGACAATAGAAATACATTACGAAGCTGATAGCAACGCATTTCAGAAAGCTTCTTTCCCTTTAAAAGGTCGAAAACCGGAGAAAATCGCTTTAGAGTTTTGGAAATAGATTAAAAAAGAAATGTCATATCATGCTCGGTTGGAAAAGGTTATTGTAATAAGGATATTACCGATTTAGTCAAGCAGGTGGAAGAATCGGAAATAAGAAAAGCAGAGAAAGATTATAGGAATTTGCCCTTTTAAAGCGTAACCATTTTACGCTTTTAAATTGCTGTGAGAAAGCTTATGTTGAACCTTATGGTGAAATAAAGACAAGTTTTTAAAAAAATCTACTGATTCCATGATAATAAATTTTTAAAAACCCCAGTCACTATTCCACAAACGAGCCAGATTGAGGAGGAAACAGTAAGAGTAAGAATACTGATCTAAGAATGTTTGTGAAGTTTTTCACTTAAACTAACGGGCAGTTTAGTGGAATAAGAAAATTATCATTCAGGAAGAATAGTTCAGAGGTGATTTATATGAAACGGATTCTAATTTCACTTGTTATATGTTTGTTATTCTGGAATTTATCATTGTCTTACCAAGTAGTCGCAGAGACTAATATTACTAGGGAGGAAAAACATACTGATTTTTATGATGGTTTTTTAGTTTTATTAGACCCATATGCGAGGAAAGCGATAAAAAATAAGTATCCATCTCGTAGTTATGGGTTATGGAATGCACAAATATTAGAAGTGAATCGATAAACTGGAGGATATTCTCAATATGATTTTACAATAAAGGTTAAATATGATACTTATACAGGTCCGCATAATCCACCAGAAGGTCCAGTTACTATAACTTTTGATGTAAAGTTAGATGGGGTTACTGTAACTATAGTTGAAGGCTGATTTTTAAAATCGTCTTCTTCAATTAATGGGTGCATTACTGGAACAACGGTAATGCTTTTTTCTTCTTCAAGTAAGGGTCAGGTTAGTTGAAGAGAAAGATGACTTCTTACGTTCCAATTGAACCAGATTCGTATTAAGAGAAAAAAAGACCTCTATACAGGAGATCTAAGGACTTTTGGAAGATTTTAAATGCTGATAATCAATTAACTTTATAGCAGGACGTTCCTTGATATCTCTCCAAAATAAATTTGGTTCAATGCCAAATGTTAATTTATCAGTACCATAGAATTTACGATTCTTAATACCCCCGCTATGCGGAGAAACAGTGACTATAACCATGTATGGATACTCATGAAGATATTCTTGGAGATGTGATTCTTTAATTTCCACAACATTATAGTGATTTTCCCAATCAAAGGACATTCCACTTATGGATTCATCATTGTATTTTTTCCTTGCAGCATTAAGTATTTCAGGGATTAAAAGGTCTAACATAAAATTTTTAAAATGTTGTTCTTGTGGCACATCATTTGTTACACGGTATAAATCATCACTATATCCTTTGCGGTGATACTCTTCTGCAAATACAAAATGTGTACAAAAAAGGAAGATAAAAACTAAGGTTAAAAGTGATTTTTTGAAAATTTTCATATGTCACCTCCTTATAGTTGTAATATTTGTGAAAAAATACAATCTATTCTTGGTTTATTTTTGAAGATATTGTGAAGCAATGTACTTAAGATAACAGGTGCTTTAGTTGATTTCGGCAAATGACCGCTGCGGCGGTCTTTTTTCTTGGCTAACAGGCAGTTTAACTTAAGAAGAAGTAGGCAGACAAGAAAAGCGTTTTTTTGTGGTGGTGGTGGGAGATTAGCGAAGAACAACTTACGACATAAAATGAATACTTAATAAATATAAAGAAAAAGCTAAAGAAAGAGGAGGGTTAAATATGTCAAATAAAAATCAGTGGTTACTTAATGCTCTTATGGTCATATTAGTATGGTTAACACTCCCTTTTTTAGGGGGACGTAATATTAAGAAATTCCTTCCTGCATCAATTTTTATTGTAATCATAGAAAATCTTTTCGCCCAAATTGGGAAGAAACGCAAATGGTGGGTTTTTTATAAAAAAAATCCATATATTTCAGTAGCATTACCTTTTTATATAGGACCTTTTTTGGTAGGTTCAATGTGGATTTTAAAATGGACATATGGAAATTTTAAACGTTTTATTACACTAAATGCAATAGTAGATGGTATGTTTGCCATACTAATCATGAGCTTTTTAAAAAAATTAAAACTAGTTACACTCGTTCGGTTTAATAAAATTCAATTTTTCCTTTATATGTTTCTTAAGTCGCCATTGTTATATGGATTTCAGTACCTCATTGAAAAGGGAAAAAATTACTAGATGGGTTAAAGGGATAAAATTGTTAGTTATGTTAAATTGATAGTATATGTGAAGTTTTGCACTTAAGCTAACGGGTGCATTACTGGAACAACGGTAATGCTTTTTCTTATTGAAGTAACGGAGCAGGTTAGTGGAACAAGGAATTAGATAATTATGCTAATATTAGACTTAAGTTAGGGGGAGAAAATGTGGATGACAAATTAATTGAAATGCCCTTTCCAGAACTTATCTCAAAATTAGCGGTAGCACCTTTATTTATTGTAGTGGTAATATTGGCTATTTTAAATGTAATACTAAATAGAAAAGATAAAGGATGTTTTAACTTTTTATCGATAATAGGTTCTTGGATATATATTTGTATATATGTATTAGCACTGTATTTCTTTATCTTTGGAAAATAAATAGCTATTCAACTAACTGGGTGCTTTACTTCAATAGGGGTAAAGCCTTTTTCTTATTCAAGTAACGAAGCAGCTTAGTTACATTAGGCGGTATAATATTTTTTAAAAAAAGAGGTGGTACTGTGAAATACACTTGTCCTTGTTGCGGATATAAAACATTAGACGAAGAACCACCAGGTACTTACGATATATGTGATATTTGTTTTTGGGAAGATGATGGAGTTCAATTTAATGACCCCGATTATGAAGGAGGAGCTAATGTTCCATCCTTAAGACAAGCTCAAAAATACTTTATTGAATTTGGTGCAAAAGAATTTACAAAAGTTAAATATGTAAGAAAGCCTTTAAAAACAGATGAACGGGACCTTAATTGGAAACCACTTGATTAGTGTTTTCTTCTTAAGCTAACGGGTGCTTATGTTGAAGAAGAAACCATTTCAAAATGATATAATTCTGTTCATTAGGGGATTAAGTTTTTGAGTAGTTTGGGAGGATTTTAAATGGAACGAGTAGGAACTTGGTCTAAATTAATTTTAATTTCAATTGCCATTGTCATAGTATGGTTTTTCTTATTCGGAATACGACTAATCGGTTATTTTTCAGCCATTAATGAAAGAGGAATACGAGCAACGGAATGTGGGACGCAGGGTTGTAGTGATGCTGTATTTTTTTTGAATACAGCTTGGACATTCTCATTTTTTATTGTTATTCCACTTATTATTCCATTAGTTCTTGTCATTTACTGGAGTTTAAAGAAAAAGAGTTCCTGAACTAATGGGTGCAAGAGTTTAAGATCCAGCTGTCATTATAGGCGGCTATTTTTTATGTCAGTTGTTTCAATTATAATATTCTTATCATTACATTCTTGGGGTGAATAACTTTTGGAAGAGAATTTTTTAAAAACAAATAGGGGTGTTAATAAATGGTGGAATTATATCATTTCTTTTTTGCTACTACTGACCACCATAGTATTAAGTGATAAATTATCTACGCAATTCTACAAGTGGTATGTAGAGCACGACGGGAATGCTGCTAGTTTTTATAGTCCTGATTTAGGCCAAGCTTTTTCGACTAATCCCTACATCAACTATTCATTCCTTCAACTTTACAATGTTTTTTGTTTGATTGGTATTACGTTGGTTATGGTGCTGATTCATAGGAGAAGTGTGCTTACCTTAATTACACCATATAAAAAAGTGAATTGGAGGAAGATTGGGTGGGGCTTTTTGATTTTGTTACCAATGTGTGTAACAACATTTTTTGACTATTTACTCTTCCCAAGTGATTATGTGTATTTGCTAATCTAAAAGTG
>NZ_JAGGQW010000051.1 GCF_018613065.1 Bacillus sp. ISL-7 | reverse complement strand
AAAACGGATTATAAAGCTTCTAAATGAAAAGGAATAAGAATAGCCAAGGGGAACAAGCAACTTTATCTTCTATTTCGGAAGAAAGTTGCTTTTTTTGTCTTTTGTTCAACCATAAAAAATAAAAACGTAAGTTTTTCAGTGCCCTCGCTGCGCTCCTGCGGGGTCTCCCCTGCCCCGTCCTCCCGCAGGAGTCTTCACGCCTGGAACGTAGATCAACAGGGTGCCAAAATCAACAATAAGCTTTAACATAGCCTATAAAAGAAAAACTGCCAACTAAGGCAGTCTTTCCTCTATTTTAGAAATCGTAATTGTCAATATTATCCTTCTTAAAGACTACACGTTCTGGTAATAGAATGATCCCGCTGTGATCATCTGTGTAATCATACCCTTGGATTGTATTAGGCTCGATTTTAACGTGACCAACATTTGGTACTTCGAACTCATCGCCAACTTTTAGGTCTTTACCTTCAACAGTCATTAGGTATGCAACATAGGCAGCAAGGGCACCTTGCTTTTTAACATCCCAAAGTCCGAATTGCTTAACAGTATCACGTTTAACAAAGTCTCTCATAACGTTTGGTGTTGAAAAACCAGTGATGGCAATCTTCCCTGCCACTTTAAGGTTTTCTGCAGCTTGAGCCATAGCAGGTAATGCTGTAGCATCTGGACAAATGACAGCATCGATATCTGGATACGACTTAATGATATTTTGGCCAACTGTTAAAGATTTTTGGGCATCATTTTCTCCGTATTGCGTCGTAACAATTTCCCAGCCAGGATGTTCAGCTTTAATTTTTGCTTTAGCTGCCTCGACCCATTGGTTTTGGTCTGTAACAGTAGGACTGGAATAGAAGAAGGCTACTTTTGCCTTATCTGGAATTTGTTCAGCGGTCATATCAATAAGTAATCCGCCTAATTGGTCAGGAGTTCCTTGGTTAATATAGAATGAACGGTGTTCTGGATTTACGTCTGAATCCCAAGTTAAGATTTTAACCCCACGCTTTTTCGCACGGTCCAATGCTTGGTTTAAGCCGTCTACAGATGTCGATGAAATCATCAAGGCTTTATAACCTTGGTTTACAAAGTTATTAATGTATTTTACCTGTCCTGCAACAGAAGCTTCGCTTGGTCCATCATAAGTTAATTCAACGCCAAGTTCTTTTGCCATTTCTTTAGCCCCTGCACCACCAGATGTAAAAAATCCAACACCAGTAAGTTTAGGGATAAATGCTAATTTAACATCTTTCTTGTTTGATTTTTCCCCGCCTGAAGTCTTTTCCCCACCGCTGCTACAAGCTGCGAGCAGTAGCAATGCTGATAAAACAATAGTGAATAGCTTTATTAATAATGATTTTTTCATTAATCTACACTCCTTTTGAGGACTCTTTATTAAGAGCCTTTTTATTATTTAACTTTTTAAAAAATAATTGGATAGTACTCCAATTTGTTAAACGGAGTAAAACTGCAATGATTAATAAAAATCCAATAACCACACTTGTTTCCTGATTGGTCATACTCATCATTTGTAAACCATATTGCATCATCCCAATAACAATACTTGCTATTCCTGTTCCAACAACGCTACCTTTTCCACCTGTGATACTGGTCCCTCCCAAGACAACTGCAGTAATGACAGGCAACACCGCTTCCGCCCCGAGGTCTGACCTCGCAGAACCGAAGTAGGATGTTAAGATTACACCACTGATACCACCTCCTAAACCTGCTAAGACATACGACCAAACCAAAATGGATTTAGTACGAATTCCGCTAAAACGGGCTGCCTTGATATTAA
Source organism: Bacillus sp. ISL-7 (assembly GCF_018613065.1). Next base: position 50,287 of record NZ_JAGGQW010000051.1, on the reverse strand, counting down.
TGCCGATAAGAAACACTTGTCTGCCAAATCGTGTGAGGTGTAAGATTGCTGCAAATATAATCATAAAGAAGAGAAAAAATAATATCGGATTAGGTAAACCAAAAGTATCTCCATTTGCTAATTGCACAAATGAGTCTGGGAAACCACTGATGCCTTCATATCCAGATGCACTGCTGCCGCCGGAAATTACTAAGGCAATCCCAGAGAAAAGAAACATACTCCCCAAAGTAACAACCAATGGCTGGACGTTACTATTAGCAATAATCACGCCATTCACTGCACCAGCACAGGCGCTCATCACCAGGGCAAGCAAAACTGCCAGCCACACATTTATACCACTCATCCATAGCACGCCAATAGTGATTGAAGTCAATCCAATCGTAGATCCAACGGAAACATCAATTCCGCCAGTAATAATAACGTAGGTCATAGGAATAGCGGCCATTCCGATATAAACATAGTCATTCATGCTAAAAATCAGATTTGTAAAGTTCAAAAAGTCCGGATTCATAGCACTGAAGAAAATGATTTCAATGATTAAGAAAACAACCAGTGCACTTTCCCACCTAAAGAGTGGCTTGGTCAGTTTTGTCATCATTCTGAATCACTCCTTTTACAACATCTTCTTGTTTATGAGGTTTATTGCTTTTTTTAAACTGACTATTTTTCAAATAGCTTTGGAATCTAGAATCACTAATGACAATTAGCAGTAATAAAAACCCTGAGATCGCATTATTCCAGTAAGCTGGAATTTTCAAATATATTAATGAGCTATTAATTGCAGTAAGGAAAATCGCTCCGAGTCCAGCCCCAAACACTGTTCCAAGTCCACCGTTAAGGCTTACACCTCCTAATACGGCAGCAGCAATAACTTGAAGTTCCATACCATTACCCGTTTGGTTAGGGACAAAGCCTATATTCATTACAAAAATCATCCCTGCAATAGAGGCAGACAAACCTGAAAGCACAAAGGCAGACACTCTAATCCTTGACACAGGAATACCTATGAGTCTAGCACCATCCGCATTATCCCCTACGGCATAGAAATAACGGCCAAATTTGGTCAGCTTTAAAACCAGAAATGCCGCAAGGAGAATAATAAGTCCAATCCAAATAGGGAAAGGTAGACCAATGAAATCTGCGCCTGAAAGCTTTTTGAAATAGTTTGGAATATCCTCAATCCACTCTCCTCCTGTTAAAATAATCATTAAACCTCTTAATATACCTAACGTACCTAATGTCATAATAATCGCCGGAATTTTAAGGTAGGCAACACCGATACCATTAAACATCCCTGCAAGTATTCCGACAAATAGTACCACTATAGCGGCTAACCATCCTGATATACCATTTGTTAAGAGTAAGCCGCACACAGCTGCCGATATTCCCATAGTGGAACCAACTGACACGTCTATTTCGGCGGTTAACAAGACAAAAGATTGACCAACAGCTAATATGAGTAAAATGATACTACTGCTAACAAGTAGTATCAGACTGTTACCAGTCACAAACTTACTATTAATTCCACCGACAATTCCGATAAACGCAATAATGAGAATCATAATCGAGACTTCTCTTGCTTTCATAACCTTTGAAAAGAGATTCATAGAACCTTCAACTCCTTTTTAATCCCGAATGCAGCTGAGGTTATGGAATCTACAGTTAAATCCTCTTTTTCTATTGAAGAGGTCATCTGACCTTCATGCATAACAAGGACACGATCACTTAGTTGAACAATTTCTTCTGTATCTGAGGAAATCAGGATAACGGCTAACCCATTCTTCTTTAAATCATCGATAATTTTATAAATATCCCCTCGCGCACAAGCATCAATGCCTCGCGTCGGTTCATCTAAAATAATGACTTTAGGTTTTGTTTCTAGATACTTCGATAGAACAATCTTTTGCTGATTACCACCAGATAGATTGCTTAACAATTGGTTATGTCCGGTAGTGACTATCTTCAAGGTATCAATTGCTATAGTTGAAATTTCTTTTTCTTTTTTAAATGGGAGGAATATTCTTTTATATTTATGCAGAATTGTTGATGTGATGTTCATTTTAATAGAGGCAATGGAGAAAATACCATGTTGATGTCGATCTTCAGGGACATATGCTAAACCACGATTAATTCGCTCGCGTATAGAAAGCTTCTTAATACTCTCTTGTTGCAACAATACATCTCCTGATTCCCATGGTTCTAATCCAAAGATTGAGGAGGCAAGCTCCGTACGGCCTGCACCGACGACACCAGCTATCCCTAAGATTTCACCAGGATAGAGATCAAAGGTGATATTTTGAAAACGGTGCCCTGATAAGTCTTTAACCATTAAAATCGCCTTATCTGAATTTCCTTTCGATGGTTTAGCATCCCTTACCACCCTAAGTACCTTCGGTTCAGTAGATTCCAATCCTATTTCTCTATCAGAAGCGCCCTTACTTTGTTCAGGCATTAACCCTTCTAATAATTTGTCATAGGTGAAATCTCTTATAGCCCCTTTGGTTGATATCAGTCCATCGCGAAGGACTGCGACTGAATCCGCGAGCTCAAATATTTCTTTAAGTCGGTGGGTAATATAGAAAACACCCAAACCATCGCTGGTTAGTTTTTTAATAGTAGAAAAGAGGGAATTAATCTCACTAAAAGTTAAAGTTGATGTAGGTTCATCTAATATTAGTATTTTTGCATTTCGAATTAATCCTCTAAGCAATTCAACAAGCTGCTGCTCAGCTATGGATAAGCTTAAGCCCCTGCGGTTAATATCCAAATTCCAACCTAAAACAGAAAGGTAATTCTTAATTCTCTTCTCACACTCGACTTTATTCTCATTTAAACCGATGGTAATGTTTTCGCGAATCGTCATATTAGGGAAGATTAGCGGTTCCTGTGGTACTAAGTAGATCCCATGCCTATGGGCATCCGCTGGTTGATGAAACGATACATCTTCACCCTTTACCACAATTTGCCCTTCATCAGGACGATATAAACCAGTAATAATTTTCATTAATGTCGATTTACCAGCACCGTTTCCTCCGACAATCGCAAAAACTTCGCCCTTATTAAGAGTTAAATCCACACCTTTTAATACAGGGTTTCCAGCAAATTGCTTATAGATTTGACGAATATGAATTAGCTGGTCATGCATTTTATTCACCTACCTTGCTAGACTATAAAACTATTAAAAACTAAACATTTTTTAATATAGTTAACTTTTGTTCAAGCCTACTCAAAGTGTTGATTCCGAAATTAAACCGCTTACATTCCAAATATTAATTGACAAATGGCCTATAGTCAACACGTATGTATTGAATTATCAAAATATTTTGAAGTTATTGACTTTTTTATTTTCGGGGCCTATACTCAGTATTAGAGTTAAACATTTGTCTAGACACTGATTATTTGTTGAAAGGTTGATAAAATATGGCGAGCAATGATGTCTTTACTGAAAACCTCCTGGTTAAGGTCGCCTGGTATTACTACAAGGACAATCTCACACAAACAGAGATTTCAGATTTATTAAATTTATCGAGAAATAAAGTTGTACGTTTACTTGATCGTGCAAGAGCAGAAAATATTGTTCAGTTTCATATTAAAGGTCCCGGTGTTAATTGTTTAGAAATTGAAAAGGACCTCATTCATTCATTTAAAATTGATCATGCTTTTGTCATTCCAACCCCAAAAGACAATCTTAGTCAGTCTTTATCAAAAGCTGCTGCACAATTTATTGAAAGTAATATTTCGAACAATGAATTGATTGGGTTTGGATGGGGAGAAGCTGTCTCTCGGACAATTGAATCATTAACCATTGATCCTTCTATCGAAATTTCTATGGTAACACTTACAGGTGGTGTGAACTACTACTTCCAAAAGCGGGAATATTCCTCTGAAAGTGGACTCGATAAATTCAAGGGCGGGATTCATGTTATTCCTGCACCATTCCTAGCATCGTCAGAAGAAATGGCAAAAAATATGTTATCAGAGCCTTCTGTAAGCAACCTTCTCGACCTAGCCAGTCTTTCCAACCATGTGGTCGTAGGGATTGGCGGTCTATCAACAGCTTCCACGATTATTAAAGAAGAAAAAATGACTCTCAATGAATTAATCTTCATTAAAAATCATAATGCCGTAGGAGATATTCTAGGTCAATTTTTTGATGCCCAAGGAAAGATTCTTGATTTACCCCATCATAATCGCTTAATTGGCACCCAACTTAGCACCTTGAAAAAGTTACATAATGTCATTGGAGTTGCAGGAGGTGCCCATAAAGTGGAGGCCATATACGGTGCATTAAAAGGAGGTTATATCAACACCATCATCACTGATGAAGAAACTGCGACAGCGTTAATAAAAAAGGAGGCTGCTTTGAATGGAGTACATCCTAGTATTTGATGCAGGGACAGGAAGCGTTAGAACTGTTCTCTTCGATACAGCTGGCACGCAGGTTGCCTCATCACAAGTTGAATGGACACATCTGGAAGATCTACGTTTTCCAGGTTCCATGGATTTCGATGTAAGTAAAAACTGGGGGATTATTCAAACCTGTATATCTCAGGTGCTTGCTCAGTCGGGCATCGACCCCAAAGACATTAAAGCTATAAGCGCAACAAGTATGCGCGAAGGGTTTGTCCTTTACGATGCAAACGGAAGAGAAATTTGGGCATGTGCCAATGTGGATGCCCGCGCGATGGAAGAAGCCAAAGAACTTAAGAATACTGACCCAGATCTTGAAAAAAAACTATATGAATTATCAGGTCAAACATTTGCTTTGGGCGCTCTTCCCCGTATCCTTTGGATAAAAAACAACCAGCCTGAAGTCTACGAGCAAATTAACTACTTAACTATGATAAATGATTGGATCCTCTTTAAGCTCACAAACAAACTCCAAGTAGACCCTTCCAATGGCTGTACAACAGGACTTTTCGATTTAAAGAATCGAGCTTGGACGCCTGCAATTGCCGAGGCTTGTCAGCTAAAAAGCAATATTTTCCCTCCTGTTAATGAAGCTGGAGAACTCCTTGGAGTCGTATCAGAGTCCATCGCATCTTCTACTGGCCTTGCTAAAGGAACTGCCGTAATTAGCGGCGGCGGCGATGCACAGTTGGCCTCCGTCGGGGTAGGTGCGATCAAGAATGGCCAAACCTTTATTTGCGGAGGTAGTTTTTGGCAGCAAGAAATTAATATTGAGGCTCCGATTGTTGATTCACATAATCGAATTCGTGTTAATTGTCACGCGGTCCCTGAACTTTGGCAAATCGAAACCATCGCCTTCTTCCCCGGACTTGTCATGAGATGGTTTAGAGACGCCTTTTGTGAAACAGAAAAACTTGAGTCTGCACAAACAGGTCGTGATGCTTATGAAATTCTTGAAGAAAAAGCGAAAGACGTCCCTGTCGGATCAAATGGAATTATCCCTATTTTCTCAGATGTCATGGATTATATCTCTTGGAGACATGCTGCCCCTTCCTTTTTAAACCTCACATTAGACCCTAACAAAACCGGAAAAAAAGAAATGTTTAAATCGATACAAGAAAATGCCGCGCTCGTTACCTATGGCAACTTAAAAATTGTCGAAGAGGTTACAGGTCACTTTCCTAAAGAAGCCATCTTTGCTGGTGGAGGTTCAAAAGGGAAACTTTGGAGCCAAACGTTGGCCGATGTTCTCGGAATCCCTGTAAAAGTACCAGTTGAGAAAGAAGCAGCTGCACTTGGCACAGCCATTATGGCAGGACTTGGTGTTGGTTTATTCCCCAGCCTAGAATCCGCAATTACTGATTTAGTGAAATGGGAAAGAATTCACTATCCTAACCAAGAAAACCACCAAAAATATCTCTCAATCTATGAAAATTGGCGTAAGGTTTACGGCGAACAACTTAAATTGGCTGATTCAGGTAAGACGAATCATATGTGGATCGCACCTGGATTAACTGTAAAATTTGAAAGGGGGTGAAACGAATGTTTCACACAAACGAAGAAAATAATGAATATCGTTATGGCACCCATGGACCCAAATACTTAACAAAAGGACCAAACGTTGATATTGGTGTGGTTCTATTAAAACCAGGTGATGATCACGATAATCACTATCATACTACCTGCGAAGAAATCTTCTATATTCTTGAAGGAGAAATAGATATTTATATAGATGGTGAACCTGTTCACGTAAAACCAGGTGATATGCTTCAAGTAAGTCCTATGGAAGCACACTACTTAAAAAATACGAATACCGTTGATTTTAAAGCGGTGTTTATAAAGTCTCCACATATTAGTGAAAGAGATTCAGTTATCGTTAAAAATCCAAAAATCAAGGAGTGAATGAGATGAATTGGGGATTTAAAAATAGAATGAATCAAATTTTACCGAACGGAAGGGCCGTTATGCTTGCAATTGACCACGGCTACTTTCTCGGACCAATCCATGGTCTAGAAAAACCTGGTGAGACAGTTAAGAATCTGTTACCACATACTGACTCATTATTCGTAACACGTGGTACCCTTGATTCCTGCATTCCAGAGGACGTAAAAAAACCAATGCTTTTAAGAGTTTCTGGAGGTCCAAGTGTTCTAAGTGATCTTTCCAATGAACGAATTGTTACTCCAGTAAAAGAAGCGATTAGACATAATGTAGTCGGTGTTGGTGTGTCTATTTTTGTTGGTTCTGAATATGAAACACAAACCGTCACTAACTTAGCGAATGTGGTTACTGAATCACATGAATATGGTATCCCCGTTCTGGCTATTACAGCGGTTGGGAAAGAACTAGAAAAGCGTGATGCTAGATTCCTAGGCTTAGCTTCTCGAATTGCTTCTGAAATGGGTGCAGATATTGTTAAAACCTATTATTGTGAGGATTTTGAAACAGTAACCAGCACTTGCCCTGTACCAATCGTCATTGCTGGTGGTCCTAAATTAGATACAATTAAAGATGCTTTAGACCTTACTTATAACGCAATGAATCAAGGTGCTGCCGGTGTTGATATGGGTCGTAATATCTGGCAATCCGAATATCCTGAAGCAATGATCCGCTCAATTAATGGAATCGTTCACAAAGGTTTAAATGTGAAAGAAGCACTAGAATTATATTCACAGCTAACACAGACCAAAGTATTTTAATCATTTCATGTATACTTAATAAAACAATTATCCTTCCATATGTAGCCCACATCGAATTTTTTGCGATAAACTTCAAAGAACGATAATAGTCGGACCATTTCTATAGGTTTCTTTCTTCCGGCAACAACCCTTAATTTAAGACAATACCAGTCTTCAAAATCTATTTGGGCGAACAAGGCCTGGCCCTGTTCGCCTTTTTTAAATGGAATAATCCTGGGGAATAAAGACCTTTAGTTGTTTTGGTTTTACAAACACTTCTTCCCCTGACTTTAGATCGAGGCTTCGAAATTGCTCCTTTCTTAATTCCACTTCCAGGAACTCGCCATTATCTTTTCGAATCAGTTCAAGTTGGACGGAGGCTCCGACTAAATGAATATAATTAATTTTTGCAGCAACTGAATCCAGGCTAGCCTCTCTTTCGATACTTATATCATGCGGTCGAACGTAACCGACTGCCTCGGTATTCTCTGTTGCGGAGAATTCAGGTGCATCGACTTCAAAATTACCGTGTCGTAATTTCCCTTTATGGAGGCGCCCTTTAAACAAATTAACATTCCCTAAAAAGTGATAAACAAAAGGACTGTTTGGATTTTCATATACTTCCTCTGGCGTGCCGATTTGCTCAATCTTCCCTTCATTCATCACAACAACTCGGTCGGCAACATCCAGCGCTTCCTCTTGGTCGTGCGTCACAAAAATGCTCGTAATCTGGTAGTCATCATGGAGCTTTCTAAGCCATCTGCGAAGATCTTTGCGGACTTTGGCATCTAACGCACCAAATGGTTCATCCAACAAGAGAACCTTGGGCTCAACAGCCAGTGCTCTCGCTAATGCCACCCGCTGCCGCTGGCCGCCTGACAAATGGGAAGGATACCCTTCAGCAAAGGCTTCTAATTTTACTAGCTTTAGTAATTCCATGACCTTTTCTTTTATTTCGGTTTTGGAAGGACGCGTTTTCCTTGGCCGGACTTTTAATCCATAGGCCACATTTTCAAAAACAGTCATATGACGAAACAAGGCATAATGCTGGAAGACAAATCCTACTTTCCGCTCCTTTGTACTGATATGGGTCATGTCTTCTTCTCCGAACAAAATGGCTCCCTGATTCGCACCTTCTAAGCCTGCGATGATTCTTAGAAGTGATGTTTTCCCAGAACCAGATGGACCAAGAAGAGCGACGAGCTCACCTGTTTGAATATCAAGATTAATTTGGTCGAGGGCTTGAAAGTTTCCAAATGATTTTGAGATATTTTGAATTTGAATGCTCATCTTAGTGAACTCCTTCTCCAGGTTCAAATGATTTTTTTGCTTTCCATTCAATGACATTTTTTACAACCAAGGTGATGATGGCAAAAAATGACATTAAGGAAGCAACCGCAAATGCCGCGGAAAATTGATATTCATTGTATAAAATTTCAATATGGAGCGGCATCGTATTTGTCATTCCGCGGATATGTCCTGAAACGACTGAAACAGCTCCAAACTCCCCAATTGCTCGAGCACTACAGAGAATAATCCCATATAATAATCCCCATTTAATATTCGGCAGAGTTACCAAAAGGAATGTCTTCCAGCCGCTCGCACCCAGTGTCAAGGATGCTTCCTCATCGGCCGTCCCCTGAGTTTGCATTAATGGAATGAGTTCCCGGGCGACAAAGGGCAATGTCACTAAAAGTGTGGCAAGGGCGATTCCAGGCACCGCGAAAATAATTTTGATATTATGGTCGATTAACCATTGTCCAAATAAGCCATGCGCACTAAATAATAGAACAAATACCAATCCGGCGATGACTGGGGAGATGGCAAATGGCAGATCAATAATCGTAATCAGTAGACTTTTTCCCTTAAAATTGAACTTGGTTACGGCCCAGGCGGCTGCCACACCAAAGATGGCATTAAGTGGCACGGTAATCAAGGTAATGACCAAAGTTAACTTGATTGCAGATAATGCATCTGGATTGCTAACGGCCTCTAGGAAAACGGCTATACCCTTATCAAAGGCTTTTATAAAAATGGCAACCAACGGTAACACCAAAAACAAACCTAAAAATGCTAATGCGAGTGTGATTAGTAACCAGCGTACGAGTCGGGGTTCTGAATTGCGGGCTGTAGTTTGAAGCGGTGTACTGGAATATTGGATTGGAACTTTTCCAGCCATAGGTACCTCCTTCTGGATCAAAAAATCGATCCTTTTTTGGTTGCTAATATTGATTCACTGATATATGACTTAGTTTCGCTGATAAAATATCATTTTCGCTGATATATGGCTTAGTTTCGCTGATAAAAGGTAATATTCCGCTGATAAATTTTATAAGCTACCTGATAAGGTGTAATTTTACATCAGCAAAAACAACAATCTTGATGCAAACAGCCAAGTTTTCTAATATTTCGCTTTGTGACAGATGTTTGTTTGCGGAAATACCAAGTTTGTTTGCGAAACCGATAAAACCTCCTCTAACACTAGTTATCTCTAAATAAATTTCCGATTCGTCCACCACTGCAATACATTAATAATAAGTAGCATCGTAAAGGAAAAAATCAACATAACGGCTGCTATCGCTGTAGCACCGGCGTAATCATATTGTTCTAACTTGGTCATGATTAGCAGCGGAGTTATTTCTGTCTTCATCGGCATATTCCCTGCAATAAAGACGACCGAGCCATATTCCCCAAGCGCCCGGGCAAAGGCAAGCGCGAACCCCGTTAGTGCAGCTGGCAGGATTTCTGGAAAAATAACTTTTACAAATGTTTGTGATCGGTTTGCTCCTAAACTAGCTGATGCTTCTTCGATTTCTTTTTCCAAGCTTTGCAGGACGGGCTGAACGGTGCGCACCACAAAGGGCAGCCCGATAAATGTTAATGCTAATGTAATACCGAGCGGAGTAAACGCCACTTTAAAACTTAAAAACTGCCCAACCCAGCCATTTTCCGTATACAAGGTCGTTAAGGCAATCCCGGCAATCGCTGTTGGTAAGGCAAAAGGCAAATCAACTAGCCCATCAATGATTCTTCTACCAAAAAACTGATAACGTACCAGCCCCCATGCGATTAGTACGCCAAAAATAACATTAATAAAAGCGGCGAAAAAGGCGACACCAAAACTCAGTTTATAGGAGGCAACCACCCTCGGATCAGAAATGGTCTCCCAAATTTTCGGCCACTCGACGGTCATCGAATTAATAAATATCATGGATAATGGCAGAATGACAAGGATGCTTATATAAAACATCGTAAATCCGAGCGAAAGGCCGAATCCCGGCAGAACACTATTTCTTTTCACTTTTAAATTTGCTAAACGAGCCATGAGGTTGACCCCTTCCGGATAAGATACATGTAGGGCATCCCCATCACACCTGATGAAGGACACCCGTCTAACTAAACTACTTACAAAGGCTGATAAATCTGATCAAACGTCCCGCCATCATTAAAGTGCGTCTCCTGTGCTTTTTTCCATCCTCCAAAATCTTTGTCAATCGTCACTAAATTAATTTTTGGAAAGATATTTGAATACTTGTCAAGAATCGCTTGATTACGGGGGCGATAATAATTCTTTGCGATAATTTCCTGTCCTACATCACTGTATAAATAATTCAAATAGGCCTCAGCTACCTCTTTCGTTCCCTTTTTCTCGACGTTCTTATCGACCACAGCAACCGGTGGTTCAGCAAGAATACTAATGGATGGGACAACAATCTCAAATTTGTCTTTTCCTAATTCATTAAGTGTTAAGAAAGCCTCGTTCTCCCAGGCAATCAAGACATCACCAATGCCTCGTTCAACGAAAGTGGTGGTTGCTCCGCGGGCACCAGAATCTAATACTTCAACATTTTTGTACAGTTGGCTCATAAATTTCTTAATTTTTGTTTCATCCCCATTATATTTATCTTTTGCGTATGCCCAAGCTGCTAAGTAATTCCAACGGGCACCACCGGATGTCTTTGGATTTGGAGTTATGACTGAAGTTCCCTTTTTCGTTAAGTCGTCCCAATCTTTAATCCCTTTTGGGTTCCCCTTTTTAACTAGAAACACAATCGTTGACGTATACGGAGTCGAGTTATCCTTCAGCTTCTTTTGCCAATCCTTCGAAAGTAAGCCGCCTAAGTTTGCAATCTCATCGATATCATATGCCAATGCCAGCGTAACAACATCTGCCTCAAGACCATCGATGACAGCACGTCCTTGTTTTCCTGAACCACCATGTGACTGTTGAATGGTTACCTTCTGACCTTTTTCCTTTTCCCAATACTTAGCGAATTCTCCGTTAAACTCTTCATATAGTTCTCGGGTTGGGTCATATGAAACATTTAATAATTGGACAGGTTCTTTTGGTTTCGCAGCCTCTTGTTTGGTTCCCCCATCTTTTTTCTCAGTGCTTTGATTACTAGACTGACTGCTGCACCCTGCTAGAATAAGGGCGATAAGAATAAGTACGGTTGTGAATTTGTAAGCTAGTTTCATTTGTGATTTCCTCCTTTTTTTAAACAAAAAAGGCTACCTATTCTTAAGACTATCGCTTAAAGGTCGGTTGTCTGCTTTTCGGAGTTAAGATAAGTCCGGTGAGCAACAATCATCTCTCGCATAGTCTAGAAAATAAGTAGCCTTCAGTAGACTGATCGGCTAAATTTTTTAAAAATAAATCCAATAATAAGTGTGGTCACTTTTTGCAAATCATCTTTGTTATTTAGATGTTTTCTTATTTTGTGCAAATCGCGTTTTCTCTGTCTTATCAATTTGAGTGATCGTACCGTCATGAACGGTTATGACCACAGAACCATACTCCATACCCTTTAGTGTCGAAAGAATATATTTTGCTTTTGCTTGATCCACAATTGCCATATTTTTATCCTCCCTTAAACTCATAATATCACATAGGAATACTTGGTTTTATAGTCTAAAAAAAGACCCTTTGATTCTATTCATCTACCATAAACCTGAAAAAATACAAAATGACTGACAACAATGTGGACTCCACTTACTAATCGGATAGATCATGATTTGTCCCCCTTCGAATAAAAAAAGACTTATACCCTAATTAAGAGTATAAGCCTTTGGTTTTCCAATCAGCTAAATATTAAATTAATCGTTCTCTGAATCTATTTGAATTATTTACATTTTATTCTGACTTTTCCTACCTGTCAAGTGGGTTTTACAAAATAATTTCTAGTACCAGCTTTCCAAAACAATAAAGTACTAATCAAAAGTAAGTCGATACGCTTTCACAATGATGCCGTCATCCGCAGGTTCAAAATCGAATTGCGGTAACCTTTCAAAACCAAGGCGCCCGTATAGTCCCATCGCACTTTTCATAAAATCTGCGGTATGCAGGCCGATTGAATGACAGCCTTGCACTTTCGCTCGTCGAATACATTCTGAAATCAGTGCTTTTGCCACCCCATTGCCTCGAGCTTGCGGTATCACTGCGAGCATTCGTATTTCAGGATAATCCAACTCATCTATCAATCCTTCGTAGGCATCGGTTTTTGCAGGAAACAAGGCAACACTGCCTACTATTTTCCCTTCAATTTCAGCAACAATTCGTTCCACATCCTCCTGCGCATCAGCATCCGACGAGATTGCGTGTTTAAGAGCCTTCCAATGATCTTCAGGAATGTTTTGGGCATGTTCTTCATATGAGTTTACTCTTTGTTCTCGAATGAATGATGACTCATCCGCTGCAGCATTACGAATAATCATTTTAGCACCTGCTTCTAGTCAGTTTTTCTCAGTGTATTAAAAACTTTCCAACCATATTCCATAGATTTGGAAAATCAATTTTCTGGTTTATATACAAATTAAAACATGAGTATTTCTATCGGTTTTATCCATTTTAGTATGTAAAACTTTTATAAGTCAATAATATTACCTGACTTTATTTAAGATTCGGAATCATTAGCCCAATGAAAAAGGACATCTCCCATTTCAGAAGATGTCCCGTTTTCCTTATTTTAAGCTACCTTACGTTCCTGATAATTTTTAAGCTCATGGCCTTCCCATTTTGTAATAACAATTGCAGCCAAAGAGTTTCCGACAATGTTTACACAAGTACGAGCCATATCAAGAATACGATCAATTCCGGCAATAAATGCTAGCCCTTCTACAGGAATACCTACGCTGCCCAAAGTGGCTAGTAGAACAACAAACGATACACCTGGTACCCCAGCAATTCCTTTAGATGTTAACATCAATACAAGAACTAATGTAATTTGATGTCCAATACTCAAATGGATTCCATACATTTGCGCAATAAACAGTGCGGCAATCGCTTGGTAAAGCGTAGATCCATCTAGATTAAAGGAATATCCTGTTGGAATTACGAAAGATGTAATCGATTTAGGACAGCCCAATTTCTCCATTTTTTCCATAATTTTTGGAAGAACGGTTTCTGAACTTGCTGTCGTGTAACCTAAAATTAATTCGTCTTTTAAATATTTAATGAGGTGGATAATATTGAATCCGGCAATTTTTGCTACTAATCCAAGGACGACAAGGATGAAGAAAAACATGGATCCGTATACAACCAGGACTAGTTTCCCCAGTGGAATTAATGAGGTAATTCCAAATTTCGAAACAGTAACACCAATTAATGCAAACACACCGAATGGCGCGAGCTTCATGATTTGGTTTGTGACATAGAACATCGCATCGGCCGTACCTCGGAAGAAATTGATAATTGGTATCCCTTTCTCTCCAATCGCTGCCACACCAAGTCCAAACATAACAGAGAAGAAAATAATCGGTAACATTTCTCCGTTAGCTAATGATTGAATGATGTTCGTCGGAACAATATTCACAACAGTGTCAATCATGGAATGGGCCTCAGTTTTTTCGGCTGTACTTACATAGCTGTTAATATCCGTTTTTGTAAGTTTCGATTTATCAACGCCATCTCCTGGCTGAAACACGTTCGCAGCAAGAAGTCCAACAATGATCGCAATCGTGGTAATGATTTCAAAATAAAGCAGGGTTTTCCCGCCCAGTTTTCCTAAAGACTTCATATCACCAACACCAGCAACACCAACAATAAGGCTGGAGATTACAATTGGGACAACAATCATCTTAATTAAGCGAATAAATATATCTCCAATTGGCTGAAGGTAGCTTGCCACATGTGGATTTCCGTAAAAAACCGCACCGACAATAATACCAAGTGTCAGACCAATGAAAATCTGCCATGCTAAACTAATCTTCTTCATATGCATTTCCCCTTTTTTATAATATTAAAAAATTAATTACATAGAGGTATCAACTAAGAAGTACAATCTTTCAAATTTTTTATAAAATGAAAATTTCTATTTACTAAACAATCTATCTTTATTTTAATAATAATTCTTCTATTAAACAACATATATTTAAGTGGGAATTACTCTCATTTATGATATTGATATAGTAAAAACCATAGATACCAAGACTCCGCGCCTATTAATTGATTAGTTATTTCTTTCAGAAAATCCGCCATCAAATTGACATACATACCATTTTTACATTCGAATCAGTTAAAAAGTTGGTAACAAAACTTACACAAAAAGTCATTAGAAGTTATTCTATAAATAAAAAGAGAGAGGTATGCTCCCTCTCGATTTTGGCATTTTATTGGAAAATCCCCTATTAAAGGATATTGATTCCAGTCAAAAAAATAGAGCAGGAATCTCAAATCCCTACTCCGTCTTAATGACTACCTTAAAAACTCGAGTACCTTTTTAACTGCCGCCTCTCCCTGGTCGATACTGTCTGGAATACCAACACCTTCATAGGAACCTCCAGCTAGAAATACTCCGGGTAATTCCTTAGTCAGTGATTCCTTCACACTCTTCATCCGTTCAATATGACCAACATTGTATTGCGGCATCGCTTTTTTCCATCTTGTGATGATATGGAACAATGGTTTATCGGTTATGTTCATGGTTTTATTTAAATCCCGTAATGCAACATTTATAATCTCTTCATCTGATAAATCAACTGCCGCTTGATCATTTGGTTTTCCAACATAACAGCGTAATAAGGCCATATCCTTTGGTGTCGTACCAGGCCACTTCTTATGCGTCCATGTGCAGGCAGTTATTCTAAAGTCACTGTTTCTCGACACTAAAAAGCCTGTCCCCTCGATGTCCTGTTTAATTGCCGACTTTGGAAATGCCATGGCAACGTTGGCCACAGAATAGGATGGCATATCATCAAACGTGTGCATGAACGGATAATCAGAAAGCATTTTTTGTGCATGGAAATGTTCTGTCGCAATGACCACGCTATCCGCCTGTTCAACCGTTCCATTAGCGAAGGTAATCGAATAGTGGTTTTGATCTCTCACAATTTTTTCAACAGGGACTCCTTTCCTAACAGTTCCCTCATCCATCCGCTTGACCACTTCTTCAATTAACGATTCCAGACCGGTTGATAAGGAGATAAACATTCCTTTTTTTGAAGGTTCTCTTTTCGCTGTTTTAGGTGGGGCTGGCATCGTTTTTTTCAAGCCAAGCACAAGGCTTCGATGTTTTTGCTCCATATGATAGAACATCGGAAACAATGACATTAAGCTTAAGCGGTCGATATCGCCTGCGTAAATTCCTGACAGTAGAGGGTCGATTAAGTTATCCACTATTTCATCCCCAAGCCTTCTTCTGAAAAACTCACCGAGGGATTGATCTGCCTTTTCCTTTCCTTTTGGTAAAATAAAATCACCTGCTGCCCGTAGTTTTCCTAGTGGGGAAAAGAGTCCTGAGAACGCAATTGGTGTAACCTGTGTTGGGATACCCATAAATGCTCCCTCAGGCATCGAATGGATCCTTCCTCTAGCGTATATATAAGATTTCCCGGCTGTATTCGCGACCACTTTGTCTTCTAAGCCGACTTCTTTAATTAATTTAAGCGCACTGGCTTTTCGAGCCAGAATGGAATCGGGACCTTTTTCAATCATAAAGCCATCCCTCTTCACCGTGTGAATCACACCGCCAAAACGGTCACTAGCTTCATATAGCTTGACTTCAAGCGGCAGTGCTCTCTCCTTGATCTCCTTTTGCAGGTAGAATGCTGTTGCTAAACCTGTGATTCCTCCACCTATTATGACGACCTTCTTTTTCTCCATATCAAAAACCAGCTCCAGATAATTATTTTCAGAAAAAAATTCTATGTTGTATGAAAGTTAATTTGCTCACATTTTCACATATATATTTTTTTATAAAGGAGAGTGCGATCCATTCTCCTACATTTATCATTTTAAACTATTATATAAAATAAAAAGTAGAAATTTACAACTTGTACCAAAATGTTCACCAATGTATTAGCCTAGCTATCTATGAATAGCTTATTGATAAAAGGACTTTTCCATACCTTTTTCAAAGGAGGGATAAAAATGGGATATTATGTTAAAGTGGCACCTGAAGTGAATATATATGTTGAAGATGTAAATCGTAAAAGTAGTAAAACCATCCTCTTTGTCCATGGCTGGCCAGCCAATCATAAATTATTTGAATATCAGTTTAATGTCCTTCCTGCGATGGGATATCGGTGTATTGGGATCGATCTAAGGGGATTTGGCAAGTCAGATAAACCTTGGGAAGGGTACTCGTACAATAGACTTGCTGATGATATTCGAGAAATTGTTAAAGCACTTCGTTTACAGAGTTTCACGCTTGCAGGTCATTCTGTAGGTGGAGCGATTGTTATCAGGTATATGGAACGCCATAAGGGCTTTGGGGTATCGAAATTAGCCCTTTTTGGTGCGGCTGCCCCTAGTTTTATAAAGCGGCCAGGCTTTCCTTTTGGATTAGAGGCGAAGGATGTCAATTTACTACTGGGGCAGATTTATAACGATCGGCCGAAAATGCTCTCTGATTTCACGAACATGTTCTTCCATCAGGCGCTCACTAAACCTTTCTCGGACTGGTTCTTTCAATTAGGAATTGAAGCAGCAGGGCATTCCACTGCAGGCTTACTAAACTCCTTAAGAGATGAAACCTTATTTACAGATATCAAGAGAATTCAGGTGCCTACATTGATTCTTCATGGTCAACATGATCAAATTTGTTTGCCACCGCTGGCTTCCATCCTTCATCAGGGAATTATCAACTCTAAGCTTGTTTGGTTTGAACACAGTGGTCATGGTTTGTTCTGGGAAGAGCAGAAAAAGTTTACACAGGAATTGGCTAATTTTATTGGGTAAGGTGAAATTCTCTTTGCTAGAGTGACCTCATCATAAAGACAGCGCTTCTAAATATTATTAGTGGGAAGCGCTTGTTATTTCTGCTGATAGTAATCGATTAATAGAGTTAATAATTGTTATTCGGATATTTTTTTTGCAAAAATTGAACCGATTGGGTAATTAGCTCTTTTAATACATCGATATCAATATCAGCGGCCTTATTGATGTATACACACCCTTTTCCAGTTGTATGTTTCCCAAAGTCCTTTAGCAATTCCTCACGCTTTGTTTCACCCGGTGCAAAATACAAACTAATTTTTGCCTTTCGTGGCGAAAAGCCAACTAAAGGGGCATCTCCTTCATGGCCAGATTCATATTTATAATGATAGGAGCCGAATCCAATAATACTCAGCCCCCACATCTTTGCCTCATAACCTGTTGTTTCAGAAAATATATCTATTAGTTTATACGCATCCTCACGTTTTTTCGGGTTTTCGACATTTTCAATAAACTCGATCACACTATGATCGGTTTCTTTTGTTTTTTGCTGATAGCTCATTTTTTCACTCCTATTCTTCATATCAAATACATTATTGGTAAAAAGAACCAATTACAGACACATGTTGGACTTTTTCAAAAAGTAATAAAAAAAGAGAGTATCACTACTCTCCTTCTTCTACAACAACAAGGTAACCATGTTGTTGCGGGCCGTCCTCGTATACTTCGCGAGAGACTATGTAATAATTTTCTTTGTTCTGGTCTGTAATGACCATTTCACTCGGACTCTTGTCCACTGCTGCTGCTTCTAAGCTAAAGTATGGTAACCCCAGTTTTGAGTTATCAAATGACATGGTTATCCCCCATTTCTATCTTTTAACATGTACATTACCCATGAAAAGTATAACAAATTTCAGACATCAATGTGACCTGATCGTTTCTTTTTTATTTAATCTTATGGTAATCTCATTAAAGATAAAATCAAACGTTTCTGAAAAGAGGGATTATTATTAACGTATTATGGGATTTCGACGGCACTCTTTTTGATACCTATCCAGCACTTGTCTCAGGTTTCATCAACTTAAGCAAGCAAGACCTTGATCGCGATGAGGTTCTAAAATGGCTAAAAATTGATTCCAAAACAGCCTTTAAACATTATGGAATAGATGAGAAGCAGAGACTTGAGTATCAAACCTTACATAACTATTATTCAAAGACGGAAAGCAAGCCATTTGAGCACTTAGCGGAAGCCCTATCTTCTGTTGATCACAATATTATTGTTACGCACCGCGATAAGGAATCGACCATCTTTCTGCTTAAAAAATATCATTTAG
Organism: Bacillus sp. ISL-7; assembly: GCF_018613065.1. The sequence goes on along the minus strand of NZ_JAGGQW010000051.1, from coordinate 31,712 downwards.
ACAAATACTTTAAAGAGATTGTTTCTGTTGAGGAACAAGGTTTTACAAGAAAACCCCACAGCTCCTCCTACGAATATGTTCTAAAAAGTCACTATATTGATTTGGTCGTCGGTGACCGTGACTTAGATTTAATTCCCGCTCGAGAATTAAATATTAAAACGTGTGCATTTCAAAATCGAAACATTGAAGCTGATTTTCATATCGACAGCTATGCCGATTTTATTACAGAAGTTCTTAACCCTCTTCAACAGAAATAGGTTGAAAGTTCTTTATTAATATTTTGAAACTTTATTGGACCTCAATCGTATATGTATACATAAGTTAGGTTTGTACGATTAAAAAATTATTATAGAATGGAAGATCTATATTGGGCTCGAATATTTTACTGATTGGACAGTATGCTTTTGAGATTTATTATTGGTTAATCTTAATATCTATTTTCAGTTCCTGGTTTCCTCAGTTTCAAGCAACAAAGATTGGTATCTGGATTGCCAAGCTTGTCGAACCATATTTAGGATTGTTCAGAAGGTTTATCCCCCCTCTGGGTCCGATTGACTTTTCCCCGATCATCGCATTATTTGCCTTTAGATTTATCAGGCAATTTGCTTTAGAAGGTCTCCGTCAATCATTGAATATCATCGGGGCATAAAAGCTATTAAAAAAAGGAGTTGCGCTGCAGCTCCTTTTTTCTATATCATCAATATCTCCCTGATATCCTCTTCAGTAAGAGTTGACATGACTTTCTCATCAGAATCGATTATTTCTTCGATAAGATGTCTCTTTTTATCTTGCAGTTCATTCATTTTTTCCTCGATTGTCCCTCGGGCAACCAGCTTGATGACCTGGACGATATTTTTCTGGCCCATCCGGTGGGCACGATCGGCTGCTTGTTCCTCGACAGCCGGGTTCCACCACGTGTCATATAAAATGACGGTATCCGCACTCATCAAATTAAGACCAGTTCCTCCTGCTTTTAAGGAAATGAGGAACAAATCCCGTTCACCGCGGTTAAAGCGCTCGCAGATTTCAACTCGTTCTTCAGATGGAGTCTGTCCATCCAGGTAAAAATAAGGCAATCCTTTCGCAGTTAACGCTCGGCCAATAAGATCAAGCATTTTCGTAAACTGTGAAAAAATTAATACTCTTCTTCCAGAAAGCTTTGATTCGTCAACAATCTGCAGGAGTTGTTCGAATTTCGCTGAATTCCCTTGATACCCATCGACAAACAAGCCTGGATGACAGCAAATCTGCCGCAAACGAGTCAAACCCGCTAGGATTTTGATTCTATTTTTTCGAATCGTGTCCTTGTCCAGATGCTTTAATGTGTCATGCCTTAGTTTCGCCAAGTAGGCTGCATACAGCTTTTTTTGTTCTGGGAGCAGTTCCACAGACTCCAGTGACTCCATTTTTTCAGGAAGTTCGGCAAGGACATCCTCCTTCAACCTGCGCAGTAAAAAAGGACGGATTCTCCGTGCAATGTTTTTCCTTGAAAGCTTACTATATTCCTTTAGCCCAAGGAATAGTTCAGGAAAGACAACATGAAAAATTGACCACAGCTCTTCCAAGGAATTTTCCACGGGTGTCCCCGTAAGTGCAAAGCGATGATGGGCCTGTAACATCTTTGCTGCACGGGCTGTTTGCGTCAACGGATTTTTAAAGGCTTGCGCTTCATCAAAAAACACCGTATGAAAGGATTGCTTCTCAAACCAACTGATCTCGCGGCGTAGTAACGGGTAGGAGATGATCATTACATCGATATCCTTCCCATCCTTCAGAAGCTTGGTTCGCTCTGCTTTTGTTCCATCAATGACAGCGGCCTTTACCTGGGGAGCAAATTTCCTGATTTCACTTAGCCAGTTATACGACAAGGATGATGGACAAACAACGAGGGCTGGCTGGTTATTTTTACGGATATCGGACTGAACGGACATGATAAATGCGATGCTTTGAATCGTTTTTCCTAGTCCCATATCATCGGCCAGTATCCCGCCGAAGCCGTAGTATGCCAGAGTCTTCATCCATTTAAACCCATGCTTTTGATAATCTTTAAGGATGGGCTCTAAACTCGTTGGCACCTCAAACTCCAACCGGCCTGGATTGTGAAGGTGATCAAGGAACTGCCGAAAGGATTCCTCTAACTTAAACGCATCACTAACCTCAACCGCATCAAGAAGTTGAAGACTCTGCTCAATTGGTAAATCCAAACCACTGGCGAGATCCTTATTCTTTGCTAGTGGTGAGTAAAGAAAACGCTGAATTTCATCGAATTCTCTCGTCTGAAGCGAGAGCAGCGACCCATTAGGCATACGATAATATTTCCGTTTTTCCTCTAAAGCCGACAAAACTTCACGTATTTGTCTTTCAGGAATGCCGTCCATTTCAAATTTAAATTCAAGCCAATTGGTTCGTTCCTTTTTGACCCTCACCCTAACCTGCGGGCGAAATTCCCCTCTAGAAATCCGATTTCTTACAGCCGTCGTCGCATAAATTCGGACGAGCTTTTGGATCTTTGGAACGACATAGGTCAGAAAGTCATACTCCAGTTCTTCATTATGAAGAAAATATCCACCATCTGTCTTGGCAAATGAGCTATCCTCAAAGAGCTGGAGGATTTCATCTTCCTTTTCTACATCACGGATTACTAAAGAGCCAGATGGGAGATTTCTACTTTCCAATGGATTAATGATCCAATTTTCGTAATGAAATTCGAGTCCCGCCAGCAAGCGGTTTTTGACACGATCCAAGTAGAGTTTGGCCACGAGTGGTGTGTTCATCAATTGCTTCGTAATCGTTTCTGCAATCGTAACCTGTCCTAGTTTTTTTAATCCTGGCGCCACTTTTTCCAGAAAAAACCGGATTTTCTCTTGCGGAATGGGAATTTGATTGGTCCCTGAGGCATCCAACATCTTTTTCAGATCCGATAGGCGTTTATAGTCCTGATCTTCTAGTTGTTTTACTTTCCCTTCGTATAAAACGGAATGATAGGCACTTAAGAAAATCATCCGATGCAAGTTTTTAACCTTCAGTTGATAACCGTTTCCTACCGCTTTTGTAAAATCAAACTGTAATGGCAGTGATTCGGCTGATAAGTGCAGACCTTGAAAGGTATGTCCCTCAGATTTCACCTTCACATAGGGAATTTTTATGAGCAACGGAAGCATCCGTTCCCAAGAGGATGATGGAATGAACAGCATCTGATGTTGATTGGTGTCAGGCACCACATCCACATAAACCTTTTCATCCCGTAGTACTTGGATGAGCTGCTCCAAAATGGCATTGGTTTCTTTTTGAAAGCAATGGAGATTTGGATCGTATTGGAATGAGCTCGAAAGTGGGTAAGTCTTTCCCGTACTTACCCGCCCCAAAAACATTCGGATATTTTCCACCTCAGTTGATGCGACGGTCATTTCGATAGCGAATAGGTATCTTCCCTTGCCAACCTCCATGGGTTTACAGGTAAACTCGATATCAAGTACATTTCTTTTTTCAAAATGGAGTTGATGACTGCTTGAGCGGACAGGCTGATCCGTAAAAAGTGTCAGTAACCCTTCCGTCAGATCCTGGTTAGTTGAATTGGGAACCATCGGGATGGTTCCTTTCTGCTGGTGCTCGTAAATGGACAATAAAACGGCGGCAATATGCTGACAATCCTTTGTAAAAGAGGCTAACTTCGGGCAGCTGCATTCCGTTAAAATATCATCGTTGCCATCCGCTTCGATTGTCACATGGAAGACTTCCTCTCCTGTTACCGTAGCTTGACAACGGTCAGGTCGATATTGTTCAAATGTGACTTTATTCGTTTGATAAAAATAATCTCCTCGTTTGAAGGAGACAGTGCCACACATTTCTTTGATGAGTTTTTGATTTAATGGGATGTTCACGTGTCCTGCTCCTTCCTGAGTTTCTGCACCAATTAAGATATAGAACATTATAGCATACGTACTATTTTTTATAATTTACTTCAACATAGTAATAGGAAGGAATGATAAGATAGTTGAAGTAAAAAAAGCGTCTGCCATTTATTTCTGAATGGCAGACGCTTGAAATATTAAAAGCCTACGCTCATCGTATCCGGATGGGACCCAGCACGGCTATGTTGATTCAATCCATCAATTTTGTCCATATCCTCAGTGGATAATTCGAAATCAAAAATATCCGCATTTTCAATAATGCGATGTTCTTTGATTGATTTTGGAATTGTAACCACTCCATGCTGTAAATCCCAGCGTAAGATGACTTGAGCAACAGATTTATTATATTTATGCGCAAGATCTTCTAGAACCGGTTCACTTAGAAGCTGCCCTTGTTTTAAAGGAGACCATGCTTCCAGTTGAATTCCTTCATTTTTACAATAGGCAAGAAGCTCTTTTTGGGATAAGTGCGGATGGAACTCCACCTGATTTACCATCGGTTTAATCTCTGCAGAACTGATTAAATCTTCTAAATGGTGAACCTGGAAGTTACTTACGCCAATCGCGCGCACACGCCCCTCTTTGTAAAGTTTTTCAAACGCCTTCCATGTTTCTTTATATTTTTCTTTTCCTGGCCAGTGAATTAAATAAAGATCTAAGTAATCAAGTCCAAGTTTAGTAAGACTTGTTTCAAACGCATTTAACGTTGATTCATATCCCTGTTCGGAATTCCAAAGCTTTGTCGTAATAAACAGATCCTCACGGGGAACGCCAGAATCCTTAATCGCCTGACCTACACCTTCTTCATTACCATAAATAGCGGCTGTATCAATGCTTATGTATCCGTTTTTGATAGCAGCTTTAACAGACTGAATAACCTCTTCCCCTTCGGTTACTTTAAAAACGCCTAATCCCACCCATGGCATCTTTACTCCATTGCTTAATGTAGTCGTGTCTTTCAAAAATGTCGGCATCGTTTATTCCTCCTTTATATAATTCATTGTATCAAAAAGCTGGTATTATTTTCATTTTTTAAAATATGGCTCTGTTATACTTGGCTGTTGATTTCAGCTACAATCAACATGGGCCAAAATCAATAATGAGCTACATAGCCTAAAATATAGAAAAACAAAATTATAATCCTCTTGCCGCTTGAACTTTTTCGATATACTGTTTTGCATATTCGGTGATTTTGTCAAATTCCCCTGTTTTAGCCGGTGCCACTAGATTACCGCCTACTCCAACAGCCACACAGCCATTTTTGATCCATTGGTCCACGTTGTCTAAATCGACACCGCCAGTTGGCATAATGTTTACTTGTGGAAGCGGAGCTTTTACTGTTTTGACAAACTCTGGACCAAATGCACTTCCAGGGAATAGTTTCACGATATCTACCCCCGCTTCTAATGCATGTTTCATCTCAGTGATCGTCATACAGCCAGGCATATAAGGTACTTGATAGAGATTACAAAGGGTTGCTATTTCCTGATCAAATGCAGGACTGACAACAAACTGCGCCCCCGCCAAAATCGCAATCCGTGCTGTTGCCGCATCAAGGACCGTTCCTGCACCAATCACTACATCTTTATTATGTTGATAAAGGGTTGCTAATTCTTTAATTACTTCATCTGCGCCTTGTACGGTAAAAGTAACCTCAATCCCTTGAATACCGCCTTCTACACAAGCTTCGGAAATGTTAACTGCCTCTTCCTTTGAATCTGCCCTTACCACGGCTACTACGCCACATGCTGCAATTTTCGTTAATATATTCATTTTTTTCATCATGTCAGTCACTTCTCTCTTTTTTTGAATCGTTATTTTCCAATAGTTTTAATTAAATTTACAAAAGATTCTCTATACCGTATCATATAACAGAACAGTGTTTTAAAATCGTGAAATGAATATCACTGAAAAAGAGGTAGAAAGAGATGTCTAATGTTCAATCACTTGAAAGAGCTCTAACTATATTAAATAAGCTATCTGAATATCCAGATGGTATCCAGATTACACGACTATCGGAGCAGGTTGGACTAACAAAAAGCACCATTCATAGACTGTTAGCTACGTTATCGAGTATGAATTATGTCGTGAAAGATGAAGAAACAGACAAATATAAACTTGGATTACAAGTCCTCTTTCTTTCGAGAAATCTTTTAAATAACTCAGATATTGTAACTGTTTCGAAACCGTTTCTAGAAAAATTATCACAAGAAGTCAACGAAACCGTTCATTTATGCATCGAAGACCGCGGTGAAGTTGTCTATATTGATAAAATTGAAAGTACGCAAACGATTCGCATGTATTCCCGGATTGGAAGCCGTGCTCCCATGTATTGTACCGGGGTTGGAAAAATATTACTTTCAGGCAAGAACCAGGACGAATTTAACGAACTCATTTCAAATATAAATTTCATTCCCAAAACACCTTCCACAATAACCTCTAAGGAAGAATTTATTGAAGAAATCGAAAAGGTTAAGAGCCAAGGCTATGCATTAGATAATGCCGAGAATGAAGTAGTCTTAAGATGTATTGCTGCTCCAATCTTTGATCATAAAGGAAAGATTATTGCGAGTTTTAGTATTTCTGGACCAAGTAATCGAGTAACAATGGATCTGATCAACGATACATTAATTGAAAAAATGAAACAGTATAGTAAAGCTATCTCAAGAAATCTTGGTTATACAGAGAAGCACTAACATACAAAAGTAAAGGAAACCAAAAATCGGTTTTCTTTACTTTTGTAGTACAATTAATGTTAACCCTTGACCAGCGATTCTCCCATAAAAGCTTCTAATTTGTCTCTATCAGGTAAACCATCGTTATCTCCTGGAGACATAACTGCAAGTGCACCGATAGCTGCCCCGCGTTTTACCGCTTCCATGATGGGCAGACCTTCCAATATCCCGCTGACCACCCCGACAGCAAACCCGTCACCAGCACCTACCGTGTCAACAACTCTCTCTACATGGAAACCATTAGTGTAGAATTGCTCACCGTCTGAGCTTGTGAATGCACCTTTTGCCCCGAGCTTAATAACAACTGTTTTTACACCGGTTGCGTGATAATAATCAGCAATTTCTTGGACGTCTTGTTTACCCGTTAACAGCTTTCCCTCTTCGATGCCTGGAAGAACAATGTCTGCTCGGCAGGCCAGGTCGTTAATGACTTGAGCCATTTCTTGCTTGTCAGCCCAAAGGCCTGGACGCAAATTAGGATCATAAGAAATTTGCACGCCTCTTGCTCGTGCCTCTTTCATTATTTCATATACCATCTCTCGGCAACCGGCGGACAATGCAGGGGGAATCCCTGTCAAATGAATATGGTCAAAGCCATCCCAGTTCAAATGAGCGATCGTTTCTAGATTCATATGTGAAGCAGCAGAATTCTTTCTAGCTGAAAACACTTCTGGATCACCGCTTACTACCTTTTCCTTCCACTGCATACCTGTTAAATAGTTCGCATCATACGTCACATACATGGTATCAATCGCATTCTGCTGAAGAAAATTTTCTATATTTTTCCCAAACGGGTCCATTCCCAATTGGGTGATATATGTAACCGGATGCCCTAAACGTGACATACCAATGGAGAAGTTGACCTCAGCACCTGCAACAAAACGGTCAAAACGCTCTGTGTTCTCCAATGAACCTTCTTTCTCCGCTACAAAGAGTGCCATAGGTTCTCCTACAGTAATAATTCTACTCATACGGATCAATCCTCCTATTAATTGAAAGAGAGACATACAAAGAATATGTCTCCCTTGATTTGATTATCAAGCAGTGGCTTTGTTTCCTTTATGTACACTTGGTCCATTGTTTTTCTTTTTCATATGCTGGGACCAATAGGCCGTAAGGATAGGTACTAATATGGATGTTACAATTACCGAAGCTGCACACAAAGCAGTAGCCGATTGCGCAATAGGAAGAAACTCTGGTTTCATTGTGGCAATGATCATTGGATTGGCAACTGCAGCTCCAGCTGTACTAGAAGCAGCAAGTCCTGCTGTACCGTTTCCGCCACCGATAAATTTATCAGCCAGGATTAATGGAATCCCAGTGATAACGATTACAAGAAGACCTAATAAAATTCCAGCAAGACCTGTTTTTGCAATTACTGTTAGGTCAATCGAGTTACCGAGGGCAAAACCAAAGAATGGAATCATTGTGTGTGTTGCTTTACTGAAAAATTCACGGAAATCTTTATCCAAGTTACCAAGTAGAAACCCTACTAAGAAAGGTAAGACAGCGCCTACAAATGCTTGCGGTTGAAATGCCGCTAAACCAGTTGAGCCAAGGATTAACATAGTTACTAGTGGACCCGATTCAAGTGACATTAGTACAAACGCACCTGCTTCTTCTTTGGAACCGTACTGCTGCATAATTGAAGCATATAGACCGCCATTAGTCATATCCATACATGCAATCAAAGCAAGAACTGAGAATCCAGCAAAAAAGCCTGTTTGAATTCCACCATCCGGGATAAACATAGATGCAACGATCGCAACTACCCATGCGACCGCTATCTTTGTTACGACAAGTGTTCCTGATTTTCTTAAAACCGTACCTGTCGCTTTAATATTAATACCTGCACCCATACAGAAGAACCATACGGCTAAAATTGGTACCGTACCGGTCATTAAACCATTCGTAAATGAACCGAAATATTCACCAGATTTTGGTGCGAGAGTGTGAATTATCGCCCCTAAAAACAATGGAACCAGCATTAGACCACCAGGAATCTTTTCAATCGTCTTCATAATTTTCATAATTTGCATACCTTACCTTTCGGTTTATGATGGGTAATTTTCAAGCAAAAAAATTGAGACATGCTGTGTTATGTTCCTGAATCAAATAAAGCAAAGGCGGCTTTGATTTACAATATAACTTGAACCGCCTTTAGCTTAGGTAATAACCCTGATTAACGGGCTAACCAACCACCATCGACTGCTAGAATATGTCCATTCATATAATCGGAGGCTTGACTAGATAAGAAGACAACTACCCCCATAAGATCTGATGGATCTGCCCATCTGCCAGCTGGAATACGTGAAAGAATTTCCGCGTTCCGTCCTTCATCCTCACGAATTGGTGCCGTATTAGCGGTAGCAATATACCCTGGTGCAATCGCATTAATTTGGATATTGTAATGTCCTAATTCGTTTGCAAATGCTTTTGTAAGACCCGCCACCCCATGCTTACTTGCTGTGTATGGAGGAATAAATTTACCACCTTGGAAAGACAGCATCGATCCGATATTGATAATTTTTCCGCATTCTTGCTTCGCCATTACTCTAGCAACCTCTTGACTTAGAAAATAGACTGCGTTCAAGTTAATATCCATGACCGCATCCCAATCTTCTTGTTTGTATTCTAGTAATGGCGTGCGACGGATCGTTCCTGCATTATTCACGAGGATATCTATTTTCCCATAAACATTCAGACACTCAGAGACAATATTCTTAATATTTTCCCTTACCGTTAAATCGGCCTGATGAAAGTGGACTTTCCTTCCTGTCTCTTCAATAAGAGCTCTGGTTTCTTCCCAATTGGTATCGTGGGAAACAATAAATAAATCTGCTCCGGCTCTAGCTAATGCGATCGCATATCCTTGGCCAAGACCCGTATTTCCTCCTGTTACAATCGCAACCTTATCTGTTAACTTAAAAAAATCTAGTGAAAAATCTCTTAAACTCATTTATTAAGCACCTCTTCTTTTATGTTTTAATCTAGCAGTTTATAAGTTATCTCAATTGGTCCATGGATACTTGATCCATGTCATTATAGGTTTTATTCTCTCCCGCCATGGCCCAGATAAAAGTATAATTGCTAGTTGCTCCGCCACAATGAATCGACCACGGCGGTGAAATAACCGCTTGTTCGTTCTTCATCACAAGATGACGCGTTTCGGTTGGCTCCCCCATCATATGGAACATTCTTGCATTTTCATCTAAATCAATGTAGAGGTAAACTTCCATTCTGCGGTCATGTGTATGAGTTGGCATTGAATTCCAAACGCTTCCAGTATTTAATTGCGTCATTCCCATAACCACTTGGCAGCTTTGGATTCCCTCGTTATGGATCATGCGGCGAATCACTCGGTCATTTGCATTCTCAAGGGTTCCTAAGCGATCACCTTCAATATCCTTAAATGCTACGTGTTGAACGGGATACTCTTTATGAGCTGGTGCAGAGAATAAATAAAACTTGGCTGGACTTACGGTTGATTCACTAGTGAAGAGTAACTCTTTTTTCCCTAAACCAACATACAAGCAATCTTTGTTGTCCATTTCATAAGTCTCACCATCAACGGTGATTTTCCCGCTTCCACCAACATTGAAAATCCCAACTTCTCTTCGTTCTAAGAAGTATTCTGCCTTAATTTCATCATAGCCCTTTAATGAAACTGCCTCTCCCATTGGTGTGATGCCACCTACAATGGCACGGTCTTCCATCGTATAAACTAGCTTAATTTCACCTGGTACAAATAACTCTTCTATCAGATAGTGCCTGCGAAGTTCTTCTGTTGTAAATGTCTTTGCATGATCGGGGTGTGTCGAGTACCTTGTTTCCACATTCTACATCTCCTTATATTTAACTGAAATCAGCTTTTTATTTTTGTTCCACATCGTGGTACGTTGTTTCATAATTTAATTATAGCGTTTTCATTTCCAAATGGCTATAGTTAATTTGACAAAAAGATGAATTTTAATTTTTGTAAAATTTTTTCCAAAAAATCCGAAAACGTGTTGTATTACTATTTGGGTCATAGATTAAAATGTAGCCCCCCTTCTCACATTTTGGTAAAATCATGTAAAAACGTTTGGAGGGTTCATCTTGATTACCTATCCGCATTTGAAAAAAGGAGTAACCGCACCCTCTTCAGGGGTTCCGTCACAGCTACATGAAGTACTTAAACTTGGATGCAGCCGAATGGAACAAAGAGGCTTCACGGTGAGCTGTGGGGAAACTGCTTGGACTCAAAACAAGGCAAAATCAGCCCCAGCGCTAAAACGTGCGGCTGATTTTAATGCCATGATGTGTGACAATGAAATTGACATCCTTATTCCGCCGTGGGACGGCGAATTATTGATTGAGACTCTCAAACATATTGACTTTGTAAATATAAAAAATAAGTGGATATTAAGATACTCAGATATTAGTGGATTATTACTAGCTATTACCTTAAAGACAGGTATAGCTACAGCGCACGGGACAAATTTTTTAGATCTACGAGGGGAATTTATGGATGAGGTTAGCTGGTGGTTTGAAAACTGTTAGAACTGATGTTTGGCCGGAGTGAAGCGAATAGGTCTGTGGAAAACTATACGATGGAGGATGTCTATCAAGACCTTGCCGATGAGCTTAATATCCCAATTATTTATGATATTGATTGCGGGCACCTCCCAACACAAATCACCTTCATCAATGGTGCTAATGCGGAGGTGAAAGTCTCTGAAAGGAAAGGAACCGTCTTACAATTTTTCCGGACTTAATTTATTTGTACTGAAAAAGCAGGGCTCTTAAGTCAAGTTTAGACCAATCAAAAGTAAGCCATATTCTAAGGAAAAACTCAAATTAGGAGGATTACATGTTTATATCCTATCCCATTTTAGCCGCCCTTTTAGGAATGTTTGTTGCCCAATTTGTAAAAATTCCGATACACTATTTTGCTTCAGGAGAATTAAGATGGAACTTGATGTTTAGCACTGGCGGAATGCCTAGTTCTCATACAGCTACAATTATTTCATTAACTACTGCTATCGGTTTAACTTCAGGACTCCATTCTAATGAATTTGCGATTTCTGTGATCGTTTCACTAATTGTCATGCATGATGCGACCGGAGTTCGAAGACATGCAGGCTATCATGCAGAGGTATTAAATACATTGTTAGCTGATTTTAATCTTTTAATTGACACCTTAAAAAACCCGAAGTTAAAGAAAACAGAGTCTAGAGAAAAGCTGAAAGAATTATTAGGCCATCAACCGGCAGAAGTATTTTTTGGATTGATTACAGGAATCATTGTTGGTGTGCTGACCTATCAGTTCTATCCGTTTAACTAGTCATTTTAGAGTGTGTTCTAGGTTAAATTTGGCTGTTGCCATGACAGCCAAATTTTGCACCTACTCTATCAACCTAAAAGCATGGAAATTATATAATCACTGCCGCTTACGATAAGGACGCTTTGCCCCAATCCACTCATTATACCAGTGATAACCCTCAAGACATTATTACTCATCCTATATTTCCTTTTCTGTGTCCAACCATCAAGAACCATCGGGACATTTAAAAGGAGTCCGAGCCATAATGACAAATGTATACCCGCAATCAGCAAAAACGGGAAAAATAAATAGCCTAGCAAGATACCCGTACATCTTGCACATAAGGGGAGAGTATACCCCTTAATCGTAATACTCCGAGACTTCATCCGATGACAAGGAACGATATCTAGCAATCTCATTTTTTTAATTACAATCCGGCCCACAATCCCCATCAAAGTCCGGAATACAATCACAGTCTGGAGTCCAATCGTATTTCTTTTTTCGATGTTTCTTTTTTCCATAATAAATCAAAATAAACAGCAACAGTAGTATTCCGGCACCAATAGCAATGGCCCCGACTGTTACTGTACCTTTAATTAATAAAGTTGTACCCACGACAAAACAAATAATCATCGCCGTTAAAAATAAAAAAAACATCCCATCACCTTTGTCATTTGGACTTTTATCATTTAATCTATTCCTGACTCCTTATCCATCCACTCAACTTTATAGAATTCTATCATTTTATTTCGCCTTTGAAGAGGAACTTTCCTTCTTCCATTTAACTTGGTATTGCAAATGAGAAAAACCGGCAAAGACTGGTGTGAGCTTGACGGTTTTTTGATGTTTAAGCTTCGATTGGTAGAGAGTTCATTGATTTCTTTCTTTTAAAATATCCTGAATGATTTCCATATGAAAAGCAGCCCATGCCTTTTCTCGAAAATGAAGGATGACACTTAAAGTTAAAATCATCAAATATGCAACCCCAAATATTGCCCAAAGTTTGCTTCCATCCTTGAAAAGGAAGTCCATCAAAGGTTTGGAAAATAGAAACAAAAGCCATGGGACAGAAGAAACAAAAATCGGTATAATCCCAGATCCATTCTTTTCCTTGATCATTCGATAATTAATTAATTGCAACATGCTGCTATCAAGTGATTGATACAGTCTTTGAACCTCTTCAATTTCTATGTATTCCCTCATATGTTTGGTGGATTCACCGTTGTTTATGGCTTTGTTAAGCCGAAGGTAAACTTTATGCGCATCGCCTCGAAATGAAAACATATCTTCTTACCTTCCCTGCTATTTTTTATATTATTTTTCGCGACTGACAGGATAGTATGTAAAAAATAGAGAAATAGAAAAATGAATTATTTTTGCTTGTAACAAATTGGTTGTTAAAAAGACTTATAATTACAAATAGAGGTAAGGAGGATGAATTATATGAATTACAAAATTATTGAAAGAGACAGTTTCCAAGTTATCGGAATCAAGCGAGAGTTATCATGTGCAAATGGGGAAAACTTAATGGAGATCCCCAAAATGTGGGCGGATGTTCATGCAGATGGAACCAACGATTTATTACTCCAATTGAATAATGGGGAAATTAATGGCGTCCTTGGGGTATGTGTCGATAAACGAGACACTCAGCAGCAATTAATGGATTACTGGATTGTAACGGAACATAACGGTGACACGCCAGAAGGTTTTTTGAATCTCGAGATACCCGCTTCAAAGTGGGGAGTATTTGAAGTTCACGGCCCAATGCCCGAGGCAATCCAGAAAGTATGGAAACAAATATACTCTGAATGGTTTCCCTCTAGCGATTTCAAGCATGCAGGCACACCTGATTTAGAAGTCTATCCAGCTGGAGATCCCTGGTGCCCTGATTACTACTCTGAAATCTGGATTCCTTTAAAATAATTTATTCATACGCTTGTTCACGCTTTCCAGGAAAACTTCCCTTTATTAAAATTAATGAACGATTAACATCTAGTTCATATTTTATTAATATTTTAGCGTTATAGTACATATTAGAGGGGATAGCACGCGTGGCTATCATGGTATTTGGCGTAGGTGGAGCCGGTACCTTAGGAAGAGCACTAGTTAAACAGCAGCTCCCTTAAATATGTAAATCTTTGACTCACTTGTTTGATACATATGAAAACCCAACAGGAGTGCACCTCTTTAAGAAGGAGGTGTACTTTTTTTATTGCCTGTTTCCGTTATTAACGTTGGTATAACTCATTAAAAATGATATTTGGTATAAAATTACACTTGCGTATTTGTTTATTTTTGATTATTTAACGACTTTTCTCTTCATTGGGCGAATTTCTGAGTTTTATGAGCGAATTTTTGGGTTTTATGGGCGAATTTTTGAGTTCAATGGGCGAATTTTAGGTTTCAATGAGCGAATCCAGCTTGAGGTATCGCTTTGAGCACTACAGGTAGTGGTAACCAAAATAAATACTGCAAAAAGCTCGGGGACATATTGTCCCCGAGCCCTCATTATTTACCTATAAATTCCTGTGTCCAGTAATTACCTTGTGATACATAACCAACACCGATATAGTTGTAGTTCGGGCTAAGGATATTCTTACGGTGACCTTCACTATTCATCCAAGCCTTGACTACTTCTTCAGGAGTTCGCTGTCCCATCGCAATGTTTTCACCTGCATATCGGTAGGTGATGCCGTATTTTTTCATCATATCAAACGGTGAACCGTATGTCGGGCTTGTATGGCTGAAGTAGCCATTTGCAGACATATCACGGGATTTTTCATGGGCCATTTTGCTAAGTGTTACATCCACTTTAAGTGCTGGTAAACCATTTTTTGCCCGTTCTTGATTGGTCAGATCAACTACTTTTTGCTCATAAGCACTTAACGAACTTGTAGTTGGTGTTGAACTTGGTGGTGTCGCAGTTACCGGTTGTTGCTGCACAGGTTGTGGTGTCGCTGTTTGAGCAGGCTCCTGAGTTGGTACGGTTTGATTTGGTTGAGCCGGAACAGGCTGCTTTACTGTATTATGTGAAAATGAAAATCCTAAACTAGTAAGATATTTTTGGATTACACTATTAATCTCATTCATATTAGTCCCTTGGTAAACATATACCTTTTCCTGCACGGAAGGGCTAGTAGTGGCAGCATGGGCTTTATTTAATACCGGATTTGACATCATTAACGTTGCCGCAGCAGCTACAGTTAGAATTGCTTTTTTCTTCATCATCGTTTCTTCCTCCTGTTTTGACAATTTGCCGATCTTTCGCAAATTCATCGTAACATATGATTTTTGTCATATTTGAGGAAGGATTTTACAGAAGTGAAATACAATTGGTTCTTTTGATAGATTCAAATCAATTAATCTCCTGATACTCCAAGTCTCTCGTGTCCATGATAAAAATTGAATTTTCTTCTCATTATTAACTAGATATCGGAAAAATTACCAATAATTATATAGTTAAATGGAGTTGACAACTCTTTAAACAACCACCTTTTTTAACAAATATTTCAGACAAGTATCGTATTTTACATTTATTATTTATGGCTAATCACTGCGGTAATTGCTTCATTACCAGTTAATACACTTACCATATTATCGGCAGCTAAATGAGCCATACTCATTCTTGTTTTCACACTGGCACTTCCAATGTGAGGCAATGTAACCACATTCGGCAGAGATAATAATGGATGATCAATTGGAACTGGCTCCTGTTCGAACACATCCAGCCCAGCAGCCCAAATCTCCCCATTCTTCAATGATTGAAATAAAGCATCCTCATCGACAAGACCACCTCTAGCCGTATTGATCAAGATGGCATTTCTTTTCATTAGGGACAAATCTTCTTTTCCAATTAGGTGGTGTACCTCGGCGCTATAAGGTAACAGAAGGCAGACAAAATCAGATTGCTGCAACAAACCCTTCATTTCCCTGTAGTGAATCCCTAGCTTTTCTTCTTTTTCCGGTTTCCGTGTCCGGTTATAATAGAGAACATTCATATCAAAGCCCTTTGCCCGCTTGACGAGCGCTTCTCCAATTCTTCCTAATCCAATAATCCCTAAGGTTGCACCATAAATATCTTGTCCAGTCATCTGCATAAGGGACCATGCCCCCCATTCCCCACTGCGCAGGAAATCAGATGACTCCACGACTCTGCGTGCAGTCGCCATTAATAGGGCAAACGTTAAATCAGCTGTCGTTTCGGTTAACACGCCAGGGGTGTTGGTTACGACGATTCCCCTCTTAGCAGCAAAGTCAATATCGATATTATTATAGCCCACTGCTATGTTACTAATAACCTTTAACTGTTTGGCTTTACTTAGGACCTCTTCATCTATCTTTTCTGTTAGAAGGCAAATAAGCCCATCCACATCTTCTATTTCTTTTAGTAAAACATCCCTTGGAACAGGGACATGTTCCTCGTGCCACATTCTCACCTGAAAATGATTTGAAAGTTTATCGATCATATCATCGGGTAGCTTTCTTGTAATATATACTGTTCTTTTCAAATCGTCCTCCACCTTTCCACCTGGCGAAATAGCCATACAATTTTACGATGTAAACTTTTCTAAGAAATGTTCAATAGCAATCGAGGATGTCCCTAAGGCGGGAGCATTTTTCCCCAAGGAAGACAATAATAACTCATGACTGTTATTAAGCTTGTCATTACTTCTTGATAAAATAGAATTTCGAATCGAATTCAACACCATAGGGAGAGCTTCAACAATGTCGTTTCGGATAATAACTGCTTGTGGGTTAAATGTATTTAAGATACTTGTTAATCCAATCCCAAGGTAGAAGCCGAAATTTTGTAATGCCATTAATATATCCGGATCATTTTGGTTTGCTAGATTAATTAGTTCCTGATAGGAAGTGATGGTATCGTTATTCTGAAAAGTATTTAGTAATGCTTTTTCAGAGGCGTATAATTCCCAGCATCCTCGGTTTCCACAACTGCATTTGAGCCCATTAAAATCGATAGTCAGATGGCCCATTTCTCCGGCAAACCCATTAACCCCTCGATATAAATTATTATTAATAACAATTCCGATCCCGATTCCAGTTCCCACGCTAACGTAGATTATGTTTTCATAATTTTTAGCTGCCCCAAATACTTTTTCTCCATAGGCGCCTGCATTGGCTTCATTTTCAATAAAAACTGGTACCTGAAATTCCTGCTCAATGAGCGATTTTAAGTCAAGTTCATAATTCCAGTCGATATTTGGGGTGAAAATGACCTTTTGATCGGTATCGACAAGACCTGGGATACATAAACCAATGCCAATCAATCCGTAAGGGGAATCTGGCATTTGCTTGATGAGATCCTCAATCATTGAAAATAAAACGTCTTTGTTCTTATCAAGAGAAGGATTTTCTAGATGCTGATATTGGTCCAAGACAATGTTTCCTTTTAAATCCGTTAAGATGCCATTTATAGAATCAACACCGATATCAATCCCAATTGAATAACCAGCATTCTTATTAAAAACGAGCATGACAGGCTTTCTTCCACCGCTAGATTGCCCCTGCCCGATTTCAAAAATAAGATTCTTTTCCATTAGCGTATTAACTTGGGAAGAAACAGTCGATTTATTTAAACCTGTTATTTCAGATAATCTTGCCCTCGAAATAGGCGAATTGGAAACGATTTCATTTAATAGTACCTTTTGATTCATTTTTTTGACTAACATTTGATCTGCAATAATCACAAGTTTGCACCCCCATTTGTATAATGCATAAATTAAGTTTCGATGTTTTATAGTTATATAATCCTATTATAAGTCAACATTTGTCGGAAATATACATAAAATATTCAAAAAAAACTATTGATTAAAGCTCTTTAATTTTATAAGATGTAATCAAGTTAGTTTATCCAAACAACAAACTAACAGGAATAAACATCTACTGAAGCTACATAGTTTTAAATAACAATTTATTTCAGGAGGGAAAAAACATGGTTCAAACAAAAATGAATACCTATTTTGGAAGCGTAAACAAGGTGGCTTATGAAGGAAAGGATTCTAAAAATCCATTAGCATTCAAGTATTACAACCCTGAGGAAGTCATTGGCGGCAAAACTATGAAGGACATTTTACGTTTTTCAGTTGCTTACTGGCACACCTTTACTGCGGATGGATCTGATCCTTTTGGTGCCGCTACAATGGAAAGACCATGGAATCACTTCACTGGGATGGATTTAGCAAAAGCAAGAGTAGAAGCTTCATTTGAACTTTTTGAAAAGCTTGGCGTACCATTTTTCGCTTTCCATGATCGCGATGTTGCACCGGAAGGCAGAACCTTAAGTGAAACAAATAAAAATTTAGATATCATTGTTGAAATGATTAAAGATTACATGAAAACTAGTAATACAAAACTATTGTGGAATACAGCTAACATGTTTACTAATCCACGTTTCGTGCATGGTGCTGCCACTTCTTGTAATGCTGACGTATTTGCCTATGAAGCAGCACAAGTGAAGAAAGGCTTAGAAACTGCAAAACTCCTTGGCGCAGAAAACTATGTATTCTGGGGCGGACGTGAAGGTTATGAAACATTATTAAATACAGACTTAAAACTTGAGCTTGATAACTTAGCAAGATTCTTGCATATGGCCGTTGATTATGCGAAGGAAATCGGCTTTACAGGTCAATTCTTAATTGAGCCAAAACCAAAAGAGCCTACCACCCACCAATATGATACAGATGCAGCAACAACAATTGCCTTCTTAAGACAATACGGCTTAGAGAATTACTTTAAATTAAACCTGGAAGCAAACCATGCTACACTTGCTGGACATACATTTGAACATGAGTTACGTGTGGCAAGAACAAGCGGCCTTCTTGGTTCCGTTGATGCAAACCAAGGAAATCCTTTACTTGGCTGGGATACTGATGAATTCCCAACTGATTTATATTCTACAACCCTAGCAATGTATGAAATTCTACAAAACGGTGGTCTTGGTCGCGGCGGCTTAAACTTTGATGCCAAGGTAAGAAGAACATCCTTTGAAGTTGAAGATCTAGTCCATGCGCATGTAGCTGGAATGGATGCCTTTGCAAGAGGTTTGAAAGTAGCTCATAAATTAATTGAAGATCGCGTTTTTGAAGATGTTATTGCCGCACGTTACAGCAGCTTTACGAAAGGAATTGGCCTGGACATTGTTCAAGGCAGAGCCAACTTCCACACACTTGAGACATATGCTCTTAATAATGACACAATTAAAAATGTTTCTGGTAAAACGGAACGCTTAAAAGCTGTTTTAAACCAATATCTTTTAGAAGTTTAAAAAATTAAGCCTTCTCTTCTAAATGGACCCGTTAACTGAAGAAAGTCAATGTTGTTGCGGGTCCATTTTTTTGAAAACCATTTAACTGAAGTAATTTCCTAGTTTTTCATTTCATCCAAAATAAAAGGAGGATAAAGACAGATTTTAGGTGTTGAGCTTTTATCTACTTTATATATTGGCTGTGTTAAAGGTCATTGTTGATTTTTTTAGCAAGTTGGAGCGGAAATCAACAGCCTATTTTAACAGAGCCTATATATTAAACAACTTGAAAGCGCTGTTATTATTAAAGAATGGTAGAATCTTATTTTCCTAAAATGAAACTGTCTTTAAACATTACGATGGAGCAAAAAAAGAACTCGCTTTATCTTTTTGGAATTACCCTGGTAGCTGCCATTGGCGGCTTGCTTTTCGGATATGATACAGCCGTTATTTCTGGTGCGGAGGAATCAATAAAAATTTATCTGATTGATAGTCTGAACTTAGGGGCATTTATTCATGGGGCAACGATTTCAAGTGCACTGATTGGTTGTATTATCGGCGGTTTCATTTCAGGACTTTTTGCCTCGAAATTCGGCCGAAAAAATTCTCTCATTTTTGCTTCGATCTTTTTCTTAGTTTCGTCACTAGGGGCTGCCTATCCAGAATTTTTATTTTTCACCAAAGGGGAACCAACCATCGGATTGTTAATTGCCTTTAACCTTTATCGGATATTAGGTGGAATTGGTGTTGGATTGGCTTCAGCCGTTTGCCCGATGTATATTGGGGAAATAGCCCCTGCAAATATCCGCGGCCGGTTGGTTTCCTTTAACCAATTTATGATCATCCTTGGTATGCTTGTTGCTTATTTCGTTAACTTCTCGATTTCGAGCGGCGAAAGTCAAGCATGGGTAAATGATATTGGCTGGAGATACATGTTTGCATCGTGTGGTGTACCAGCTCTAATGTTTGGGTTATTCTTACTGATGGTTCCTGAAACACCTCGCTATTTATCCTTGAAAAATCAAGATGATAAAGCACTTGCGATTCTCGCAAAAATTAATGGATCATCAGCAGCAAAAACGATTTTGCAACAAATCAAACAAACGGTCGATGCTTCTTCAGAGAAACTATTTACTTACGGAAAAGCCGTTATCGTTATTGGAATCTTACTTTCTGTGTTTCAACAGTTTGTTGGAATCAATGTTGCCTTGTATTATGCACCAAGGATTTTTGAAAGCATGGGAGCAGGAAAAGATGCTTCGATGTTACAAACAACAGTTATGGGATTAATCAACGTTGTTTTTACCCTTGTAGCGATTATGACTGTAGATAAATGGGGCCGTAAACCATTATTAATCATAGGTTCTGTTGGTATGGCTATCGGTATGTTTGGTGTTTCTAGTTTGGCTTATTTTGATGTCATCGGAGTAAGTACTTTAATCTTCATTATCGTTTATACTGCTTCCTTTATGATGTCATGGGGTCCAATCTGCTGGGTATTGATTTCTGAAATTTTTCCGAATAATATCCGTGGGCGCGCTGTTGCAATTGCGGTTGCGGCGCAATGGGCAGCGAACTATCTTATTTCCTCTACGTATCCAATGATGATGGAATATAGTGGCGCTGTAACCTATGGGTTTTACGGATTAATGAGTGTTCTTTCTGCCATTTTTGTTTGGAAGTTTGTACCTGAAACCAAAGGCAAGACATTAGAGGAAATGGAAGGAAGTTGGAAAAAAACCGCATGATAAATATAGGTCGCTATCCTTTATAACAAACATGGAGGGTAGCGTTTATTTTTAACAATATGGAAAAAAGTTGGTAACCTTGTCCTCAAAAGGACTTTTTCAACATCAAAGTAAGTTTACTATTATACAACTCTATAAAAAGTGAGGAGATCAACATGAAATATGTAATTGGGGTAGATTTAGGGACAAGCTCTGTTAAAGTCCTTCTCGTTGACCAAGAGGGCAATGTTCGTTATTCGGTTTCAAAGGATTACCCGTTAATTCAGCAGCAGCCAGGATATAGTGAACAAAATCCAGAGGAATGGGTAGAAAAAACAATCGCTGCATTACAGCAGTTAGTCACTGAATCAAACATAAACCCAGCCGATATTGAGGGTCTTAGTTTTTCCGGACAAATGCATGGGTTGGTCTTGCTGGACAAAAATCATCAAGTAATCAGAAATGCGATTCTATGGAACGACACTAGAACCACCCCACAATGCAAGAAAATTGATCAGCAGCTAGGCGGTAAACTGCTTGAAATAACAAAAAACCCTGCTCTAGAAGGCTTTACCTTACCAAAGATTCTTTGGGTGAAAGAGAATGAACCCGAAAACCTAGAAAATACAAACGTATTTTTACTTCCAAAAGATTACCTCCGCTATCGAATAACAGGAAAAATACATATGGATTACTCAGATGCTGCGGGTACGCTGATGTTAGACGTCGTCAACAAATCATGGAGTGCCGATATTCTTCGTACATTTGAAATCTCTGCTGCCATATGTCCTCCATTAGTGGAAACTGAAGACTTCGTCGGAACGCTCTTGCCAGAGATTGCGGAGCTCACTGGTTTATCTTCATCGACTAAGGTGTTCGCAGGTGGAGCAGACAATGCTTGCGGTGCAATCGGAGCAGGGATTTTATCCGAAGGAACGGCCCTTTGCAGTATCGGAACATCAGGTGTGTTCCTTTCATATGAGAACGATAAAAGCAAAAATTACGGTGGTAAAGTTCATCTTTTCAATCATGGGCAAAAAGACTCCTACTATACCATGGGTGTCACGCTTGCAGCTGGCTATAGCTTAACCTGGTTTAAGGACACCTTCGCCAAAGATCAATCATTCGACAGTCTACTAGACGAGGCCGCACAATCCACAATCGGTGCGAACGGTCTAATCTTTACTCCATTCTTAGTAGGTGAACGCACACCCTATGCGGATGCAAAAATAAGAGGAACTTTTACTGGAATTGACGGCTCCCACAACAAAGGTGACTTTACTCGAGCGGTCATCGAAGGGATTGTTTTCTCGATTAATGAGAGTGTCGAAATCTTCCGCAATTATGGCAAGGCCATTGATACCGTTATTTCTATTGGCGGCGGTGCGAAGAGTGAATTATGGCTGCAAATACAAGCTGATCTCTTTAACACAAGAGTCGTGAAGCTACAAAACGAACAAGGCCCTGGTATGGGGGCCGCGATGATTGCGGCAGCTGGATTGAATTGGTTCCCCTCTCTTCAAGAATGTGCAGAGGTCTTCATTAAAGCTGATAAGGTATATGAACCAAAACCAGAAAACGTTCAGCGCTATAAGGAATTCTATCAAGTGTACAAAGATATATATCCGCATACTGTTGCGATTAATCATCAATTATTTGATCTTCGAAAAGGGAATTAAAAAGAGATTATGATGAAGCTAACTGAAACTGTATTTGGAACCCTGCATGGAAGAAAGGTAAAATCTTATACCATTACAAATGCGAATGGGATGGAATTAACCTGTATTGACTATGGATGTATTATTACGGAAATTAATGTTCCAGATAGTCATGGGAATTTAGAGAATGTTGTGTTAGGTTTTGACACTTTGCAAGAGTATATCGATCACTCCCCTTATTTCGGTTGTGTAATTGGCAGGAATGCCGGCCGGATGAAAAAGGCGTCCTTCGAAATAGATGGAGAGTGCTATAACTTGTCCAAAAATGATGGAGAAAACAATCTTCATGGCGGACCGAATGGTTTTCATAACGTTATTTGGGATTCTACTGTTGAGAACAAAGAAAATGAAGTGAATATCATCTTTTCCTATACAAGCCCTGATATGGAAGAAGGCTTTCCAGGCAATCTTCATGTTACCGTCATCTATACGTTCAACGAGGATAATGAGTTATTGATTACCTACAAGGCGGTTTCTGATAAGAAAACAATTGTCAATTTAACTAATCATTCTTATTTTAATTTAAGCGGGAATTTAAAAAGAACCATTCTTGATCATGAGTTAAAGTTAAAAAGCGATGCATTCTTAGAACTAGATGCCTCTCTTCTTCCAACCGGCAAGGTTATCCCTGTGAATGGGACAGTATTTGATTTTAGAGAAGGTCAAAAGGTAGCTCGAGGAATTGAATCTGACCATCCGCAAACGCAAATAGTTGGCGGCGGGTTTGACCACCCCTTCCTCCTTAGTGCTCAGAATCATAAGCAAATCAGTTTATATGATCGGGAATGCGGACGGAAACTAGAAATTGAGACAGATGAGCCCGCTGTTGTCTTATATACTGGCAATATGTTAGGGAATGATTTTTCGATCAGAGGAAAACAGGCGGAAAAGTATTTAGGCTTATGTCTTGAAACACAGAAACCACCTAGTCACCCTAATTCCCCATCCTTATTAGTAGAAAAAGATCAAGTTTACACATCCAAGACAAAATACACCTTTCATTAGGAACACGGCGGTGCCAGCCCCAACCGCCAATTAAAATGCGGACAGTGCCTGACACTGTCCGCATTTTATAATATTGAGAAGTAAGGCAGGATGATAATACAAATGGCGAGGAAAAAAACAGCCACTCCACTCATCTTTTGTTTTCCCTTCCATAGTGAAACAGCAAATCCCATAGTATATATAGTAATACTAAAAAGACTAACGTAAATAACTAAGCTCATCCTCATTCCTACCTTTTCGTTTGTTTTGCTTGTTTACCATAATCAATAATGTCAATACTCGGGTGCACCCTTATGTCCGCATTTAGGTACGATTTTCGCCAATTGAATTTCTTAAATTCTTGAATGGTCCCAAAATATCTTCGAGCATACATAGATAAGGGAAATGGTGCACCTTTTAATTTAGTTTGGGTTTTTTTTAATAACCTTTCATTTACTTTTTTGAAATGATGTGCTATTTGTTTTTTGATTATTTGCTGGTTTTTTTTCTCGGTATAGTTGGTCATTGATGGGTTTGACAAAATTTCAATCTTTAACGGTATCATTATATCAATCTTTATCCTAACGCCCTTCACGTTCATTTTTACTTTATTACTTTTTGTTTTTAAGACTCTTGCTGCGAACTGTTTATGATTATTTGAAAAAGGATCTGGTATATCCATCAATATATCTTTAATATTCGTTGTGTCATCAAGAATATTAATCGTGCGTGTTTCTTGACCGTTTATTTTCCCTATCATCACTCCATTCCTGAAGACTGCGGACCCAATAAATTGTGTATCATCAAGCTCGCCTGTTGCATTCAATTGCCCTGCGATGTATTCATCTTCGCTTTTTATTTTAGGATTCTTTGCCCTTTCAGCTGTTGTGTACATCGCCAAAAAGTTGTCAGTCTCTCTTTCCAATGTGGTAAAAAAGCGGAATAGAGTAGAATCTGAAATGAAACCATTTTCAATCCCGTGAATGACCATGAATTGAAAGTACTTATGTGGCCTTGTTTCCATTTTTGGACGATTATTTACAAAATACTCACTTGCCTTTTCTTTCGATACTGCAAAATAACTACTCAAGCGAATCTCTTTATCTTTTACGACGTCGTAAAAGATTGTCATAAAATTTTTGTCTTTTGCCAATTCCTCGGAAACCACAATAATCTTTAATAGTTCATAACTAATATTACGGGAGATGATGGCATTGCCTGTCGCTTTTGCCGCAATGAAATCATTGGCATCAAACGAGACAATTTCTCGCGGCTTTTCTGTTGAACCGCCGCCCCCTTGCATAGTCCCTACTTCGGGATTGGCAAGTAACATGGTGACTTTGATTTTTCCGTCTTGTTTGGAGTGATCTAATCCTAGTCCGATCACATAAGCTTTATCTTCAAGTTCCTCACGATCCCAACAGCCTGTTAATGTGCTAACAATGACTAGAAGCAATAATAATTTACATACTGTTGCTGTTTTTTGCATGCTTAAATTCTCCTTTTACCAATGCGACCAACCATAAAATGATTGGAATGGTGATAAACGCAGATCCAGAAGCATATGAAATAATCGGTTTAATACCTAGACTGACATCAATAGGTGTTTCCGGAATGGATCCAATCAATAAATAAAGCGTCGCAAGTGATGGAATCAGGAATTCAAAGTCTTTAATTTTAAATAGATGACCAAACATAAGGGCATTGATGTACAAAAATGCTGTGAAACGAATAAATGCCGCCAGTAACCATATGACGAAAAAGACGATTTCGATATTCGGAATAAAAGTTCCCAGTGAAATAAAACGAATGGCTGTGTGGAATGGATAACCAATTCCTTGTAAGGATGTATCTAACAAACAGATGTAAACCATAATAGCAACAATCAATTGGAAGCAGACATAAACTAAGGCAATCCATGTTCCTTTGCGAAATTCTTTGCTTGATTTGATGTAAGGTGTAATCATGGCAAACAGAAGAAGTTCAGAAAAAAGGGATAGATTAAGTGTGCCTTGCTTCAAAATTTCCAGTTTTCCAGAACCCCAAATTGGGAAAAGGGATTGAATACTGCTTGCTTGAGTACTTAAAAATAAGGCAAGATACAAGGAAAGTACTGCATAAAAAATGATAAGATAGGCAACCGAACCGATATGCCGAATTCCTTTTTTCGCCCCATAGGTACAAACGGCCATTAACAGGGCATAGATAATTACATTTGGTGTTGTTGGAAAATAAAACGTCTTAATGATATTTGTATATGTTCTTGAATCGAACGAAATCGAAAATGAGTTGATGACCAATATCAGAAGGCAAACAAAAAACCCAATATATCGTCCAAGTAATTTTTGAATAACCGAAAATAGATTTTTGTCTTGAAACAATGACATCGTTTTTATTAATAAAAAGAGCAGGATAAAAGCGATTCCAGCTGCTACGATTGGGATCATCCATGCTGCGTTTTGGACCTGATTATACAGTTTAGCAGGTGTGTCTTCACTTGCTTTCGCACCCACCATTAAAATAGCGATGGACACATATTCACGAATACCAAGCTTTCCAGGTTGCTGCTTCATAAGATTTTTTATCCCTTTCTTTGTTTGACCATATCCTTTGGTTTTACATACCCTGGGCGAAACCTTTCTTTAAAGGGAACATGACGGATAAGTAAGTCCTTTGACGAGGAGGAATGTGGCGTCATGGGTGCAAAGTAAGGAGTGCCAAATGATTTTAATGAAACTAAATAAAAGAGGCCAAGGATAAATAAAGAAGTGGCTCCATAAATACCGAGAAAGCCAGCTGCAAAGATAAACAAAAAGCGAGTGATCCGGATAGCAAAATTCATGCTCACATCACTGATAATAAAAGAGCTTAAGCCACTCAAGGCAATAACTATGATAACAATTGGACTAATAATATTGGCTTGAACAGCGGCTTGGCCTAAAATTAATGCACCGACAATCCCAATCGTTGGGCCAATTGGGGATGGCACACGTAATCCGGCTTCTCGAATAAGTTCAAAAGCAATTTCCATCATTAAAATTTCAATAACAGATGGAAAAGGGACTCGTTCCCTAGTTCCAGCAATGGCCATTAATAAATCAGGCGGGATCATCCCTACATGATAATTTGTAATCGCAATATAAATAGGAGAGGCAAAAACGGCGACAAATAAAGCTTGAAATCGCAAAATCCTGATAAAGTTACCATATGGTGTACGTAGGTAATGATCTTCCGGTGAATGGAACAATGCCCAAAAGGTACAAGGCAGTACAAGACAGCTTGGTGAATTTGACATTAACAAAATAACGTGACCTTCTTCAATGAATGAAGCTGCCCGGTCAGGTCGTTCCGTATATAATATCGTTGGAAATAAGGACCTCGGTCGTTCCTCTAGGTATTGCTCTAAAATACTTAAATCGAGAATACTATCGGTTTCGAGCGAAGATAACTTATCTTTTATGGTTTGAAGTAGTTCATCATTTGCCAGGTCCTTTTGATAGACAAGAAACACATCGTTTCTTGATCGCTTTGTAATTATCTTAGTTTCCACGATAAGATTTTCATTTTTAATCTTTTTACGGATTAAGGCAATATTGTCAACTACCTTTTCGTTAAAAGCTTCTTTTGCTCCTTTTACAATCACTTCATTATCTGATTTTTCAATGGAACGGCCTCGAGTTTTCGTGGTTTCAAATAAATAGCATTGAGAATCACCTTCCACAAAGAGTGCTGTGATTCCACCACAAATGAATTCAGTAATTTCTTCTATATTGGTGGACGCCTTTGCCATTGGGTATGAAATAATATCTGGAATCTTTACTGAAGGTTGCTCGTTTCCCAATAATTTTTCCAATATGCTTTCTTTAATATGCTCTAAGTCGACCATTGTACTTATGAAAATGATAAAGGCACGGCGATTTAGGGCACGAATGGTAAACTCCCGTACCTTGACATCCGTATTTTTAGGAACACTGAAAATGGACTTAAATGTCGCTAAATTTTGATCATAATTACTGCTAATATCTTGTTTTTTTAAATCAATCTCCTGTGCATTGGACTTTTCCTGAAATTGTGGTTCCGTATTTAGCTTCTTAAAAAGCGGCTTTAAGATCCTTTTCTTCAACATGAACCACCCCCAATTTTTATTTAGTTTTCCAGTTTTAGGGGTGTTTATGTACGAAGGATAAGAACAACCTTACTTTATTTTCACAGTTGTTCAGAAGGTAAAATAGGAGGGTCTAGTTTGATTTTTCGATTTAGAGATATTTTTGAAATGACCGATGAGAATTCTGCCAACCTTTTGATTTCATTTGCGGGTAATTCCATAGAGACACCGTTAAAGGCAGTTTTATATTTGTGCCTTACGGTATAAGGTACTTGGTTCTTATCTAATAACTCGTGAAGTTCCTTTTGAAAAGTAAGATGGCTTTCTTCCACCTGCTCCTTCGCTTCCTCTATTGTTAATGGAATCCCCTTTGCTTCCGCTTCAATAACAGCTACTTTCGCTGGTTTTGTTTTAAATTCAATGATAATCGAGGTGGTTTGTTTTCTTGAGAGGTCAATGGCAGGATCTACATGAACTGAAGGGGTCATCGTTTCTTCCACCATCTTTCCTTTATCTATAGTGTGATTGTTCTCATAACTACTTTCCTGACATCCACTCATGATAGACAAGATAGCTACTGTCAAAATGGCTCCACTATTACACTTCATAATCTTTACGTCTCCTTTTTAAGCTGAAAGGAATTTTACCCTATAGTATTCACCCACCCTGTCGCAAAAAATAACTGCCTATCACTCAAGATCAAGAGACAGGCAGCTTTCGTTTAATTCTATTTTATTACCCCGTAACCTTACTTGGGTAGGTGATTTTGATCATAAGGAAGGTGTGGCACTTTTTTAGGAGTATAGTTAATGACATCTGAAGAATATATCTCGATGGTTAACTTGTTTCCTACCGTTTTTGATTGTATTAGAATTGGTTGATTGTATTTATTTTTAAAAACAAAATCTGGTCCATTCCAACTAACGGTGGCATCCCGCCCAGGTGGAATGTATGTTACCTTTCTGCTGTGTGAGGAACGCTGAGTAATTTCTAATCCGGCATTATCTACTGCATTAAATAGGGTAGATGATACCTGACAGATTCCACCGCCAATATCTTTTGCTAATTCTCCTCTTAGGATCACTGGTGCAGGCAAGTATCCTTTTCCTGCTGTTCTTTTTCCAACAACTTTATTAAAGGAAAATATTTCACCTGGGAAAAGAACAAAATTATTAATAGCCTCGGTTGCAAGATAAATGTTATTGGTTCGTCCTTTGTTAGACGTGTTGAAGGATGTCACATATTTTCCGATTTTTTCATTTTGAATATTTCCAAGTAATTCACTGTCAACTCTAGGATAAATGGTAAGTAAGGGGACCTCTATTTTAGATGAACCATTGTTAAAATAATAAGAAAAAACTTTTTCTGTGAACCTCTGACGAAATAAGCGATACCCAACATGTTCGGGTATAATTTTTCCGGACTCATCTTTCATTGCATTTTTAGGCATTTTATAAATATGTTTGTCAATTTGATCCATACATTTTTTTAACTTTTCTGTATTAATAATAGGTAATCCAGGTAAGTTCATCGATAAATCAGTACAATTAACAACCGATAAAGGGTGCCCGTTGTTAGTGATTAATAAACTGTCTGGCATATTCACTTGTTGAGATAAAAATAATAGCCCAAATAACCAAGTAAAATTCATTTCCAGGATGCCTCCTTTCATTTAATATGAATCGAAATCATCCATTTCATACAATTTACGTTATTCAAGTTTATAACAAAGTAAGGTATGATTTTAAGGTGCCCTTGCTGCAACAGCAGTTGGATCAGTCATTTGGTATTTAGATAAAGAACTAGGGGGGATCAACATGAAAGGGAAAATGAGACTCATCCTAACGATGCTCATTTTTGGAAGCATTGGGGTTTTTGTAAAAAAGATTGAGCTGTCTTCAAGTGAAATAGCGTTTTTGAGAGGGGTCATCGGAAGTCTATTCCTTCTTCTTGCTAGTTTCCTTGTCAAACATAAGCCATCTTATCAAGTGTTAAAAGAAAATGCGCTTCTTCTTCTATTATCAGGGGCTGCGATTGGACTTAATTGGATTTTTTTATTTGAGGCTTATCGGTATACGACGATATCTAATGCCACCATTAGCTATTACTTTGCACCGATATTTGTGATGATCCTAGCACCATGGTTACTTAAAGAAAAACTAACAAGTGTGAAGGTTATTTGCATCGCAATGGCAATGATTGGTCTATTTTTAATCGTTAATCCTGGAGCTGGCGGTACAAGCGGTTCGCAGAACAACACCCTCGGTATTTGCTATGGCCTTTTAGCGGCCGCATTTTATGCAAGTGTAGTCTTAATGAACAAGTTCATCAAAAATTTATCTGGTTTCGAAATCACGTTAGTGCAATTAATGGCAGGCGCCTTGGTTCTGTTTCCCTATGTACTGTGGCAGGGCAATTTAGACTTGGGTCGTTTAAACCCAACTTCGATTATTTTTATCTTGATCCTTGGTATTGTGCATACGGGTTTTGCTTATTTTTTATACTTTACTTCTCTCCAAGAACTCAAGGGGCAAACAATTGCTGTTCTTAGCTACATTGATCCGATTTCAGCTGTGATCATTGCCTCAATTTTCTTAAGCGAGGGCATGACATGGATTCAAATGATTGGCGGCGGCCTGGTTCTGGGCTCCACTTTCTTAAGTGAAAAACTCGAATTAAACGTTGCGAAAAAAGGGCAAACTCCCACAACTACACTGTAATGGAGGTCTGATCCCACCTGGTTTTTTTTTGTTATTTCCACTTCAATAAGAAATAACAAAATAGAGCGGTTCAATAAGGACCGCTCTATTTCGAGGAATAATTTCATTGACATTCTTTTTCAATTGTTTTAAAGTAACAAAGTCAAATTAAATAACAAAATTTATTTGTTTGTGGACTTTTCTAGAGATATCTCTATTTTCGCCACACAGCTTTCATATGAGAGCTGTGTGGCTTTTTTTATGGAATGAAAGGAGTAGGAAAAATGAAAACTTGGCAATATGCACTAATTGTTTTTTTAGGGGGCTGCTGTTACGGAGTATTATCAACCTTTGTAAAGCTTGCTTACTCGGCAGGTTTTACCGTGACACAGGTAACAGGAAGTCAATACTTACTTGGGACCTTGCTAATCTGGGGGGTCGCTCTTTTTTCGAAAAAGAAAAAACTTTCTCTACCTCAAATAGGTAAATTACTTTTATCAGGAATTCCAGTTGGTTTAACAGGTGTATTTTATTATCAGTCACTGCAAACCCTGGATGCTTCACTTGCGATCATCTTTTTATTTCAATTTGTATGGATTGGCTCTTTAATTGAGTGGATGGTTTATAAAAAAACACCAAGCATCGGGAAATTGGTTTCGATTGGTATTTTAATCATTGGCTCCATTTTAGCAGCCGGCATTATTACAGAAGGCGGCGTTCAAATATCATGGCAGGGGATAGTTTGGGGTCTGCTTTCCGCTTTAACGTATACCGCTCTCATCTTTCTTAGCGGCTCCGTGGAAAAAGATACACCACCCGTGCAGAAAAGTGCTCTACTTTCCACTGGCGGATTGATCACTGTTTTTTTATTTTTCACGCCAACGGATTTATTCCACTTACCAGTTTTAATGGGAGTAGCACCTTATGGATTGATCCTTGGACTATTTGGCGTAGCATTGCCACCGCTCTTATTTTCTATTGGAATGAAGCATATCGGCCCAGGACTTGGAACGATATTAACAGCCTCAGAACTTCCGGTTGCAGTTATCTTGTCATCGCTCGTCTTAGCCGAAAACGTAAGTTTGTCACAATGGCTCGGAGTGGCCCTTATTTTAGGCGGAATTGTGGCGGGCAATGTTAAACTGCCCACAACTAAAGTGGAATCAGTCTCTTTAGAAAGTGAATCTTTGACATAAGATGCCGAGTGGGAATCCCCACCTAACAAATTCAAAATAAAACTGGCGAACAGTGCACTGTTCGCCAG